>WVYX01000262.1:24777-24933 GCA_011772755.1 Gemmatimonadales bacterium
GGCGGCAGGAGTAGCTCAACGCAGCAGCCCTTCCCGGCCGCTCCAACGGCGGCACTCCGCTGCCTACGAGAAATCCACCAGCTTGGCGGCGCGTCCCTCCGCCTCGAGAAAGCGCACCAGCTCCGCGGCCCCTATGGAAGTCGTCATCGCGTTGTC
>WVYX01000008.1 GCA_011772755.1 Gemmatimonadales bacterium
CACGGAGCCGCCGCTATTGTCCACGTTGACACCCAACAGCTCACCGCCCTGCGCCGCGTCCATCCCGGCAGGGGCGATGAGCCCCGAGGCAAACACACTGCCTGGGGTGTACACCCGGAATCCAACGCGTACGCTCGGACCGAACGGCCACCAGGTGTCATCGGGGACGAGGTCGATGATGCCGGAATAGTCACCAATGGGCAGGTCCGTCGGATCGGCGGTCACCCGCCCCAGGACCGCGCCCGCCGGCACCTCTCCCGCATCTGAGCCAGCGAACCCTGCCCCCGCACGCGTGGTGAACCGCAGGTGACGGTCGCCCTCAGGCCGCGCCAGCAGCTCGCGAGCCGAGTCAGCGTCTAGATAAGGCGGCATGCCTTCCCGCCAGCCTGCAGGTAGCCGCAGCCGCGCCCGAACCTCATCATCGACCTCCGTGGGCTTCGCTGCCGCAAGGAGGGTCGCAGCGAGCTGGGCGGGGCCTGCTGTCGGACCACCGGGCGTACTGATGGAAAGCCACGGCTCCGACCGAGTCGCCGTGAACGTGGCCTCGCCGGAGCCCAGATTGAAGACCGCCACGTCAAGGGTCGACGACGTACCCCCTTCCGGTGCCCGAACCAGGCCAAAGTTCAAGTCGACGGCCAGAATGGGCCCTGAAGAGCGCACCTTGAGTAGGTAGTCACCGCCGTCGTCATCATAGTATGCCCCGGCCTCAATGACGTAGGTGCCATCCACCGGGAGCTCGACGCTGGGGATCAGCGAATTGAGGCCTCCGCCCGCCAGCCAGGCGTCGTCGTTGAACGCGAGGAGCCGGCCGTCGGGGTGGTACAGGCGCACGAACGGGTCATCCAGCGGCGTCACGCTGACCGCATCACCCAGCAGCGCGACATCCACAACCTGACCGGCCGTGCCATCGAACCGGTAGCGATCACGCGTGCCGTACACCAAGGTCGCCGTCAGCTCGGCGCCCACGGCTATGGCGTTCCCAATGGTGAAGACGACTGGAATCTCACGGACCGACGCACCGTTGATGTCCAGCAACACCACGTCGGTATACGAGCCGGGCGGCAGACCGGTGGGGTCCGCCGTTACCTGGATGGAACCGGGCACGTCGCCACTCAAGGGCGACACGCTCACCCAGGGTGTCTCCGACAGGAGGACCGTGAACCTCGTTGCAGGACCGGTCAGCTCAACCGTCCTGCTCACCGGCGTTGTGCCCGGCGGCGACGACAGGGCAACCTGCGCCGGGCTGATGTTGACCTGAAGCACGTCGTCTGGCGGCCGGTCGTTGACCCGCAGCCGTTCCGCCTGGAAGAAGTCGGCGAGGAACAGCGCCCCATCCACCAACTCGAGATCGCCGACGCTAAAACCGTAGTAGCTATCCGGCTCGCGTCCGAGCCCGGTGACCGTCCCCGTGGCCGGGTCGACGGTATAGAGGTCGCCGCCGAAGGTGGAGACGTACAGCAGGCCGGATGCACCAACGGTCAGGCCTGACATGGCCAAATCGCCCGTCTGGATCTCGGCCACGACCGAGCCGTCCAAGGCGAGGCCCACGATGCGATCGTAGAACACCGCGACCCAGAGAATCCCCGCTGCCGGGTCGTAGTCGAGCCCCGCCGGACATCCGAGATAGGGACCGAACGGGGACACCAGGCTTCCATCACCTGAGAGCCGGTATACGTAGCCCGAGCACCCGCTCAGGTAGAAGTTGTCGTCGCCGGCGCGCGCGATGTAATTGGGCCAGAGCGGCAGATCGTCGGCGAAGGTGGTGGCCGCGCCCGTCGGGTCCACCTTGGTTACGCGCATGTCCCACCAACTGCCGACGTAGAGATTACCGTCCCGGTCGGGGGCGATGCCGCCAGGGTACGGATCGAAATCCACGCCTCGAGCGTCTGCCAGGGTGCCATCGATGTTGAACAGCAAGAGCTGCGGGCCAGCGGAGGGCAAACCCTCGAAGAATCCCAGCCCGGACGTGGCGATCACCGCCTCGCCACCGGCCGAGCGCCCCGCACCGGTGGCCCAGTAGAGCGGCTCGGCCACCACCTCGGTCTCGGGCGCCATCACACGGAACGACACCGAGACGAACACCCTGCCACAGCCCGGCTCCTCCTCGTTCGGGTCCGTCTCGGGGACCGCTACCCCACAGAACCAGGTGTCGTCGAACTCAATGAAGAAGCCACCGGAGTACCACTCTTGCCGCAGCCCAGCGGGATCGGCCGTGACCGTGAGGGTCGCGGCCTGGGCCACGGCGTCGAGGGCCGTCGGTGCCCGCACTATCGGGATGCCCTGCTGTGGGAGCCGCTGGCGAATCTCCGGCGGGGCCATCTGCAGCAGCTTGTCTCGAACGTTCTCCGGTGTCGGGATGAAGGGCTTGAATTCATCCGGGATGTTGGGCGGAGTCGTCCAACGGTCCTGCTGCCGATAGCCGGCCCGGTCGCGGCCGCCGAACGCAACGGCGGCGGCCGGCGATGGCGTGACGCTGCCGGACGCCGGAGTTGCGGATAGCCACGGGTAGGCGGACGTGACGGTATAGCCAAGCGTGCCCCGCCCGATGTTGGCCACCTGCATCGGGAACGTGGCTGGCGAGCCGTCCTGCGGTGCACCCACGAACGTGCCGAGAATGTCCACGGCGCCGATGGGCCCGCTCTCGCGCAGCTTGAGCACATAGTCACCGGTATCCCGATCGAGCCAGGCACCCGTTTCGACCACGTACGTTCCGTCAGCCGGCAACTGGTAGCCCGCGATGAGCGCCTGTAAGTAGCCGCCCGCCTCGAACGAGATGTCCGACTCGATCAGCTTCGCGCCATCGGGACCGTAGAGCCGCAGGTGCGGATCGAACAGAGGATCGTCGTTGGAGTAGTCCCACACCTGGGCGATGTCCACATATTGGCCGGCCGTGCCGTCGAAGTAGTAGCGGTTGCGTTGCCCACGCTGCTCAATGCGACCCGCCACCGCGTCATCTAGGGCGACCATCGTCTCGGCCACGTTGACCCGCACCTGGATAGTGAACGGCGTATTGGCCGCGTCTCCCGACTCGATGGTGACGTCCGCGACGTGGACTCCGACGCTGAGTCCGGCGGGGTCGATGCCAACACCGAGGGTCGAGGGGCTACCGGGCGACGCGGTCCCGCTGGTGGCGGACAGCGAGACCCACGACCGGTTCGCGCTGGCGGTCCAGCCGACGTTTCCGCCGGAGGCTTCCAGTTGCACGTCGGTGGTCGGCGCGGTGGCCGCGGCAAAAGAGTTGAAGCCCACGGTCGCCGGCAGCGCCGCCAAGGTCACTGCGGACCCTGTCAGCGCGTTGACGCTCGCCAGCGCGTCGACCCGCCCATGGCCGGTGTAGTCGTCCCGCCCGCCCGGGGAGAGGTCGACGGCACCTCGCCGCAAGTAGTCGCGAACGTCATCGGGCGTCAGCGCGGCGTCGACACCGCGGAGCAGGGCCGCGACGCCGGCCACGTGGGGGGAGGCCTGCGACGTACCGCTGAAGAATCCGACATCGGGACCAGGCAGGGTGCTGGGCACATCCCAGCCGGGCGCGGCATACTCCACTTCTGGCCCATAATTCGAGAACCAGACCCGTGTGTCGCTGCCGTCGGTGGCGGCCACGGCGATCACGCTGGGATAGGCCGCCGGATAGATCACCGGCCCCGATCCGTTGCCACTCGACGCGACGATCACCACTCCGTTGGCGTAGGCCGACGCGAAGGCATCCGCCGCGGCCTGGGATGCCTGCCCGCCACCCAGACTCAGGTTGATGACATCGAGTCGCCGTGCACCGGTCCCATCGTCCGCGGCCCACTCGACGGCCGCGATGATGTCGGACGTGGCGGCGCCGCAGCCGAACCCCGGCGGCGGGTCAAAGACACGCAGGGCGTACAGCTCAACCCCGTGGGCGACGCCGACCACGAAGTCATCGTTGTCCAGTGCCGCCACCGTCCCGGCGACGTGGGTCCCGTGACCATCGCAGAAGGGCGCGTCGTCGTTCCACTCTTCGGGCGTCTCCAGGCCCGTGACCAGATTGATCCCACCAGCGACGCTCAGATCGGGGTGGTCCTTGTCGATCCCGCTGTCGATGATGCCTACCCTGACGCCCGAGCCCGTCGTCGTGGCCCACACGAGGGGGGCGTTGATCTGGTCGACCCCCCAGGGGACCGACTGGGAAACGAGCGTGGCAGTCGCATCGGGCAGCACGGTGGCTCTCGCTCGCTCGGCGTCCCATGGCCGCGCTCCGAGGTCGACCGGTTCAACCGGCCAGTCCGGCTCGACATACTCGACCCACGGATCGGCCAGGAGCTGCCGCACCAAAGCCGTGTCGAGGGTCGCCGCAACGGCCGGCACGATGCGCAGGTGCCGCCGGATCTGGGCACCGCGGTTCTCCAGCTTCTGCCGAGCCAGGTCGGCGACTTGGGTCGCCGCCAGTGCAACGACCCCTGGCGCCGGCACTCCCCGAGCCGCCTCGGGTGGCTTGAACCCGACGATGACCCGTCCGGAGTGCTCGCTGACCTGCTGCAGCAGTGCCTGAAGTTGGGCCTGCTCCTGAGCGGCACTCCTACCCGGCCAGACCAGAGTGAGCGCCAAAACCACAAATAGGCGAGCCCGCATTGCTATCCTCCCGAGCGTCAACTCGGTTAGCCCGTGGCCTTCCGTGGACCGTCCCGAATGCCGCGTCGCTCCTAGTTGGAGACCACGTCCGAGCCGGCGAATGTCACGTTCCCCAGCTGGAGCAAGTCGTACGAGACACCGTCGCTGTCAATCGTTCCCAGCTCGGTGGCCACCGGCATGACGGTCGTGCTGCCTGCGGCGTTGGCCCGCAGCCGGAAGCGGGCCACTGTCACGACGTCGTCAGCCACGCCGTTGGTCGAGACGGCTACAAGGGTGAGCTGCCCAGGCACGGCCGGATTCTCAATGATGCCGTCCCAGCTCGCCACCGCCTCGAACGACCCGGCGACATAGCGGAGCACGGCGTCCGACCACGTTATGGCTGCCGTCAACGCGCCCAGTGCCGGTCCCACTTCGCNNACCCGGCGACATAGCGGAGCACGGCGTCCGACCACGTTATGGCTGCCGTCAACGCGCCCAGTGCCGGTGCCACTTCGCTCATGTCCGCGAACAACGTCACCTCGATCTCGCCGCCGACCGTGACAGAGGTCGCCGAGACCTGTGTGAAGATTGGGATGTTCGCTTTGCGGATCAGCGTCTCGGGCGCGTCCGACGTAGCGTCGCCCACGATCTCAACCGTCCGACCTTGGTCGCTGACGAGCACGGTGATCGGTGGCAGCGTCGCCGCATTCACATCCAGCGTGTAGTTCGGCCCGGCTAGCACGTTGGTGAACAGGTACGCGCCGTCCGCCCCTGTCGTAGCCCGCCGCTCGCGGCCGAACACGTCGGTCAGAACCAGCTCGACGCCTGCCACAGGTGAGCTGTCTTCCTGTCGCCGTACGATCCCCTGGAGGCTGCCTTCCGGTATCTGGACCGTCAGGTCGCCGGTCGTGGCACTTACCGAGGCATCCGCAGTGAGGGTGGCGGTCGCCGTGGCAGCACCGTTGTCCCGCGCCCTGGCGACGCCGGCGGCACTCACAGGAAGCACGTCCGAGGCGGACGAAGACCAGTCGACGTCGGGATCAGGGATCTGGTTGTTGCAGAGATCCTGCCCGGTGGCGACGAGCTGCAGTTCCTCCCCCAACAGCGTGAAGGTATGGGTCGTCGGGCTAACCTCGAGGAACCGGACCGGGCCAACGACCGTCGGCGAGCAGACGTACACGCGGGCCGTGTCCTCGACCGGTACCTCGTCCTTGGTGCTCGCCACCACGAACACCGGCGTCTCGGCAATGGCCTGCAGGGCCGTGGCCTCGCCCGACAAGCGGTTCACGTCGAGGATGCTCTCGTGCTCCGGGTTGGCGAGCGCGAATCCCACGGGCACGTCGATCTCATTCCCGTCGGCGTCGCGCGTCACTGTGGTGAATTGCAGCGTGGCGCCCTCGAGCAGCGTGGCTTCTTTGGGGTCGATCTCGATGCTGGCGGCCGGCAGGTAGACGTACGTGACCTCGATCTCGACGGCTGACGGCTCGTCCGTCGTTTGTTCCGTCACCTCGACGAAGTCGAACCCCTCGAACAGCACCGCACCGTCCGAGACGCGCTCCACCCTGAGCCCGATGCGGAACTTCTCCGGGCTCTGGAGCAGAACGACGTTGATCTCCGCGCTGGCCTCGCCAGTCTCGGGGTCGAGGGCCACCGTTACTGTCGTCACCTCTTCGAACGTTCCCTCACTCTCCCGCTCCACCACGATCCGCAGCTGGAACGCGTTGTCGAGCAGGACGGCGACGTCCTCGTACACCGGCACGACGCTGAGCGTCGCGGTGGAGAGCGGCGGCGCGAAGAGTTCTCCGCAGGCCACCACGACGGCGACCGTGAGCCCCCACACCGGTAGTCTCCGCATCACGGAATGAGCTCCAGTTTGAGCGCCGCTCGGAAGCCGCGCAGGTTGATGTCTCGGCCCGCCTGAACCACGTTACCGAACACCCCGCTTCCCTGTAGCACAACGGCGGTCCGCCAGCCGAAACCGTGCCTCAGTTCGGCGCCCATGCGCACGGTACTGCCCGCGCGACGCAGGGTGGTGTCGCTGGTGTCCACCGCGATCGCTGAGATCCGGTACTCGGCGTGGGGCGTGAACGACGTCCGCCGACCCAGAGCAAACGCGAGCCGCCCTCCCAGCGCGAGCAGATTGCCCCGGGGCAGGATCGCTGCACCCAGCGCCGTCGGCTCAATCTGCGGGTTACTGCGGAATACGTCGAAGCCGTAGAGCGTGACCGACATTGCCGAGCCCAATCCCTGACTGAGCGCCAGGTAGCCAATGATCCTGTTCCCCACGCCGTGCTTCGTCTGGCCACCAAGTTGGTCCTTCTGTCGGGCCGCATAGATGCCGGCGAATCGGAGATACGTGCGGCGGGCGAGGGGCCCCTCCAGCCCTGCCCGCAGCCGCAGCTCACCACCTTGACGCAACAGCGAGTCTCTACCGCTCACCGGCTGGTAGGACAACGGCTGCTTGTAGCTGGCTCCCACTCCCAGCGCGTAGCGCCCCAGAGGCAGTGCCCCGACAAACCCGCCGCCTACATTCCCCCCGGTCCCAACCGTCGAGGTGGAGAAACCGATGAGGTCGCTGGACAGCGCGCCGAGAATGGACAGCTCGTCCTGCTGCACCGTCTTGATCCCCGAGGGAATGGCGCCGGTCCCGATCAACAACAGCCGGCCCGGCACGACGTTGAGGGTGACCCGCACCTCGGTATCGAGCATGCCCGAGATCGCTTGATCGGCTAGGAGAGTCGCGTCTGCCGAGGTGAGGTCTACGCTCACGTAGCCGCCGGACAGCGTCACGCTGGCGAGGCGCCCCACGGGGATGGACACAGAAACCGGGACGGTGAATTCCGAGATCTTGTCGTACACCAGCCCGGAGTCGAACGTGTAACCCTCAATCAGCACCGCCGTGCGCGCGACGATCCGGTTCTGGCCAACGAGTTCTCCGGTCAGCGCGGCGGCGAGGAGGGTGGCGAGGACAGCGGTTCGCGTGTTCATGGCAGTCTGAAGAAGATTCGGATTTTCCCGGTTACCGAGGGCGGGGGCGTGGTCGGTGGTGGCGGATCCGCCGCCGTGGTCCCCGTCGCCGGTTGCGTCGTCTGCTGCTGTTCGGTCGTACCCGCGGCCTGCTCACCCTGGGTGGATGCGACATCCTGCACCGTCGAGCTGAGCGCATCCACCACAGGCTGTGTCACTGGGATCGGCGGTGGCGGCGGTGCCTCAGCCGCCACAGTGGTCACCTCACCCGGAGTGGCCTCCTGCACCTCTTGCGCCACGGCGCTGACCTCGAACTCGTCACGGGCATCAGCAAACCCAGGATCCCGTTGAATCGCGTCAGCAAAATGCGCCGCAGCCGCCGCGTAATCGCCGAGATCCTCCGCCAACAGCCCCCGCGAATAGGCGAGGAACGCGGCGAGATCCTGCGTCCCGTTCTCAAGAATCATCTGCCGCTCGGCCTCGGACAGCACGTAGCCGAGCTGGGCGGCAATTCCGATAACGACGTCCTTTTCCAATCTGAGGAGATCGCGCAATCGACCGGTCGCCACCTCGGGGCTGGTTACCTGGCCGTCCGATCGCACCACGGCGGCTTCGAGTCGGACGTCTCCCTCCGGCGGGATGGCCGCCAGTCCCTGCACCATCCGGCCTGCCTGGAGGAGGCGTCCCATCCGGGCGGCCGTAGCGACGTCCACTCGGCCAGCTTCGGCGAGCTGCATCTCCTGAATCAGCGCACCCAGCTGAAGCCGCTCCACCAAGCGGAACCGCTGCAGCAAGGCGAGATCGGAGGTAAGGATCTGGGCGAGTCCGCGGGAAAGCGGCAGGAAGCTCGTGTCCCCGGCGATCTCCAGCGGCAGCACGGCCAAGGTTTGCGGATCCGCCGGCTGTCGTGCCAGTTCCGCTTCCCGATCCAACGCCGCTCGTGCACGCATGCTCGCTCGAGCACGCAGGGCGAACATCTCGCGGGCCCGAACGGCGGGTGACCCCCGGCGATCGGGGTACTCTGCAAGGAACTGGCGGTAGACGGCGATTGCCTGGTCGTATTCCTCTTCTCGCTCAAAGCACTGGCCCATCACCAGCGGGCCAATCGCGCTTTCCGGCCTGATCGCCATCCCCGTGAGCGCCACCGCACGCGCACTGTCACAACGCTCCGCCGCATACAACGCGGCGGCATAGCGGAGAATCACATCCGCGTTGCCGGGCTGTTCGGCGATGCGTTGTTCGAGTTCTGGAATCTCTTCGGGGGAAACCTCTGTTGGGCGGGCACCGGCGCAGGCGGAGAGGAGTGGCACAACAGCGAGAACAAGGGACAGCAACAATAACCGGGACCTGCTGAGGACGTACTCAGACTTGCACATGAGGTTGCTCCAGGGTGGCCGCCGAGCTGGCGGGGACAGCCATCTGGTACGGGAAGCGGAGAAGTTGTCCCGCGCATCTTGCGGCGTCAAGATGCGATTTGTTCCACCAGGTGGTACGATTGTCGGCGGGAAATGAACCAGGGACACTGATCGAGGCAGCCCAACCCCTACCGCTTCCCCTTCCCAACCTGGCGGCAGGAGAGGGACTTCGGTAATGGAAGAACTCTGGCTGGTACGACACCGCAGCGTGGGCGGGAGGAGGCGGGAGCCTCCCAGAGTTTCATCATGCCGCGATGCCGTCACGCCGGTCTGCCGCGGATCCGCCTTACAGCAATTCCACTGCCACCGGGGGGAGGTGCAGCAGACAGGCTGCCGCTCGGAGCAGGGAGTGGGGCGGCGGTGCTGCCGCCGGGGTGATGGGGGTCGGGGCGGTTAACCCTTCAGCATCTCCCGCATGCGTCGGGCGAGACGTTCGATCTCCCGCAGAGCCTTCACCGTCTCGTCATCCAAGGAGTCAGCCCGCAGCAACAGCAGTTGCGTCTCGGCGAGGATGGCCGAGAGTGGGTTGGAGAGATTGTGCCTCAGCTTGCGGTGTTGCTCGTCGGCGTCTTCTGTCATTCAGTCACCGAGCGGTACAGATCTCGGAGATTATGGTCCCTCAGGTCGTGGAAGCACTCCCAGATCTCGCTCTCGCTCCCGGCACAGAAGATTTCGCCAGTGGCAGGGGCGGTGCCGTCCTCTCCCGTCCCGAAGATCAGCCGACCACGCCAGGTCCCGTCGTCAGCCCGCCGCATCTCCAGCCTGATGGCCACCAGCTCGCCCTCGTACCGGAACGGGGGGAGTTCGTGGATGATGGGTTCGGTGGGGTTGGAGGCACCGAAGCGGACCGGGTTTCCCGGCATCTCAAGTTACCTGTTGGTTTGCGCAAATATAAACGTATCTATCACTTAAGCAATAGTGAGCGGGCAGTCACTGTTGCCCCACCACCGCCGCTCCACCCGAGCGGCAGCAGGCGGCAGCCCCGTCTACTCTCCACCAACTCCAGCGGCAGGAAGCGGCAGCCCTGCCCCCCACCTCCCAGCGGCACAAGCGCGAGTCACCTCCCGCTCCTGCCGCCGCGGGGTGGGGGCTTTGGAGGTCGGGCTGCCGCTTGGGTTGAAGGGTTGAGCCGGGCGGACTGCCGCCAGTGGCAGGCACCACGCGCAATCGCGATCAGCAATCAGGAATCAGAAATAGTGCACTGGGATGGGGCTGAACGTCCCCACGAACAGCAGGAGCGTAGCCCAACCCACGGGCCGCCGGCTCACAGGCAACGGTCGATAGCGGTCCAACACCTGGGGGTGCGCCACCCGGCCTCGGCCCAGGATGAGGATGAACGCCGCCCAGATCCACCACCACCACTGCCCCTGCACGAAGCCCAGGGCGATCAACCCCATCCAGATGACGGGCCCGATGGTGGCCTGCCATCTCCCGATCAGCGCGTAGAGGATGTGGCCGCCGTCAAGCTGTCCCAGGGGCAGCAAGTTGAGCATTGTCACGAACAGTCCAAGCCAGCCCGCGAAGGCGAGTGGGTGAAGCAGGACCGTGCCCTCTCCCGCCACCAGCCGCCGCGTCAGATACATGATGGGAGAGTCGCCGAGGTAGAGCTGGAAGTTGGCCAGCACTACGAACTGATCTGAGGCGCCGACATCTGGCACCACCAGCGACCGTGACAGCCCCACCACCAGTGCGACCATCGCCACCACAAAGCCGGCCCACGGTCCCGCAGCACCGACGTCCATGAGCTGCCGCCGGTCCACGATCGGACTGCGGAGGCGAATGAAGGCACCGAAGGTGCCGATGAAGTTCACGATGGGTGGCGCCGGCAGAAAGTACGGCGGCGACGCGTTGATCCCGTAGCGCCGCGCCATGATGAAGTGACCGGTCTCGTGAGCCAGGAGAATCGCCATCAGGGCCATGGCGAAGTCCAGCCCCGCCCGCTGCGTGACCAACTCGGAGACGAGGTCAAGCAGCAGCCGCGGTGCCACCGAGAAGTCGATGTTGAACGGGAAGGCGAGGGGAAGCGCCGAACCCGCAAGCAGGGCACCACCCATCCATACGGTGAAGAACGTCACCAGGAAGAGGATGCCGTGCAGGAACCAGCGTTCCGGCTTCGGCGGCGTCAGCGCCCGGATCAAGACCAGTCGACCTTCACCGTCCCTCTCCGCCCAGTAGTACGGTCCGGGCCACTCCGCCAGGGCCGCCTCCAACTCCGGAGACGGGCCCCGGTGAGCCGGATCTACAACTGCATCCACCACCTCTCGGTCACGCACCACGATGGTGCGCCACCAGAGGAAGAACTTCGAGATCGAGCTCACAGGGCCTCTTGACGGTTGTCGCTGCACACCGTATGATACCGGCCTACACGTCTAACAGATATCCCCGAAACGTCCAATCTCACACTAAGCAACGGCCAGTGCGCCCAGTGCGCGGGGCTAACGGACCTAATCGACTGCAGCACCACCCCACCTCTTTGATGGAGATTCCCGCCAAGTGGACATCGCAGAGCTAAAGAAGAAATCGGTCGCCGAGCTCCACGCCATGGCTGAGGAGTTGAACATCACCAACTACTCAGGCCTACGCAAGCAGGACTTGATCTTCCGAATCGAACAGTCGCTGCTCGATTCCGATACCGTGCTGCGCGGCGAGGGCGTACTGGAGATCCTCCCCGAGGGGTACGGCTTCCTGCGGAGCCAGGACTGGAACTACCTGTACGGACCTGACGACATCTATGTGAGTCCGAGCCAGATCAAGCGCTTCGATCTCAGGACAGGCGACACGGTCCTGGGACAGGTACGACCGCCAAAGGAAGGAGAGCGCTACCTCGCACTCCTCAAGGTCGAAAGGATCAACTTCGACGACCCCGAGAAGGCCAAACATCGCATCGGCTTCGACAATCTACGGCCGCGCTACCCCGACCGCCGCGCGCGCTTCGAGCGCTCAGACGCCGATCTGTCGATGCGAGTCATGGACCTCCTTACCCCCGTAGGATTCGGCCAGCGGGGGTTGATCGTGTCACCTCCCAAGGCTGGCAAGACCATACTCCTCCAGAAGATCGCAAACTCCATTAGCGAAAATCACCCCGAGGCTCTCCTCATCGTGCTCCTCATTGATGAGCGCCCCGAAGAGGTAACCGACATGGAGGAGAACGTGACCGGGGCGGAGGTGATCGCCTCCACGTTCGATGAGCCAGCGGACCGGCACGTTCAGGTGGCAGACATGGTGATCGAGAAGGCCAGGCGAATGGTGGAGCACGGACACGATGTCGTGATCCTGCTCGACTCCATCACCCGACTGGCCCGCGCCCACAACGTCGTGATCCCCCACTCAGGTAAGATCCTGTCAGGCGGCGTGGACGCGAACGCGCTGCAGAAGCCCAAGCGCTTCTTCGGCGCCGCCCGGAACATCGATAGTGGTGGCTCGCTCACCATCGTCGCCACGGCCCTGATCGAGACAGGGAGTCGGATGGACGAAGTGATCTTCGAGGAGTTCAAGGGCACCGGAAACATGGAACTCATACTCGACCGCCGCATCGCAGACCGCCGGATCTGGCCCGCAATCGATGTGCAGCGAAGCTCCACTCGGAAGGAGGAGTTGCTCCTCGAGGAGAACGAGCTCAACAAGATCTACCTGCTCCGCAACTTCTTGGCGGACATGCCCACCGTCGAGGCGATCGAGTTCCTGCTGGAACGGATGAAGCGGACCAAGACGAACAAAGAGTTCTTCTCCACCATGCAGGAGGGGTGATGTCGACGGATCGGCGGATCGGCGGGCCGGCGGACGAGTCACGCGACAAACCGCCGAACCGCCGAGCCGACCTTCCGCTAGAGGGGCGGCTGCTGGGAGTGGATGTTGGCGACAAACGGATCGGCCTAGCGCTGTCAGACCCATCGCAAACGTTGGCGCAGCCCCTGACGACCCTGACCAGGCGTGCCGGCCGGCGCTTTCCCATGCAGCGGCTCAAGGAACACTTGGATGCCCACCACCCGGTGGGCGTCGTCGTGGGCTTGCCGCTTTCCCCAGACGGCGCGGAGGACGAGCGAGCAGCCCGTGTTCGGGCCACCGGAGCCCTGATCGCCGAGAAGACGGGATTGCCTGTCGGGTACTGGGACGAGCGCATGACCACGGGGCGGGCGATAGGCGCCGTCAAGGAGCTGAGAGGGAGCACCCGGGGACGCAAGGGCGACGTCGACCAACTCGCGGCCACCGTGCTACTGCAGCTCTTCCTCGACAGCCGTCGCCAATGATACCGCGAGCACTCAGCGCTGCCGCGGTATCGGCGGTGCTTGGCTGTACTTCATCCCCGCCACCGGAAGCCTCGGAGGAGTTGACAATTCACCGCGGTGCGACCCTTGCCGCGGTAGCCGAAACCCTCGAGGTGCGGGACCTCATCCGCTCTGCCGAGCTGTTTCGCTTCTACGCCACGATGTCCGGACGACAGCGGGCCATTCAGGCCGGCACCTACGAGATCCCTCGCCCGGTCTCCATCCGACAACTGCTGAGCATCCTGGTCACCGGACGACCAGCTCAGCAGCGGATCGTGATCGCCGAAGGCTTGACGCTGCGAGAAGTCGCCGCAGCCGTGGAACAACAGCTCGGCATTCCCGCGGATAGCCTGCTGGCAGCCGCCCAGGACTCGGCGCTCCGCGTGAGTCTTGGCATCCCGGCAGCGACCCTGGAAGGCTATCTCTACCCGAGCACCTACCTCGTTCGCACCGACGCCGTCGCGCTGGATGTCGTGCGACAACTGGCCAGAGAATTCGAGGCGCGCTGGCGCCCCGAGTGGCAGCACCAGCTGGACAGCCTCGGCATGACGCGGCACGAGATCGTCACCCTGGCTTCCATCATCGAGGGCGAGGTGCGCCACCCACCCGACCGCAAGTACGTCTCGTCCGTGTACCACAATCGCCTGAGACACGGCATGCGCCTGCAGGCAGACCCTACGGTGGCGTACGCACTGGGACAGCGACGGCGGTTGTGGGAGAGAGACTACCAGATAGCCTCACCGTACAACACCTACCTCATCGACGGCCTGCCCCCCGGACCCATCGGCGAGCCGTCAGAGGCAAGCATCGAGGCTGCGCTCAATCCGGCGCGAACCGATTTCCTCTACTTCGTGGCCCGTCCCGACGGACAGCACGTGTTCTCCCGAACCTACGCCGAGCACCGCCGGGCTGTGCGGGAAGTACGCCGCCAAGGAACGGAACGGTAGCTGCCATCAATCGGTTACGCCGATAGCGCCCGATCAACGACCTCGCGGAGCGCGCGAGCGGCCTGCGCGATGTTGGGAGCAGAGAAGATGGCGCTGCTGACAGCAACACCGCAGGCACCTGCTTCGATGACCTCTGCCGCGTTGGCCGCCGTGATGCCGCCGATGGCGATGACGGACATTCCTTCAGGTGCCCGGGCGGCGAGAGAACGGAAGCCCGCAGTGCCTATTGGGGCACCGGCGTCCGGTTTCGTCGCCGTTGCGTACACGGAGCCCACGCTCCAATAGTCGACGTCGGCCGCGAGCGCCGCCACAGCCTCGCTGGGTGTGCCCACTGACACGCCGACGCGAAGGGCATCGCCTGCAAAGGTCCGCACTGCGGCCGGCGAGATGTCGTCCCAGCCGACGTGGACCCCCTGGGCCCCTGCGGCCCACGCCACATCGGCCCGATCATTGACGTAGACGGGAATGGGGAGCGTCGCCACGAGCGACGCGGCCGCCTGCACGAGGCTGGCTGCCGGGACGTCCTTGACGCGAATCTGGACCGCCGTCGCCCCGCCAGCGACGGCGGCCCGACACGCGTCCATCAGCGCCGGCAGTTCGACCGTGGGCGGTCCGGCGATTGCCAGGAGGCGGACGTCAGGAAGTGCCATAAGGAGACGTGATGCCGGTACGGGGAATCCGCGGTACCACGGTGGTGCTGCACGACACGGCGGAATCGGTGCTCGAGGCGACGCGCGAGCTCCTCGAGACCCTACTGACGGTCAACGAGATCGCCGCCCCCGGTATCGCAAGCGTCATTGTTGTCGCGACCCCCCACATCACCAGCGAGTATCCGGCCCGGGCGGCACGACAGCTTGGATGGAATAGCGTCGCCCTCTTGGGGGCCACCGAAATGGACGTCCCCGGCGGTCTGGCCCGGCGCATTCGGGTGCTGATGCATGTGAATACGGAGCGTGCTCCCTCCACCTTCAGACACGTGTATCTCCACGAGGCACGGCCACTCCGTCCTGACCACTAGCTGCTGATCAACTCCCCCATCTCCCCCTCCTCCCCCTGGGGGGGTGGCGGAGGGGATGAGACTGATCAGTATACTGCCATGTAGTGGCCGCCGCATGTCTCTCTAGGTGAGTTCTTGCCGCACAACAGTTGACAGGCAGCACTGCTGGGACCAGGTTGCAGACCATGCCGCCCGCCCGCGCGCGCGCGCGCGACCGGAACGTTCAGGTTCAGCGAGTACTCATCGGCCTCCTCATCGCCAACCTCGGCGTGGTGGGGGCCAAATTTGTCATTGGGCTACGTACCGGTTCACTGAGCCTGTTGGGCGATGCCGTACATTCGTCCGTCGACGCGATGAACAACGTGCTCGCCCTGGCGGTGATCTGGGTCGCGGCCCGAGAGCCCGACGAGGATCACCCCTACGGACACGAGAAGTTCGAGACCCTGGGTGCCCTCGCGATCGTCATCTTTCTCTCGATTACCGGTTTCGAACTGGTCAAGGGAGCCATCACGCGATTGACGGCCGGTGCAGCGCCCCTGGAGATCAGCCTTCCGGAGATGGCAGTCCTCCTGGGGACGCTCGTGATAAATTCCTTCGTCACCGTCTACGAGTCGCGACGCGGGCGGCAGCTCAACAGTGAGATCCTCCTTGCTGACTCTGCCCACACCCGGGCAGACGTGTTCATCACGATGGGCGTGGTGGTCGGCGTGTTGTTCTCACGGGCTGGCTACTGGTACGTGGATCCCATCGTCGCCTTGTTGGTGGCGGTTGTGATCGTGGTACTGGCATACGGCATCGTGGCCCGTTCGGTGCCGGTCTTGGTGGACCAGCACGCGGTCCCGTCGCATGACATCCAGTCGGCAGCGGAGGCCGTCAACGGGGTGGTCACGGCGTATGGCATTCGGTCGCGGGGCGCGCCCGACCGCCGCTTCGCCGAGCTGACGATTGCGGTGCGGCGCGACGCCAGCGTGGAGACGGCACACCGAATCGCTGACGCCGTCGAACTGCGCCTCCGGAGCCAGCTCGCCTTCAACGAAGTAGTAGTCCACATCGAGCCGTGCTGACCTCGCCGCAACCACGCCGCCGACGCGCGCGCCAGCAGCGGTCGCTGCGCCAGGAGTACGGCGAGTTCATCCTCGAACGGATTGAAGAGTTCAAGCAGCAGATCTCCAGGGAAGAGCTGCTGGCGATCGCCGACGAAGCAGTGCGCGAGCTGGAGGTGGGTCCGGACGAGCAGCTGGTCCTCACCGAGGTCCTGGTGCTGGAGCACGTGGACCGACTGATCATGCGCCGCCTCAACCTCCCCACATATCGGCGCTGGCGGGCGCGGCACCTCAAGTTGCGCCGGGCTCAGCGCGAGCCGACGCACTGGGGCCTCGATCCGGACACACCGTTCACGGAGCTGGCACAGGAACTGGACGACGAAGGCGATGCCCTGGTGGTGGGCGCCGGTGCCGCACCTGCCGCGTTCTACCTAGCCGCCCACGACTGGCCGGTGGTGTTCATCGACCAGGAGCTGGCCACCGTCGAAGCAGCGGAGAGGCGGGCGGCCGCCGAGGCGCTTGCATCCCGCTTCCAGGCGTTGGTGGTTAGCCTCGGCGACTGGTTTCCAGACGTGATGTCCTTGCTCGTGGTGATCGACCCCGCTGCGCTCGGTCCGTTGGATACCGCGAGCCGCGGGGCCTTCTTCGAGGCCCTCACCACCCACACCATGCACGGCGGAGTGCATTGCATCCTGCCGCCGGAACCGACTGCCAGCGTAGCTGCGTCGGGACTCGGGGGCCTCAAGGCCCACTATTCCGGCTGGCGCATCGAACCCCGGGGGCAGCGCCAAGCACCCGACTGGCTCGTCGCGGTCAAGAGCTGAAGTCCACAAACGCTGCGGGGCCGGCAGCGTGCCGACCCCATCGCAACGTGCTGCGAGTATTGGGCGACGTCAGGTTACTTCTTCTTCCTCGCCGCCTTCTTCTTGGTCGCGCGCTTCTTAGTTCTGCGCTTCGCGGCCTTCTTCTTCGTCGCCCGCTTTCTCTTCGCCATAACGCCTCCTACTGATGGTGAGTGCCCGCCCTACTAGGCGAGCGGATTGAGCGGCGTCCGGCGCCACTCAGCACACCTCGCTCCGCTCCGCTGGAGCGCTGCCGATCGCACACTCCGCTAGGTCGCTGCACATCGCACGCACCGGTGGGGCTGTCCGGGCGCCCACGCGGCGGCGGATGACTCTCGCAACGCGGATTAGTCTGTGGACGAGTCTGTAGGGGCGTAGCATGCTACGCCCCTCCTTCTTGGCCGATACGAATCCGCGTTCGCTTGTCGATCAATCAGCGGCAGAAACGAACTTCTGGGACGCCGCAGCAGTGCGGCACCAACTCGCAGATTGGGGGCAACAAGTTGGAACGGCACTAGACGGCGTCCGACACCGAGGTGAAGTGGAAGTCGCGCACCACCAGTGGCGGCACCGCAACGGCGGCCCCCAAACCGCCTGATTCCGACGCCACGACCCGGACCGCCGCACCAATGCCCACGATGTTGTTGAGCATCGCGACAACACTCTCGTTGAATCGCAAGTTCTTCACTGCCCCGGTGATCCGACCGTTCTCGATCAGGAACGTCCCATCACGGGTTATCCCGGTGTATGATATCGTTCGGGGATCGACACCTCGGATGTACCAGAAGCGGGTGACCAGCAGCCCGCGCTCCACCGTGCTCACTAGATCAGCCGCCGTGCCGGTCTCGCCGGCCAGCTTGATCCCGCCGGCCAATGGCACAGGTGCACGCCCCAGTCGGTCCGCCCAATAGCGGTCGTAGGCAAGGTTGACCAGCACACCGTCCTGGATCCACACCGTGCGGTTGACTGGCAGCCCTTCGTCGGTGAACGGGCGCTGGAGGAGGTCCGGGTCCTGTGGATCGGAGTACAGCGTGACTCGCACATCCGCCACCTGCTCGCCGATCTTGTTGCCACCGCCGCGCCGGGAGAAGAACGAGCGTCCCTCATCGGCGGCCCGCGCGCCGAGCCCGAAGGCCATGAGCTGTACGAGATTCCCCACGGCCGTCGGCTCCAGGACCACCGTGTAGGGGCCAGGCTCGACGGCCACCGGCCGAGCGCTCTGCTGTGCCTTCGTCACCGCACGGTCCGCCAGGACTTCCGGAGCGGCCATACGAGTCCAATCGTTGTGGGTAGCCCCAGCCCACCCCGATCGGTCGCCCTCCGGCGTCCGAACGGTGGTAGTGTACGACGCCAGCGTCGACCGTTCGTAGGCGAACAGGCCGTTTGTGTTGGCCACCGCGGTGGCCCCGGCCACACGGGGCAGGAACCCAGTCGCCACCAGGCCTGCTTGTGCGGCGGCTGACACCACCGCCTGCACCGCCTCGGCCCTCCTCTCCGGAGAGAGCTGGTGTGTGTCCTCGAAGAACGCTTGCACCGCCGCGTATTCCTGAGGTCCCATGAGCGGCATCTGCTCCGGATCCTCCGGCGCGAGTTGTGCAAGACGTTCCGCTTTGCCCACGGCGCTGGCGAGACTCGCATCGTCCAACTCGTTGAACGTCACCGATGCTTGTCGCGCGCCGAACCGCACGCTCACGGACGCCTCGGTATCGATGACCTCCCCGGAGGTAGTGATCTGATTCACAGCGAAGCGCGTGTTGCCGTCCAATCCGGACCGGAGCCGCACCTCGGCTCCATCGGCCGTCGTGTGGCTCAAGATGCGCTGGGACAACTCCCGCGCGTCACTCTCGGTCAGGATGTCGGCCATAGGCGCGTGCCGGGGCTACCTCCCCCCGGCGGTGCTGAGCACGGTGACCTGGCGAAACCGCGCCGCGGGGCAACCGTGGCTCACGGCATTCACCTGCGCTGGCTGACCCTTGCCGTCGTAGAACGTTCCGCCCAACGCGTAGCTCCGTGGTCCGCCCAACATGTCCATTGAGTTCCAGAACTCCGGCGTCCGCCCCTGGTAGGCCACGTCCTTGAGCATGCCGGTGATCTGTCCGCCACGCACCTCGTAGAACACCTGGCCGCCGAACTGGAAGTTGTAGCGTTGTTGGTCGATGCTGTACGATCCCCGGCCTTTGATCAGGATGCCGCGATCAGTAGCGGCCACGAGGTCGTCCAGCACGTAGTCATCCTCTCCCGGCAGGAGCGAGACATTGGGCATGCGCTGGAACTGCACCCGATCCCACGACTGGGCGTAGGAACACCCGTGGGAGCGGGTGATCCCCGTGAGCGGGGCGATCCAACCCGCCTGCTCGCGGGTGGTCTGGTAGTCCACGAACACGCCGTCCTTCACGATCGGCCAGCTATCCGCTGGCACGCCCTCGTCGTCCCACCCAACCGTCGCCAGAGCGCCCCGCTGGGTTCGGTCGCCCTGGATGTTCATCATCTCCGGTCCGTACCGGAACTTTCCGATCACTGCTTCCGGCGGTGCGAGGAATGAGGTGCCGGCATAGTTCGCCTCATACCCCATGGCGCGATCGAGCTCGGTGGGATGCCCGATGTTCTCGTGGATGGTGAGGAAGAGATGACTGGGATCGAGAATCAGATCGTATTGTCCAGGTTCCACCGGCTTGGCCGAGAGTTTCTGGACGGCCTCCTCCGCCCACCCCATCGCCCGACCTGCGAAATCAGCAGCGCGCACGAGCTCGTAGCCGACGCCCATCGGGGGGATCTCGGTGGAGGAGCGGCGCTGGAAGTCCGAGAAGTCCGAGGACACCGCGGTGACCGTCATCGAGGGCAGCGACCGGTACATGGTCTGCTCGATGATGCTGCCTTCGGTAGAAGCGAACGTCGTCTGGAGACGGACGAACGACATCGACGAGGACACGAACCGTGCGCCGTCCACCTTGAGCGCCTCTGCATTGGNNCGCCTCTGCATTGGCACCCAGCAGCGTCGCGACCTTGTCCTCGATTGCGACGTCGAACGGATCCAGCTGAATCGGGCTCTGCCACGCTCCGTTGGGATAGGCCTCCACTGGCGCGAGCGTCACCGATCGCCGAACGCCCTGCTGGTTCGCTCTCGCCTGTTCCACAGCGCGCTGCGCAACGCGCACGCACTCGTCACGAGTCAGAACGCGACTCGCGACAAAGCCCCATGCGCCACCGACCAGCGCGCGAACACCAACTCCGAGCGTCTCGTCATCGCGCAGCGCCGTGAGGCGCTCCTCTCGTGTGGATACGACCTGCGTCCGCACGCTGCTCACCCGCACGTCGGCGTACGACGCACCCGCACTCCGCGCGGCGTCCAGTGCGAACAGGCAGAGCTCCTTGACTGACGAATCGGGTGGGGCGGAAACCGGTGAGGATGCGAACAGCTCGCTCGCCGCGGAGGCAGCGAGCGCAGCGACTGAAGTTCGTTTGACGAACTCGCGTCGCGTTACCGACAACAGCGGCGCTCCTTCGAACGCAATATCACGGAGCGAATATTGTGAATCAAGTTGAATCACGCAATAGGTTTTCAGCCACGGATGAAGTCATGGATGAACACTGACAAGCGCGCATATAGGCGGGTGACTTAAGCTGCGAGCAAGCACCGACGCACTGCGGACCAATGACGACGAAACAGTGCCCGCGTCTTTGTATGCCGTTGCGAGTGTTGGTCGGCGGCGCTTGCTGCCTCTCGTGCCACCGCTCAAATTGCGGCAAACGCACGCGACGCTCCTCGGTGAATTTGCTCACCACGTTCGGGCAATCGCGCAATCCCGCACGTCACGATCAGCCGCGATCGCGCGTGGCAACGCCTTTGGGAATGGAGGGCCTGGGAACATGGACCTGCAACTCGACGGACGCGTCGCGCTGATAGGCGGCTCCTCAAGCGGACTGGGACTGGCTATTGCCACCACCCTCGCCGCAGAAGGATGCCACGTTGCCCTCAACGGACGGGACGCCGACCGGCTCGCCCGAGCGGTGGAGCACGTCAAGGCGCACGCCCATCGGGAAGTGGTCGCCGTTCAGGCCGATGTGAGTGTACCTGCCCAGGTCGAGGAGCTCGCCCGGCGAGTCACGCAGCAGCTTGGACCCGTGGACATTCTCCTGTGCAACGCTGGTGGGCCGCCGGCGATGCGATTCGACGCAGTGCCAGCCGAGGGCTGGGATGCCGCACTGGGTCTGAATCTCCTATCGACCATTCATCTCTGTGGTGCAGTGCTCCCGAGTATGCGGGAGCGCCATTGGGGTCGCATCATCTGCCTCACCAGCGTAGCGGCGAAGCAACCCATCACGAACCTGATCCTGTCCACCACAGCACGGGCCGGCGTGCTTGGATTCGCCAAGACGCTGGCGGACGAGGTGGCCGTCGACGGCATCACCGTCAATTGTGTGTGTCCGGGATACATGCGCACGGAGAGGGTGGAGGAGCTCGCCGCCGAGCTGGCCGCCCAGCGTAATCGGCGAGTGGAAGATGTCCTTGGCGACTTCGTCCGCGGCATTCCTACCGGACGCATGGGTGAGCCGGCAGAGTTGGCAGCGGTAGTCGCGTTCTTAGCGTCCGAGCAGGCGAGCTACATTACGGGCGTCGCGTTGCAGGTAGACGGTGGTTTGGTGCGGAGCATTCTCTAGGGCGGCCGGGCGGTCGGGCGGACAGGCGGTCATCTAGCACACGACCGCCTTTCCGCCCGACCGCCTGCCCGCCCGTGCTGACGTTAGTGGTGCGACTACCCGGGGGGATGCAATGAAGGCGTCGGTGGAGCAGCGATTAGAGACGGAGCTCGATCAGTTTAGGAAGGACGGCGTCTACAAGCAGCTCAACTACCTTGACTCACCACAGGACGCCCGCGTGCAAATGGAAGGCCGAGGCGAGGTGATCATTCTCTCCTCGAACAACTACCTCGGCCTGTCGGCGATACCCGAGATCATCCAGGCCGGGCAGGCAGCGCTCGAACGCTTCGGCGCCGGCACGGCGAGCGTACGGTTCATCTGCGGAACGTTCACCATCCACCGAGAGGTGGAGCAGGCGTTGGCCGACCTGGTGGGCACCGAGGCGTCGCTGACATACGTCTCGTGCTGGAACGCAAATGAGGGACTGTGCGCGACCTTTCTTGGGCCGGAAGACGCGGTGATCTCCGACGAGTTGAACCACGCTTCAATCATCGACTCCATTCGACTGGCGAAGGCCATCGTCAAGTGTCGATCGGCCGTCTACAAACACTCCAACATGACGGACCTCGAGGAGAAGCTCAAGTCCGTGGCGGACGCGCGCACCCGCCTCATCATGACCGACGGCGTCTTCTCGATGGAGGGCGATGTCGCCAGGCTCGCGGACATCCTCGAGCTCGCACGGAAGTACGACGCCATCGTTGCCGTGGACGACTCCCATGCCACCGGCGTACTCGGCAAGACGGGCCGAGGGACGCCGGAACATGCCGGGGTGCTGGGCGAGGTAGACATCATTACTTCGACGCTGGGCAAGGCGCTGGGAGGCGCGGCCGGTGGCTTCACCGCGTCGTCGGCAGCCATGTGCGACTACCTCACCCAGCGATCGCGCCCACAGCTGTTCTCCAATGCCCTACCGTGCACCGTCGCGGCAAGCGCCCTCGCGGCAGTGCGCTATCTTCGCGAGCATCCCGAGCGCGTCACCCGGCTCCACGACAGCGCACGGTACTTCCGCCACCGCCTCGTCGAGATGGGGTTCAAACCGCTGGAGGGTGACACACCAATCATCCCCGTCATACTCGGCGACACCGCGAAGGCCATCCAGATGAGCAATCTGCTGCTGGGCGAGGGTGTATTCGTCACGGGGTTCGGCTACCCCGTCGTCCCCAAGGGCCAGGCGCGGGTGCGGTGCCAGATCTCTGCGGGCCACACGCAGGAGGATCTCGACGCCGCGCTCGAGGCGTTCCACAAGGTCGGGAGGCAGCTGCGGCTGATCTAGCGTAGCGAACTAGTGCGGTGAGCCAGAGGTTCGGCGCATACCACACCCGCCGAGCAGTCCCTCCGCGCGGTGGCGTTCTCGGCGGGTGGTCTCTTTCACAGACTCTTGAGACACGTCACTGACAGGGTGCTGCACAAGGAGCGACGGTAGGCGGGGAGGCGATGGGGGAGTGGTGGTGCCCTCAGCCCCCCTCCGTGAGCCCTCGATCCCGTTGTGAGTGTACGCTCACAACCGTTGCGTAGGCCGGATTTGCTGGGGGATTCGCGGGCAATGGTGCCGGAAGCGGGGCGGAGCACGCAAGTGCGAACGGACCTTGGGATCACACTAGCGCTTCAAGTGATTTCGCGATGCCGGGCCTTAACCTCCACGTTGCCAAGGCGCTAGCTCCGCCGCCACATCCGGATCAGGTCTCGCGTTTCCGCGCCTCAGGCTCTATATTCGGGGTCGCCTCGGAGCCACGGAGCCGCCCGGGGACGGGCCCTAGGGAGCCTCAGTCCCCCTGTCTCGCGCCGGCAAGGCTGTGACGGAAGACGCGGCTTCCCAGATGCTCCAGGCCGATATTTGCCCGAGCTGCTCCAGTCCTCAGCAGCTGGCCGGCAAGGCGGCGCCGACGCACGGAACCTTGAGGCTCCCCTCGAGCACGCCGCAATTGGGATATCGGGCTCGGGAGCCAATAGCTGGGAGGTACGGCCAATGCGAATCGTCTCCAGGATTCCGCTCACCGCAGCGCTGCTGGCGCTTGCCACGACGCCCGCACTGGCACAGAGAGAGGCGTGGCAGGACCGCTGGTACTGGGGAGCGCAGGGGGGGGTCTACCTCTTCAACCCGGGGTCGGCCTGGGATCAGGCCTGGTTTGCAGGTGGGCACTGGATGATCACCAGGAGCCGGGCCGCCCTCTACTTGGCGTTTGACGAGATCATCTTCAGCGACAACACCAGCACGCTGGTCGCCAACGGAGCGAGCCCCACGGGCGTGTCTCAGGTGAGCTTCACCCGGGGACAGCGGGTCCAGGCCGTGATATACGCGATCCCCACGGACGCTGCACTGCAGATCTACCTCGGCGGTGGATTCGCGCTCCACCATCTGACGGATGCCGACACACTGAATGCCGGCGCCGCATCCGCCGCTGAGCTCGCGGCTGCCTTCCAGGCAATCGAGGAAGCTTCCAGCGTTGCGTTCCTTGTATTTGGCGGTGGTTTCCAGTGGCGCTTTGGACGGCTCGCGTTCTTCGCGGACTACCACTACATGCCGGCGTCCGACGACTTCCTGATCAGGAGCGCAAACCACGTGTTTGTCGGCGGCCTGCGGTTCGCCCTCACCTCCTCCCGCACCGAGATCGGCACGGAGCAATAGTGCAATAGAGACCCGGCTGGCCTCAGCGCAAGGGCCCGGACGTCGCATCCGGGCCCTTCGTATGTCCGGCGAGGCGGCATTCACGACCGGCGCGACAGCCACTTGGATCCTTCCACGTAGAATCGCAGCGGCCAGTCCGCAGCTCGGGAGATGCCGACCCGGGGCCCCGCCCCGACGGTGATGCGGTCCGCCCTCCGCGGACGGCAGATCCGGACCGGTCCATCCGCGAGCCGTTCGCCACTTCGCTCCCCGGTGATGCCCAGCGCCTGACACAGTCGACCGGGACCGGAGCAGAGCCGGCGCGGGTCATCCGAACCGCGGCGCTGGGCCATGATCTCCAACCCCACCAGCGGTTCCAGTGCCCGTACCAGCACCGCAGCAGGATACCCTTCTCGCTCAGTCACGGCGTTGAAGCACCAGTGCACACCGTAAATGAGGTAGACATACGACGTCCCTGGCGGCCCAAACAGCGCGGCATTGCGTTCCGTCTTGCGGTTTCTGTACCCATGGTCCGCCGGGTCGTGTGGCCCCACGTACGCCTCGACCTCTACGACCTGCCCGACGGTTCGCGCGCCGCCGAGGGACGTCTCCAGGATGCACCCCAACAAGTCGCGCGCGACCCTGACGGTGTCGCGCGCGTAGAACCGCTGGGGTAGCGGCGATCCTGCCGGCTCTCTCATTCAGCCATCGGGACCATCGGGGGTCGCCCCCGGCCCCTTCACTACCTTCTGAATGGCAGCGCTCATCCGCTGCAACAGCCCCCCACCTCGATTCGGCTCGTCCTCGGCGGGCCTTTCAGCCGCGCGCGGGGCCTCGGTCTGATCTGCCGACTCCTCAACCGCCGGCTCAGCGCTCGGAGTCTTCGCTTCCGCACCAGCACTCGTCTTGTCCGTCGGCTCGCGCGGCGTAGCCGCAGCCCCGCTCCGGCGCCGCCGACTTCCCGTGCGCGGTCCCAGCGAGCGGGCACCGCGCTCTCCCTTGGTGACCCACGCCGCCGAGGCGGACGACGACTTGGTGTCGGCACCGGTGGGCTCGGCATCGCCGGTCGCCTTGCGAGCCGACGAGCGGCCACCCCGGGACCCCCGGCGGAACCGGGGATGCCGCCTGGCAGCCTTCTCCGACTTGGGCTCCGGGGCTGTGGCGACGTCAGTCGCCTGGTCAGCCTGCTTTTTCGCGCCGGCAGGTGGTTGCGCGGGTGCCTTGCCTGCCGCCTTGGCAGACCGGGAACCCGACGTGCTGCTCCGCCCTTTGCTTGCCTTCCGTGTGGAGGCGCGCTTCCGGCGTTTGGTGGGAGCGGGCTTCGCCTCAGGCTCGGGAGCTTTAGCCTCCTCCGGCGGTTTGGCTTCCACCGGCGCTTCTTCCTCGACCGCAATCGCCTGCGGTCCGAGCTTCAGCAGGTAGACGTCGCCGTCACTCTTGATGAGCTCGATGAGATCCGCGTCGTAAGCCTGGCGCATTAGCCGCTGGAACCGCGGCCGCTCGAACACTGGATCCGAGCCGCTTCCAAGTAGCTCGATCATCTTCTCCCGGACTTGGTCGGCACCGGTGGCCTGTTCCCCCACCGCGCCGAGCACTAGGAGCGCCTGCCGCATGAGCTCGAACGCTTCGGCCAGGGTGAGATCGCGGCCCCCTTCTTCCCGACCGGAGCGCCGACGGGGGGTCCGCTTGCGGCGCGGCTTGGCGGCGGGCTCCTGCGCTGCAGCACTACGGCGCAACTCCTCCTCAGCCTCGGGCGGCACGTTCGCGTTGTCACCCAGGTCAACGGCGTACTGCCCGTTTTCCATTTTCCGCAGGTTCAGCAGACCCCGCTGGGCCGCTTCGACGACGAACTTGCTGAAACGGCTGAAGCCGACTTCCTTCTCGTCGAAGCTGGAATCGATGGTCTGCATCACCTGCTTGAGGCGGTCAGACCGCATGACGTCATCTTCCTTCTTCATCTGCATCACGGCTTCGACCACCAACTCCCACGGATCGCGGCGGACGGTGTCGAGTTCTCCTTCCTTCATCAGGCCCGTGATCTCGGTGTAGCCGTAGTACTCGTCGCAGTTCTGGATCAGCAGGTCGCTGGACGACTCGCGAATCCCGACGCCGATGACGTACTTGCCGTACTCCTTCAGCTTGAGCACCAGGCTGGAGAAGTCCGAGTCTCCGGACAGCAGGATGAACGTGCCGATCTCCGGGCGGGTGAACACCAGTTCGAGGGCGTCGATCGCGAGGCGAATGTCAGTGGCGTTCTTCTTGTTCGAGCCGAACGCCGGCGCGAAGATCAGGTCGATCGACGCTTCAGAGAGCGGTACGATGTACTGGGGGTAGCGCCGCCAATCAGCATACGCCCGCTGTACCGCGACCTTGCCTTTGATGATCTCCGAATTGAGGAGCCTTCTCAGTCGGTCCTGGAGATCCGACCGGATCCCCAGCGTCACATTGTCAAAATCGATGAGCAGAGCCGCGTTCGGCGCGTGGGCCGGCGGCTCGGAGTAGGCGGCTCGGTAGGGCCGCCCAGCAGTTGGTTCCTTCACGTAGCACTCATTTCCAGCCCCACCACCTGTGCCAGCTCCCGTCGCTTCACCTTCCCGCTCCCGGTCAGTGGGAAGATGTCGAAGAAGCGGACACGGTCCGGGACTTTGTAGTCAGCGAGCTGCTCTCGGCAGTACTCTTTCAACTCGTCCCCCGTCACGATTGCACCCTCGACGGGGATGACACAGGCGCAGATCAGTTCCCCGAGAATCTCGTTGGGAACACCCACGACGCAGGCGTCATCCACGGCCGGATGCGTGCGGAGAACATCCTCCAATTCCCGCGGAAAGACATTGTATCCGCCGCGAATGATCATCTCCTTGCGGCGGCCGACAATCATCACGTAGCCATCCTCATCCACAATGGCGAGGTCGCCCGTGAGCAAGTACCCCTCCGCGGTATACGACCGTTTGGTTTCCGACGGCATACGGTGATACCCCGCCATGACGTTCGGACCCCGTACCGCCAACTCGCCTACAGCCTCCGGACCGTGCAGCGTGCCATCCGTGAGGTCGACCACGCGCACGTCCACCCCTTCGATCGGTCGCCCGACGGAGCGCTCCCGCATCTCCGCAGGATCATCGAACCGCGTCACTGTGACCGTCGGGCCCGTCTCGGTCAGGCCGTAGGCAATTTGGACATCACTCCACTCGCGGATCCGTCGCACCAGGTCCACGGATACCGGGCTTCCGGCCACGATGCCGGTCCGCACAGTGGAGAGATCCCGGCTCCCAAACGACGCATCGGCCATCAGGAGCTGGAACATGGTGGGCACGCCGTGGCAGATGGTCACCCCCTCCTGCTCGATCAGATCCAGGCCCTCCACCGGATCAAACTCGCTCTGCAGGATCAGCGTTCCCCCGGTGATCAGGGTCGAGACGACCACCTGCATGCCGAAGACGGTGAAGAACGGCACCGTCGCCAGCACCCGATCCGCCTGCGTCTGGCCCAGCGCTTCCGTGGCCTGGAAGGCCGCGTACACCAGGTTGTGGTGGGTGAGCACCACGCCCTTCGGTTTGCCCATAGTTCCGGACGTGTAGAGGATCGTCAGCGGAGCGCCGGCGTCCACCACCCCTTCCACCACCTCGCCTCGCCTGCCCCGCGTCAGCAGGTCGCCGAACTGAAACACCCTGTCGTCGTACCAGAAGTCGCCTCGCCCTACCGTCACCAAGTAGTGGAGGTCTGGCAGCTCGCCGACCAGATCCTCGAACAGCTCGAGGTAGTCGACCTCGCCCAGCGACTCTGCCGCCACAGCCAGGCTCGCCTCCGTGTTGCGAAGCTGGTACTTGAGCTCGTGGTAGCCGAGGGAGGGGTGGAGCGGCACGAACACGGCACCCAGCCGGGCAGCGGCCAACAGGGAAATCACCCATTCGGGCCAGTTCGGCAGATCGACGGCCACACGGTCGCCGGCCTCAATGCCCAGCTCGCGGAACGCCGCCGCCAGCGCACTGGCTTCAGCGTCCGCCTGCTCATAAGTCAACCGACGCTTGCCGAATACGAGACACTCACGCGTCGGCTGGTCCCGGACCTGCCGCGCGAACAGCTCCGCCAAGTGATGCGTACTCAACCCTTCGTCCATGTCCGGAACCATTTAAGCTAATAGACTCAGGAATGCCCTACAACCTAATTCACTCCCCCAATACCTTTACGATCACCCGCTTCCTCCGCTTGCCGTCCCATTCGCCATAGAAGATCCGTTGCCACGGCCCCAGATCCAGCCCGCCCTTGGTGATCGGCACGATGACCTCATGGCCGATGGTGAGACTCCGCAGGTGGGCTGCCCCATTGTCCTCACCGGTCTCGTTGTGCCGGTACCGCCGTGGATCCCACGGCGCGACCGTCTCCTCCAGCCACTTGAGGATGTCGTGCCACAGGCCCCGCTCGTGGTCGTTCACGAACACGGAGGCCGTGATATGCATCGCCGAAACGAGGACGAACCCTTCCTTCACCGCGCTCTCAGAGACATGCTGGGCGACGGCATCGGTGATGTCGACGATCTCCTGGCGGCTCTTCGTGTTGAACCAGAGGTAGTCAGTGTGGGATTTCATGGTGACTCAGTCGTCTTGTAGGGTGGATGTAAGAAAGGCGGCAGGGGCGGCAGGAGCGGCAGTAGTGACGCAGCACCGTGCGCCCACACGTCATCTGCCGCTCCTGCCGCTCCTGCCACTCCTGCCGCCTCTGCCGCCCCTCATTCATGCCGTCCTGCCATAACGCCCTCACCGCCCGTACGCCAGATCCACCGCCTCCCGAATTCCATCCAGTGACCGTCCCTCCAGAATCATCCAATACGCCAATTCCACTTCACCCATGCAGATATCGCACCCTGCTCCATGGTTGCTCTGGAAACAGGTGAGCAGAGAGCGATGGTCGAAGTTCCCGCGGCACTAGCAGTGGCAGTACAACCCATCGAGGACCTCAGGCATCAGCTGGGCGACAGTGCAAGCCCGCAGCGCCCGATCGTGGCCGCGGAATAGCGCGGCCGGCGCGATCGTCTCAGCCAGACTGCCAGCGTCGCCCCGGGGCTCCGGCTGCTGCGGCACGGCGTCCCGCCGGCCGACGGCCAGTAGCACCACAACAAGCACGGCTGCCGCGCCGGTAATGATCCAGGGACTGCGGCTGGTGCTGCGACTACTTCGCATGGGCGGTTCGGCGGGTCGGCGGGTCGCTCTCTCCCGAAACAAGCGTTCCGTCGGATTGCCGGTCGGGCGGTCTGGCCACGATCCGACGGACCGCCGGACCGCCAGGGCGGCGGAAAGGGTGGGATGGGGGACCGCCGGGGGCTGGGTGCGGAGGGCGGGCGGGACCGCCGATCAGAGCACCCTCAACTGCGCCAGCGTCTCCTCGCCGTAGAACAGCCGGATGTACTTCTCCTGGGCCGACGTGAGCCTGCGGACCGCCCAGGTCAGGTAAACGAAATGGGGCTCGAGAGGCATCCTGCGCAGGTGCATTCCAGATTCGTACAGCAGGCGGTTCCCTTTCCGGGTGTTACAGGTGGAACACGCGGTGATCACGTTAGTCCAGTCATTAGTACCCCCCCGGGAGAGCGGTACCAGGTGGTCCCGCGTCAGGCACTCCCGGAAACCGAGTTCGGCTTCCGGGCGGCCGCAGAACTGACAGGTGTACTCGTCGCGGGCGAATAGGAAGGTATTGGTCACCTGCCGGCGGAACTTCCGTGGGACGTGGACAAACCTGACTAATCGGATGACGGCCGGCCGGGGAACCGTGAGCCGCGCGCTGCGCACCACACGCAGTCCGTCGGCCTCGACGATCTCCGCCTTACCGTCGATCACCAGGCGGAGGGCGCGACGAACCGGCACCAGGGTGAGCGGCTCAAACGACGCGTTGAGTGTCAGACAGCGCACGTCAACTCTCCTGCCGACCACAACAATCCCGCCCTGTTCGGGCGGGAGGGCGAACGATGCTAATTCTATTACCCCGCGTAAGGTATTGCAATGGGTAATCTTACGACCACCACGCTTCAGCGCTCAGGGCAGCAATTTGCAATTTGCAGTTCGCAATTCGTGGCGGTCGCAGCAAGTTCACGAACTGCGGATTGCGAACCGCTAGCCCTGACGGCTTCAGTACACCGGCCTGAACGCCGTCCGAATCACCACCCCCACCACCGGGGTCCCCGGCGGCAGGTACTGGGGATCCTCGAACCGGGTGTCAAACTGCCAGTCCCGCTGGGGCGGACTGTAATAGGTGCCGTTCCAGGTCCCTACAGCCTGCTGCGAGACGTTGAGGGACACCAGCGAGCCACGGTAGATGAACTGGATCCCGGACCACCTCTCCAGGAAGCGGGGGAAGTTCTCGATACCGCCACCGTAGAAGTCGGAATAGCCGCCGGGACAGCCGGCCACCTCATGGTCGCACGGCGTCGCCGAGTGGCCAGCCAGTATCGCGGCCCAGACCTCCGTTTGCGCGGCGTTCTTCTTCTCGACCACCTGCACTTGGTGCTCGCCATCGTTCCACGCGGTGGACAGGATGGTGATGGCGTCGCCCACCAGGGACGCCGGCTTCCAGTCGGTCTTGTTGAAATCGCCCCGCACGTACAACGGGTAGTCAGTGGCGATGGTCAGCCGGCTGGGCAGCACGCTCCCGTTGATCACCCGGACCGCCGGATCCAGCGAGTCGTCCAGCAGCAGGTCCTTGGCCTTGTTGGAGTACCCTCCAAGGCCGGTGGGAGCGTCGAACTCCACGTAGATGATCTCGGTCGCGCGCTGGGGATCACTGCCGACCCAGGCCGCGAGCCCGGCCACGTTGACGTTGAGCACGTCCCGCATGTTTTTCTCGCGGCCGTCGAAGTAGTTGGACCATCTCCACTGGAAGATGCCCGCGATGTCCTCGGGCGCGGGGATGGTCTTGCCCGCCGGTCGCGTCACCGTGATCTGCGGCCAGGGGGTGTTCTTGTCCACCAGGCTACCGAGATACCAGATAGCGGTCCCGTTGTACGGCACCGTGCCAGTGCTGGTGATCTCCATCCTGAGTTCATCGGTAGTGGCCGGTATCGACAGCACGAAGGTGCAAGAACCCGTGAGGTCCTTCTCGTTGAGTGTCTTGACTAGAGAGCCGTCGACGTAGATCTCGACGTCCATATCGCCGTCGGCCTTCCAGCCGCAGTCGGGGCCGATCTTGAAGGTGGTGTTCTTGCCGGGTGTGGGCGGCTGCAGCCCCGCGACCCCAGGATTGCCGATGACCTCGTCCGGCGTCTTCGATCCCTCGCTGGTCCCGTGGACCGCGCCCCAGGTCGCCAGGTTCTGGAGGTCCACCGTCACGTACATGTCGGCCTTCCAGGAGAACTTGGCCCGCCGCTCCATCTCCGTATCGTCAGCCTCCCGGGGCCGTATCACTTCGATGGCATCCATCCCCGGCGGCAACGGCACCTCCAACGAATCCACATCGTAGGCGTCCGTCTTCAGCCGACTGTCGAAGTCGGCGTCGCTCCGGTTCCNNCAGATCCTTCTCGAAGAACACCCCGAACTGGAAGATGGGAATCGCCTGCGCCTTGGCCGAAACGAGGATGGCGCTGGCATTGTCGAGGGGGTCCCTGGCCTCCGAGAAGATCTCCACCTTCTGGGTCAGGGAGTACAGCCCGGCATACGGCCCGTCCGTGATGGTCTCGATCTCCTGGCTACCGGTCTTGGTCACCCAGAAGCTGTCGAACGAGAACCCATCGAGCTCCGGCGGCTTTAGCGCGGCCAGCTCCTCATCGGCGAGGTTCCCGTCCTCCATGGCACTGGCTAGTTGGCCCATGATGGCTTCGGTGCTCGCCTCGGCTGCGTAGAACACCCGGGAGTTGCGGTAGTCCAGCGTCGTGGTCCGGATCGTCGTGAGGGTACCGAGCACCGCGGCGGCGAGCAGCACCGAGATGAGCAGCAACACCAGCAGCGTCGCCTCCAGGGCGAAGCCCCTGGCATCGTCACATAACCGTTTCCGGATCTTGATCATAGCCACTCCAGCCCCAGGGAGGACGGCCCCACTTGCGGCCGCGCCGCGACTCCACGACCCACCCACATCACCTCAGCTTACACTTTGCACCCCGGAGGCGACGATCGCAACTCTGTCTCGCCTCCGAGAATTCGCCAATCTTGCTGACCGCACGCTCCGGCTTCCGTGTTCCCGCTCACCCTGTCTCTTGCTGGTACCCCCAATAGGGGGAAAAGAAAAACCCCGGGCTCCCGCCCGGGGTTTTTGTGCTGCCTCCTTTCCGCTGCTGCTGCCTCCTTTCCGCTGCTGCTGGCTCCTTTCCGCTGCTCCTGCCTCTCCTGCCGCCCCTGCCGCCCTTCTTATTACTTCAGCCGATTCCTCTCATACATCAGGTTCCGCGGCGCGAACTGCCACTCGTAGGTCCGGGTGTA
>WVYX01000150.1:0-604 GCA_011772755.1 Gemmatimonadales bacterium
CATATTCGTCCTCCGCAAGAATGGACCGCTGGGTGCAGTGAGGCTTGGGCCGCGGTGGGCCGACGGGAAGGTAATTCAACGGGGCGGGCCCGCGCCAACCGGCACGCCCGCGGCAGGTTGGAGTTAGCAGGCGCGAGGCGTCGCCTCGGGCTCGCACCAGCCCCGTCGTCTCATCTCCTCTTCTTGCCTTCGGGCAAGCCGATGACACATCTTGCGTTCATCGGGAGGAGGTGGAGGGGAATCGATCCCTCGCTCCCGGACCGCAACAGTGCCACTNNAACAGTGCCACTGCGCAGTCAGCTCGGTTCTTCAAGGGCTGGCGGGCCGTTCTCTCCAGTCGTCGAATTTTTCCGCAGCTATTCGAAGACAGACGATTCCTGCAATGGGTACGCGCGCCGCCCGAGCATTGCTGGGTTGGGTATCGGGAGGCTCACGGTCGAGTCTAACGCACTTTCGGCCCCAACTAGAAGGAGCATCCCATGAAGAAGACCCTAATCGTGCTCGCGGCCTTTGGGTTGTTCGCCGTCGGCTGTGAGCAGCCGGATCCGACCACGCCGTCGCCCGACGGTCTTGGCCTGACGCCCCAGGCGAACACAGGACCCGT
>WVYX01000150.1:732-1644 GCA_011772755.1 Gemmatimonadales bacterium
TCGCGGTCGACTGTCTCAACGTTGTTGGCGACGGAGCCGTGGTGGGCGGTGTGATCACTCACGGGTTCGGCACTTGTCTCGGGGTTCCATGTGAAGACTTCGAAGGGCAAGGCGCACTGACCGCTGTTGTGGACAACGGTACGTCCGCAAACGATGCTGCGGACCGGCTTAGCTTCTCGTTCTTCCCCTTCGACCTTGACTGTAACGNNTTGCTGACAGAGGACGAGGGGCGGCAGGGTGCCGCCCCTCTGCTTTTGCGTATTGATCGGCCCACGGCGACGCCATATTAATCCCTCCATCGAAACCCACCAGCTCCGCTAACATGCTCACGCGCAAACGCGTATTGACCGCCCTCTCGATCGCGCTGGTCGTGCCGGTGGGACTCTACACGCGATTCTACAGCGGCGTCGGGGAGAGCTGGGTCAGGGACAGCCTGGGCGGCGTGTTCTACGTGATCTTCTGGTGCCTGGTGGTCTACCTCATCCTCGATACCGCCCGGCCGCGGGTGATTGCGATGTCGGTACTGCTCGTGACCGCCGGTCTGGAGTTCCTGCAGCTGTGGCACCCGCCTGCCCTGGAAACCGTGCGGCGCTCGTTTCTCGGCGGCGCGCTTCTGGNNTGGCTCTGGATGAGCCGGCTCCAAGAGGCGTCCAGAGCGCGCCGAAGCTGATACGCGTCCCGGCGCTCTGGCGTCGGGTCAGGCGCGGTTGACAAATTGCCATGTCGCCGAGTGTTTTCCAGGCGCCCGTGGCCCGAAAAGACTCACGACCTCCACCCAAGAGCGACGGCTGGACCCATGACCCTGAAGACGTACAAGATCGGATCGATCCCCGGCGACGGCATCGGGCCCGAGGTGGCCCGCGAAGGGCTGAAGGTGCTGGAGGCCGTGGCCGAGCTCGACGACTTCCGCTA
>WVYX01000150.1:1727-1887 GCA_011772755.1 Gemmatimonadales bacterium
TTGCTGGGCGCCATCGGCCACCCCGACGTCGAGCCGGGCCTGGTCGAGCGCTCGGTGATCCTGGGCCTCCGCTTCGGCCTGGACATGTACATCAACCTGCGGCCGATCAAGCTGTACGCCGAGCACCTCTGCCCCCTGAAGGACAAGGGGCCCGAGGACA
>WVYX01000104.1:0-692 GCA_011772755.1 Gemmatimonadales bacterium
GTCAGTCGTCTCACCCGCGTCTGGTCGCCGCGGCCGATGGCCCTTGCGATGACCGAAGAGGTGCCCGCCATAAGGCCGATTCCGAGGCTCACGATCACCATCACCACGGGAAAGATGAAACTCATGGCGGCCAGTTCCGGCGCGCCCAGCTGGGCGCAGAACCAGGTGTCGATGACGTTGAAAGACATCATCGCGAGGATCCCCCAGATCATCGGCACGGTGAGGCTGACGAGGTGCGCTCGAACCGATCCTTCGGTCAACGTGGCGCGGGAGGCGGAAGCGTTCTGCACCGAGAGGGCGTCCTTGGGTGGAAACGGTTGCTTCGAGGGTAAAGAAGCTCTTAAACGCAGCCCTAGATTGTTTTGGCGGGGCGATTGCGAAGTGGCATTATCTCCGCTTGCCGCCGCCGGGTGAATCGAAGATGTCCGTTCTCTCGATCGAGCCGGTTGCAACTTGTGGCACGCCCTCACGGGGAGGAAACGCGCATGAAGATCGCCTGTCTGGTATTCGATCAGATCACCCTGCTGGACGCCGTCGGTCCGATGGAAGTGCTGTCGCGAATTCCCGGAGCGGAAGTCTCTCTGGTGGCAAAGGCGAAAGAGATCCTGCGTTCGAGCAAGAGCCGCTTTCAGCTTATGCCGGACTGCGTGCTGGAGGAGATGGAGACGGCGGATATCCTGGTGATCCCCGGG
>WVYX01000104.1:821-1033 GCA_011772755.1 Gemmatimonadales bacterium
GTTATGGGGCCAGGGCGGTACGGGAGCGGGTGGTGGTGAACGGGAAGATCGTCATGGGTGCGGGCGTTTCCGCAGGTATCGACACGGCCTTAACGCTCGCCTCACTGGTCGCCGGAGAGGCGGTGGCGCGGGCGATTCAGCTTCGCATCGAGTACGACCCCAAGCCGCCGTTCGACGCCGGGGCTCCGGATCGGGTCGACGAGATCGTGCTG
>WVYX01000272.1:0-380 GCA_011772755.1 Gemmatimonadales bacterium
CGGTCCCCCACCTTCATGATCGGCCGGGATGCGTATGGCAAGGCGCACGAGGACCTGCTGGGGTTCATGCGCCAGCAGCGGTGCGGATACAACCCGTTCCTCGACATGGTCTGTCACCAGCGCGACGGCCGGAGCTTCTACGGTCCCATGCCGGACTCGACGTTCGTAGATGTCTCGGGCGGCTGGCACGACGCGGGCGACCAGCTCAAGTACCTCATCACGGGCAGCAACGCCATCGCTCGGATGCTACTGGCGCATGAGCTTGCCGGCGATCGGTTTGGAGACTCGACCAACCAACTCGGCCAGCCCGGCCCAAACGGCATCCCCGACGTACTCGACGAAGCCAGGTGGGGACTCGACTGGCTGCACAAGCTGCATCC
>WVYX01000272.1:447-964 GCA_011772755.1 Gemmatimonadales bacterium
CGCGAACCTGGCCGGCCGGTACGCCGCGGCCATGGCGATGGCATATCGCGTCTGGGTTGCCGAGGGGATCGACTCGGCGTTCGCGCTGCGCAGTCTGCAGGCGGGGCGCGAAGTGTATGCCATGGGCAGGCGCCAGGAAGGATATCAGCAGGGGAATTCATACGGGGCGCCGTATCGCTACAGCGAGCGAACCTGGGCCGACGACATGGAGTGGGGCGCGGCGGAGCTGTTCAAGGCGACGGGCGAGAGTACCTACCTGCAGGATGCCATTCGCTATGCCCGCCTGGCGGGTCCCACGTCATGGATGCAGCACGACACGGCGGAACACTACGAGTACTACCCGTTCGTCAACGTGGGTCACTTCGCGCTGTATCCGCATGTCGACGCGGCGTTTCAGGATACGCTCGCCAACTACTATCGCGACGGTATCGAACGCACGATGGCTCGAGGACGGGCCAATCCCTACGGCATCGGTGTGCCATTCATCTGGTGCTCGAATAACCTGACCACCGCGCTG
>WVYX01000272.1:1097-1317 GCA_011772755.1 Gemmatimonadales bacterium
GCGTGAACCCCTGGGGCACGTCGATGTTCACTGGGATCCCGCGCGACGGGGAGCGCCCGGAAGACGTTCACACTTCGGTGTGGGCGCTCACGAAACGCGAGGTCCCGGGCGGGCTGGTCGACGGACCGGTCTTGAGGTCGATCTACGTGTCGCTGCTTGGAATCACGCTGCACGAGCCCGACGAGTTCGCCGAGTTCCAGAACCACCACGTGGTCTACCA
>WVYX01000252.1:0-269 GCA_011772755.1 Gemmatimonadales bacterium
GTTATCACGGGCTGAGTCTCCCCGGTACGCCCCAGGCTGATTTCGATCCAGTCCTCCCAATCGCCCTCGTCGTCGCGCCAGGAGAACCGGGCCTGCGGGGTGTCGTCCGACATCGTGGCCCCGCGCCGGAACACGAACCGGACGGACCTCGTGTGTTTCCGGCGATCTGTGCCCCGCTGCTGGAATCCGGTGGTCACGAAGGCGTTGATCCGCTCGCCCAGGTCGGTGTTCACGCCCTTCTCGATGAGGCCGATCCGGCCCGAGCTTGT
>WVYX01000252.1:278-707 GCA_011772755.1 Gemmatimonadales bacterium
GGGCGGTGACCATGAACTGCTTCCAGTTGTTGAGGCCGTCGTCCCAGCCCTGCCACTGGCTCCAGCCGCCGCCCTTCTGGTAGGCGAACGTCCGCCCCTCGGTGGGGAAGGTCCAGACCAGGCAGTCGATCTGCCCCTCGTGGACGCGGTAGCCGAAGCAGTCGTCGACCCGGCCCATGGCATCGAGGTCTGCGTCGATGGGGTTGCTGATCTCCTCGTGCGTGCGGCCGTCGCTGACGATGAACCGCCGGTGCTCGTCCAACCACATGAACTGCTGGTCGGTCTTGATGACCGAGTAAGGCGCGGCGCAGCCGTACTCGCGGGTAGACACAGGCGCGTAGGTGGTGGACGGGTCGGGCGAGAAGACCTGCACGTTGGTGCGACCGAAGACGAAGATCTCGTTCGTGTTCTCGTGGACCGCCAGGACGG
>WVYX01000252.1:740-1268 GCA_011772755.1 Gemmatimonadales bacterium
AAAGGATCCCACTCCTCGTGCCCGGCGATGGAGCTGCCGAGCGCGACACCGCTGAAGTTGATCTGGCTCTTGACTTCGTTGTTGTTCGTCAGCAGCCGCGAGCTGTTGCTGACGATGTGCGTGGAGAGCGGCGGGTCGCCGCCCAGGCTGGCCGCGTCGTTCGTGGCCAGATCGATCTTCCTCACCTTGGTGCCGGAGACGACGACGACCAGGGCCTCGGTCTCTGCCCAGATGGGCCTGCCCGCTCCGAGCACGTCCACCTGGAGCTCAAAGCTGCCGCCCGCGGTGACGTGGTAGAGCTTGCGGATCGTTCCGAGCCCACCGCCCGCGGCGTAGAGCTTGCGGCCGTTGGTGACGTGCAGGCCCTCGATGCCGCGTGGGTCGATGACGGTGTTGGGGGCCTCGCTGTAGTCGGTGATGCCTGGCCGCCGGCGCACGGTTCCCCTGCCGTCGATCACGACATTCATCGCCTGGGGGCTCGCGCCGCCCAGCTCGTCCCAGCCGCTCTGCTGCTGGTTCACGAATGGG
>WVYX01000096.1:0-553 GCA_011772755.1 Gemmatimonadales bacterium
GCCAGGCTGTCGGAGATCCAGATGAACTCCTGGCGGAACCACCAGTCGGCACCGTTGTCGATGTCGGAGCCGGGATCCCACGAGTGGCACGCCTGCAGGTCGGTGCTCTGGCAGACCCCCCGGAAGCAATACTGCCCCCAGGCGGGGGGTGCGCCGGTCACGTTGGCGCAGGGGTAGTCCTCGTCGGCCGTGTTCGACCCGGACGCGACCTCGGTCCAGATCGAGTTGTCGTAGCCGATGAAGCCGTACGTCTCCTCAAGGAAGACGCCGGGCATCTACGGATTCTCCCACCAGTTCGGCTCCAGGGTGCGGCCTGCCGGCCCTTGGTTCACGGCGAAGTCTCCGGTCGCGCGGTCGAGGATGTGGATCTTCACGGTCTGCCCCTCGCCGGCCCTGTACTCCGCATCGCAGAGGGCCTCCACTTCACCCTCGCGCTGGCGGTCGGTGCGCGTGCCGGCGAGCGCCTTGATCTCGTCGCGCGTGATCTCGCGGACGATGCGCCCCTTGTAGCGGACCTGGATGCCGTCGCGTGTCGCGATCAGGCCCATCAGTT
>WVYX01000096.1:569-846 GCA_011772755.1 Gemmatimonadales bacterium
GATGGTCCCGCACTCCATCCAGACGTATTCCAACAACCCGACGAGATTCACGCAGGGCGCCGTCTCGGTCATGGACGTGGTGTTGAGCTGGTTGCGGATCGTCGCGTGGTAGCCGTCCATGTTCCCGTAGACGTCGCACACCCAGGCTGACGCGGTGGACGTGGTGCGGACGCAGACCTGGTGCTCCGTGTACTGGCTCATCAGGTTGGGCGTGATGTCGGTCGTGCCGTCGTCGCAGGCGGCGCTCGCGGTGGTCTCGTCGATGCAGAGCTCGTGC
>WVYX01000096.1:978-1142 GCA_011772755.1 Gemmatimonadales bacterium
ACCAGAATGAAGCCGCCGATCAGGAGGCCGGCGAAGAATCCCTCGAATACGTTTCGCATCGTCGTCACCTCGGGTAGATCAGGACCGCGAGCACCTCCAGGTCCGTGCAGGTGTTCGTGGCACTGACGTCTGCGCTGATGTACCGCCACGGAAACGGCGCGCCG
>WVYX01000318.1 GCA_011772755.1 Gemmatimonadales bacterium
CGGTAGAGGTTCGCCCGATCGGTCTTGAGCCGACGCGCGGCGTCCGCCACGTTGCCGCCGGCCTCTGCGATTGCCGCTCGAATCAGATCGGCCTCGTACGCCTCGAGGACTTGGGAGAGGCTACGAGTCCCCCCTGCAGCCCCGGCCGTGTGCGGCGCAGGAGCCGGACTTCCACCCAGCCACGTATCGACCTCAGGCGCCGGCACCGGGCTATCCCCTCCCAAGATCGTGAGCCGCTCCACGACGTTGGCCAGCTCTCGGACGTTCCCCGGCCAGCTGTGGGACTTGAGCCGATCGAGAGCTGCCTGTGTGAACTGCCGTGGTGCCCGGGTACACTTGGCCCCGGCTACGGCGGCGAGGTGGGTGGTCAGGGCCGGCANNCAAAGGCGGTACCCGGATGGGGAACACGTTCAGGCGGTAGAACAGATCGGCACGGAAGGTTCCTCGGGCGACCTCGGCGTCTAGATCCTTGTTGGTCGCTGCCAACACCCGGACATCGATGCCTCGCTCCCGCTCAGCTCCCACGCGCTCGATGGTGCCGCTCTCCAGCACCCGCAGGAGCTTCGCCTGCGCGCTCTCCGGTAGGTCTCCCACTTCATCGAGGAAGAGAGTACCGGAATGTGCTAGCTCGAACTTGCCGCGCCGCCTGGCGTGGGCACCGGTGAACGCGCCCCGCTCGTGCCCGAACAGCTCGCTCTCCAGCAGCTCCTCGGGAATGGCGGCGCAGTTGACGCACACGAAGGGGCGGTCGCGGCGGAGGCTCTGCTCGTGAATGGCCCGCGCGACCAGCTCCTTCCCGGTTCCCGACTCGCCGGAGATCAGCACGCGGGAGGTCGTGGCGGCTACCTGCGCGATGAGGTTGCGGACCTCCTGCATCGCGGCGCTCTGCCCAACGATCGCGGCAGATTCGGGGAGCTGAGTCCTGAGGGCCCTGGCGTCGGCCCGGGCTGAGTAGAGGTCCAGGCCAGCCTTTACCACGGCGAGCACGCCTTCGGGAGATAGGGGCTTCTCCAGGAACTGGAACGCCCCCAGCTTGGTGGCCCGCACTGCATCGGGCAGCGTGGCCTTCCCGCTCATCATGATGACGACCGTGTCAGGATGTCGCGCCCTGACCTGCTCCAGGACGCTCAGCCCGTCCGGGCCGGGCTCCATGACTAGATCCAGCAGCACTACATGCGGCTCGAACGATTCGCAGGCGGCCACCGCGGCTTCCCCGTCGGAGGCTTCGTGCACCTCGTACGACTCCTCTTCGAGCAGCGCGGCCAGCATCCGGCGCACGTTCCGCTCGTCGTCGACCACGAGCACACGAGCCGTCATGTCACGACTCCTGGAACGTCAGTACGAAAGCGGCACCGCCCCAGGGAGAGTCTTCCACCGCAATCGTCCCGCCGTGAGCCAACACCGTCTGCCGGACTAGGGCGAGCCCCAAGCCGGTGCCCAGCTTCTTGGTCGTGAAGTAGGGCTCAAAGATCCGGTCCCGGTCCTCCGGTGGGACTCCAGGCCCATGGTCGGCGATGGTCACCCGCACGGAGCTCCCATGGGGCTCATCCCGCTCGGCAGTGATCTCGATGCCCTCCGCATCCGTGACCTCCACCGCGTTGCGCACCACGTTCTGCAGAGCGCGGCGCAGCGCCTCGTAGTGACCGCGGATAACGAGCCCGCCCCCGATCCGGCGCCTCACCGGATAGTCCTCAGGAACGGTCGAGCCAACCACGTTCTCCACCAGCTCGCCCACGTCAACAGGGGCCTCAGGTCCCTCGGGCAACCGTCCGAACTCGGCAAACTCCTGCGCCATGCGCCGCAGGCGTTCCGTCTCATCCCCGAGCACCTGCAACGCCACCGTTGCCGTGTCACCGGCCGTGTCCTCCGCTTTCCGAAGTTGTCGGAGGGCGAGCTGAGCGGACGTGAGAGGACTTCGCATTTCGTGGGCGACGCGTCGTGCGGTCTCGCGAAACGCGCGAAGCCGCTCCTGCTCCAGTTCCTGGTGGCGGGCGTGCTCCAGCGCCTCCGACATCTCCCGAACGGCGTGTCGCAGCGCGTCGAACTCCGGCGGCCCGCGGCTCTTTGCCGTCGCCGGGAGGGGCTCGCGGCGCTCGATGCGGCGCACCCAGTTGACCAGTTGCTCGATGGGGGCGGAGGTGTACGCCGACCACCGTCGTGCCAGGAACAGTGACGCCGCCACGAGCACCACGGCGACCAGCAGGATGGCAAGTCCGAGGATGCCCGCCGCGGCATTGGTCAGCGTTTCAGCCCGACGGGCCATGCTGGTTTGCTGCGCGATCGTCTCCGTGTGCTGCCGCAGCGCTGCCTGCTGGTCCTCACCGAGCCGGGTCGTGTCGAGGGCCGCAATGGTCTGCCGCCCACTCTGGGCGATCTCGTCCAGCGCGGCGCGACGTCCGGTCGGGGATCGGGTGGATTGCACTAGCAGGGCCAGCACCACGAGAGCCACGGCAAGGGGCAGCGTGCCGAGTCCGGCCAGGCCGAGGAATACGCGGTGACGGAACGACAGGGCCATCGCCCCAAGTCTACCGGACGCGCTCAACCGTGTCCATTTGGCTGATATGCAGGCAATCCGGGGTGTGTGGCGGATGTCACTGTCGTGGGGGGTGGTCGGGCGTAACATGCTTCAGCTCGAGGCCGCCGACCGGCGCCGAGCCGGTGGGACGCACCAGCCGACAGCACCGCTTCGATGAGAATGCGGCAGAATCGTTGACAAGGGAGAGGCCGTGGCTTCCTGGGAAAAGACCGCCTCGAGCTTCCTTCACCTTTTCCGCCTGGACAAGGTCAAGCACAAGATCCTGGTATTTGCTCTCCTCGCTACCCTCATTCCGTCCCTCACGCTGGCCTGGCTGTCGTATGTGCACAACGAGCGGTCCCTTACCGAGAAAACCACCGAGGAGCTGCGCAACGTCAGCTCCCACGCCTCACGGGAAATCGACCTGTGGCTGAAGGAGCGTTTCTACGACGCGCGTATCTTCTCCAACTCCTACGAGGTTTCCGAGAACCTCGACATGATCCTCCGAGGGCGCCGGGCGCCGACCAGAGGAGTCCAGGCACCACGTCGGCTGAAGGATTACCTCAGCTCGGTTCAGGAGAAGTTCATCGACTACGAAGAGCTGTTAGTGCTCGGCCCGAACGGCCGCGTAATAGCCTCCAGCGCGGATTCAGCCGGCCCCGTCAACCTGCCGCCGGACTGGCTGAGCCAGGTGGAGGGTGATGAGCAAGTCGTGGGCCAGGTCTATTGGGACGAGAGTACGCGGCGGGCGGCCAGGTTGATCGCTGTACCCATCAAGGCAGCAGACGGTCGCTTCTTGGGCGCGCTCACCGCAAAGCTCAGCTTCTTCACAATCAAGGAAACCCTGAGGAACCTCCCCCTGGGAGAGACGGGGCACGTGTATCTGATCACGCCGGAAGGCCGCCTCGTGGTCAGCTCCCGCATCGGCTCTCCCGCACTCACCGATCTGCGGCTGGCGGCCCATACGGTACAGGCGCTACTCGCGCGGGAAGCGTCCTCGCTTGGGTACGCGGACTACCAGGGGACAGGGGTGGTGGGCATCCTCCAGCGGGTCCCGCAGTCGGACTGGGCGGTCGTCGCCGAGATCGGGAGGGACGAAGCATATGCGCAAATCGTCCGGCTACGGAATCAGACCGCGCTGATGGTCTCTGGCCTGCTGGTGAGTATCGGCCTGATTGCGTACCTGCTGGGACTCACGATCGTGCGCCCGCTGAACCGTCTAACGGCTGGTGCCAAGAAGGTGGCGGACGGAGATCTCGACGTCGACCTCCCCGTCGTGACCCGCGGCGAAGTGGGGTATATGACCCGGGTGTTCAACCGCATGGTGGCCCGGCTGCGGCGGAGTCGGGAACAGCTCGCCGCCGCCAACCTGAGCCTGAGCGAGAAGAACGAAGAGCTGGCACGGCTCTCCGTGACCGACGCCCTGACCGGACTGTACAACCGACGATACCTGACGGAGACCTTAGCGAACGAGGTAGCCCGGGCCCAGCGGCACGAGCATGCGTTCGCCGTGTTGATGATCGATATTGATCACTTCAAGAAGGTCAATGACCGGTACGGTCACCTCATGGGCGACGACGTCTTGATCGGAATCGCGTCGAGCCTGGCGCGATCCGTCCGGGAGGTTGACTACGCGGCGCGCTACGGCGGCGAGGAATTCCTACTGCTGCTTCCGGAAACGGGGCTGGACGGGGCGGTGAAGACGGCTGAACGGATTCGGGTGCAGCTGGCCGGAGAGAAGTATGCCGCCGGCAAAGACAAGGTCACGGTGACGGTGAGTGTCGGTGTTGCCGGCTATCCGTCACACGGTGACACGCCGGAATCCATTATCGCAAGCGCCGACGCTGCCTTGTACCAGGCCAAGCGGCGGGGTCGCAACCGGGTGGTTCGTGCAAGGCAGGTACGGCGAAAGGCCACTTTCGGCACGCCGGCGAGCAAGCGCAGAAAGCAGGCTTGATCGTGAGCGGTCGGGCGAGGGGCTACTGCTGACGTTCCGAGCGGCTGCCCACCAGTGTGTGAAAGATCCAACCGTCACGACCCTCTTCGTCTCTGATCCGCACCCACTGGTCCATCCGAGCGTGGCCGACGAGCCGGGTGCCCGTCTCCAGCACGAAGAGGATCTGGAAGCCCAACCCTGGCCCATCCCTCACATTGCTCCTTCGCATGACCTGGAGCGGAAGTGGAGAGGCAAAGAGGATCTCGCCTTCCCTGAGCGGCACCGTGTTGCCGCTCAAGCGCAGCTGATGATTGCTGATTAGATCCTTGGCTTGGCTGGCGAGGTAGAGGGAACCGCCGAAGTTCTCCCTGTCGAATTCCTCGGCACTCATCTTCAGCAGTTGCTCGGCCTGAGTGATCCCGGGTCCCGGCTCCGTTCCGGCCGCCGCCGCCCGCAGGGCCTTCAAGGCGATTTCCGTCTCGGCCATGGTGGATGCCGCCTCCGCCTTGCTCTCGAAACTCCGCAGTTTCGCCTGGGTCCGCACCACCTCCTGGATGGCCTCGTCGAGCTTGGCCTGCAGCTCAGTGACTTGAGTTTGTCGTTCCAGTAGCTGCAGTTGGAGATCGGCGATCTGCTGCTCGAGTTCCCGAAGCTGGTCGCTTGGCGGCCCGGTATTCTCAACGGCAGGCGCGGGTTCCGGGGTCGGCGGCGGCTGCGGGCCCTTGCTACCGCATGCCGCCAGCAGCACGCTCGGGGCGAGCAGTGCATACAGGCCCCCCCGTCTCAGCAAGTTCGATCGAGCCATGTTTCCCCGTTCCTCCATGACGCAGGCAGGACGGCGGTTCTCCTCCCCCGCGCCTCGGATTGAGGCAGCTCCCGCGGAGAAAGTTATGGATTGCAAGGGCCGGCCACAAATTGAGGCCCGGGGGGCGGATGAGGCTGGCTTCAGGGTCGCTGCCGTTGAGCGCAACCTGAGCCGGAGGTGATTCGTCCGTCCTATGTTGCCTCCGCGATCGTTATGCGTCTCTCACGACCGGTGTCCGGGCGGGCACCCGATGCCCCGAGAGGGGCCTGGCGGCCGTTGCGACAGGAGGGCATTGTAAAACGAGGCACTGGAGAAGACCTAACGTGAGTGAGCTCTCGGTCTGGTTCGACCGTCGTTTCAGCTTTGCCTTTCCGGTGGAGCTGTATCCCAACTTGCGGGTGCGGCTGCGAGGTACGCCGGCGCGACTGGAGGAGATCACCCGCGGCCTCGCTCAGGAGCAGCTAGTCCAGAAGCCCGAGGGCAAGTGGTCCATCCAGGAGAACGCCGGGCACCTGCTCGACCTGGAGCCGCTGTGGCTTACGCGTTTGGAGGAGTTCCTCTCCGGTGGGAGCACTCTCGCTGCAGCGGACGTGACCAACCGCAAGACCCACGAGGCACGCCACAACGACGCTAGCTTACCGGGCATTCTCGACGCCTTTCGCCGAGCCCGGGAGGAGTTGGTGGACCGGCTGGACGGACTATCTGGGGAAGACTTCGACCGAGTGGCCCGCCACCCACGCCTCGACACGCCCATGCGCCTGGTGGATCACCTCTACTTCATCGGGGAGCACGACGACCATCACCTGGCCCGCATCTGGGAGCTCAGGCGTGGGGTGAGTTCCCGGTCCTAGAGGCTCCCGGCGGTGAATCCAACGGGCTGACACTGGCCGCCGCCGTGGCGGTGACGAGTCGAGCGGATGGATCGGACGGAGCGGACGTTGGCCACAGCACAGTCCGCGAAGTCCAATCCATCCGCTCCAGCGCGTGCGCCAGCCCAATCCCTCAGCCGCATGTGATCGAGACCTTCACTCTGCTGCCCATCGTTGCACCCTGATCCAAGGCTGTGCCGGTCGTCACGCGCCCGCCGCCAGTGATGATCCGGGCTCAATCAGCATTACGACATTGGAGACTCTCGGTGCCAGCAACATGACGTGGCGTTGCCGGTCCCCCCGTGTATAGCAGGCGAATTGGATGGCTGGTTCGAGGGTTTGACCCAAGCTCGCTGCAAGCACCCAGCCAGCTCGCAGGCTCGAGTACCCGACCTCCTGAGCTATGGCCTCGAGGTGCAGTATCGTGTTGACCGCCTTCACCGCGGCGGTTGCGGACTCTGGTTCCTGGCGGGCGTCTTCCGGCAACAATCCGTTCAGCGCGCGCCATCGGCCGATTGAAGCTGACCCTTCATCGTCTTCTTCCATCCCGACCTGCTTCGCCTGATTCCTCACCTCACGATACACGGTCAGTGGGTCCGCTGATCTCCCACGACGGTCTGTCCACCACAGCCGGTCAGGATCGAGCCAGATCGCCGCGACTTCATCGGTCGTCTCGACGATCGTGGCGATGGTCTCCGGTACGAACGGGACGGCGTCTGGGTAACCCGCGGGTGCCATGTCCGTGGCTCGCACTCGGAGGATCGTGCTGACCGGCTCGTTCGCGGAATCGTACTCCGTCAAGCGGACGGCGATGCCGTTCGCCGGCGAGCGTGCCACGCGGATCCGGTTGCCGCGGGGTGATTTCAATTCATCCACGGTTGCCGGCAGAGACAATGCGGCGTGAACCAGCTGAAAGGTATGGGCGAAATCAAAGGTCATGTGAGGTACGGGGTCCTGGAGCTGACTCCAAGAACTGTTTGAGATTCTTGCCCTCCTCCTCCATGTGGATCTTGTGCGTGGCCAGTCTGCTGCCGAGCAGCCGGCTGAGAAGCAGGTCAGCCAGCGCTCCGAGCATAGGTCGGCGAAAGCCAAACCGTAACTCCGCAGTGAACCGGGTACCGTGAGTTCGCGGCGTGACGCGGAAGGTGCCGGACATTCCCGGTGCTAGGCGATAGTGGACCTCTTGTCCCGGGATCGCCGACGTTGTCCGAGCCCGGAGCTTGTGGAGCTTCCCGTGAAGGTACTCCTCCATGTACAGCACGGAGCCTACCTGCAGCGGCTCTCCTCTGAGCCACTGGCACCGGACATGATCCGGGTGCCACGCGCGATAGTTCTCGGGGAGATGACTGAGCCATTCCCAGACGCGCTCAGGTGGTGCTTCAATGTCGATTTCGTCCCGCAGGGAGATCATGGCAGTTACCTACTAGCTGCTCGCTGCTTCACGACCTAGTGGCGCCCGCCGGGCGAGCTCGCTCGCGTAGCTAGCACCGAGGGACGCCGCGTGTTCGCGGGCCCAGTCCGTGAGCTTGGTGGTGCCTGCTGGCGGAGCGTCGACGTAAAGTAACTCCGCCATCAGGCCGCGGATCTCATCGCGCGTGATGACTGCGTCGCCGACTATCAACCCCATGAGACGCCCCGTGAGATGGCCAACGGCCGGCGGCACGGAGACGATGGGCCGTTTCCTTCCAATGATCTCACCGATCCGCTCAACCAGCTCCCGATAGGTGAAGGTCTCGGGCCCGATCGCGTCAATCACTACGTTATCCGCCCCCTGGCCCTGGGCCACGGCGATCTCGGCGAGGTCGTCCACAAAGATTGGCTGCAGCCGATATGTACCGTCTCCGAAGACGCCGAATACCGGGAGCCTTCGCAGCAGCCAGGCGATGTTGTTGATGAGGATGTCCTCTTTGCCGAACAGGACGGTGGGGCGGAGGATCGCGTAGGAGACACCTAGCTCTCTCACAGTCTTCTCGAGCTCGGCCTTGCCTCGGAAATATTCCAAGCCTGAGGCTTCCGAGGGGTTGGTGATGCTGACGTGCACGATCCGCGCGACGCCCGAGTCCTTGGCGGCCTGGAACAGTGTCTTGCTGTTCTCAATGGCAGCGGCGTGGGTGAACCTCCGGTGGTTGAACCGGACCCAGTACGTGTTGTACAGCACCCGGACTCCCTCGAGGGATGCTCTGAGCGCCTCGGGGTTTGCGAAGTCGAGGGAATGTATGTCCAGCTCAGCACCGAAAGGGTTGGGTCGATGAGCGGAATTCGTGAGCGTGAGGACGCGGTGTCCCTCACGCAGCAGCCGGGCGGCGATGTATCGGCCGGAGTATCCCAGGGCTCCCGTGACGGCGTGAATCTCGTGACTGCTCGGCGTGCTGGCCACCGCTGCCTCACTCGCGGGTCAGACCGCACCGGTTTCGGGTGCCGTCAGCACCTCGTAATGCGTGACGGTCGGTTCCAACTCCAACAAATACTCAGCGTCTTCAGGGTAGTAGCGAGCACGGTCAATGTCCTCACCAGCAAAGGCCTTGATCGCGTCCAGCGATTCCCACAGCGACGTGATGACAAAATGCGCCTCGTCGCCAGCAAGGCGGCGGAGGACGTAGACTCCCCGGTTGCCGGGTGTGGCCCGACTGTCCGGCACGCCGGTCCGGAGCAGGTAGGCGTGATATGTGTCGGCTTTCGCGGCGGGCACAACGCCGTGCCAGGTTCGGGCGATCATGTTGTGGTCTCCTGTGGGGTTTAGGCGGGGCCTCGAGTGCATGCCGTTAGCGTTACCTAGTGCGGTGAGTCAGAGATTCGTTGCATGGCACACGCACCGAGCAGTCCCTCCGCGCGGTGGCGTTCTCGCCGGGGCCACGGATTGATGCGCGGATTACCACGGATGACCGATCAGTGTTGA
>WVYX01000267.1:0-186 GCA_011772755.1 Gemmatimonadales bacterium
GCCCACGACGACCGCGCAGGACTCATCGTGCTGGGTGCCCATGGCCACGGCGTGATAGACCGTATGTTCTTTGGATCGACAGCCCAGCACGTGGTCAGAGAGGCCAGTTGTCCCGTGCTCACGGTCCGTGGCACCTCGCCCGAATCGACCGGCACGGTGACTCCAGTCGTTGAGGCCTAACGAGGC
>WVYX01000267.1:299-540 GCA_011772755.1 Gemmatimonadales bacterium
CGGTTGGGAAAACTTTCGTGCGGCGCCCAAGCTCTAACGCGACTCCCGAGCCCCCGCGCCGGCATCGACTCGGACAGCGAGCACGGGACTGCTCGCGTGTCGGACGACGTGGTGGGTCACCGAACCGAACATGGCAAGGTCGACGGCCCCGCGCCCGTGCACACCAAGCACGATCAAGTCCACCGCCTGCTCGGCCGCCACACGCACGATCTCTCGACCGGGTCTGCCGGTCAGGATGAGC
>WVYX01000267.1:654-1193 GCA_011772755.1 Gemmatimonadales bacterium
GCTCGACCACTGTGAGGACCGTCAGGCTGCCGCCCGCCCGCTGCGCGAGACCGCTGGCATGGTCCAGTGCCAGAGCCGAGCCCTGGGAGAAGTCGAGCGCACAAAGGATTCGCTCGTAGCGGATGTCCGCTGGGCGCGAGTCCGGCGCTCCGGGCGGGACCGNNACCTTTTCGGTCACCGAACCCAGCATGAAGCGCTGAAACCCTGAGCGTCCGTGGGTCCCCATCACAATGAGGTCCGCACGCACCGACGCCGCGTGTGTGGTAATCGCCTCGCACACGTCCCAGGCCTCATCGATCACCGCCGTCACTGACGCGGCATCGGTCTCCTTGGCCACAAAGTCCCGGAGCGTCGCCAGCGCCTGCCGGCGCTCCGAGTCGGTCATGGCAAGGGGCTGGAGGCTCTCGAAACCGACGAACGGGCCCGCGAGCAGCGGCGTGGCCAGCCTGTGGACGTGCAGAACCGACAATCCCGCCCCGTGCCACCGCGCGATGGCAGCGGCGTGGTGAAGCGCACATCTCGAGCAATCCGACGAGTCA
>WVYX01000238.1:0-191 GCA_011772755.1 Gemmatimonadales bacterium
ACAGGAACGTGTCGTGACTCGCCACCCCGCCGTTGCCCCTCACGGGCCCTCGGGTTCCCCAGCCGGTCCCATGGGCTGATGCGGGAAACCTTCCAGTTCCGCCAGTTCGTCGCGGTCGCGCATGAACGTGGGCTCGCTCAGCATGTATAGCCCGATCAACTCGGCGAGCGCTCGAACACTCCGTATGTTGG
>WVYX01000238.1:292-589 GCA_011772755.1 Gemmatimonadales bacterium
GGATGTCGTGGTCGCGGCACAGGTCGATGAGCTTGTGGGTGAGATGCCAGTCGAAGGGGCCCGCCGAGTCCATCATCGCGATGGTGACGGCGTCCTCTCGAGAGTTCTTCCAGTGTGCCTGAGGTGCGCTATCGATCGTCACCATCTCGGCGACGTCGCCGTGCAGGGTGTGGGAGCTCCCCGACCCCACCTCCTCGCTGATCGTGAAGATGAGGTGGCAATCGAGCGGTGGCTTGGCACCGCTTTCGCGCAACGCCTTCGTGGCACCCAAAAGCACGGCGACTCCCGCCTTGTCAT
>WVYX01000238.1:631-878 GCA_011772755.1 Gemmatimonadales bacterium
GCGACGTAGTCACCCACATTGACGCCGAGGGGTTCCAGATCCGCGGCGCTGTCCACTGGATCATCCAGGCGCAACTCCACCCGGTCCCACGTGCCGGGCTGTCGGTCGACCTCGTCGCCGAAGGTGTGCCCCGACGCTTTGAGCGGCAGCACCGTGCCGCGGCGGCACCCGGTGTCGGTCATGAGTGTAACCCGCCCGCCTGCCGCGAATCGCGCGGACCAGCTGCCGATTGGCGCGAGCGCCAGAC
>WVYX01000238.1:989-1167 GCA_011772755.1 Gemmatimonadales bacterium
GATCCGCTGGACCATGGCGCCGAGGGTATCCAGGTGTACGACCACGGCGCGGTCCGGGCTGCGTAGGCGCCCGGAGAGATCGGCCCGGATCGCGCCGCGTCGCGTGAGCTCGAACGGTACCCCAAGACGTTGCAGCTCCCCCCCGACCCAGTGGACGATTTGGTCCGTGTACCCCGAG
>WVYX01000302.1:0-206 GCA_011772755.1 Gemmatimonadales bacterium
ACCCGTCAAGAGGTTGCGGACGTCATGGAGTTCATGGCGCCGAACTACGACCTGGTCTTCGATCCGCTCGAACCCGAACAGAATCTCGTTCCGCCAGCTCTGTTGAACGACTTCGACCACGAGCTGTACCGCCAGGCGGAGTACCGGCTCTATCCGGCGACGGACGACCGGCCGTATTTCAGCTTCCTCCGCAGGGAATTCCGGGC
>WVYX01000302.1:346-1684 GCA_011772755.1 Gemmatimonadales bacterium
TGGGCCTCATCGCCCTGTTCCTCGCCTTCGTCTCCATCCTGGTGCCCTTGAAGTTCTCGGAGGCCGGCAAGACACCTTGGCAGGGTAAGGGGACGGTCCTGCTCTACTTTTCGTGCCTGGGCGCGGGTTTCATCATCATCGAACTGACATTGATCCAGGTCTTCATGAAGCTGATCGGGTATCCCGTGTACACCTACGGAACCGTGGTCTTCACGCTGCTCGCCGCGGCCGGCTGCGGCAGCTACTTCGCCGGGAGGGGGAACTGGATCGTGGGTAACCGCTGGGTTTTCGTGTTCGTGGGGATCTTCGTCGTGTACGCGGTGTTCGGGTTCGGTTTTCCGTATCTGTTCGACAGCTTCCTGTCCAGCGGAACCACCGTGCGAATCCTGGTCAGCGTGCTGATGCTCGCGCCGCTTGGCTTCTTCCTCGGCGTGCCCTTCCCCATGGGAATCGCCACCCTGGGACGTCGAAAGGAGCAAGCGGTGCCCTGGGTCTGGGGCGTCAACGGCCTGTTCACCGTCATCGGAGGCCTGGCCAGCGTGGGGCTGAGCCTGTCCTACGGTTTCCGGCTGACGCTGTTCCTGGCCATCGCGATCTACGGCGTGGCGTTCCTGGCTTACGCGCGCGTCCGACGGCTCGGACTCGTCGCGTCGTGATCCGTGCCCCCGCAAACCGGGGCCAGCAGCCCCCACCGCGCCACCGCGTCGGCAAGGTGCTCCGCCGCCTCCGCGTAGCCGGCCGGACTCGGATGGGCGTCGTGGGGCACCAGAAAGAGATCGTCCACCGGTCGTTCGGAGTTTCTCAGCGCGGGCAGCAGATTCAGCGTCGGGATGCCGGCGTCCTGGGCGGCGCCGGCGGCCCACTCGATGCGCTCGGTGCTGCCCGTGAAAGAGACGCGGGCCGGGTAGACCACGAACGCGAGCGGAATTCCGACGTTGCTCAGATTCTCTTNNGATTCTCTTTCAAGGACCGAAGGTGATCGGCGTAGGTCTCCCGCCTGGCCCCCTCGAGCGCCTCGGCGTCTCCGGCCGTGGCCACCGGCCTCGCTGGGGGCGGTCGGAACCCGACGCGGAGACGCTCGCGGGAGGCCAAAACCAGGTTCCACAACGCGGAGTGACGCAACACCGGATAGACGACCGACAGCGGGAACCGCGATTTCCTTCGGCGGTTGACGGCCAGGCGCTCCCACAAAGGTGTATGGCCCATGTCGAAGATGTCGTTCTCCGAAAAGACCACGATCACGAGATCGGGCCGCAACGGGATTGCGCGCTGCGCCAGCCTGGCCTGAGTGAAGATCGTGGAGCCCCCGACCCCGGCGTTGACCACCAAAACGTCGTC
>WVYX01000233.1:0-153 GCA_011772755.1 Gemmatimonadales bacterium
GACGCCGAGGCTCATCGAGCTGGCAGACCGGCACGGCCTGCAGATCCTCAACGTGACCTGGGAGGACACCGGCCGCTATTACAACTCGAGCGTCGGTCCCAACATCTCGGACGTCACCATCCAGGTGCAGCACTGGGACCAGGCCTCCAGAAG
>WVYX01000233.1:294-1122 GCA_011772755.1 Gemmatimonadales bacterium
GCCCGTCCCACACCAAGGGGTGGCCGAGTTCAACCCGGTGATCTTCAACTACCAGTCCTACCAGGGGGACCCCGCGGTGCTGACGATCGTCGCCACCCGCGAGGGCACCAGCGCCACCGTCATCGACAACGTGCGCGACGCCTTCCCGGCCGGCTTCTCCTGGGGGCAGCGCCTGTTCTTCAACCAGGACGGCGAACGCGCCAGCTTCACCGGCGAGCGCCTGAGCGACTTCCGTGCCGAGGAACGAGGCGGCGCGGGGGCCGCGCCGCAGGCAGCCGGTGAGAGCGGACTGAACATGGTGCTGATTATCCAGGTCCCGCTGAAGCAGAAGGAGCCGCTGCTCCCGGCTCCGATGGAGGTCGCCGTAGAGGGTCTAGCCCTGAGCGCCTATGATGGGGCGGAATCGGACGTCGAAGCAGCCGTAATCGGGCACGGTCCTGTGGAGGGGCCCTTCACCGAGATCGACGGGCTGGAAATCGAGCGTGACTCCCGCTTCCCGATCCGGGTCACCGTGCAGTTCTACAAAGCCACCAGCAACGGCGTGATGTCGGCTGGGGACCTGGAAGAGATCGCCGCGCAAATCCACCGAGTGTACGAGGAAGCCGATTACGTGGGCAGCCTGGTGGTGGATGGACCTTCCGACCGCCCTACCGAGTACGAGGGCCCTAAGGACCAGCNNNNACACCGGCCTGAGCCGGGAGGGCGCCTACGATCTGCTGCGCTCGCTACGCATGAACGCCGGACGCTGGTTTGAACTGCTGCGGTAGGGGTCGACGATCCGTCCTCCTTCCGGTAGCCGGAGACAAGATCCCTCAACCTTCGATCCAG
>WVYX01000044.1:0-354 GCA_011772755.1 Gemmatimonadales bacterium
TTCCGTTCACGACTCTGCATCGCGTGGCAGGTTCGCCCGTGGTCACCGGTGGGGTGTCGACGGACTTCCCATCAAGCTCACGTCATTGGAGGACGAGTCCATGACCGACAAACGTCGAATCGCCTTGCTCGTTGCCCTCCTGCTCTCGTTCGGCGCCTCCGGGCTGTCGGCGCAGGGGACGACGGGCAAAGTGCAAGGCACGGTACTCGATCCCACGGGTCAGCCGGTGGCGAATGCCCAAGTCTTCATCCTGGGGACCTCGTTCGCCGCCTTGACCGATGCGGACGGGTTCTACTTCATCAACTTCGTGCCCGCCGGGTCCTACTCGATGCGGGCACAATTCATTGGGTACCA
>WVYX01000044.1:416-709 GCA_011772755.1 Gemmatimonadales bacterium
TGCCGCGGGACCAGGTGACCTCGAAACCGATCGTGGTTGGGGCGGAGGTCGACGCCCTACCGGTGGACGACGTGCGCGGGGTCCTGAGCCTGCAGCCCGGCGTGGTCGAGTCGGGGTCGGGCCTCGGGCTGTCGATCCGCGGCGGCCGACCGGGTGAGGCGGCCGTGTATGTCGACGGCGTGCTGGTCCGCAGCGTGCGGAGCGGCGCCTCGGCCCTCACGGTGGGGACCAACGCGCTGGAAGAGGCGTCGATCACCACCGGTGCGCTGGGCGCCGAGTTCGGCGACGCGCAG
>WVYX01000044.1:790-1098 GCA_011772755.1 Gemmatimonadales bacterium
ACCGCTTCGAGGGCTCCCTGAGCGGGCCGGTGCTGGGGAACCTCACCTTCTTCCTCGGCGGCACGCTCGAGGGCCAGAAGGGGGCGTTCCGCGGAATCGGGGCGGACACGGTGCCGACCTATGTCATGGGCGGGCTCGACACCACCGTGGCCATCCCGAATGGCCTGGACACCAGCGTGGTTGAGATCCCGCGCTTCGTGCAGTTCAGCGGTGAGTGCGATGCTCAGGCCAATGCCGGATTCGCGTGCCAGGGCCGGCGCCTCCCGTACGACTGGCAGACCAGCGCCACGGCGAATGCCAAGCTGCAG
>WVYX01000044.1:1180-1303 GCA_011772755.1 Gemmatimonadales bacterium
AACCCGCAGGCGCTGCGCGGGGGCCGCAACACCCAGAACGTCTACATCCTCAACTGGGTGCAGCAGGTGTTCCGCAGCGCCGAGCGCGCGTTCGCGTTCGACGTGAACCTGTCCTATCAGACC
>WVYX01000162.1 GCA_011772755.1 Gemmatimonadales bacterium
GGGGTTCGACGGGAACGCCTATGCCGCGGATCCTTGCCTCAGCTCGGTGTGGCAGGTGACACCCGCAGGCTCCGTGACGCAGTTCAGCCTCGGCTTGAGCATGTACGACGTGGCCACCGGAATCGATCCGTCTAGCGGGGCGCTCACGCTGTATCTCGCCGGTGACAACACCGTCCACTCCTTCGACCCGACGACTGGCGCGGCGCCGCTGGTGGCGACGCTCCCGTTCGATCCGTTCGACGACTACGCGATGGGCATCGTGGGTGGCGCGTCGGGGCTGCTCTACGTGCGGACCTGGAGAGGCATCGTCTACTCCGTGGACCCGGCTGCCGGGACGAGCGAACTGCTTGCCGTGCTGCCCAATCTGTTCACCAGCCCGATATCGTCTGTCGCCCTGGTGCAGAACAGCAAGCTGGTAGCCCCGGGGTTCTTCGATTGGGAGACGTACACCGTCCCGGTGGATGATAGCCCGATCAGCGATGCGCTGCCCATCGCGGCCGTCCAGCCGGCAGAGGTTGAGCTGTTCAATCAAGAGGGGGGCACGACGCCCTTCGGAGCGCTGGTGGAACTGTCGAACGTGGGCGCTGCGGGCTCATTTGACTGGACCGCGAGCGTGACGACGTCCGAGGAAGTCAGCTGGCTGAGTGTGAACCCAACCAGCGGCACCGTCAGCTCACCGGCCACCTTGACCGTCTCCGGTGATCCCACAGGATTGGCCGCCGGCCTGTACCAGGGCACCGTGACGATCACACCGACGGTCGGCTCGACTCAGAACGCGTCGGTGGAGATCGCAGTGGAGTTCACGGTGGTTCCGGTCGCGACGATTGCGATCAATAGCGAGACCCAGGGCTCGCTCTTCGGCGCGGAAGACCTGTTCACCTTCGACGGTACGCCGGGCCAGCCGGTGGATCTGGCGGTGTTGGGAGACGAGTCGGGGACCGGAGCCCAGGGGTTCCCGCTGTATGATCCGGTGGTCTCGATCTTCGACCTGCAGGGCAACCTCGTGGCGGAAGGCGACGACTCGTTCGAGGCGGGTGGTGGCTTCAACAGCCTGATCATCGGGTTCGACCCGCCGGTGGCCGGGGTGTATGTGGTCGCAGTGAGCGGGTACTTCGAGTACGACTACGGAGACTACGTCCTGAAGCTGCGCGATGCCGGTCCCATTATGGGTGTCGACGAGGTCTTCCTGTCGTTCCTCGCCCAAGAGGGTACGACGACCCCGGCCACCTTCGGGCTGGAGGTGGTGAATCTCGGCACCGGCTCGCTCTCGTTCACCGCCACCGCGGATCCGACAGCGGCTTGGCTCTCGGTGGATCCCACCTCCGGGTCTGCTACACCGGGTGTGGTGGCGTCGGTGCTCGCATCGGATGCGCTCCGGGAGATTCAGCGCCGGCATGACAAGGGTCTACCCGTCGAGCGGCCGGATGTGAAGGAGTGGAGGACGACATTCGGGGCGCTGCAGAACATCATCTTGCCCGGCAACGCGGCAGATGTGCTGCCGTTCGCCGCCGCAAGCGTTAACGGGGCCGCGGCGGAGCCGGCGACCGGCCAGGAGAGCACAGCCGGTGCGGCGAAGCTGCCAGCGCCGCCGGCAGAGGTGCTGAAGCTACTGCGTGCGGCAGAGAGGACTAGAGGGGCAGGGAAGAATCCTGGCTTCAGTGCGGACGTCACTGCCTCGGCCCAGGCACCCAGCTCGCCGACGATGGTGACGGTGTCAGCAGATCCGACTGGGCTGGCGTCACAGATCCTGCTCGCTGATGTCGTGTTCGCGCCGTCCGACCCGTGGTTCGTACCGGAGATCCAGGTGCTGGTGGATCTCCGTGTCCACGTGCCAGCCACTGTGGCGAACGCCGAGCCCCTCCAGTCCCCTATCGGCGTGGATGCCAACGCTGCCGGCGACCCGGTCGTGTACGAGGCAGACGCCGAGGGCGGCCAGGTGGTCACGCTGGACGAGGCCGGCGCGGTGAGTGAGCGCCGTGGCATTGGCCTGTACCAGATGCTGGGCGATGTCTACTCGCTGCTCCGCACCGGGGACGATGCCTTCCTGATGGGTGGGGTGCGCAGGGGGCTGGCGAGCCTGGATGATGCAGGTGCCATCGCCGTGATCAACGACTACTTCCCGGCGTTCGATTTGACGGCCGACAATGCCGGTAACCTCTACGGCACGGGGACCGCGTGTCTCTATCGCCTGGCTCCGGACGGTTCCGTCACGACGCTGAGCTGTTCCTTCTCCAGTGTATGGGGAGTGGCCTTCAATCCTATCGATGGAATGCTGTACGTGGCAGACTTCCCGGACGTCATCTGGAAGGTCGATCCGGCGGACGGTACCGCCACGCAGTTTGCTACGCTGAGCACGGCAATCAATTCGCCTGTGTACCTCGGAGCGATGACCTTTGGCACGTCGGGCAACCTGTACGTGCTGGACTTCGATATCTTCTTCGGCCTCGGGGGCCGCGTGCTGGTGGTGCCGACGGACGGGAGTGCCGTGTCACAGCTCGTGATTCCGAGCCAGGCGTGGGGCCTCCTCTATGACATCGGACTCGCCGCCGGCAAGCTGCTCGCGTCCGATCTGTACGGGGATGCAGTCTGGTCGATCCCGGTTGACGATTCGCCGGTGCTCACGCAACAGGCTGTCCTGGCTGTTGTCACAGCCCCTGTGGCGCCCTTGAGTGGGGTGACCGGCGGTGCGGCGGTTACCCACGACATTACGGCGTCGAACACCGGCGTTGTGGGGTTGGCTTGGACGGCGAGCAGCGACCAACCGTGGCTGAGTGCATCTCCGGCATTGGGATCCCTTGGCGCTGGCGGGTCGGAGATCGTGACGCTCATAGCCGACCCCGCGAGCTTGGCGCCAGGAACTCATACGGGCTCACTCGTCTTCAGCTCGCCTGGCGCGGTCGGGAGCCCCGCTACGGTGGAGGTGACCTTCGAGGTAGCAGCGAGTGCGGAGGGAACGGTCTTTGCCATGTGGCCTACTGCCGGCATCGACGGCCTACGTGGGGGCGTGCTGACGGTCTCCCTCATGATCGACGCCAGCGGTGCGTCGGCGGGCGTTACGGACTACGACGTAAATGTGAGCTGGGATGGTGCCGAGCTCACTTTCGGCTCGGCGGTGTCGGGTGACTTCGGGACCGCCACTCTGACGCCCAACGCTACTTCGCTCAATGCCACGGCGACAGCTGCGGCGCCTGTTACCGGTACCGCCACGCTGTTCACGGCAACCTTCACCACGGCGTCGGATCTGGCCCCTGGGACCAAGATTGAGCTGAGCTCGTCCTTCGGCACCCTCACGGGCTCCGGAGGCACGAACCTGTTGGGGCAACTCGCGGCACCTGCAGGCCGCGTGTGTGTTGCGCTGTTCCCGTGGGGTGACATGGACCGCTCGGAATCGGTGGGGAGTAACGATGCCGTACAGGGCTTGCGGGCGGCGGCCGATCTGTCCCTGGGGCCGGGCGTGAGCCGTGAACTTGGCGACGTGGAACGAGACGGTGACAACGACGCCAGCGACGTAGTTCAGATTCTGCGCTACATGGTGGCACTGCCCACCACGGCGCCAGTAGGGGAATACGGACTCACCGGTTGCCCGCCTGCGGGCGGCAAGGCGGCGCTGGCGGCGGAGAGCGTGACGGCGCCCGAAACGGGTGCAGCCAGCAAGACGAAAGGACTCGAGCGTCCAGACCGGCGCAAGCAGCGCCGATAAGGCAGTTACAGAGGGCGGGTGAAGCTTCGGCGGTACCAGCGAGTGACTGGAGGTTCAAGGTGATGAAGCGATTCATGGTGGTGCAAGCGGCTCTGGCCCTCGGTGCGGCAGCGTGTACGGACGAGCCGCTTGCCCCGGTGGTAGATGAAGAGGAAGCACTGCGACTTCCTCCGGGCATCCACAGCTACTTGACTGTGAGCGACCGCGAGGCGCCCGTTGGTGCGACAATCATGGTCACTGCGAACCTTCAGGTCGTGGACGTTCCCGTGACCATCGCAGGATATCGCCTCAGCCTGGGATACGATGCTGAAGCGCTGAAGCCGGTGGAGGCCAAGCGCGCGGACTTCGGTGGGATTCATGTGGTCAACCTCGCGGCGCCGGATGGCGTGCGCGCGGCGGCCGCGGCACCGCAGGGGATCGAGGGACCCCTCCTAGTGCTCGTCGCGGTGGCTTTCCAGGTCAAGGCGCCGGATTATGCGAAAACGCTGGCGCTAAGTCTCGATGACGTAACGGCACTGGAAGAGTTCCAACCCGTGGCTTCCGCCGTCGCGCTCATAGACCAGCCGGTGTTGACGCCTCGCTATCTGCCGCGCGAGTAGCGCATCGCGTCTCGCCCGCGACCAACGAGCCCCGCAGTCGCTTGTCCCGGCTGCGGGGCTTTCACATGCAAGGGAGGGGTGAGGCTGCTAGTGGCGGCTGGGCCGCTGAGCTTCTGCTTGTTTTTCGTCAGGTGTTGCCGGCCCCAATCCGCCGCGGACACGGTGGCAGCGCTTCCTCCGCTGCCACAATATCGGGCGGCAGACCCTCGAGACACTCCGCTGGGTCGCAACAGGTGTGGCATACCCGCTTGAATCCCCGGAAGCCCAGGAGCTCCGCGTCCGGGCTGAGATAGCCGGGCTTCACCGGCTCATCCCGCAGCAAGTCGGTACTCAGGTATTTCTTGTTGTCGTCGGGGAAGACCGTCACTACAACCGCGTCGCCACCCAGATCGTTTTGAATCTGAAGCGCCGCCAGGAAGTTGGCGCCCGAAGAGATCCCTACTCCCAATCCCAGCCGGGCGGCAAGCTTCTGCGCCATCAGAATGGCGTCCCCGTCGTCCACGCCGATTACAGCGTCCAGCGAGTCCAGATCTACGATGGGCGGAACGAACTCGTCTGAGATCCCCTGGATTCGGTGGTTTCCCACCCGGTGTCCGGTCGACAGCGTCGGCGAATTTGAGGGTTCCACCGGGTGCAGCTTCACCGAGGAGCGTCGGTCCCGCAGGAACCGGCCCGCACCCATGATGGTGCCGCCGGTACCCACGCCGGCCACGAATGCGTCGGGCAGCAGGTCGCGAAACCGGAGCTGCCACCAGATCTCCGGTCCCGTCGTCTTGGCGTGGGCCTCGATGTTGTCCTCGTTGGAGAACTGCCGGGGGAGAAAGGCGCGGTCACTGGATGCCGCCAGCTCCTCCGCACGGCTGATGCTTCCCAGGAAACCTCCGTCCTCCGTGCTCACCAGGTTGACCGTGGCGCCGAGGCTGCGGATCAGGTTGATGCGCTCCTCGCTCATCCAATCGGGCATGAAGATCGTCACCGGGTGTCCCATGGCGCGGCCGATCGCCGCGACCGAGATGCCGGTGTTGCCACTGGTGACCTCGACGATGAGGTCGCCGGGCTGGAGGGCACCCTCGGCATACCCCCGCTGCAAGATGTAGAGGGCCATCCGGTCCTTGATGCTGCCGGTCATGTTGATGTGCTCGGCCTTGGCATACAGGACCCGCTGCTCGCCACGATAGCTGAAATCGATGGCCAAGAGCGGGGTGTTGCCCACCAAGCACTTCAGACCGAGGAACCGGCGATCAGTCTCGTGTTCCACCGAGGCCACGTCCTCTCCCGGTTGCAGCGTCCACGGAGTGAGAGCACCCACGGAGAGCCGGAGTCTACAGGGGCCCTGCCAACGCACCCGGCGTTCCATGAGAAGAGTCTAAGGAGCGGTCCGGGTAGCTGCAATCAGGGCGGCAGTGTGTCACCGGCGCTGTGGATACATGGGGGTGGCGGGCTCGTAGCGAACTGCTCGTCCCGACGGCAGCTTTAGCTTTGTGCCTGAGACGGTTCCGCCGCAAAGGGACGATGACGATGAGCACTGACGACACCCGCTTTCTGGCGAACCCCACGGCCGACCGGACCATGGAGTACGGCCCCTCGGAGCGCTGCATCCTCAGCGCGGCCCGTGCGGCCCAGGTGGAGGCAGAGATCACCAGCTGGCCCGGCTACGAGCCTACACCGTTGCGGAATCTGCGTGGGCTGGCGGCGCAGGTGGGCGTGTGCGTCGTCTGGTACAAGGACGAGGCCGGACGGTTCGGACTGGGGAGCTTCAAGGCGCTGGGCGGAGCGTACGGCGTCCTGCAAACTCTCGTGCGGGAGGTGCGGTGCCACGCGGGCAACCGCGAGGTGAGCAGCAGGGATCTCGTTGCCGGGAAGCATCGGGAACTCGTTTCCCGGATCTGCGTCACCTGCGCCACCGATGGGAACCATGGTAGGGCGGTGGCTTGGGGGGCGCAGACCTTCGGTTGCCAGTGCGTGGTCTATCTCCCCAAGAGGGTGAGCCGCCACCGGGAGACCGCGATCTCGTCTCTGGGCGCCACCACGGTGCGGGTGGACGGAAACTACGACGACGCCGTGCACCGAGCCCACGAGGACGCGGCAACTCATGGGCGCATCGTGGTGTCGGACACGTCGTACGCGGATTATCGCGATATCCCCCGGGATGTCATGCAGGGCTATACCGTCATGGTGGCCGAGACCTTGCGTCAGCTACCGGAGGGAAAGCGACCGACACACGTCTTCGTACAGGGCGGGGTCGGCGGTCTCGCATCGGCGGTGTGCGCCCATCTGTGGGAGTTCTGGGGTGCCGATCGCCCCGCCCTCGTTGTGGTGGAGCCGGACAAGGCGGCGTGCCTGTTCGAGAGCGCCCGCAAGGGGCAGCCGGTGAGGGTGACTGGCCCGCTGGACACCATCATGGCCTGCCTCGCAGCCGGCGAGGTATCGCAGCTTGCCTGGGAGATCCTGCGCTGCGGCGCCGATGCGTTCTTGACGATTCCCGACAGCATGGCGGTACAGGCGATGCGCCTCCTGGCCCAGGGTGTTGCAGGTGAAGCTCCGATCGTGGCAGGTGAGTCGGGGGTAGCGGGGCTCGGGGGATTCCTCGTGGCTATGGAGCAACCGGCGATCCGAGATGAGTTGCGGCTGGGACAGGACTCCCGCGTCCTCCTGTTCGGCACGGAGGGTGCGACGGATCCGGAGATCTACCAGGCCGTCGTCGGCCGCCCGCCGCACGAGATCGTTTCGCAGAGCCGGTCGTAAAGGGCGGGCCCCGAGCGCCGTCGGTGGCAGAAAAGCGACCGCCGGGGTAGTGTGTACGTGCCCCCTATGCGTGCACACTGTATCGTGGCTCAAGGTTGGTGCTGAAGTCGGCTACCCTCCCATCGAGTTTCGCCCGGCAGGTCACAAGGAGGAGATCTATGCGGAAAGCTGCAGTGCTGGTCGTCGTCGGCGCGTTGCTGAGTCCGCCCCTTCAGGCGCAGGAGCTGTCGCTCGACGAGGTGCTGGCGAACTACTACGAGGCCGTCGGCGGCGTGGAGAAGATCAAGTCGATCAACACCATGCGCGTGACCGGCAGGATGATGCTTCCCCAGGGCATGGAGGCCACGTTCCAGCGATTGTCCATGCGCCCCAACAAGATACGGCTCGAGTTCACGGTGCAGGGCATCACGGGGATTCAGGCGTTCGATGGTGAGACCGCCTGGATGCTCATGCCGTTCATGGGTCAGACAGACCCTGAGGAGATGCCGCCCGACATGGCGGAACGCATGAGGGAGGAAGCCGACTTCGACGGTCCTCTGATGGACTACGAAGCGAAGGGTAACAAGGTAGAGCTGGTGGGCACCGAGGAGGTCGAAGGCGCTCAGACCTACAAGCTCAAGGTGACCCTGAAGCATGGTGAGGTGACGTATTCCTACCTGGACAGCGAGTATTTCCTCCCGATCAAGACTGCCGAGAAGCGAACCATCCAGGGCACCGAGTTGGAGATGGAGACCATTCTCAGCGACTACAAGGAAGTGGATGGTCTCATGGTGCCCCACTCAATTCAGGTAATGGGGGGTCCAGGGGCGCAGGCGCTCATCATCGAGCAGGTCGAGATCAATCCCGAGCTCGACGACACCGAGTTTGCAATGCCAAAGCCTGCGGCGCCCAAGGACACGACTGGGTAATCGCTTATGTACACCCTGCACGGATTCAGGCGAGTGGTGGCCGGCAGCCTGCTCGCGGGAGCGTCCCTCGCCACTTCGCCTGTAGCGGAGTGCCAGACGAAGATCGACGCGAGCGTGCTGAGCGGTCTCGAGGCCCGGGCCATCGGGCCGGCGGCCATGGGAGGACGCATTGCCGCTATTGATGCCGTGGCAAAGGATCCCCTCACCATCTACGTCGGTGCTGCCGGCGGTGGTGTGTGGAAGTCCAAGGATGGTGGCGTCACGTTCGAGCCCGTGTTCGACGACCATACCCAATCGATTGGCGCGGTCGCTATCGACGACTCAAATCCCGAAGTCGTGTGGGTGGGCACCGGCGAGTCATGGACCCGCAACAGCGTCTCGATAGGTACCGGTGTCTATAAGACCACCGACGGGGGAGAGAGCTGGGAGTTCATGGGCCTGGGCGATTCGGAGCGCATTGCCCGGATTGTGGTGGATTCGACGAACGGCGACGTGGTGTTCGTGTGTGCCACAGGCCACCTATGGGACGGCAATGAAGAACGGGGCGTCTACAAGACCTCCGATGGTGGGAAGACCTGGGAGCGCGTCCTCTATGTCGACCAGGATACCGGGTGCTCGGATATCGCCATCGACCCGCAAGATCCGAGGATCCTCTACGCGGGCATGTGGCAGTTCCGCCGTCGGCCCGACTTCTTCAACTCAGGTGGTCCCGGGAGCGGACTGTACAAGACGACCGATGGTGGAGAGAACTGGCGGGAGTTGACGAACGGCCTACCCGAGGGAGAGAGAGGGAGGGTCGCGGTCGCGGTTGCTCCGTCCCGCCCCAGCGTACTGTACGCGCTGGTGGAGGCGAAGAAGACCGCCCTCTACCGTTCGGACGACGTGGGTGAGAGTTGGACCCAGGTCAACACCTCCAGCACAGTCCAGGGCAGACCATTCTACTTCGCGTACGTGGTAGTGGACCCCACCGACTTCAACCGGGTCTACAAGCCGGGGTTCACCCTGGGCATTTCCACCGACGGTGGCAAGTCGTTCTCATCCTTCTTGGCCGCCGCCAATGTCCACAGCGACCTCCATGCGCTGTGGGTCAACCCCGACAATCCTCACGAGCTGGTGCTGGGTACTGACGGGGGCCTCTACCTGTCCTATGACCGGGGCAATCGCTGGCGCTACGCCCAAGCGCTACCGATCTCGCAGTTCTACGAGGTCAGCTACGACATGGAGTGGCCGTACAACGTCTACGGCGGCCTCCAGGACAACGGCACGTGGATGGGACCTTCACGCAGCGTCGCTGGCATCGAGAATCGAGATTGGCGCAATATCGGTTTCGGCGACGGCTTCCACGCGTTCCCGGACCCGACCGATCGTGACCTGGTGTACGTCGAGTGGCAGGGCGGCAACCTCCTCAGGTTTCGCAAGTCCACCGGAGAGACCAAGGACATAAGGCCGTATCCCAAGGCGGGAGAGCCCGAGCTGCGGTTCAACTGGAACACACCGGTTCATCTCTCCCCCAGCCAGCCAGGCACGATGTACGTCGGGAGCCAGTATCTCTTGCGCTCTCGGACCCGGGGTGACTCCTGGGAGCAGATCTCGCCTGACCTCACCACAGACGACCCCGAGAAGCAACGGCAGAAGGAATCGGGCGGGCTGACCACCGATAATACCAGTGCCGAGAACCACACCACCATCTATACCATCAGTGAATCACCGCTCAACGCCCAAGTGATCTGGGTGGGGACTGACGACGGCAACCTCCAGATAACGCGGGATGGCGGCGGGACGTGGCGCAACGTGGTGGCGAACGTCCCGGATCTCCCGGAGTTCACCTGGGTCTCCNNCTGAGGGCCGCGCCCACGTGACGTTCGACGGCCATCGGACCGGCGACATGAAGACGTACGTCTACCGGACGGCGGACTACGGAGAGACATGGCAGTCGCTGGTGACCGAGGACCTCGACGGGTACGCCCACGTGATCCGGGAAGACCCCGAGAATGCCGACTTACTCTTCCTGGGAACGGAGTTCGGTCTCTTTGTCTCCCTGGATGCGGGCCAGCAGTGGGCCCGGTTCGGGGGGGGCATCCCCAAGGTCGCGGTGCGGGATCTCGCGATCCATCCCCGGGAGCACGACCTGATCATCGCCACGCACGGAAGGGGTATCTACATCCTGGATGACCTAACCCCGTTGAGGCATCTCACGCGCGGTATGGTGGATAGTGCGGTGGTGCTGTTGCCGTCTCGCCCGGCCGCCATGGTGATCCCGGCGTCGGTGCAGGCCTTCCCTGGTGACGGTGAATGGGTGGGTGAGAATCCTCCAGAGGCAGCGAGCGTCGTCTACTACCTCAAGCGGCGGCACATGTTTGGCGACCTCCGGGTGGAGATCTACGATACGTCAGGCAGCCTCGTGGCCACGCATCCCGGTGGCAAGCGACGGGGCATCAACCGAGTTGGCTGGCCCATGCGGCTGAAAGGTCCCAAGGTACCTCCCGCTACCTCGCTGGTGTCGTCGCCGGGATCCTTCATGGGTCCGCGCGTACCCGAGGGGACATACGCGGTGAAGCTCGTCAAAGGCAGGGACACCTACGAGACCACCGTTACGTTGGTGCCCGACCCCCGTGCGACGTCTTCGGAGGAGGACCGCGCGCTCCAGGATCGGACGGTAATGCGTCTGTACGAGATGCTGGGACGGTTGACATACGTCGTGGACGGGCTCATCGGCCTGCGGGACCAGGCCAAGGAACATGCCGAGGTGCTGGGGAGACGTAACCGGCTCGCGAGGCGTCTCACGTCGTATGCCGACAAGCTGGAGGCGTTCCGTGCAACGCTGGTTTCCACTTCCGAGGCCGGCCGCTTGTCCGGTGAACAATGCTTGCGTGAGAAGCTGGTAGAGCTGTATGGCGCCGTGAACGGGTATGAGGGGGCGCCTACCCAATCGCAGTTGGAGCGGGCAGAGATCCTGGCAACCGATCTCGGAAACGCCGAGCGGGAGTTTGCGACGCTAACGGGCCGGGAGTTGGAGTCTCTCAACAACCAGCTGGAACGGCAGCGTCGAGAGCCGCTCAAGCTCATGAGCAAGGAGGAGTGGGAGCGTCAATAGTAGATTGAGCAGGGTGCTGAACAAGCAGCGATGGTAGCGGGGGTCGATGGCGGAGTTGTGCGGGCGTCCTCTGCCTGCACCACTACGCCATCACCACTATGGCCCTGTTCCTCAGCAACCGGTCGAGTTGTAGGGGCGGGTCGAGAGGATCAATGCTCTGCGGTACACCGTTCCACGCAAGAACCGGCGCTCTGTGCCAGGCCCGGAACTGGCGCCGCTGTGCTGGCTACGTGGTCGCCGGTTCCTACGAGCTCACGCACCACGGCGAGTACTATTCCATCCGTAGCGCCGCGGCGCTGATTGATGTCTCTCCCCTGTACAAGTATCTGATTGACGGTCCCGACGCGGAGCGATTTCTCAACCACATCGTCAGGAGCCATCTTGCGAGACGGGAAGTGGGGCTGATCGTATGACCCGGACCTCGNNCATCTCGCTCGGCGGGGACTCAGCGTGACCGTCCTGGAGAGGGATACTGTTGGCGCGGGAGGAACTGGTCGGTCGTCGGCCATCATCCGCCAACACTATTCGAATGAGCTCACCGCCCGCATGGCACTCCACAGCCTGCGCGTGTTCCAAGACTTCGATGAGCACGTGGGCGGGGAATGCGGCTTCCAGGCGACGGGCTGGGTGGCGATCGCTGCTGCCAAAGACCGCGCAGGGTTGCAGGCCAACGTGGAGTTGCAGCGCCGCGTCGGCATTCAGACTCGGCTGCTGTCGGTGGAGGAGCTGCGTGAGATCATGCCGGCCCTGGAGGCCGGAGAGCTGGTGGCGGCCGCCTACGAGCCGGAGAGCGGGTACGCTGATCCTCATCTGACGGTCAACGCCTATGCCGATGCGGCGAAACGACAGGGGGCGAAGATCGTCGTCAGTTGTGAGGTTGTCGGGGTGCGCTTTGCCGGCGACAAGGTCGTCGGCGTGGACACCTCCACCGAGCGATTCGACGCTCCGGTGGTGGTGAATTGTGCCGGGCCGTGGGGTGCGAGGGTGGCCGAGCTGGCTGGCTCGGTGGTGCCCATCAACTCGTGTCGGGTACAGGTGGCGGTGTTCCGGCGCCCACCTGGGCAGCAGGGCCCGCACCCGGTGGTCATGGACTTCATCGATGGCATCTACCTGCGGGCCGAGACGGGGGGCCTCACGATCACAGGCTCCATCGACCCCGGGGAAGCCGATGCGGTGGTTGACCCGGACGACTATCCGGAACACGTCGATGACGAGTTCGTTGCCGATATGGGCGAGCGTTTCCTGCAGCGCTGTCCTGCTCTGGAGCTCAGCCAGAGCATGGGTGGCTTCGCAAGCCTCTACGCCGTCACACCCGATTGGCATCCCATTGTGGACGAGCTACCCGCTGGGAGCGGCTGTTTCATCTGCTCGGGATTCAGCGGGCACGGTTTCAAGCTCGGTCCGGCAGTTGGCCTCATGACGGCGGACCGCATCACGGAAGAGGCGTCGCCGGAATTTCCAGTTCACGCATTCCGCTTCGGTCGTTTCGCCGAGAACGACCTGGTGCGGGGGCAGTATGAGTACAGTATTGCAGGGTGAGGTGTGAGGTTCGAGGTCTGAGGTGTGTGGTCTGTGGTGTGAGGTTCGAGTACGGTATTGTGGGGTGATGGGAGTGGGTGGTACTACCTACCACCAACCATGCACCACTCACTTCACTACTGGCAGGTGGTTAGTGGTGGATCGAATCATGTGGAGTAGCCATGGCTCGTGAGCAGCAGCACGCGGTGGTCGTCGGTGGCGGCGTTATTGGCATATGCTGCGCGTACTTCCTTTCCAAGCACGGCGCCCGAGTGACGGTGTTGGAGCGGGACGAGGTCGGGAAGGGCGCATCCTACGGCAGTGCTGGAGTTATCGCGCCGGGTCATGCACCGATCAACAAGCCCGGCCGCGTCAAACAGGCTCTCAAGTCGGTGTTCGATCCCCTGAGCCCGTTGTACGTGGCGCCACGCTGGGATCCCGCGCTGGCGCAGTGGTTGTTGACCTTCAGCCGGAACTGTACGGCTGGGCATCTGGACCGGAGTATGCGGGCGTTGTCTTCTGTGGGCCACGCCACCACAAGCCTGTTCCAAGAGTTGGTCAGCGAAGAAGAGCTTGATTGCGACTTTCGGCGCGAGGGTTATTTCGAGGTCTACCTGACCGACCGTGGCCTCCACGCGGCGAGAGGCGAGGCTACGGTGATGCGTCAGCACGGCTTTCGTCCGGAGGTGCTCGACGGAGCCGCACTGCGGGAGCGGGAAGCTGCACTCAACGACAGCGTGTTGGGTGGCATCTTCTATCCGGAGGCGGCGACCCTCAACCCGTATCGCTTCGTGCTCGAGATGGCGGAAAGGACGAGGCGGCAGGGGGCAGAGCTCCTTACTGGCGCGGAGGTGGTCGAGATTCTGGAAGATCGTGGCCGGCTGCGGGGAGTGCGCACGCTGGATGGCGATGCGATTGCTGCAGACACGCTGGTCCTCGCCACCGGCGCGTACGGTGGGGCACTGGCCCGTCAGCTGGGCTACCGGCTGCCGCTCCAGGCCGCCAAGGGCTATCACCGTGACCGTGATCCTCGGGAGGGTGAGACGCCCGCCCTGCGCCACACCTGCATGCTGGGCGAGAACTCGGTGTTCTGCACGCCGATGAACGGGTTCGTTCGCTTCGCCGGCACTCTGGAGTTCTCTGGCATCAATCACGACATTCGCCGCCCGCGGCTGGAGCAGCTGACCCGGGTGGCAGCACGGTATTTGGACGGCGTCGGCGAAGCCGTGTCCCGGTCCGAGTGGTGCGGTCTGCGCCCGTGCCTGCCGGATGGGCTCCCGGCGCTGGGACCCGTCCCCGGTCATCCGAGTGTGTTCGTCGCCACCGGGCACGCGATGTTGGGTCTGACACTGGGTCCGATGACGGGGAAGCTGATTGCCGAATACATCATCGATGGGGCGCCGTCGCTGGATCTGGCAGCGTTCCGAGCCGACCGATTCCGGTGACGAGGTAAGCGGCCCACGCCGCCTGAGGCGAGGCCTGCGGGGAAGACGGAAGGATAGCTGTTGGCGGCGTGCATATTCCTGGCGGTTCCTGCCATTGGCCGGTCTGTGCTGCGTCGCGTCGCCGTCGCTGCTGGATGCCCAGGTGGCGACGGCGGGAGTGGGAGTCCTGCTGACCAAGCGCAGCACCGACCCCGTTGCGGAGGTGTATGTCGCCTCGCCACCGCTGTGGGACGTTCGGGCCTATGCTACCTTTTCGTGGACCGACGACGACATCGAGCCAACGATTATTTCCGCCGTCGATCGGGTCTCGCTGCGGTCGCCCATATCGTTTACCACCGCGGGTGTCGGATTCCTATGGTTGGCGCCGCAGAATCACCGGCCGTACCCGATCGTCGTCAGTACGACGGTGATCACTGTGCCGCTCCCCAGAACCAGCATCGTGCTGATCGGATCCACCCAACCGTTTCAGTCCTGGGACTGGTCGGTGGTGGCGAAGGTGGCGGTTACGGTGCTCTTCATGCGCTGACCGCCGAATGAAGCTCGTCAGCACCAACGGCAAGGCCCCTCCCGTCAATCTCCGCACCGCGCTGTTCCAGGGACTGGCACCGGATGGGGGGCTCTACCTGCCCTCACGCCTCGCCTGCCTGTCCGGAGCAACAGTGCGGGGTCTGCGTGGTGCCCCTCTCGAAGCCACGGCCTCGACCGTAGCCCAACACCTGCTGGGTGACGAACTCGAAGCGGAGCAGCTCGCCGGTATCGTGCGGGATGCTCTCGACTTCCCGATTCCGCTACGTGCCCTTGGTGAGCGCGTCTTTCTTCTCGAGCTGTTTCATGGCCCCACACTCGCCTTCAAGGACGTTGGCGCTCGTGTCATGGCGCGGTTGATGGCGAGTTACATCGAGTCTCCGCTCACCGTGCTCGCGGCGACATCCGGCGATACTGGCAGCGCGGTAGCCCACGCGTTCCTTGGGCTGCCTAGCATTCGGATCGTGATTCTGTATCCGGAGAGTCAGGTGAGCCGGATTCAGGAGCNNGCGCTTGGCGAAGGAAGCGTTCGCCGACGAAGGACTCCGGCGTGAGATCATCCTGACCTCGGCGAATTCCATCAATATCGGCAGGTTGTTGCCGCAAATCCTGTACTACTTCCATGGATGGGCACAGTTGCCGGAGGGTCAGGGCGAGGTCATAATCGCCGTTCCGTCGGGGAACTTCGGCAACCTGACCGCAGGTCTCATGGCCAAGCAGCTGGGGCTTCCGGCCACGTCGTTCGTTGCGGCGACCAATGTCAACGATGTGGTTCCGGAATACCTGCGGACCGGCCGCTTCCGGCCGCGGGCGTCACTCCGCACCATNNGGATGTTGGCGCTGTACGACGGGGACGAGAGCCGGATGCGCCGCGATGTCGTGGGGAGCCCCCACACGGACGACGAAACCCGGGAGTGCATTGTCCGGGTGTTCGAACGCTTCGGCTACGTGCTCGATCCGCACTCGGCGGTGGGGTACTTGGGGCTCGAGGCAGAGCTGCGCCGACGTCCAGAGGCGGTGGGCATCTGCCTGGGCACGGCGCACCCCGCCAAGTTCGCTGACATCGTTGAGCCGCTGATCGGTGGTCCGATCCCGGTGCCTGAGCGTCTCACCGCGTGCTTGGATCGGGAACCCCAGGTGACGCCCTTGGAGCCGAGGCTCGAGGATCTCAAGAGCCTTTTGCTGTGAACGCTGCACCGCCTGGCATGGCGCTGACGAAGCGCGTTTGAGTCGGCTAACGAATTCGCAGCACTAGCCAGCGGGGCCCGTCGGGCTCACAGCCTCCATCGAGAGCGTCAGGGCCCGCCGGAGTGCGTGCTCGCCGATGTTGGCCTGAGCTCCGATCAGCTTTCCGAGTAGCTCGCCTACGAAGATGCCGGTGATCACGCAGGCCGACAGCAGGGCGACACCACAAGTGACCACGGTCTTCTCCCGCGATGATAGCTTCGACTGACTACGCGGGCTCGGCACCTTCTGCGAATAGCAATGCCACGTCGGGCTTGGTCACCTTCCCCATGGCGTTGCGCGGCAGCGTTGCTACAACCTTCAGTTCCTTTGGGATTTTGTAAGGTGCTAGGCGGTCACGCGCCCATTGCCGCATAGGTTCGAGTTCAAGGTCAGCTCCTGCTGCCAACTCAACCGCGACGCACACCCGCTCGCCCCAGTCGGGATCGGATACGCCCACCACTGCGCACTCCTGAATGACCGGGTGGGTACGCAGAACCTCCTCGATCTCGAGGGCAGATACCTTGTATCCACCCGTCTCGATGATGTCCACACTACGGCGTCCCATGATGCGATAGTGCTCGTCTTGGAGGACCGCTACATCGCCGGTCTTGAACCATCCGTCGTGGAACGACTCGGCGGTCTCTTCCGGGCGACGCCAGTATTCTAGGAAGACGTTCGGACCTCTGATCAAGATCTCGCCGGGCGTACCAGCTGGAACGTCGTGCATCTTCTCGTCCACGGCACGGACCTCCACCCGGGGAAGCGGCGTTCCCACGGATCCCGGGATCCGCTCTCCGTGCAGGGGGTTGGACAGCCCCATGCCGATCTCGGTCATGCCGTATCGTTCGCACAGCACATGCCCGCTCAGCCCCTGCCATATCTCCAGCACGTTCACCGGTAAGGCGGCTGAGCCTGACACCATGAGACGCAGCTTGGTGCACGCGGCGGACATCGCGGCCTGTTCCGCTGGTTGCGCCTGCTCCCAGGCGGTGATGAGCCGACGGTAGATCGTCGGCACGGCCATGAAGAGCGTTATCGGTCGCTCTACGAGGTGCGACCACGTCTCCTTGGCGTCGAACCGGGGGAGCATATCGCAGCACGCTCCCGTCCAGAGCGCGCAGGTCAATACGTTGATGATCCCATGAACGTGGTGGAGCGGGAG
>WVYX01000140.1:0-171 GCA_011772755.1 Gemmatimonadales bacterium
CACCGGTGATTACCCGCCGTTTTCACACCGCGTCGCCGCCGACCAGCCGTACCACGGCGCAGACATCGACCTCGGCAGGGAGCTGGCACGGACGCTGGGAGCAGAGGCCAGATTCGTTGCGACCACCTGGCCGACCCTCATGAACGATCTCGCTGCCGGACGCTACGACAT
>WVYX01000140.1:204-1113 GCA_011772755.1 Gemmatimonadales bacterium
GCGTTTACCCGCGCTTATCACGTCGGCGGAAAGACACCTATCGCCCGGTGCGCGGAGCGTGATCGGTTTTCGAGCCTCGCGCAGATCGATCGCCCGGGTACTAGGGTCATCGTCAATCCGGGGGGCACCAACGAACGGTTCGTGGACGCCAACCTGACGAGGGCCGACAAGGTTCTCCACGCGGACAACCGCTCGATATTTCAGGCTCTGATCGACGGCCAGGCAGACGTCATGATCACGGACCGCATCGAGGTGCGGTTGCAGACGCGCCTGCACGAAGGGGTTCTCTGCGCCACGATGCCTAAGAACTTCAACCGCCAGGAGAAGGCTTACCTGCTGCCTCGGGATGAACCCTGGCGAGCCTTCGTGGATGAGTGGGTTGGCAGGATGTTGGCGGAGGGGCAGCTGCAGCGCGCCATCGCCCGGCATCTGGGTGAAGATTGACGCGCCGCGGACGGTTGGCGTGGAAGGCTTGTGTGGTGCACCATGAGAGCACGCGCGCGCAAGCAAATGGGGAGGATACGGACATGAGCGATCAGGCGTTGCCGGACGGGCTGCCCGACTGGATTACCGAACACATCAGGCTGTACCGGGAAAATCCGGACGAGGGACATCTGTGGGATTCCACGCCGCTGGGCGGGCCGGGCGTTCTGCCGACGTTGCTGCTGACCACCCGCGGACGCCGTTCGGGTGAGCTGCGGATCCTCCCGCTCATCTATGGTGAGGTGGCAGGCGGGTACGCCATCATCGCCTCGAAAGGCGGGTTCCCCACGCACCCGGCGTGGTACCTGAATCTCGTGGACGAGCCGGAATGTGGCGTTCAGGTCGGCAGGGATGAGTTCCGAGCCCGGGCTCGCACGGCCGAGGGAGAAGAACGGGACGCGATCTGGGCGCAGATGGAAGCGATCT
>WVYX01000244.1:0-15949 GCA_011772755.1 Gemmatimonadales bacterium
CTACACCCGGCGATGGGTAGACAAGATGAACGACCGGCGGAAGTCGTCCCTCTGGATTATGAACGCCGACGGCAGCCGGAACCGGTTCCTTACCGAGGGCTCCTCACCTCGCTGGTCACCCGACGGCAGCCGTATCGCATTCGTGCGTCAGGGTGATCCCAAGGGATCCCAGATCTTCGTCCGCTGGATGGACGCCGAGGGTGCAACCAGCCAGATCACCCGGGTGGAAAAGTCGCCCGGCGACGTCAGATGGTCACCCGACGGGGAGAGCATCGCCTTCACCATGCTGGTGCCCCACAAGGAGCCGTGGCCAATCAAGCTGCCGGGACGGCCCGAGGGCGCCAAGTGGACCGCGGCACCCAAGGTCGTGACCTGGCTCAACTACCGCCGGGACCGCATCGGGTTCACCGACGAGGGGTTTCGCCACATCTTCCTGGTCCCCGCCACCGGCGGCACACCACGCCAGCTCACCAGCGGCGACTGGAGCCACAGCGGACCGGAATGGACGCCGGACGGATCGGAGATCCTGTTCTCCAGTTTGCGGATCGAAGAGGCAGAATACCAGTTCCGGGAATCGGAGATCTACGCGGTGAACTTCGCCAGTGGTGACATCCGGCAGATCACCACCCGGCACGGCCCCGATTACAACCCGGTGGTCTCCCCCAACGGTCAGCTCGTGGCCTACAGCGGCTATGACTGGACCGACGACACCTTTATCGAGCGCAAGCTCTATGTGATGAACATCGACGGTTCGAACCCGCGAGAGATCGCGACGGACCTGGACCGCTCACCCGGAAACATCACCTGGGCCTCCAACAACCGTGGTGTATACTTCACCGCCAACGATCGCGGTACAACCCACTTGTACTACGCGCCCCTCCGCGGCGAAACGCGCAAGCTCACCGACGGCGACTACCGGCTGTTCCTCTCCAGCGTCTCCGACGACGGCGAGGCCGTGGGCACCATGACCAGCTTCCACGAGCCCGGTGACGTGGTGGGGTTCAACCTGCGCAACCCGGAGCCACGCAAGCTCACTGATGTGAACGGTGACGTTCTGCACGGAGTCACGTTGGGCGAGGTGGAGGAGATCTGGTACAAGTCCGTCGATGATTTCGACATCCAGGGCTGGATCATCAAGCCGCCGGACTTCGATCCCAATGAGAAGTACCCGCTGATCCTGGCCATCCACGGCGGACCCCACGCCATGTACAGCGTGGGCTTCAACTTCTCCTGGCAGAACCACGCCGCCAAAGGCTACGTGGTGCTCTATACCAATCCTCGGGGAAGCTCGGGCTACGGCAGCGCCTTCGGGAACGCCATCAAGAACGCCTACCCCGACAAGGACTTCAACGACCTGATGGCCGGCGTGGACGAAGTGATCGCTCGGGGATACATCGACGAGCGGAACTTGTTCGTCTACGGTGGCTCCGGCGGCGGCGTGCTGACCGCGTGGATCGTGGGCCACACCGACCGGTTCGCCGCTGCATCGTCCAACTACCCAGTCATAGATTGGCTCTCTTTCGTGGGGACCACGGACGGCACCTACTGGTACCGCAACTTCCAGAAGCTCCCCTGGGAAGACCCCTCGGAGCATTTGCGGCGCTCACCATTAATGTACGTGGACAACGTAAAGACCCCGACGATGCTCATGACCGGCATCAAGGATCTACGAACGCCGATCTCCCAGACGGAGGAGTTCTACCAGGCCCTCAGGTTCCTGAAGGTCCCCACGGCCATGATTCGATTCAACGACGAGTGGCACGGGACGTCGAGCCGGCCGTCCAACTTGATGCGGTCGATGCTGTATCTGAGGAGTTGGTTCGAGAGGTACATGACCAAGGACGAGCGACCCAAGGCTGGAGGGGCCTCCGGGCGCTAGGTGGGAGGTGTGAGGTTCGAGGTTTGAGGTCTGAGGGATGCAATGCCATTCGCATCTCACACCTCGTACCTCGAACCTCACCTCACTCCGTACACCACCTCGGACGCAAACGTGAGCTGACTGACGTACTCGCGCCGAGTGTCTCGGAATCCCGCAGCCTGTAGATGCGGCAGCAGGAGCACACCCCGACAGCCCCCCATCAGAGCGGGATTGATCCGATAGAGCATTTCCCACACGCCGCTGTACCAGTGCTCGGCCTTGGTCATACTGACAAGGATCAGCCGCCCCCCTGGACGCAGCACGCGCTTGAATTCGGCGAGGATAGCCGGGAAGTCGTCCTCGGGCAGCAGGTCGAACATGTAGTTGTTGATCAGCACGTCGAACTCGCTGTCGGGATATTCTAGCGCGCAGGCGTCCCCCACCGCGAGCCGGTAGCTGCCCACCCCCAGCTGCTCCACTCGCCGTCTGGCTAGGGCCAGCATCTCTTCAGTCAGGTCGATACCTTCGTTCTTGCCTTCGGGGTTCGCCCGCAGAATCTCGGCAAAGAGGATCCCGGTCCCGACGGCCACCTCCAGCACGTTCTCGCCGTTGCGGATGTCGGCCAGCTCGAGACAGCGCCTCCGAGCCTTGGCTTCGGTGAGACCGGCCCACGTGTCGTACTTGGGCGCGAGCTTCCGGTAGAGGGCCGGGACGTCATCCTTCTTGATGCCGGCCTTCAGGATGGGACTTCGTCTAGTTCGCACTGTGACTCTCGAATGCGGGGACTCAGTTGGGGCTCATTTGTGTGCGACGACGATCAGCTGATCGCTGTGCTCTTTGTCGTACGGCTCGCTGGAATAGCTGCCGTAGCACTCGATCCGGCTGTAGCCGGCCTCTGTGAGCAGGCGCTCGTAATCGCCTGGCATGAGCACCAGGTATTCAAAGCTGTCGACCTTGAATTCCTCACGGTCCGCCTCGTGAAACAGATCCAGGACGCTGATCCGCACCGTGGTGTCGAAGTAGTCCAGCACCATTACCCGGGAGAAGGCTGGACGGTTGACCTCCGGTATGAACCGCGGCCGCTGCTTCATCAGCTTGTCGGTGAGACCCTGGCTCAAGACCAGGATTCCCTCCTCCCGTAACACCACCCGCATGCTGCACAGCGCCGTTACGACGTCCCGCTCATTCAGGAGATGCGGCAGCGACGTGGTGAGACAGAGGACGGCATCGAACTGACCTCCTCGGTACGGCAGACAACGAAAGTCTGCCCTCACGAGGGGCACCGTGACGCCCTGCCCGCCGAGGTTCCGCCGGGCTTGGCACAGCATGGCCTTGGAGATGTCGCAGCCCCACACCTCGTGGCCCATACCGTGCAGCAGATCCACGTCACTCCCCGTCCCGCAGGCGCAGTCCAGGATCCGACGGGCGCCAGCCTCCGCTAGCAGGACGCGAAAGAACGCGGCTTGAACCGGATCGTGCTTGCCGAACTCGCCGAAGAATAGATCGTACCGCTCAGCAAAGTCCTCGTAGGGATCAGGCACTTGTGCTGGGCTCGTCATTCGCTCTCGTGGTACCCAGCCACAGCATCGCGGTACACCAGATAGTCCGTCACTGGCGGCACCATCCCCAGCTGGCGCAGCATCGTGGTTGCCTGACCCCGGTGATAGGCAGAGTGAACCACCATGTGCAAGATCATCTCCCGCAGGCGGTACCCCCACTCCTCACCCTGCAGGTTTCGGTAGCGGATGCGCTCGTCGCCCGCTCCTTCCTCCAACCCCTGAACAAACCGCTGCTGCGCCTCCTCGACCGCGGCCAGCCGCTCCCGCAGCAGCTTCAGCGTGGGAAACTCGGCGGGATCCCAGGTTTCCTGCGGTGATCCGCCCTGCCAACGCTCGAGCCAGAGCCACTCCGCCCAGGCGATGTGCACTAGCGTGTCGCGAATCGAGGGAAAACTGCCACTCAGGTCCCGGCTTAGCTGCTCGGCGTCGAGCTGCGCGGCACAGTCGAGAATGCAGTGGTTGGCCCACCGGTTGTATTGGAGCTGATCCCGCAGGTCGGCTACTGTCATGGCAGGGACAGGGGAAGGTGGAACACAAGGGGGAGAAGGGGGGAGAGCATGAGCGTCCGCTTCTCCCCCCAACTCCCCAGCTCCCCCGTCTTACGACGCCCGTTCCTCCCGCAACTCCTTGACCGCTTCGTGAATCCGACTCGCCAGCTCCCGCTCTTCCCGTAACGCCGCTATCACCGCCTCCGCCTCTTTCAGCTGGTAGGTGAGCTGACCGCTTTTCTCGATGGCGTGATCAACCACCGTCTTCTGTCCCCGTAGCGTCTCCAGGCTGGACCGGACATCGGCCAGGAGCGCGTCGAGCCGGGCCAAGCGCTGCTCCGCCTCGGTGATCCGCCCCCAGCGCTTGTCCACCGACTCGGCGAGCTCATCCGTCTGCTGGGCGTGCTCGAGGACCGCGTCGAGGGCGGTGCGGCTGTCCTGTACCTCCTGGCGGGCTTCCGTGATCGAGCGAATGTGCTCGACGGTCTGCTCCGCCGTCTCGAAGATCTGACCGAGCTCGCGCCGGACGGCCTCTACGCTCTCCTGCCGCGCGGTCACGCCGGCGATGGCCTCCTCCACGTTCCGCTGCATGCGGTCGAGCTGCGCGATCTTCTCCTCGAATTGCGTCACCCGCTTGTCGGCGAACCGCAGGCTCCCCGCCCGCGATTCGAGCTGCTCGGCGAGCTCGCTCACCCTTTCCGCCTGGGTCTGGGCCGCCACCAGAGAGGCCGTCAATTTCCGGCTCTGCTCCTCGAGGTCGTGTACGCTCTTGGCCGCCTCCTGCCGCAGATCGGAGGCTTGCTCCAACTGAGCCGTCGCCTGCTGCAGGGCCTTCTCCCGCTCACGGATCTGCCGACCTAGAGCCTCTAGCTGCTGGGCCAGGGCGTGGAGCTCGGTGTCCCGACTCGCGGCATCTCTCACCTCAGTTGACAACCCGGCCATCTGCTCGACGGCGTCGTCAACCTGCCTCACCACCTGGCCGATCCGACCCTCGATTCTCGCCACATACTCGTCCCGGCGGGCGACGGCCTCGAACCGCTGATCGACATCGTCGAGGCGCTGGCGTAGAGCATCGCTGCGAGTCTCCAGATCGGCGAAAGCGCTGCGCCGCTCCTCCAGCACCTTCATGCGACTATCCAACTCGGCGCTCAGAGCACCGAGGCGATCGAATCGTTCCTCGAGCCTCGTCACGAACTGCTCCCGGGCAGCCACCTGCTCCGCCGACGCTAACGCACTCTCCGCCGTCTCCCTCACCCGCCCCAGCTCGTAGTGGGTCTCCTCTAGCTCAGCCGCCTTGCGCCTGATCTCCTCCACCTTCGACTCCGTCTCCCGGAGGAACACCTTGGTCTCAACCTGCAGCGCATGGCCCCGCTCCAACTCCCCGCGCGCCGCTTCCAAACGCTGCGTCGCATCCCGAACCGCCTCGATAGAGCCCTTGAGCTCATCGACATCACTTCGCAGCTCAGCTAGCACCGGCTGCGACGCGTCGAGCCGGGCCACCCGGTCCGCAAGCTGTTGCGCCGTTCCTTCCACGCGTTCGAGAGTGCTCTGGACCGCCCGGGAGCGCTCCCCGTGCTCATCTACCCGACCGACCTCCGACGCGAGGGTGGTGAGCCTCGCATTGAGATCGTCAGCGCGGGCCTGCGCCTGCGACACCGCCTGGCCCATCCGCTCCATGTCATGCAGCCGCGCCTCAAAGTCGGTCAGCGTCGTTCGTAGGTCAGCCACCTGCCGCGTTACGGCGTCCATGCCCTGCCGCTCGAGGTCGAACCGGTCGAGGCTCCTCCGGACATTCTCCTGCAGTTCCCGGAGGCGGCGTGCCATTGTCTCCGCTTCGTCCCTGGCGGCGGCCTGATCCGCCTTGGCGGCCGCAACGCCCGCGTGGGTCTGGCGATACAGCTGCTCCAGATCGGCCAGCTTGTCCTGCGTCCTCTTGATGAGCTTGCTGTTCTGCTGGAGCTTGTTGAGGCGGGCGTCGAGATCCCACACCAAGTCGTCCAGCCGAGCTGCCTGCGCCGCCGCCCGATCCACTACCTCCCGCTGGCCCTCCAGCTCCTTGGTTTTCTGCAACACGTGATCCGAGAGCGCGTTCAGGGAGTGGAGCTGCTCCTCGGTCCTGACGGTACGCTGCTCGACCCTGGCGACATCCGCAATCCGCGCCTCTAACGTCGCCAGACCGGTGGAGGCCTCCTCGATCTCCTTCTTGAAGCGGGCGGTGAGATCCTCTGCCTCGTCGAAGCGGGAGCGCACACCCTCCTGCTCCCGAAGGATCGCCTCCTGCCTATCACGGGCCGCCGTCACGTCATGTGTGTAGTTCAGGTACTGCTCGTGGATCTCGTCGGCCTTCGCCTTGAGCTCCGCGATCATACCCGAGGGACCGCTCAGCTCCGCCAGCTCCATTCGGAGTTGCGTCGCCTCGTCAAGGCTCGCGCGCAGACCCGACGCCACTGCCGACACATCACCCAGGTCGTGCGAGACCTCAGTGAGCTTGCGGGAGATGGCCTGCACCTGCTCCCCGGCCGTCGCCTGCGTCTGGCCGAGGCCGCTGATCTCACTGCGGAGCCGTTCCAGCTCGGCATCGATCTCGCCGCGGATCCCGGCCAAGTGAGTAGTGGTTTCGCCTCGGACCCTCTCCAGTTCGGCGCTGGCCTCGCGCCGGGCCCCGTCCAGCTCCGCAGTGATCTGTCCGCGGGCCCAATCCACCCGTGCGGTGGTCTCTTCCCGGGCCTCACTGAGTTCAGCGGTGACCTCTCCCCGGACCCTGTCCAGCTCGGCGGTGAGCTCTGCCCGGGCCCTCTCCAATTCAGCAGTAACCTCTCCCCGAGCTCGATCCAGCTCGGCGGAGAAATCGGGAAGCGCCGCGAACTGCTGCTGAGCCTGCTCCAACCGCTGGAGGAGCCCCTGCTGGCGCTCCAGCGCGGTGCCTAAATGCTCCTGAATCGGCGCCAACGTCTCACCAGCACTCTCCGCGCGCTTCACGAGCTCTTCCAGCGCGGTCCGCTTCACGGCAACCGCTTCCAACAGCTCCTTGAGTACCGCTGGCAGCTGCTCAGGTTTGGCCTCTGGCCTAGATGATCTCTTGAACAAGGGCGCCATGATGATATCCGTGCAGTGTATGGTGATATTTTAAGTTCGAGTCTGGTACGGGAGGCGTCAATAGACTCGGAGTCAGGGACTCGGGATTCCGGACTGGAGTCCCGCACGGCGCGGGATCATCCACCAGTCCCCGAACCCCGGGTGCCCGGCACCGAGCCCCGCGGTCTCTACCACGACTAGCGCGGCGGTTCCGATTCCTGTTGATTTCACATGATGCCCGATCCGCACAAGAAACTCGTCGTCGTGGGCGACCGAGTGCTGATCGCGCCCGAGGAGGGAGAAGAGCGCACCAATGTGGGATTGTACCTCCCTCCGACGGCCGTAGATCGGCAGGCGGTGCAAAGTGGTCGAATCCTCGCGACGGGACCGGGGACTCCCCTCTCGGCACCGACCGAGTTGGACGACGAGCCGTGGAAGACGACGGGCGCCGAACCACGCTACGTCCCGATGCAGGCCCAGGTCGGGGACTTCGCCCTATTCTTCAGGAAAGCTGCGGTAGAGATCACCTTCGAGGGGAAGCAGTACCTTGTGGTGCCGCAAGCTGCGATCCTGGTACTGGTGCGTTCGGAAGATCCATTCGAAAATCTGTAAAGAAGAGGGCGCAGGGGTTGGGGCGCTCGCTCCTAGGGAGCTACATCCCTGGCACCTCACGCCGAGGACCGCACACCTCCGAACATCGATGCCGGCATTGATCTTTCTCTGTGTAGCCAATTCCGCACGGAGCCAGATGGCTGAAGGTCTGGGCCGCGCTCAGGCACCTGCCGGGTGGCAGGTCTACAGCGCTGGCTCCCGGCCGGGCAGACTCCATCCCCTTGCCGTCGAGACGATGAACGAAGTGGGCATCGACCTCAGCCACCACTACTCCAAGGGCCTGGATGCGGTCCCCCTCGCCGAAGCGGACGTGGTGATAACGCTGTGCGCCGAAGAAGACTGTCCGGTAGCCTACACCGGCGCACGACGGCTGAATTGGGCTATACCCGACCCGGCCGCACCGAGGGGCTCTGAAGACGAACAGCGGGAGGCGTTCCGAACCGTTCGCGACACCATCAAGCAACGTCTGCAGGATTTCTGGCGCGAGCACGAGGAGCCGGCATGACGTCATCGGTCTCCCTGGTCATTCTCCTAGTGCTCTTCTCTGCCGCGTTGGCGTGGTTCTTCGCCCGACCGGGCCATGCGCGGTGGCGCAACCCACGCCAGATCGTAAGTGACGAGGACGTGGATCAGGAAATCCTCGAAGACGCGGAAGCGGAGATCGGGGAGCTAGACGCATCCACCACGCCCGAGGAGGCTGACCAAGAGCTGCCGGATTGGGGTCCGGGGGCGCCGAAGTCCTGACGGCCCGTGGCGCTACTGCCGCGCGCCCTCTCGGCGCAACGCAAAGTCATGCCGCAACACCCGACCCTCTTGGATCCTCAGCTCCACCGCCACACCCGACCATCCCTCCCCCGTCGCCACCGCTGTGAGGGAAACTCCCAGCGGGACACCACACAGGTGGTAGTACCCCCCTGCATCCGCCGCTCCCTCGAGCTGCCGGGTCCTCTCCTTCAGCTCAACGTCCGCGACGTACCGTTTCCAGCTCACCGCGACGCGGGCGCCGGGAAGGAGACCACCTGAACTCGCGTCACGGACCAGCCCAGCGAGGATGCCGACATCTTCTCTGCGATCCGTATCAGGACAGAGCAACGACCACAGATTGTCGATGGTACGGAGCGTGAGCGCGACCGTCGCAGTATCACCACCGTCCAATGTCACCGACATCGGCGGCTGCACTAGCCGCGCTCCCTCGATGTCGTCGTGTGCGAAGGTCAGCAAGTAATGACCGGCAGTGAGGCTGTCGAATCGGAAGCGACCCCGGCGATCGGCTCGGCTGATTCGGTTCGTACCCAGGAGGCGTACCGTCGCCCCCGCCAGCACTCGCTCACCGGTACTGTCGGTCACAGTACCCAGGAGCTGTGACGTCGCCACCTGGTGTACAACCTGCCCGTCCAGCGTCCGGACTTCGTCGACCCAGCCGCCATCCTGCTTGATCCCCAGCACCGTCCCCCTATGTGCCCGCGGCCGCAGCCCGATCTCGGGCATCCGGATCCACCAGCGGCTCACGATCCACGGCCCAGAAGGTAGGCGCTCGAACTCGACACGGCCGCCAAGGTTCCGGGATGAGACGCCCCAGGGGAGGCGCGTGTAGCCATACTCGAGGTAGCGGAGCTCGGCGGTGACCGCGTCCAACCAGAGCACACCCTCGATGTCCGAGACGTCTCTCCCCCGGATCGGCTCGAATACGAGCCCAATGAGTCCGACCTCGCCAAGCCCCGGCTCCTGGAGGGCAAAGCAGTGCTGATCTGCGAACCGCTCGGACAGCAGCACCTGGGCATCGGGCGCGTCGTACACCCATCCGCCGCCGGCACTCGGCCGGACGTAACCGTGCTCTGCCAACTCCTCGGGTGAGGACGTGACGAACGGACTGCCACGATAGTAGCCCTCTCTACTCCAGGTGCGCTGACTTCTCACGGCCAGCGTCCAGGCATCGAGTTCTCGCTCGTAGCGCACCACCCGATGCTGGAGCACGCCTTGTCGCTCCGCCCACACGACGGCCTCCAGCACCTTGCGAGCCTCCTGCCACAGCTCTCCCGCGGCCACCCCCGCCTCGGGGCGGACGCGGCAGTTGCGGTCTGCTTCCACAACAACGGCGGGAAGCTGCACCGGCAGGGTGGGCATCTCGATGCGGTACTCCAGCACCTCGCCCTGCGCCAGGGGGAACGGCTCCGTGGTCCAGCTCTTGAGCCCCACCACGACCGACCGGAGGGCGTACCGACCAGCTCCCGGAGCGTCGAGGACGAAGCGACCGAACGCATCAGTCAGCACGCGCACCCGCTCCGCGCCAGTCTCGTCCAGCAGGAGTACGAAGCCCCCGGGGATCGGCGCACCAGAAAACTGCTCCACCAAGTGACCGCGAACAGTCTGGGCGTCGAGCGGGAACGCGGCGACGAGAGCAACCAGGACGAGCGAACAGAACACGCAGAACAACCAAGAGCGACATGAGAGAACCGCCGCTCCCTGTCGCTCTCTACCGCGCCCTGCCACCATACAGTCCTGCCGTCATACCGTTATGCCTGATCCATCACCCGAGGATCTCCACCGCCTTCGCCGTTACCCTATGGGACACCAGAGGAAGACCACCTTCCGCCGGATCGTGCACGATCCGGATGGCCCGATCCAGCGCGTCCCGGCCCATGCGTACGTCGGCCGGCTCCCTTGCATAGATCGAAGCGAGAGGCTGGCCTCGGGCGACGCGGTCCCCGGGCTTCACGGTGATCACGAACCCCACGGAGTGATCGATGCCGTCGTCCATGTGTTGCCGCCCGCCACCCAGGTTCGCCACCCCCTGGCCGATGACGCGAGGCTCCACCCGGTCAACGTACCCCGCGGCCGGCGCTTCGTAGACGCCTACCGACGGTGCGTGGGGAAGCACGGCTAGGTCATCGAGCACGTCGGGGTTGCCACCCTGCGCTTCGATGATCTCGCGGAACTTCTCCACCGCCTTCCCGCAAGTTATGGCCTCCTGCAGGGTGCGCCCAGCCCGCTTCACGTCGTCTTCCACCCCGGCCAACAGCAGCATCTCGGTACCCAGCGCGTAGACCACCTCCATGAGGTCGGGTGGTCCTTCGCCCTGCAGCGCTGCCACGGCCTCCTCCACCTCGAGGGCGTTACCACAGGCGCGGCCCAACGGTCGGTCCATGGCCGTCACGAGGGCCACCGTGCGGCACCCCCGTTCCTCACCGAGCCCGATCATGGTCTGCGCCAGCTCCAGGCCGTCCTTCACGTGCGGGAGGAAAGCGCCGCTCCCCCGCTTGATGTCCAGCACCAACCCGTTCAGCCCCTCGGCCAGTTTCTTCGACATGATGCTGGCGGCCATCAGGGGGATCGCCTCCACCGTGGCGGTCGCGTCCCGCAGCGCATACAGCTTCCGATCGGCCGGTGCGATCTCCGAGGTTTGGCCGATCAAGGCGGCACCGATCCGCTCTACCTGTCGTCGGACCTCGTGGAGCGCGAGATCGGTGCGAAACCCTGGAATGGACTCGAGCTTGTCCAAGGTGCCGCCGGTATGCGCCAAGCCACGACCCGAGATCATGGGAACCGCCACCCCTACGCTGGCGACGAGCGGTGCCAGCACCAGGGAGACCTTGTCGCCCACCCCGCCCGTAGAGTGTTTGTCAACTCGTGGCACGGTTGCGGGATCGTACTCGAGGCACGCGCCCGATCCGCGCATGGCATCCGTGAGACCGCCGAGCTCCGCATCGTCCAAGCCGTTGAGGAGAACTGCCATCAGCAGCGCGGCCATCTGGTAGTCGGGAACCCGGCCGGCCGCGTACTCCACCACGAGTTGCGACCATTCCTCGCGAGTGAGGCGCCCGCCATCACGCTTGCGCTCGATGAGAGGGATCACAATCATTACACGTCTACTGTCCCATCTCCTTTCAGCTGGAGTCGTCCAATGCGTGTCGCATGCGCCATCACGCTCCTTGTTCTGTGCAGCATCTCAGCATCCCGCGCCGCAGCCCAGTCGTATGAGGAGCATATGGCGCGGGGCGACAGCCTCCGCGATGCGTTGAAGCCCGCTGAAGCGCTGGAAGAGTTCCGCGCCGCCTTCTTTGCCAACCAGACCTATGAGGCGAGTTGGAAGTTCGCCCGTGCACAAGTCGACGTAGCCAAACAAATCGAGGAAAACGGCAACAAGGATCTGCGAGACAGCCTGTACTGGGTCGCGAAACTCTACGCCGAAGCAGCCATCCGCAAGGACTCGACGGATCCGGAAGGCCAGTTCATGCTGGCCAACGCCCTCGGTCGACTGTCACGAACTCGAGGCGGCAAGGAACGCGTGCGATTCGCCAGAGAGATCTATGATCTGGCGTCACGGGCGTTGGAACTCGATCCCGACCACGATGGGGCCGAGCACGTGATCGGCGCCTGGCACGCCGAGATCATGCGGCTGTCGGGCCTGACCAAGTTCTTCGCCAAGACCTTCCTCGGGGCAGGGTTCATGAACCGAGCCTCCTGGGATTCAGCGGTGGTCCATCTGGAGCACTCGGTCCGGCTCAAGCCGGACTACTTGTATCACCGCCTGGAGCTGGCCGAGGTCTATGTGGATCTCAAGCGCTGGGACGACGCCCGGACACAGCTCGAGGAGATAGGCAGACTAGCTCCCACGAGCGACGTCATGGACCACACATACAAGGAAGAGGCCCTTCGCCTGTTGGCGGAGATCCGCGAGGAGGCGGAACAGTAGCCTGCCGTCGGTCCCGACTACTCGCGACGCCCGCGCAGCCGCCGCTGTAGCTTGCGCCGCTGTCGGCGAAGCTCCCGGCGGGCGTCGTCCCGCCAGTCTTCGACTTGGCCGCGAGCTTCGTCCTGGACATCCCTGAATCTTGACCGAAGCCGACGACGGGTCACGTCCCCAGTCTCGGGAGCCACCAGCAGAGCAATCCCAGCACCGATCAGGGCCCCCAGCGCCAGCCCGCTGACGAACGCGACTATCCCGCTGGTGCTCTCGGCTTCGACCAGCTCGTCGAACTCGTCGTCCAGCACCTCCTCCTGGTCTTCGTCGGCTTCGACCAAGTTCAGATCCTTGTCGCGTGCCATTCAGTTCCCTCCCGTTGGCTGCGAACCCTCAGCCAACTGCATTAGGCGTTCTATCTCGGTGGTGGTGCGCGGCGCACCGGCTGAGAGGATCTCTGCGCCGGTCTGCGTGACCAAGACGTCGTCCTCAATCCGCACACCTAGGTTTTCCTCCGGCAGGTAGATGCCCGGCTCAATGGTCAGCACCATCCCGGGCTCGAGCACCATTCGGTAGTCGCCGACATCATGCACCCGCATACCCAGCCAGTGGCTCAAGCCGTGGACGAAGTACCGGCCACAGTCTCCCTCACCGCAGAGGTTCCCGCTGTGATCGGCCATGTATCGTCGCGCCACGGAGCCGAGTTCGCCAATGGTGACCCCCGGCTTCACCGCCTCGATGACCGCCTCCTGGGTGGCGAGCACCAGATCGTAGATCGCCCGCTGGCGCTCGGTGAACCGTCCGCTCACGGGTAAAGTGCGCGTCACGTCCGCAGTGTGCTGGGCATACTCGGCGCCGACGTCAACCACCACCAGCTCGCCCGCCTGCATCTGCCTGCGGTTCATGTCGTAGTGGAGAACCGTGCTGTTGGGCCCGCTCCCCACGATCGACGGAAACCCCAAGCGGTCGGCGCCGAGGTGGCGGAATCTGGCCTCGATCACCGCTTCCAGCTGGTACTCATACATGCCGGGATGGGCTGCACTCATACCGGCCGTCACGCCCTCCGCGGTGATGGCGACCGCCCGCCGCAGCGCCGCAATACCAACTTCATCCTTGATGGTCCGCAGACTGTCCAGGAGCGGCACAATGTTGCGCACGTCCTGGCCAGACGAGGCCCAGCGACGAATGCGGTCGTTGTCCCGGTTTGCGACATACATCACGGTGTAGAGAGGCCCACCGGAGCGCCGCCGTCCGCGGGCCGCCGCCCTATCGATGGAGTCGGGGGCATACGGCAGGACCCGCTGGATCCCCGTGAGGCGAACCGCGTCTTCGCCGGGGCCGAGTCCACGGCCGGTCCACTGCTCCATGCCACGCTCCCGCCGGGGGAGGTAGAGCGTCACTTCATCTTCCCCATCCATCGAGGCAACCAGCACTAACCAGGCGTTCGGAGTCTCGATGCCCGTGAGATAGAAGAAATAGTCGTCCTGTCGGAAATGGTTGTCTTGCAGCACCTCGGCCTCGAGGTCACGGGGGTGCGCCGCCGGTACCACGATGACGCCGCTGCCCACCCGCTCCATCAGGCGGGCGCGCCGCGCCCGATACGCGTCGATGTCCACGGGACGGCCAGCACCGGGAAGTTCAGGGACTGGCGCGACGGGAACTGTGGGGCTCTGGGCCGCTAGCGGCCCTCCGAGCAAGAACCCAAGAAGAACGAATCGCCGCACTGGCTGCTGCCTCACGACTAGTAGGTGATCTGCATACTAGCGTCTTGACGGTGCGCCGTCGAGATTGGAGCTTTGAGCGGCTCCAGATCCCCAAGCGGAGTATCCATGACAGACGCAGGCATGGCCAACGAGCAAACGGAAGTCGAGCAACTGCAATCGCGGATCCGTGAGCTGGAGCACGAGCGCAAGCACTTGCTCGCGACCGTCGAGATCCTGCAAGAGATCTCGGGGACCCTCCACGTCGTGGATATCATGCAGGGGATCACTCGGAAGCTCGGGGAGACCTTCGGCCTCGACCGGTGTTCCATCTTCCTGGCGGAGAGCGGGCAGCGCACGGCCCGGCTGGTCGCGTCCTATGAAGACCCTTCCATCCGAGACTTCGTTGTCGATCTGGGCTCGTACCCCGAACTCCAGCGAGCGCTCGAATCGGGCGAGACGGTATTCATCCCCGACGCCCAGGCGGATCCGGACTTGAGACACATCAGGGGGCTGCTCGAGGGTCGCCGGGTGAAGAGTATCACCGTGGTGCCAATTACGTGGCGGGGTGCGGCCATCGGCGCGATCTTCTTGCGCTCGTTCCGCGACGGCCCGCCGTTCTCGGAAGTCGACGTGCGCTTCACCCAAGTCGTGGCAGGCCTGGCAGCCAAGGCGCTGCGGATGGCCCACCGCTACGAGCGGCTCAAGCAACGTGCGGAGAGCCCCGACGACACGCGGCGAGACGAGCTCCGCCGAATCGCCATGCTGCGTTTTCTCAGGCGCCTGTTCGAAGCCTACGCCGACTACGACCGCGCCCCCGAGCAGCAGCTGCCCAAGGCCTCGGGCGAGGAGTTGGACCGGCTGGTAGAGATCGCCATGGCAGTCCTGTCTGAAGAAGCGAAGGGCACGTGACCCCGCCGAAGTCTTGCGTCCCGCACACCACCAGCCCTAAGTTGCCACGACCAAATCGAGCCGACCGCCAATGGCTACTGCCCCGCAACTGAATGGCGTGATCAGCATCGGCGCGAGAGCTTTGCATACCACCCGTCGAACCCTGATGCACGATCTTGGCGAGGATGCGGGCCAAGCGCGGCTCCAAGAGATCGGCTACGCCGGGGGCGAAGAACTCTACCGCCGCTTCCTAGAGTGGCTACCGGGCTTCACCGGCATTTCGAATCCAAGAGATCTGGATGCTGCCGCCCTCACCGAAGTGCTGTCGACGTTCTTCCACTCACTGGGTTGGGGAACACTCACGGTGGAGCGCCTAGGGAAGACCGGACTGGCGATCTCCCTGGGCGACTGGGCGGAAGCCGAACCCGGTGCGGACACCGCGTATCCCTCATGCTTCTTCTCCGCCGGCCTCTTCTCCAGCTTTCTCACCAGCCTCGCTGGCGACGCGATCGCAGTGATGGAGGTTGAGTGCCGCACGGCGGGAGATGAGCGCTGCCGACTGCTAGTGGGCTCTCCGGAGATCTTGGAGGCGGTCTACCAGGCGATGAGTGAAGGACAGTCCTACGAGGCGGTGTTCGAAGCCTGAGCTCGCCGCGCTACTCTTCCACACCCTCCAGTTCCTCGAGCTTCGCCGCATAGTCAGGCCGCATTTGCAGCTTCCCGTCTATGATCACCTCTCGATCCCACGGCAAGATGATGAAGCTCTCGGTAGCGAGGGCGTGATAATCGGGTGTGTAGGGACCAGTCTTGAAAGAGACTGCCGTTCTGACTTCCGCCGGCTTGAGCTTCCGCACCGCGGCCAGCGCGACCTTGAGGGTATCCCCGGAGTCACACGTCTCGTCGACGATGAGCACGCGACGCCCGGTCACGCTGGGCGGCGGCCCGGAGACCAATGTCGGGCGACGCGCGGCTTGACGCCGCGTGATGGACATCGCCGCAAAATCGTGCTGGAGGATTGACGCCACGACGGCGCCCGGAAGGACACCTGCCTTCGCGATCCCCAGCACGAGCTCCGGGTCGTAATC
>WVYX01000244.1:15959-94716 GCA_011772755.1 Gemmatimonadales bacterium
AGAACGTCCCGGGAGTCCTCGGTCAGGTAGGCGTCGGCCATGGGAATTGGGATACTAGCCCCAGAAACACGTGGTGACAACCATCTGAAAGGTGAGTGGCGGCTGACCAGAGTCTAGGCGTCCGGGCGTCCAGCAATTATCTTCCCGCTCCAGATGGGCTTCTGGAAACGCCTCCTTGGTCGCCGCCGCGATGCGGATCTGAAGCCTCAGCGGCTCGACTATCTCAACGAGGCGCTGGCGCTGGAGCGGCAGGGTGATTACGACGCTGCATTGACTTCCTACCGTTTGGCGCTACGCGACCGCCCGACCGATGCCCGCGTGTTGCAGAACATGGCGATCGCCTACACCAAGACCAATCGGCCCGACGAGGCGATCCGCCATTACCGCCGCGCCCTCGAGGTGGACGCCGACCTGCCCGGTGCCCACTACGGACTGGCCTTCCTCCTCATGCGTCGTGGAGAGACCGAAGCGGCGGCGCAGCATCTCAAGGTCTTTCTGGAGCACCCTCTTCGAGGTCCCGACGCTGACAGGTGGATTGAGCACGCCCAGCAGGCGCTGGCACAATTGGAAGCCCGGGAGGTACCCTGAGGCGCTGGCTGGGACTCGTGGCGTTAGCCCTCGCCTGTACCGAAATCGCCGGCGATCTCGGTAGAGTCGTGGCCATCGACATCGTTGGCTCTCTCAACCCAAGCGTGGAGGAAGGTGATACGCTGCAGCTTCGGGCCCGGGCACTGGACGCGGCGGGAGATTCAGTCCCCGAGGCTACGATCATCTGGGCCATCCTGGACACAGGCAAAGTTGGGTTCACCCTAGACACCGCCACGGGACTCGTCACCGCCGATACCGTGGGACAGGGCCGCGTGCGGGCCAGCGTCGACAACCTGGTCTCTGGGATCGTCACCGTGGCCGTCGTCCCCGCACCCGATAGCGTGGCCCCTGTCACCGAGCAGCGTACGACGGTAGCTGCGACGGCCGTGGCCTCACCACCCCTCACCGTGGCGCTGTACGATCTGACCTCGACCCCCGGGCAGCAACTCGCGCTCGCCAACAAGCCGGTGCATTTTGACGTTGTGGACCCGCCACCCGGGAGCGCCACGGCGGAGGGGTTCTTTCTGGCAACCACCGATACGGTCCCAGGACCCGACCCCCACCGGGTCGTGGCGATGACCGGAGGCACTGGCCAGGCGACGGCGACGGTTCGACGGCAGAGTGGCGCCATGCAGCCTGACAGCGTAATCGTGGACGCCGTTGCACTCACCGCAAGGGGCGACAGCGTGGTGGGATCACCAGTGCGGTTCGTCGTGTTGTTTGAGAGCAACTGAGCTGAATGGGAACAGGACAGCAAGGGAGCCGGAGGTGAGCCGTGAACGCTCCTGAGACGCTCAACGAGCTTTTCTTCGCTGCCGTAGAGCGCTTCAGCTCGAAGCGCGCGGCGTTGCGGTACAAGGACGGAGATGTGTGGCGCGACATCACCCACCAGGAAGTGGCGCGCCGGGTTCACCACGTCGCTGTCGGTCTGATCGAGTTGGGCATCCGCCCCGGCGAGCGTGTGGCGATCCTCTCCGAGAACCGCCCCGAGTGGGCCGTCACCGATTTCGCCTGCCTGACCGCCGGTTTCGCCGACGTGCCCATCTATCCCACGCTTCCAGCTGCGCAGATCGCGTACCTTCTGAACGACTCCGGAGCCCGGGCCATTTTCGTCGAGAATAGCCTGCAGTACGACAAGGTAGCGGCGATACGCGACGAGGTGTCGGCGACCGAGCACGTCATCGCGTTCGACGTCCAGGAGGGAATGGAGGGACCGGGCGTGATCAGCTTTCAGGAGTTGGTACAGCGTGGCGCCGCTGCCGAGGACAAGCACCCCAACTACCGCAAAGACGCCCTCTCGGCAAAGGGGGGAGATCTCGCGACGCTGATCTACACCTCAGGCACCACGGGGCCGCCGAAGGGGGTCATGCTCACCCACTACAACTTCTGCTCCAACGTGGTGAGCGCTCTCAAGGTACTGTCCGTCGGGCCCGACGATTCCGCCCTGTCACTCCTCCCGCTCTCCCACAGCTTCGAGCGGATGGCCGGCCACTACACCATGTTCCACGCCGGCGTCACCATCAACTACGCCGAGAGCATCGAGCAGGTACCGGCGAACCTGCAAGAAGTGAAACCGACCGTAGTGCTCTCGGTGCCACGCCTGTTCGAGAAGATCTACGCACGGGTGCTGGAGAACGCGATGGCCGGTGGGGCGCTCAAGCGCCGCATCTTCTTCTGGGCGCGCCGGAACGCGGAGCGCTGGGCGGATCGCACCTTGGCAGGCCAACCCATCCCCGCAGTCCTGGCCTTCAAGAAGAAGCTGGCAGACCGGCTTGTGTTCTCGAAGCTTCGGGCGCGTACCGGCGGGCGGGTGCGGTTTTTCGTGTCGGGCGGAGCCCCCCTCAACCCTGAGATCGCCAAGTTCTTCTACGCGGCTGGCCTGGCGATCCAGGAGGGCTACGGACTCACGGAGACGTCACCGGTGATCGCCGTCAACGCCATTGAGAACCTGCGAATAGGGACTGTCGGGCGGCCAATCCCTGGCGTGGAGGTCAAGATCGCTCCGGATGGAGAGATCATCTGCCGCGGCCCGAACGTGATGCAGGGATACTACAACAAGCCCGAGGCGACGCAGGAAGCCATCGACGAACAGGGCTGGTTCCATACCGGCGATATCGGAGACCTGGACGACGACGGCTTCCTCAAGATCACTGACCGGAAGAAGGACCTGATCGTCACCGCAGGCGGGAAGAAGGTGGCGCCTCAGCCGATTGAGAACATGATCAAGACGAACAAGTACGTGCTGAACGCTGTGATGGTCGGCGACAAGCGGAAGTTCCCAGCACTACTCGTGGTGCCCAACCTCGAAGCCCTGAGCAAGTGGGCCGGGGAGCGCAACCTGTCGGTGGACCAACCCTCCGCATTCCTGTCGCAGCCCGACGTGGTTGCGAAGATGGAACGAGAGGTGATGGGAAGCCTGCGGGATCTCGCCAGCTTCGAGATGCCCAAGAAGATGACACTGCTCGAGCAAGACTTCACGATCGAAAACGGCGAACTCACACCGACGCTCAAAGTGAAGCGGCGAGTGGTGGAGGACAAGTATAGGGACAAGATTGAGGCGTTGTATGCGGAGGAGTAGGCAAGGTCAACGGCATCACGGGATGACGGCATGACGGCATAGGAGGCTGAACCACCCATAGTGCCGTTATGCCGTCATGCTCTCTCTCACCGTTTCTGCCCCACCCACAGTCCTCCCCCTGAAGCGAGTTGCTCAACACCCGGTACCGTCGCCCCCTCTCCGAAGACGACTACCCTCAGCCCCCGGAGCACCAGTCGGGCCGCTTCACTGAGCCACGGTGCGCGTCCGTGCTCATGGTCAAGCACGACACCGCGGGCCATGGACGAAGTGAGGGGAATTGCCTCCCACCCCCGAAGCAGACTCAGCACCGGCGACGGTTCCACATCAGGCGGCGCGTTGATCCCCACGAAATGAACACCGTCGAGCAGTCGGGCGAGTCCCCTGGCGACGCGGGCCGCTTCACCCACGAGCACCACGTAGCCTCCCGGGCTCGCGAGTCCCAACAGGGCCTGCACGACTGAGGGACCCGGCGGTGCCACCGGCTCCGCCCTGCCGGAGGCAGGCAACGGCGGATCGGACACTTGCAGGTCCAACAGCGCGACACCATCACGGATCGGGTAAACGTTCTTGCAGACCGGACAACCGATGGAGCCCTGCGCCACCCTGCGGCCGACCATCTCCTCCGGCACGAGCACGCATGGCTGCTTGTCATCATTGCAGTGGGGACACCGAAGGAACTCGGCCAGCTCGATGAACACGGGAATGCGGACTAACGTTGATGGGGGCGGACGCACGCCGACCGTGTAAGGGCGGCCCTTGATGGCTGTAGGCCGTGGGCTGACGGCCTCATCCCACCGGCATGAGCCTGATCCAATCCACGTTGACGTGGGGAGGACGGGTGACAGCGTACAGCACCGCATCCGCCACGTCGGTGGGAAGCAGCATCGTGCTGCGGCTCGGTAAGTCGTCTCTGCCGTCGGGATCCAGGGAATCCCACAGCTTGGTGTCGGTGGGCCCCGGTGATACGAGGGTCAGGCGGATGCCGCTACCTCGGAGCTCTTCCGCGAGCACTTCGTGCAGCCCTCGCACACCATACTTGCTCGCGCCGTAGGCGACATTCTCCGGATAGGGGCGGTGGTCCACCACGCTCCCAATGGTGACCAGATGGGTGTCCCCACTCCGGGCGAGGTGGGGCAGCAGCGCCCGCAGCACCAAAAAGGGTCCCACGAGGTTTACCCTGAGCTGTTCCTCGAATTCGGACTTGCTCGTGTCGCTCAGCGGTTTGAGCAAGAACGCTCCAGCATTGTTGACCACGATATCCGGCGCCCGGACCTCGTGCAGCATTCGCTCCACGGCACGCTGTATGTCATCCTCCCGGGTCACGTCGCAACGAATCTCCAGGCGAGGCCCCGCACTCCGTTCCGTGAAGCTGCGGGCCAATCCAATGACCTGAGCGCCAGCGTCTTCGAGCCGATCGGCGATTACCCGTCCGATCCCTCGGCTGGCGCCGGTGACCAAAGCGACTTTGTCGGCGAGCGCCGTCACTCGAGCCAGCTACCGCCGTGCGCAAGCCGCAGGAACTCATCCCGCGTCTTGTCGTCAAGGAAGCTGCCGCGCAGCGCACTGGTCACTGTCTTGGAGTGTTGCTTCTCCACGCCACGCATCATCATGCAGAGGTGGTACGCCTCGATCACGACGCCCACTCCCCGGGGCTCGAGAACCTCCACGAGCGCGTCCGCTACTTGATCGGTCAGCCGTTCCTGCAGCTGCAAGCGCCGCGCAAAGACATCCACCACGCGCGGGATCTTCGAGAGTCCTACGATCTTCCCATTCGGCAAATACGCCACGTGTGCCTTGCCGAAGAACGGCAGGAGGTGGTGCTCGCACATCGAGTAGACCTCGATATCCCGCACCATGATCATGCTGTCGTGGGGTTCTTCGAAGATCGCTTCGCGGACGATGTCCGGCACCGAGTCGTTGTAGCCTCTAGTCAGCCAGCGGAACGCGGACTCCACTCGCGCAGGCGTGCGGGCAAGGCCGTCCCGTTCGGGTTCCTCACCCAGCAGCTCCAGCATCCGGCGGACTAGCTGTTGGAATTCCATCTCACTGGCCGCTGGCGTGAGACGAACGACCTTGGGTTCCGTATCGTTCTTCGATAGGTCACGGGCAGGTTGCTGCTTATCCACTAATTCACTCCTGTTGTGCGAGAATGCCTACTGCCTCGGCCATCAGCGCACGGCCAGCTCTGCTGGCGCGCGGCATGGGAACTGCTAATCTAGCAGGAAACGACGCTGGAAACCGAGGCTGGGACCGGGCCTGGCCGCCGGGCGGCGACGCGCGAGGACACACAAAGTGCGGGAACGAAGAGGAATTATTGAAGCCCGAGTTCACAGGAACCGTGCCCTAGCTGCAACTTCTGCCTTCCCCGCAGGGGCGTGCCATCAGTCACCGCAAGCGGGCACGTTGTCGAGCTTGTTGGCTCAATAATAAGAGCTCTTCGCTCCCGCGATGTGCGAGTCTATAATAGGATGCGTGCAAAAGGGCGTCAAGAAAGCAAATCCCTCCAGTGAGGTCGGGATGAATCTCGTGTTTGCTGCAGCGCTCGTGTGCCTTCTGGCGTGGATCATGCTCGCCTTTGTGGTGGCGATTCCCAGCGGGTGGGTCCACGTGCTGCTCGCGGCGGGATGCCTCCTCCTAACGAAACGCATCATCGAGGCGAACCGACCCTAGCGCCGTCCCGACTGCTCGAGTCCAACCATTGACCCGAGAGGGAAAGCGTTGTCCAGACATCGCCCTAGCCGTGTTCCTCGGGAAAACGGGGGCAGCGCGATGCAACAGCACTAGTCAGATTTCCCAGTTCGAGAACAGCACCTCGCCCGCAGGTAGGACCGCCTCCGGAAACTGCTCCAGCGTCATCCGCAGGTCTGTCCAGCGCACCCGGTAACCCCGGGCCGTGAGCAACCGGTATGCCGTGGAGTATCCGGTTTGGCAGCGAATGGCCACCCGACGAACACGCAAAGCGGCCGCGCAGGCCTCCAGCGCAACCAACAGTCGGACGAACGACTCGCCGGAATCGGCAAACAGCTTGAGCACCCGTAGTTCATCGGCGGCGCGGGCTTCGGCCAGTGGCGCCGAGTGCCACAATGCGAAGCCGGCGATCTCCTGGTCACCTTGCAGCACGATGGTGTCGCCGATCCCAAGTTCCTCGGTCAGATCGATCTCCCGTCCGAAATCGCACCCCGGTGCGGACCGATCGAGTCGGTCCCGGCAGCGCTGCAGCATGGCGGCCCGGTCGGACGACGCCAGGCGACCCAGCCGGCAGAACTCACCGGCGACGCGTCGCCGGGAGGCCTCGCCCGTCATGGTGATGGTCAGGTACTTCGGAAGGAAGCCCAATTGGGCGTAGAAACCGATGTTCTCCACCGTCCGAGGCATCGTCTCGAGACCCAGCGTCCTGACGGCTCGGCCATGGAGCCACTCGATCGCCGTCTCGACGACGACGCGCCCCACACCCATACCCTGGCGATCCGTTCGCACGGCGAGGGGGCCCATCCACCCTTCCGACCCCGAACAGTGAGCAATGTTGAACGCGACGACCTCGTCGCGCTCGTCGCACCACAGCATCGCCCCGTCGCCTGAGTCGCTGATCGCGTAGTGCCAGATATCGGCGTTGAGCCGCGGGACCCGCACACCCACCAGGCCGTCCCGCCGATAGCGGTCGGTAAACGCCTCGGAGAACACCCGGTTCATCGCCGGCACATCGTCCAGCGACGCCGTCCGTGGACCCACGAGCGTTCGCTCAGGCCGCAACATGTCCTCCCCCTGCCGGGCCCAAGTCGTCCACGACGACCGCTGTGCCACGGTTTTCATCGAGATCCACTCGCAACACTCGATCCACACCCTCCCTCACCGACTCGATGTGCGTTATGACAATTACCTGCGGGAACCGGTCCGCCAGGTTGCGCAGGAGCTGGACAACATTGTGCCGTCGGTGCTCATCCAAACTGCCAAAGATCTCGTCCAGCACAAGGAGCGATAGGGGCTGCCCAGCCCGCTCCGCCACCATCTGACTGATCGCCAGGCGCAGCACCAGATGTGTGAGATCCTCCTCACCTCCGGAGATCACCGGCTTCGCCTGACCGTCCTCAACTACCAGCAGCTGGTACTGCTCATCCAGATCCAGCTCGTGGTATCGACCGTCGGTCAGATCGGACAGAAGCTCGGATGCCCGCTCCGCGAGCTCGGGCCGCATGGTCGCGTTCAGCTCCAAACGCAGGTCGTGCAACGCCCGGTCCAACTCGTCGTGGAGCTTGAGTTCACCCTTGATCTGGTCGACCCGAGCCGCCCGCTCCTCACGCTCCCGAAGCCGGCGTTCAGCACTCTCGAGAGCGGCTTCAGCCGCCCGCTGATCGCCCTGCAAAGAGGCAAGCTGCAACTCCACATCACGCAGCGCCGCCTCTGCCGCTTCGTAGCGTTGACGGGCTCCGACGTAGGCCTCTTCGCTGAAGCCCAGGCTCGCAATGGCGGCTTCTAGATCCTTGACCGTGGCCTCACGCTCCGAAAGTGTCCGCTCCGCCGCCTCAGCCTCTGCGACCAGGTGTTCCGCGTGGGTCGCCCTGACGTTGAGTTCCGCCGCTAGCTGCACCGTCGGCTCGAGCGATCGCAACTTCTCCCGCACCTCGTCGTGGCGCGCCACGTCATACGCGTGCGGCAGCGCCGCTACCTCCCGCTCCGTTTCTACCTTCCGCGTCTCGAGACGCCGTAGCTCCACTTCGGTCTCCCGACTCTCGCGGACCCGATCTTCGCAGCGAGCCAGCTCCTGCACCGCTCGCTCCACCCGCTGCGACGCCTCCGTAGTGCGCGCCTCGGCTTCCTGCACCTCGGGCGGCAACTCGTTCAACTGCTCCACCCGCTGCTTGAAGTACTTCCCCCGGACCTCGATCTCCTCGAGCTGGCGGTCCAGCGTGTCCAGCACCTCACGATAGACCTCCCCAAGGGGACGCTTGCAGATGGGGCATTCGCCATCGGCACCCGCTGCTACCACGCTCTGCCGATGTCGCTGGTGATCGAGATACTGATCCCGGAGATTGAGGCGCTTGGTCTGAGCATCCTGTTTGTCCCGCACCCAAGTCGTCCGCGCCACCTCTTCGGCCCGCTCCGCTCCCTGGAGATCTCGGCGCGCTGCCTCGAGCGCAGCTTTGGCATGGTCGACGGCTACCCCTACCTCGCTCATCTGAGCTAGGCGCTCCCGGATCCGATCGGCCTGCTCTCCGATCTCGCTGAGCTGCCCGGTGAGGGAGCGCCGGCGACCGGCGTCCCGGGCCTCCTGTTCCAGTCGCTCAAGCTCCTCCCGCAAGGGCGCCACCGCGTTGAGGTCCTCCCTAAGCTCCTCCAGTTTGCTGCGGGCTGACAACGCCTGCGCGAGCTCCTTGTCAAGACGCTGAAACTCGCGGCGGGCCTCTGTGACGTCTCGCTCCGCCACCCGACGCTCGCCGTCCAGGGCTAGCGCCGACTCCCGCAGCTGCACCATTCGCGTCCACGCCGGACCCTCACGATCCAGCTCAGTAGCTGCCTGGGTCTTGGCCTCCATCGCCGTTCCCACGGCATCCTTCGCCTCGGCCACACGCTGCTCCGCCTGCTTCCACTCCCGCTCGAGCTCCTCAGGATCGGCCAGCCCCCGCTCCAATCCGGCGAGCTCGCCGCGCAGCCCAGAGCGAGCCTCTCGGAGCCGCTCCTGTGCCAGGCGAAGCTTCTCGTAGCCCAGAACCCGGGAGAGGAAGCGAGCCCGGTCCGTGGGCCCCATCGCCGCCATGACCGCGAGCTCTTTCTGGCCGGTGAAATAGGTGCTAAAGAACTCATCGCGGGTCATGCCCAGCAGCCGCTCCACCCGAGCACTCACCTCCTGCTGCGTCCTCACGTGGGGGGCGTCGAACCGATCCTGGTACAGCTCAGCGTTGTACAACCCCCGCACGACCTGGAACTCATGGGCCCCCAGCGCAAAATCCACCTCCACTCGAACCGAGGAGCGCGCCGGAGCCCGATTCCAGCGCAACGTGTCCCGGCTGCCCCGAGCCGCGGGGTTGCCGTAGAACGCCCAGGCGATGGCCTCGAGTAGAGTGGTCTTGCCGGATCCGTTGGGGCCGATGATGGCCGTGATGCCGGGACCGAAAACGATCTCCGTGTCGGCGTGCTGCCGAAAGTTGAGCAGTCGCAGACGGTGGAGCTGCACTCAGTCCTCCAGCAGCTCTCGCTCGACCTGGTCCATATAGCTCTCACCCAGCGCGATCAGGCGACGGCGATCCACCTCGGCGTCGATGGGACGCCGGCCCAGGTAACCGGTCAGGATATCCGTCAGGGTCTGGCGCACACCTGGCGCGCCGACACCCACCTCGCGATGCGGTCGGGGGCGACGGAGATCGAGATGGTAGTGCAAGGCGCGGGCCTTGAGCTCCCTAACCCAGGCATGATCCAGATCGCGGGCGATAGGCCGCGGCACGTCGTGGACCACTTGACGAACGACCTGATCGACGACGCCTCCCGGAACGCCATCGATCCGGGCCTGAATCTGCGCGTCGATCTCCTCAGCAGTCATCCCCGCAGCGTGAACGGGGCGCAGATCAATCAACCGACGCGCGAGGGGGACGGGACGGAACTCCACGCGCACGTCATCGGCCAGGTCCACCAACAGCCACCCCTTCTGTCCCTCTCGCCCCTCCCGCGCTTCGTCGCGGAGTTCACCCCAAGGATTCGGGCTCACGTATTCCAGCGCGCCGCTGTACCACGCGTTGTCCCTCACCCGATGCGCCACGTGGTAATGTCCCAAGGCCACGTAGTCCCACCGCTCCGCGTTCAGCTCGGATGGTTCCAACACCGCACCCCCGTACTCCACCGCCATCGCGTCGCGGTGCAGCACTCCCGCTACCTCCCCATGGGTGACCACCACCCTACATCCGGCATCGCGCGGAGGTGTCAGTGTGGGACGGGCGCCGCTGGTCCACGCAGCGTGGGGAACACACGTCACGGTGAGATTCAGGTCTTCGAACACCAGATCTCGTGGCGCGTCCGCGACGACATGCACGCCGCCCACTGCTTCGAATAGTCTGAGAATGGTGCCCGTTTCGAGCGAGCGCGGTGTGTCGTGGTTACCCGCTACGATGACGACAGGCGCGTCGGGGAGCGCCTCTCTGAGCCTCCGAAACTGGTCGAAGGAGTGGAGGATGGCTGGGTTAGTCGGGCGCACGGAATTGAAGAGGTCCCCGGCAATGATGACGATGTCAGGCCGTGCTCCCACAATGTCGTCGATGGTCTGCCGGAACGCCGCGGCAACATCCGCTTCGCGTTGGTTGATCCCGTGCGGCGTCAGACGATGAAACTGCCGGAACCCGAGGTGGACGTCCGCGAGGTGAGCGAGCTTCACTGGCTACTGGCGGACCGACTCGCGGATAGTGGTCTCGACGGTGATCCGTCCGCGAGTGGGCCCCGGAGTTGCTCCAGCCCCCGCCATACTCACCACGACCCGGAGGCGGGTGGCAGCGGAGACCCACGCCCCCCAGCCGGTCGACCAGACAAGGGCGCCCTGGACGCCACCTGAGTAACTCAGTGCCGTGCCGTGCGCGTCGGCCACCTTCTTCGGCGCGAAGGCGCCGGCGAACTCCACGTAGGCCAAGGTGTCTCTGGCGCGGGCGATAACGCTGTCCACCGCGAAGGTGGTCCGGCCAGCCAGGGTCGGTACGTATGCGATCGTCGGTGGTCGGCCGCCGAAGGCGTCCAGGGGGACCTCAAGACGCGCCGTCCAGCGGTCGCCTGCTTTCACCCACTGTTCGGGAAGCACCAGGCCGGGAACGCCCGTGAGCAGAGGAACGAGCAGCTTGGCCCCCGGAGCGTCGCCCCCAGCATTGGTTCCCAGCACCCGCATTCGCCGATCGATCCGCACCTGAATCCATAGGCTGTCAGGCTGGCCGACCTGACGCTCTCGCCACCGCTCACCACCCTCGCGCATTCGCGCCCGAAGGGAATCGAATGTGAGGTGGACCACCAACCCACCATCCGGCCCCTCGAGCGCCACCTGCGTCATGCCGCCGAGCTCCGCAGTTTCCCGCGTGGAAGTCTGCATGGCGCCGGCGCTGTCCACCCGCGACACCGTCGTGCGCGTATGCGCTTGAAAGACCCGGTGAATCCGTACTCCGCGGACTGGGGAGAACTGGAGCCGGAGGCTGTCTTGTGCCACAGCGCTGTGGGGCAACGCCAACAGGACGAGCCCGAGACCCGCAGCCCCTGGTGTCATGGGCGAACCTGGAATCGGGTCGAACCGTCGAGACTGAGCACCATAGTGACCATACCCGCCTCGGGCGTACCCAGCTGGAACCGCACCGTGGCCCGCGTACGCACCGCACCCGAGACGAACGCGTCCCACGCCGTCGACCAGATCATGTGGCCGCCGAAGGCACCGGTGATGTCGAGCGCGCCTCCTGCCTCCTCCCCAGCCTCCGTAACCGTGGTGGGCAGAAAGCTGCCCCTTATCCGCACGTACGCGAGGGTATCGGTGGGCCGCACCACCAGGCTGTCCAGAGTGAACGTGGACAGAGCGATGATCTCCGCCTGTTGCGGCAGGCTTTCCGCCACCCCCTCCTCGCCCTCCAAGCCCGAAGAGGTGGACAGCGGAAAGACGATGTCAGCCGTCCAGCTCTCTCCCACGGCGATCGGCTCCTCGGGCAGGACGAACTCGAACCCGGGTGCGAGGCCTCCCATGGTCTGGATCTCAGCTATCAGCGCTGTGTCCTCGCCTACAGCCTCCACATCGGAGATGCGGAACCGATCATCGACGAGAAACCGGGCTGCGACGTGCTGGGCCGGGTGTTCAACATCGCTCCACGCTCCTCCCAGCGGGCGCGTCCGGGCCCGAGTGGAATCGATCATCACTTCGATCAGGTAGAAGGCGCCCCGTTCCTCGACCAGCCGCTGCGTGATGCTCTGAAGGGCGCCAGCTTCGATCGTGATGCTGTCAGCCGACCCTTGCTCGCTGATCGTGCTCGTGAGGTCGGACCACACCACCGTCTGCATCTGTGCCCGTGGGTGGGGGTGATAGCGCAACAGTATGCTCTGCTGGGCGCGGGCCGCGTGCGGCATGACTGACAGCGCCAGGCAGGCGGCAGGGACACCGAGCCATGTCGTGTTACGTCGCATACGGATCCTCCACCGATCTGAGTGGTCGTGCCACGCTCTCTCCTCGGCCGATCGGTTCACGGCTTACGGCGGGGCCCAGGCTCGCCATGAAGAACCCTACCACATCCTCTGGCCGGGTCCGCTTAGTCGCAAGCAGCGCACGGCGCACGTCGTCCTCCCTCCGGCCCGCAATGGAATCCTTGATTCGGGCGGAAGACACCCGCCGGTCGAGCGCAGCGAGCTGTCGTACCACGGCTTCTTCGAACGGCAGGTCAGCAGCCGGCGGAAACTGCTTGAGTCCCACCGGTCCACTGAGAACCGGCGGCCGGGGAAAGCGCACGAACACCGGCTGCGTGAAGTGCGGATGCCGCACCATCAGCTCGCCCTTCGGCAAGGTGGCCAGCTTGATCTTGGTGGCCGGCGACAGGACCTGATAGCCCGGCGTCGCGAGCTCATCCATGTCCATACGACCGAACACCACGGTACCGGCATTCCCCACAATCCGACGATGCACCTGCGACCGGAACTGTTGGGCAGCGAACAGTACCAATCCGAGATACCGCCCTCGCTCCGAGATGTCCAGCAGCATCTTCTTGACATACGTCTCGGGACCGTCGCTGGGCGCATACTTGTTCAGCTCGTCAACGAACACAATGACGTGCTCCACCCCGAGATCCCCCCGCTCGAGGTGCTCGCGCAGCATCGAGACCACCCGGGTGAAGACCAGATCCTGTCCCAACTGGTCCATGCCCGCGACATCCAGCACGTAGACCGCCCGGTCCTCGAGCTGCCCGAAGGGTAGATCGCTCACCGTCCCGTCGTCGGTCACCAGTCCCTTGCAGCGCGTGGAGATGTTCAGCAGCCGGTTCCGAACCTTGCGAATCGTGGCGACGTGATGGGTCCGCCACACGTCACTCCGCCCCGCCTGCTCCAGCCCGTCGAAGATGCAGCGGAACAGGCGCTCGAGGTCCGCAAAGCTTCGCACGCGGTGGGTATTGCCCCACTCATCACGGAATTCCCTCTCCACCACCCGATCGGCTAGGAAGTCGAGGAAGGCGTCCGCCTTGGCGTCGATGTCATCGCGGTTGAGCAGCACCTCGTGGAAATTCAGCACCTCCCGCAGCCCCCACACGAGAGGCTGCACCGAGCCCAGGAGATCAGGGTGGGAACGGAGCGTGTTCAGGTTCACTCCGTCCACCTTGAACGGCGCATAGTAGTGCACTCGGTCGAATGGTCGGGGCTCGATGCCCAGCGCCGCGTACAGTTCCCGGTCGGCGTCGGCCAGCTCCCCGGGCTGGTCCAAGAAGCACAGGTCCGGTCCCTTCACGTTGAAGCAGACGGCGGCGACTGTGCCCTTCTGCATCGGGAGGCGCTGGAAGATGCTGGCGAGGATGAATTCCACCGCGCTGGTCTTGGTGGCGAGCCCCGAGACACCGTTGATGTTCAAGTGGGCCGATTCAGGACCGAGCAAGAACTCGGCGTCCAGGGAGACTGGAGCCGTGAGCCCGCCAGCACGGTACACGCCCACCGGAATCGCGCTGGGTTGCTCAGACCGGACGTAGGCATCCATGCGCAGCGCGGCCTCGACATCCTCATCCGTCGCCAGCCGCACCTCCGCCAGGGGAACGGGCTGAACTGGCTCCTCCGGCACGTGACGTAATACCGCCGCTGTCCAGAGCCGCACCTCGGTGCGCCGGGTCGGCGCCCGCGTGCCGGCGGGGTCCCCTTCGGCAGCTACCACTTCGTGCAACGGCGTGGCCAGATCGGAGTAGGCTCGTCCGTCCACCACCACTGCGTACACGGTGCGCCCGGCTTCCTCGTCGACCCGGACGATCGCCCCAATGCCGACGGGCGTTGCAGTCGCGGTCCAGAAGTGAAACTGATGCGGTCCGGCCGGCAGCGCCTCGGTAGCCACCACCCGGCCGACAGGTCCACCGTCGCCGAGTCGAATCACCACCAACCTCCGGCCTGGGCCCGCAGGTAGGTCTCCACCTGCTGTATCGGATAGATCAGACGATCCCAGCGCCCGTCGCGGGCGGCCAGCGGCGCCCGCTCGGCGAGGAGCCAGCGGCTCACCGCTGTGGCCTCATCCACCGTGGCATCCGTTGGCGCACGCTCCACACGCACCAGTCCGTACAGGAGATCGTGTTCCTCCCAGGGCCACAAACGAAGATACCACGTGTAGACCCGGCCGTGCTCCCCCACCGCCCTAGCGAAGACGCTGGTGCGGTGCGCGGCGGGCAGGGTCAGGGCTACCTCGAGGTCGCGGCCGTCGAGAAACTGCGTCTCGTGACTCTTGATCAGGCCAAGCACCTTTGGCGACATCTCAAGTACTTCACTCAGCGCCGTGAGCGCCCCATCCACCACCAACCAGCCTGCCGGCTCGGCCTCGAGGTATCGCCGGGCGATTTCCAGCTCCAGCACCTCGCGCTTGGTCTCCACCTCCTTGGCCGCAAGCCGTACATCGAGGATCGGGTGAGATCGCTCCGCCGCGGGGCAGTCGTACAGGGGGAGCCCCACCCCTTCCAGCTCGGCACGTTGCTGGCTAGTGAGCCGCTCGAACGGGGCCAGCACGAACTCCTCGGACCTCGACTCGACGGCTTGCAGAGTTTCCCGCACCCGCCGCAGCACCGCTGCAGCGACATATCCCCGGACCACAGGCACGAGTCCGATGCGACCCTCCACCGCGTAGCGCTGAATGCCGTCGAGGAAGGCCAGCTCAGTCGGAGGAACTGCAGCATCACCGACTTCCAGGGCGCGTATCCGATCTCCCTCCACGTAGCTGGCAGATCCAAAGGGAGAGGTAACCGACGGGGCCGCATGGCTGAGGGGGACGCCAGCACTGACCGTCCCCCCTACTCGGAGCACCGCGTCACAAAGACGATGACGACTCGACGCTGTCAGTCCCCCACCTTCACGCCAATGGTGAGTCCATCCCGCACCGGGACGATGGCCGAAACCAGGCGGCGATCGCTCGCCGCCAAGCGATTGAGCGTGCGAACCCCCTCGACGTCTGGCTCGGCATCTCCCGCATCCACCACTCGGCCATGAATGAACGCGTTGTCGCACAGCAACAAGCCACCCCGTCGCAAGAGCCGCATCGCCTCGTGGAAGTAGTCTCCCAGGGGCGGCTTGTCGGCATCCAGAAACACCGCATCGAAGGGCGGTTGCAGGGTGGCGAGCACATCCCTGGCTTCCCCCACCCGAAGGTCCACCCGGTCGGCCACCCCGGCTGCCGCGAAGGCCTCTAGCGCCACCTGGGCATGGGCGGGGTCACGCTCGATCGTCACGAGGACCCCCCCGGGTGGGAGGGACCGAGCAATCCACACGCCGCTGTAGCCGCCCAGCGTACCCACCTCAAGCACCCGTCTTGCCCCGACGGCTGCCAGGAGAACCGTAATGATCTTGGCTTCTTCCGGGGAGATGAAGATGAGCGGCAGCCCATCCTTCTCATGTCGGGCTCGGATCCCCACGAGCACCTCGTCTTCGGGAGCAAACAGGGCTCGAACGTACTCGACGATCCGCTCCTCCATGACTAGGGAGAAAGCGCCTCGGCCGAGTAGACCCACCGCCCGGAGACCATGGTACGCAGGACGCGCACATCCTTGATCGCGTCGGGCGCAATAGCGAACAGGTCTTCAGACAGCACCACGAGGTCCGCGACGTATCCCGGTGCCAGCTTGCCCTTCCAGTCCTCTTCAAAGGCGGCGTACGCTGCGTCGACCGTGTAGGCCTCCAACGCTTCCTGCACCGTCACCCGCTCGTCCGGATACCAGCCCCCCTCGGGCTTCCCGTCCAGGGTCTTGCGGGTGACCGCCGCGTAGATGCCCAGCACCGGATCGGCTGGGTACCACGCTGCGTTGGTGCCAGGCCAATCGGACCCGAACACCAGGAGGGCTCCGCCATTCTTGAGGGAGCGGAAGGCATAGGCCCCCCGGGACCGGCTGCCGATCCGGTCCTCCATCCAGCGCATGTCATCGATGGCATGGTATGGCTGGACTTCCGCGATGATTCCCAGTTCACCAAAGCGGCGGAAGTCGTCCGCTTCGACCACCTGGGCATGGATCATGCGCAAGCGCCGGTCCCGTGGACCATTCTGCTCAATGGCATCCGCGAACATGTCCAGCAGGGTGTCCACTGCCAGGTCACCGATGGCGTGGATCTGGGGAGTGAGTCCCGCCGAGTCCGCGGATCCGATGAGGCGCTCCATGTTGCCCGGCGGGGACATCATGGTCCGCCACCGCCCCCGAGTGTCCGGCATGTGGCGGTAGGGCTCCCGGAACATGGCGGAGGAATTGCCCATGATGCCGTCTACGAAGCCCTTCAACCCGCAGATAGAAAGCACTTCGTCGCCATAGCCAGTGACGATGCCGACCGCGGCCAGATCCTCCCAGTGATCCAGCGTGGGGCGAGCGCACACGCGTACGGTGAGAGAATCACGCGCCTTGAGGTACTGGTAGGTGCGCATCGCTCCAGCACCCGTGATGTCGTGGATCGTGGTCACCCCGTGGCGCACGAGGTCCCAGAGCCCCAGCCGGGCTTCGGCAAGCCGCTGCTCGAAGGAGGGCCGCGGCATCGCACGATAGATCCGGCCGGCTTCTTCCCGGCTCAGTAAGCCGTCGTGGGTGGCCGGGTCGATCCCCGCAGCGGCCAGCGCGGCAGCGTTGGCAACGAACTGGGATCGATCCCACTTGTTGAGCAGCGCCGGGCGGTCGCCGGTGAGCGAGTCGAGCACGGACCGCCGTGGGGCCCAGTCACTCTCAAGGTCGTACGCCCCCCAATCACCTCCCACCATCCACGAGCCCGGGGGGAGCCGATCACCAGCCTCCCCTACCCGGCGTCGAAGCCCGGTATCGTCGGATACGTCTAGCAGGTTGACGCCCAGCAGCAGTTCGCCTGCCCGGGCGAAATGGGTGTGCGTGTCTATGAACCCGGGGGTCACGAAGCGACCTGCCAGATCTTCCTGGCGAGCGTCGGACCCGGCGGCCCGCACCACTTGAGCGCGATCACCGACGGCGAGGATACGCCCGTCTTGGAGCGCGACAGCCTCCGCCCACGGGCGCGCCACGTCTCCCGTCCAGATCCGCCCATTGACCAGAACCCGGATCTGGCTCTCCGCCTGCCGTGCATTGACGGCCGTGACGCACAGGCTTGCCGTGAGTGCGACGAGGGTCGTTGTGAGAATCGATAGGATGCGTCTCACTGCTCCCCCTCCGTGTCCGGAAACGGCGGCACATTGAGCAGCCAGAATCCCGCCAGCTCACCGGAGCCGTCCAGCTCGAGAACCAGATTATCCGCCAACGCGACCGCCTCGGATCGGCGGCGAGTGCCAACCTGCAGGTGGATCACCGATTGGTCGGGGGTCCACTCGGCGAACAGCGTCACGTCGACTTCGAGCAGCGCAATGCCAGGCTGGGAGACCCGGGAAGGCACGATCAGGCGGCCTTCGCGCTCCGCAGCCGGAGGCGTCAAGCCGGGCACGATCTTCGTGCTGGGCCACACCACCACCTCCAATGCCCGCATGACTCCGCCCGTGAGATCCAGCGTGATGATCGAGCCCTTTGCATCCTCCAGCTCGATGGAACCCGTCAGCCCCCGCGCTCCCTCGACGTGCTCCAGAGCGCCGGACAGGATCTCGGTCTCGGCATCCCACCGGAACTGGACGCGCGGCAACTCGCCGCTCAGCGGTTCCACTGCGCCGGAGAAGTCTCTCAGGCCGGTCACTTGCCCCCCACTGTCTCGAGGGAGCGGGCAAACTCGGCGATCCGGGCAACCGCTTGCTCGAGGTCCTTCTCCGACGCGGCGTAGGAGAGCCGCACCCAGCGATGGTCTCCGAACGCCTCACCCGGGACCAACGCAACGCCCTGTTCCGCCAACAGGCGCCCGCAGTAGTCAGTGGCCCCCGACAGCTTCTCGCTGAAGAATCCGTCGACGCGGAAGAAGAAGTAGAAAGCGCCGAGGGGTTCCACGAACTCCACCCCAGGGAGCCGCTCGCGGAAATACGACACCACGAAATCCCGACGGTGCCGGAAGGCTTCGACCATCCGGGTTACATCCGCTTCAACCCGCTCGTCGGACAATGCGGTCGCCGCCGCCCACTGCGCCGGGTGCGAGGCGCCGCTGGTTACATGGCTCTGGATGGCCGCCATGGCTTTGGCCACTGGTAGAGGTGCTACGGTGAATCCGATCCGCCAGCCCGTCATGGCGTACGTCTTGCTCACTCCTGTCACTATCACCACCCGATCCAGCAGCTCGTCCGGCTGATCCAGGGCCGATGGCGCGGGCCCTGAGCCGTAGTGAATCCGCCGGTACACTTCGTCCGTGATGACCCATAACTCCCGCTGCCGCGCCCATTCGAGGATTGCCTTCAACTCGGCGCGAGTGTAGACCGCTCCCGTCGGGTTGACCGGGGAACACAGGATCAGGCCGGCCGCACGCTGATCGCTAGCCTTCTCCAAGTCCTCCACACCAACCTTGAGACTCCACTCCACGTCGCCCGGTACCAGCACCGGGGTCGCCCGCGCAAAGTGCACCATGTGGGGGTAAGACACCCACGCCGGTGAGGGGATCAACACACGGTCGCCCGGCCCGAACAACGCGAAACAGGCGTTGAAGAGACACTGCTTGGCACCGGTTGAGACCACGATGTGATCGGCGTTGACGCTACGCCCGCCTGAGAGCAGCGACAGGTGGCGGGCGGCAGCCGCCCGCAGCTCCAAAATGCCCGGGTTGGCCGGATAGTGCGTCATCCCTTGCTGGATCGCTTTTATGCCCGCCTCAGCAGGAATGCGCGGAGTATCGAAGTCCGGCTCGCCCGCTGACAGATCGATTACGTCCTCACCTGCGGCCTTACGCCGCTGCGCTTCCAGTGAGACCGCGATCGTGGCGGACGGCTTGAGGTGCTCGAGATTCCTGGAAGGCTTGAAGGCTGGCTGTGCCGATTCGGTCGCCATTAGCGCACCACTCCGTGTCGCTTGAGAATCTCCAAGGTCGCCTCGACGGGCAACGCCTCCACCGTACCCCGATGCCCTTTGACCGTTGTTGCCATGAAGAGGGAGTTGTAAATGGCTTCCTCCGTGGCCTCGATCACCGCTTGGAACAGGGGACTCATGCGGTTGTTACTCACGATTGGCACCGATCCGATCTGGGACACCGGAACGGTGGTGAAGGCGATCACGTAGTCACCCGAGCCGTTCGTCATGGAACTCCCTGTCCGCGCGAGACCAGCCAGCGCGCGGCGCGCCAGCCGCTCCAGGTTGCGGTGACTCAAGGGCGCATCGGTGGCGACCACGATCATGATCGAACCGTCAGCAAGGTCGGGGTCACCTTCCACCTGCCACCCACTGCCCGCTGCAGCCCCCCCAGCCCCTGGTACCCGACCCCTGAGATAGTGCCGCCCCAGCTCCTGTCCGACGGGAGCGCCGGCAATGGTAAGCACGCCACCATAGTTCGATTGGACCAGCACGCCAACCGTCCAGCCTCCCAGATCCGACGGCAGCCTCCGGCTCGAGCTGCCAATGCCGCCCTTCCACCCGAAGGCCGTCGTGCCCCGCCCTGCGCCAACGCTTCCTTGCTCAACCGGGCCTTCCTTGGCAGAGCGAATCGCGCCCAGGACGTCGTCCTGAGTGATGGGACGCAGTCGAATGTGGCTGAGGTATCCATCGTTCGTCTCCCCGACCACGGCATTGGCCGACCGGACTCCCTCGTTGCCGGGAAGCGATAGCAGATACGTCAGGACGGCGTCGGCGGCCCGAGGGACGCAGAGGGTGCAGGTGAGCACCACAGGAGATTCGAGCTCTCCCAGCTCCTGCACCTGGGTGAAACCCACCAGCTTGCCGAACCCGTTGCCCACCACCACGGCGGCCGGGACCTTTTCGCGGAAGACGTTCTCACTGTGGGGAAGGATGGCCGTGACGCCGGTGTTGATGGAGTCACCCCGGGCGATAGTGACCTGGCCTACGCGCACCCCCGCCACATCGGTAATGGCGTTGAGCGGACCCGGCGAGAGAATCCCGACGACAACGCCTAGCTCTCGGGCGGTTGCTCGTTCTTGCGCCTCGAGCGGGGCTCGCACCAGCACCAGGGCGGCGACCAGACAAAGGACCAACCCTGCTCGCATCGTTGCTCCTCCAGGAGGCAAAGCCCGGGCCATTACCGCCCGGTCGGTTGCGTGCGGCTCCAGAAGAAACTACCATGCCGAAGGAGTCGGAACCACCGCCACTTTTTGATAACTGAGGGCACCGTGTCCTGGGAGTATGCGCCGGAGTTCGACGCCGCCCATCGCGCCGCGCTGCAGAGTGGGAAAAGCCTAGTCTACGTATCCCCTCCGGTGGGTTGGGCGATCCTGCCACTCCTGCGGCGGCTGTGCCGCACCGATGGCTGCGGTATCCAGACACTAGTGCTCGTCCCCGATCTCAGCGAAGCAGCCGATCTCTCGGACCAGATCAGGTCACTCGAGACGCTCCGCCCGGTACACGTGGCCAGTGGGCTGGCTCGCACGGGTCGGCTGGTGAAGGCGGGGCGGGTGCGCACCTTGCTGGCGACACCCGCCGACGTAGTGCAACTGCTGGCGCGCTCGATCGTCAGGCTCGAAGCGCTATCCCGCGTGGTGGTGCTCTGGCCGGAAGCCCAGTTGCTGCTCGGCGCCGCCGAGTCGATCGACACCGTGCTGGCCGAATGCACCGGCGTGCAGCGGCTGGTCGCCACCGCCGACGTGTCGGCGGTGGACGACTTCGTTGAGCGACATGCGCGACGCGCCCCCAGGGTCACGGCTGCGAGCATACCAGAAGCACCGATCGGGCCGGCGCTCTACGCGCTCGTCAGCCGGCAGCGCCTGCAGTGGGCGGTCCGCGCCACCCTCGACAGCCTCGATCCCACCTCGGCCCTCATCTGGGACCCTGGTCCCGCTCCGGAGGCCCGCTGGTCCGAGCATGCCTTGGACCCCAACGTGCGGTTCGGAGCGGATCCCAGTTCAGAGCCCGTAGACTTGGCGCTGGCGGTGGAACTCCCCTCCGCTGAGGTACTCGGGGCATTGCTCGGCGCCGCCCGCAAGGTGGCCGTATTCGCACGACCGGCTCAGCTGTCGTATCTCCGCCGCCTGGCCCGGCCCCTGGAGGTCTTGCGTCTGCCTCACGAGGCCGACCGAGCACGAGACCGTCTCACAAGGTTCCGAGAAGCCGTTCGAGGGCAGCTAGAAGAGAGTGACTACTCACATGACCTCTTGGCGCTGACCCCACTATTTGATGAGTACGATCCGGCGCTGGTGGCAGCGGCCCTGCTGCGGGCCCGGGAGCCCGAATCGGCCCCCCAGCCGTCTGCTCCCGTGGCGGTCCCCACCTGGGTTCACCTCCACCTCAACGTGGGCAGGCAGGACCGGGTCCGGACGGGTGACGTGGTGGGTGCTCTCCTCAATGCGGTGGGACTATCGAGGGACCACATCGGACGGGTGGAAGTGCGGGAGAGCTTCACGGTGGTGGAGGTACGCGAGGAAGCCGCACACCGGGCGCTCCAAGGGCTGCAGGGCGTGCCGCTGCGCGGACGTACCGTGGCCGTCCGGTTCGATCAGCGATAGGGCGCCTTCAGCGGGCAATTGGCAATTGGCAATTCGCACTTCGGGCGGCCGCTGGAAGGACCACCGAATTGCAAACTGCTAATTGCTAATTGCAACAAGCAGCGGCAAGCGGCTGACTGCTTACCTGTTCAGCGCGTCTTTCAGCGCCTGCCCCGCCTTGAACGCCGGCAGGGTCGCCGCCGCGATCGGGATCGTGGCGCCTGTGCGCGGGTCTCGACCGGTCCGGGCAGCGCGCTTGCGGGCCACGAACGATCCGAATCCGGTGATCTGGACGCGGCCGCCTGCCTTCAGCTCCTTGACGATGAGACCGTCATCGCCGAACAGCGCCTCCACCGCCCGTCCTGCGTCCGCTTTGGACAGACCTGTCTGGGACGCGAGCGCATCAGTCAATTCTGTCTTGTTCACCCCTGATACCCCTCTGCGTAAGATTAGGAGAGCTACGCGTGAGTCGGCACGCCGGACGCCAGCCGTCCGCCGCCGGCAACTAAGTAAGGATGCGTGACCGAGATTGGCAAGCGCCTTGCCGCAGCTCCGCGCTGGCGATACCCTCTCCGGCCTCCGGCAGCGAAAGGCCCGCCACATGTTGCACAGCCCACGCCCCGGCTGGATCGAAGTCATCACGGGCGTCATGTTCAGCGGCAAGAGTGAAGAACTCATTCGCCGGGTCCGGCGGGCCGTCATCGCTAGGAAGAGCGTCCAGGTCTTCAAGTCCCACCTGGACGACCGCTACAGTGTCTTCACGGTCACCACCCATGACGGGCTGTCGGTGGAGGCCCAACCCGCGGACTCGGCGGCTGAGATCATGCGGCAGGTACGCCCCGAGACCGAGGTCGTTGCCATAGACGAGGCGCAGTTCCTCGATCCGGGCGTCGTCGACATCTGCACCGCCCTGGCCCAGCGGGGGGTTCGGGTGATCGTGGCCGGCACGGACACCGACTTCCGTGGCGAACCGTTCGGCCCCATCCCCGAGTTGCTGGCGGTGGCCGAGGTCGTGGACAAGCTCCACGCCATCTGCGTCCGCTGCGGCAACCCCGCCTGCCGCAATCAACGCCTCATCGACGGCAAGCCCGCCCGGTACGACTCGCCGACGATCATGGTGGGTGGAAGCGAGGCGTACGAGGCTCGCTGCCGCCACTGTCACGAGCTGCCCACGGTGGACGAGGATCAGACGAGGTTGTTATGAGAGCGATTAGCAGTTTGCTATTAGCAGTTTGCGGAAAAGGGCGTGCGGCCGACAGCGTCCCATTCCAGAGGCAGCCACGAACTCCAGACTGCGAATCGCAAACTGCTAATTGCTAATCGCTACTCGCTAATCGCTCCCGATGCTCAACGTCGCGCTCACCGGTAACGTCGCCTCCGGCAAATCCATCGTAGCCCGGCATTTCGCGGAATGGGGCGCCACCGTCATCGACGCCGACGAGCTGGTTCGCGAGGCACAGCAGCCGGGTTCGGAGACCCTAGCCGCCATTGTCGACCGCTTCGGTCGAGACGTGCTCTGCCCAGATGGGTCCCTGGATCGCGGCGCCCTGCGACGCAAGGCGATGGGAAACGAAGAATCCCTCGCGGCACTGAATGCCATCGTGCATCCCGTGGTGCAACAGCGCCGGGCGGAACTCGCCACTGCGACCGCTGCTCGTGGCGACTGCGTGCTGGTGAACGACATCCCGCTGTTGTTCGAGGTGCTCAACCCGGACGACTTCGATCTCGTGGTCCTGGTAGATGCGCCGGTCGAGCTGCGCCACCGGCGCCTAACCACGCTCAGGGGCATGCCCGCGGAGGAGGCCGATCACCTCATTGCCGCCCAGGCGCCGACCGACCGGAAGCGCGAGCGCAGCGATATCGTGCTCGACAACGCAGGTACGCTCGCCCAACTGGAAGATGCTGCGCGGGGGGCTTGGCGGTCGATCCGGGCCCGCGCTGCCGCCCGACTCGCTGGCCGCGGCGGGCCGCTCCTCGCAGTCACCGCGCATCCGGATGACGCCGCGTTCGCCATCGGCGGAACCTTGGCACGGTACGCCGATGCGGGCATCGAAACGCACCTGGTGTGCGCGACAGCTGGTGAGTCTCCGCGTGAGCTGAGTGAGGATGCCTCGCTCTTGGGGCTGACCGGAACCGTCGGCCTCGGGTACTCAGCCGGCACGCTCGAGTCCCACGACGCGTCGGCCGTCAACGCCCTGGCCCACGCCATCCGGCGGATTGCGCCAGCCGTGATCGTCACGTTCGGCGCCGACGGCGGCAACGGGCATCGCGATCACGTCGCTGTCCACCAGTGGACGCACCAGGCATCGTCCCAGGCGCGCTCGGCGTGTTCCCTATTCTATGTCGCCTATCCCGAACCGGTGGCACGACGCATCTCCAGCAGACTCCGCGGTACGCCGGACCGGCAACTCGCCGCTCGCCTCGACGTGCGACCCTGGCAGGATGTGAAACGCGCCGCCAACGCCGCGCACGCCTCTGGCGATGCACCGTTCGACCTCGACGACCCGTCGGCGAGCCCGCCGATGGAACGAGAATGGTACGCCGCCGAACGCGCAGCTATTGGGCTCGAGACAGACCTCTATCAGGGACTCGAACGGCGCGGTTGACATGCCGTGGGCACCCACATAACCTACGCCTCGCCACTCGTCCTTGAACAGCGGAACAGGCATGTCGGAAGTTCCCGAGAGTCTACATTATACCGAAGAGCACGAATACGTTAAGCCGACTGCGGACGCCAGCATTGTACTGGTGGGTATCACCGACTACGCCCAGGGAGAGCTGGGCGACGTCGTATACGTGGACTTGCCCGAAGTCGGAGCCAAGTTCAGTCAGATGGACGTCTTCGGTACTATCGAAGCCGTCAAGGCCGTCTCCGACCTCTTCTGTCCGGTAGCGGGAGAAGTGACGGAGGTCAACGAGGCTCTCGAGGGGGATCCCGGGCTGGTGAATCGCGATCCTTACGGCGACGGGTGGATGATCAAGCTGCAGGTTCGCAATCCTGAGGATCTCGGCCAACTGCTGACGGCAGCGGATTATTCCTCACACATCGGGGAATAGCAGCTGGCCGGAGGGACCAACGACGAGACCGGTACACTTACACGCCCTGGGTTCCCCGGGGCGTTTGCATGCATAGGGTAGTCGACACGATGAATAGTCAATCACAGTTCACACATAGCGACGACCGCTTCGCATCGCGTCACCTCGGCCCCCGTCCCAACGACATCCGGGCCATGTTGGAGACACTGGGATACGAATCGCTGGACGCGCTGATCGACGCAGCAGTACCAGAGGACATCCGACTCGAGCGACCGCTCGACCTCCCCCCTGCGCTAGGCGAGTACGAGGTCCTCAAGGCGATTCGGAGGATTGCGTCGCGCAATCAAGTCTATCGCTCCTACATCGGCATGGGATACGCCGACTGCATCGTACCACCGGTGATCCAGCGCAACATCCTCGAGAACCCAGGCTGGTATACCGCCTACACGCCGTACCAGGCGGAGATTTCGCAGGGGCGCCTCGAGGCATTGCTGAACTTCCAGACCATGATCTGCGACCTCACCGGCCTGGAGATTGCCAACTCGTCCCTCCTCGATGAGGCCACGGCCGCCGCTGAAGCCATGACGCTCACCCTCGCCGTCACCAAGCCAAAGGGGACGCCGGTCTACATGGTGGACGAGGGCTGCCATCCGCAGAACATCGCCGTCATTCAGACCCGAGCAGAGGCCCGTGGCATCGAGGTGGTCGTCGCCAATCCCCACGAGTTCAGCTTCGGTTCCGGGGTAGTAGGCGCGCTGGTTCAGTACCCGTCGACCGAAGGACGGATCGACGACTACCGCGCTCTCTGCGACCGGGCACATGACGCCGGCGCCCTCGTGACCATGGCGGCCGACCTACTGAGCCTGGCCCTGATCGTCCCTCCCGGCGAGCTCGGTGCAGACGTCGCGGTGGGCAACACGCAACGGTTCGGCGTGCCGATGGGATACGGCGGACCCCATGCTGCGTATTTCGCCACGCGGGAAGCCTACAAGCGGCACGTGCCAGGGCGGATCATCGGGGTCACGCGAGATGCCGCTGGCCGGACCACGTTTCGCATGGCGCTCCAGACCCGGGAACAGCACATCCGGCGCGACAAGGCTACGAGCAACATCTGCACCGCTGAGGTGCTGCTTGCGGTCCTGGCGGGCATGTACGCCGTCTACCACGGCCCAGATCGCATCAAGCGCATCGCCGAGCAGGTGCACCAGCGCACTACGGTGCTGGCAGAGGCCCTGCGGAGGTTGGGCTACACCCTCGTCCACGACGCTTACTTCGATACCGTGGCGGTCGATACCGACCCGTCGCAGGCCGCGCGGGTGCACCAGGCAGCACGGCGACACGAGATCAACCTGCGGGCGGTCTCACCCACCCGCATCGCCGTCGCCCTGGATGAGACGACCTCGCCGGACGACGTGGCAGACCTGGTCGCCGTGTTCGCCCTGGGTGAGCCGGTGGATTTCGCCGTCGGCGATCTGGTAGATACGGTCGCGCCTGCGATCCCCGAGGCGCTCATGCGAGACAGCCCGTACCTGACCCATCCAGTTTTCAATCGGTACCACTCCGAGACCGAGATGCTGCGGTATCTGAAGAGGCTGGAGGATCGGGACATGTCGCTGACCTCGACGATGATCCCCCTCGGCTCGTGCACCATGAAGCTCAACGCCACCACCGAGATGGTGCCGGTGACGTGGCCGGAGTTCGGCGGGCTGCACCCGTTCGCGCCCCGGGAGCAAGCCAGCGGCTACACTGCGCTGTTCGAGCAATTGGAGGCGCAGCTTGCCGAGATCACGGGATTCGCGGCGATCTCGCTCCAGCCGAACGCCGGCGCGCAAGGCGAGTTTACCGGTCTCCTGGTGATCCGGGCGTATCACAGAGAGCGGGGTGAGGGACACCGGAACGTGTGCCTCATTCCGCAGTCGGCCCACGGCACGAACCCAGCGAGCGCGGTCATGGCCGGCATGAAGGTGGTGGTGGTGCGCACCGACGAGCAGGGCAACGTGGAGATGGCGGATCTTCGGGAGAAGGCAGAGGCGCACCGCGACGCCCTCGCCGCCTTGATGATCACCTATCCATCCACCCACGGCGTGTTCGAGGCGACCGTGCGGGAGATCTGCGAGATCGTGCACGCCAACGGCGGCCAGGTGTACATGGACGGCGCCAACATGAACGCGCTGGTCGGCATCTGCCGACCCGCTGAGATCGGGACCGACGTCATTCATCTCAACCTGCACAAGACGTTCGCCATCCCTCACGGCGGTGGCGGTCCAGGCATGGGACCCATCGGCGTCGCCCCCCACCTGGCGCCGTTTCTGCCGGACCATCCCGTGGTATCACTCGGGATTGAGCGGCCGTGCGGTACCGTCTCCGGCGCGCCGTGGGGCAGCCCCTCGATCCTGCCCATCTCGTGGATCTATGTGGCGCTGATGGGTGCCGACGGACTCACCGAGGCCACGAAGGTGGCAATCCTCAATGCCAACTACATCGCCAAACGCCTCGAGGGATACTTCGATCTACTGTACGCCGGGCGAAACGGCTTGATTGCCCACGAGTGCATCATCGACACTCGTCCCTTCAAAGCGTCCGCTGGCGTCGACGTAACCGACATGGCCACGCGGCTCATGGATTACGGGTTCCACGCGCCGACCGTTTCATTCCCCGTTCCCGGCACCATGATGATCGAGCCCACGGAGAGCGAATCGAAGGAGGAGCTGGATCGCTTCTGCGACGCGATGATCGCGATCCGCGAGGAGATCCGGGAGATCGAGGAGGGGCGCGCCGATCCGGAGAACAACCTGCTCAGGAATGCCCCACACACCCTTGCTGATCTCGTGGCCGACGACTGGGATCGGCCCTATTCGAGGGAGCGTGCGGCGTTCCCTACGGCGGCGACCCGAGAGCACAAGGTGTGGCCACCGGTGGGCCGGGCGGATGCAGCGCATGGGGACCGGCACCTGATCTGCACATGCCCGCCACTCGAAGAGTACGAAGCCGTCGCCGAAGGAGCGGCGTGACCAGGAAGGTGGTCGGACGGTCGGACGGTCGGACGGTCGGTGGAATCGCCGAATCAACTCGCCTGCTGACCGCCAGACCGCCGGAGCGCCAGACCGCCGTTGATTGGTACCTCATTGTCGACCCCGTCGGCCGCTCCGGTGCCGAGAACATGGCGATCGACTACTCCCTACTGCGCAACGCACAACAGGGAGTTGCCTTTCTCCGTCTGTATCGGTGGATGCCCCCCTGCCTGTCCTTCGGGCGAAACGAGCCCGCCCGCACCCGATACGACACTGACGCGATCGCGCGACTGGGCCTCGACACGGTGCGCCGTCCCACAGGCGGGCGGGCGGTATGGCACGACCGCGAGGTCACCTACGCGGTCGCCGGCCCCACCAACATGTTCGGATCGCTGCGAGAGGCGTACATTAGGATTCACGGCGTCCTCGCCGCAGCCTTGCGCAGACTGGGCGTGCCGGCGGAGCTCGCTCCGCACCCCAGGACTCGGGCAATCACGCCCGATGGCGGCGCCTGCTTCGCGTCGCCTGCAGGTGGGGAAATCGTGGTGGGGGGCCTCAAGCTCGTGGGCAGCGCGCAAGTACGCGAGGCTAGCGCGCTCCTCCAGCACGGTTCGATCTTGGTCGAGAACGGCCAGGACGTGGTGGCCCGGATCACCCGGGGTCGCCGCCGCTCCCCTGCGGCGACGTCCCTAACAGCCGCGCTGCGGCGTTCCGTCAGCCTCGAGGAGGTGAGCGATGCCATCGTGGCCGAAGCCCGACAGTACTGGAAGGGCGCGTGGCAAGATGGGATGGCGTGCTGTACCGCTGATGCAATCGCGCGGTTCCAGGATCCAGCCTGGACCTGGCGCCGATAGGCGGAGCCGCCGCACACGGCGGCGATCGATGAAACGGCCGAACCCGCATCTCCTGGCTTCTGTGTGCGCAGTCGTAGGGATATCTGCGGCGTGCGCCCCGGAACCCACCTGCACCGGCGACTGGTGCGGCACGGCTGTGGTAGTAGCGTTTACCGAGGCGGACGCGCTGCTTCCGCCAGTCGTACGGAACGACGTCGGCCAGAGCATCGCCGATCTCCTATTTCTCAAGCTCGCGGACGTGGGCCCGGAGCTGAACACTGTCGATCCGTCGACCTTCGTCCCGGAGCTGGCGGAGTCGTGGACGTTCGAGGACGATCGCACGATCACCTTCACACTGCACCCCGAAGCTCGCTGGCAGGACGGCACACCGGTCACGGCGGACGACGTGGTGTTCACCTATGAGGTCTACCGCGATTCGCTGGTGGCATCGAATGCACGGCCGCGGATACTGCACATCGAGTCGGTGACAGCTCGCGACTCCAGGACCGTGGTCTTTCGGTTCCCCAAGCCCTACGCCGAACAGTTCTTCGACGCGGTCAATCACCTGCGCATCATCCCGCGTCACCTGCTAGGCACTGTGCCTCGGGCGGACCTGGTGGCGCACCCCTTCGGCCGAAATCCTGTGGGCAATGGCCCGTTCCGCTTCGTGCAGTGGCGGGCGGGCGAGTCGATAGAGCTGGTCGCCGATTCGACGTTCTTCCTGGGTCGCCCGGGACTGCGCAGGATCATTTGGCGCGTCGCCGGAGATCCCTCCACCGCGGTCACGCAGCTCCTCGCTGGAGAAGCTGACGCACTGAACTACATCCCGCCCGACGCCGTGGAGCGGGTGGCCGAGTCGGAGCACCTGCAAGTGGTGGACTATCCGTCGACGTACTACTCCTACGTCGCCTTCAATCTGCGGGATCCGGACGACCACTCCCGTCCCCATCCGCTGTTCAGGGATCGGAGTCTGCGGCGCGCCCTCTCGATGGCGGTGAATCGGGAGCAACTCGTACAGGCCGTCGATGGCGAGACCGGGATTGTGGCTCGGGGCCCCGTCACCCCCGCCTTCTGGATCTGGGACGAAGAGTACGAGCTTCTGCCGTTCGATTCGGCACAGGCCCGTCGGCAGCTTACCCAGGTCGGATGGCAGGATGCCGACGGCGACGGGGTGCTGGATCGAGGGGGGCGCCGCCTCGCGTTCGATCTCCTGGTGCCGATCACCAGCGCTTCCCGGCGGCGGGCGGCTCAAGTCATTCAGGAGCAGCTGAAGCGGCTCGGGGTGGAGGTCAGTATCAACGAGCTGGACTTCGGGGCGTTCAGAGAGCGGGGCGAGGCGCACCGGTTTGACATGTTCTTTGGGTCGTATGGCGGAGACCCCAGCCCGGCTACCATCGCCGAGGTGTGGACCGGCGATGGGTCCGGGAACTACGGTTCCTACGTCAACCAGACCGTTGACCGGCTGGTGCGAGATGCCCTCGACGCCCGGGATGTCGCGACCGCTCGAGCCAAGTGGCGCCAAGCCGTGAACCTGATCGTCCAGGATGCACCAGCCATTTGGACCAGTGTAGTAGCGATGCGAGCAGGCGTGCATCAACGGTTCGAGAACGTCTCCCTCCGCGGGGACAATTGGGCGGCTACCCTGTGGGAGTGGCGGGTGCCCCCCGATCGCCAGATCGATCGCGACCGCTTCACGATCACGAACTAGCGTGGTCCGCTATCTCGCGGTCCGGTCGGTGCAGGCGGCCGCGATCGTGTTCCTGGTCGCCACCCTGACCTTCGTGCTCCTGCATCTCGCGCCGGGTGATCCGGTGATCGCCTCCACCGAATCGACGCTGGTACGCCGAGAGGTCATCGAGCAGCAGAGGCGAAACTTCGGCCTGGACCGCCCTATCCATGTCCAATACCTGCGCTATCTGCGCAACCTGAGCCGGGGTGACTTGGGGTACTCGTTCCGTGAGCGCCGATCGGTGTGGCACGCGGTCCGGGAGCGAATCCCCAACACGCTCCTCCTGGCCACCGCGGCGCTCCTGGTGATGTTCGGTTTGGGAATGCTGATCGGCGCGGTTCAGGCTGCCGTACCACGGTCTCGCGCCGATGACGCGCTATCGATCCTGACACTGGCAGTCTACTCGATGCCGGTCTTCTGGCTGGGACTCATGCTGATGCTGGTCTTCGGCCTGGGCCTCGGCTGGTTCCCGGTGGGTGGCGCGGTGGACCAAGTGCTCTATCCCCACATGTCGCTGCTCGGCAAGGTAGGGGACCGGGCGGTCCACCTGTTCCTGCCGGCCCTCACCCTGGGCCTGGTGGGCGCCGCCGTGACGGCCCGGTACCAGCGAGCGGCAATGCTGGACGTGATCCGCCAGGACTTCGTCCGCACCGCACGGGCCAAGGGGCTGAGCGAACGTACGGTATTCCTCAAGCACGCGCTGCGGAACGCGCTGCTCCCCATCGTGACCCTCTTCGGCCTCACGTTTCCCCTGCTCCTATCGGGAGCCGTCCTGATCGAGAGCGTGTTCGCCTGGCCGGGAATGGGCAAGTTCGCCGTCGACGCCTTGCACGGGCGGGACTACAACGTGGTGACGGGAACTGCCATTATCGCCGCGGCCATGGTCGTGCTAGGCAACCTCCTGGCAGATCTCCTGTACCGAGTCGTGGACCCCCGGACCAGGGAATCATCTTGACCGAGGCACTGCGACGATTCCTGGCGCAGCGCCGCGCCCGCCTGGGGTTGGCGCTCGTGGGCGTTCTCTGCGTCATGGCACTGGCCGCTCCGTGGCTCACGTCCCATGACCCCACCGCTCAACTCGATCTGGTTCACGGAAGGCTCCTACCACCTTCGGCGGCGCATCCTTTCGGAACCGATGACCTGAGCCGCGATCTCTTCAGCCGGGTACTCTACGGAGCACGAATCTCGCTGACGATTGCCGTGTTCTCGGTCCTGGTGTCGGTTGGCATCGGCACCGCAGTGGGACTGATGGCCGGGCTCGCCGGTGGCGTGGTGGACACCCTGCTCATGAGAAGCGTGGACGCTGCCCTGGCGATTCCCCGAGTGTTTCTCCTCCTCGTTGTCCTGGCGCTGTGGGAGAACGTGGGCGTAGCCGGCCTCATCGCCATCCTCGGGCTGACGAGCTGGCTCGACGCCAGCCGGATCGTGCGCGCCGAGGTGCTGAGCCTCAAGGCGCGGGCGTTCATGGCGGCCGCACGAGCTCTCGGGTTCGGCTCACACCGACTGGCCTTGCGCCACCTCCTACCCAACGTGGCAGCTCCCGTCATCGTGGCCGCGACACTCGGCATCGGACAGATCGTGCTCGTGGAGGCCGGGCTGTCCTACCTCGGCATCGGCGTTCCGCCGCCAACGCCCTCGTGGGGATCCATCATCGCTGACGGTCAGCGCCAGCTCGCCGCCGCGCCCTGGATGGCGACCATCCCGGGCGTCGCCATCGCCGTGACGGTGGTCGGCTTCAGCCTGCTGGGGGACGGGCTGCGAGACGCCCTCGACCCGCGCACCCGATGAATCCGCTCCTGTCGGTCCGTCACCTGCGGACGAGCTTCGAAACCAACGGTTCGATTGCCCGTGCCGTCGACGGCGTGTCGTTCGACCTCTTCCCTGGCGAGACCCTCGGGCTAGTGGGGGAGTCGGGCTGTGGCAAGACCGTGACCGCCCTCTCGATTCTCCGGCTGGTCAGCGGTCCCACCGGGCATATCGTCAAGGATAGCGTCATCGAGTACCAGGGCACCGACCTGCTCCGACTACCCCCCCGTGAGCTGCGCCGCATCCGAGGCGCCGAGATCGCGATGATCTTCCAGGAGCCGACGACCAGCCTCAACCCGGTGCTCACCGTCGGCACACAGATAGCGGAGACGCTCCGGGCCCACACCAAGATGGACCGCAAGGGTGCCCGTCGCCGGGCCATCGAGCTCCTGGAGCTGGTAGGCATTCCTGATCCCGAATCCCGAGTGGACGACTACCCGCACCAGCTGAGCGGCGGAATGCAGCAACGAGTCATGATTGCCATGGCCTTGTCGTGCGATCCCAAGATCCTCATCGCGGACGAGCCCACGACTGCCCTGGACGTCACCATCCAAGCCCAGATCCTGGCGCTCCTCGCCAAGCTCAAGCGCCGACTGGGCATGGCGATGATCTTGATCACCCACGATCTGGGCATTGTGGCGGGGCTCGCCGATCGCATCGCGGTGATGTACGGGGGGCAGATCGTTGAGCAGGCACCCACCGACATCCTGTTCCAGCACCCCCAGCATCCCTACACCGAGGCGCTCCTCAAGGCGGTGCCCCGGATCGACCGGCCGACGACGCGGCTGGCCGCGATTCCCGGCATGGTCCCGCGAGCCACCAAGTGGCCCACCGGGTGCCGGTTCCATCCCCGGTGCCAGCACGTGTGGGAGCGCTGCCGGGTGCGAATGCCGGACCTGCTCACTTGGTCACCGGAACAACACTCCCGCTGCTGGCTGGTCGAGGAGCCGGAGCGACGGCAGGAATGACGACCCTACCGCCGCTGGTCGAGGTGGAACACCTCGCCGGGGAGTTTCGTGTCGGGGGAGGACTCTTCTCTCCACGACGCGTTGTCCGAGCCGTCGACGGCGTGAGCTTTGCCCTGGGCACCGGCGAGACATTGGGGTTGGTGGGCGAGAGCGGAAGCGGCAAGACCACCCTGGGCCGACTCATCCTGCGTTTGATCGAACCCACGAGCGGGACCGTCCGGTTCGACGGGGCCGACATCTACGCGCTGGACACGGGCGCCCTCAGGGCGCTCCGGCGGCGCATGCAGATCGTATTTCAAGACCCCTTCGGCTCTCTCAACCCTCGGATGACGGTGGGCGCGGCGGTTCGGGAGCCAATCACCGTGCACCGATTGGCCCGCGGCAGCGAAGCCGATATACGGGTGGCAGCGCTGTTCCACGAGGTCGGGCTGGACTCGTCCCACTTGAGCCAGTATCCCCACGAGCTGTCGGGTGGGCAGCGGCAGCGCGTGGGCATCGCCCGAGCGCTATCGGTGGAACCCGACTTCCTGGTGCTCGACGAGCCAGTCTCTGCGCTGGATGTCTCAGTGCAGGCGCAAGTGCTCAACCTGCTGGCGGATCTCCGGGGTCGCCGCGGTCTCACCTACCTGTTCATCGCGCACGACCTCGCCGTGGTTCGGCACCTGGCCGACCGCGTGGCAGTGATGTATCTGGGCAAGTTCATGGAGGTGGCGCCAGCGCCAAGTCTCTACGCGCAGCCGCTGCACCCGTACACCACCTCCCTGCTCTCGGCCGTGCCCTCGCCCGATCCCAGCCAGCAGCGGGAGCGCGTCGTACTCACGGGCGAGGTGCCCATGGCGTGGCGGCCGCCGTCCGGCTGCGTGTTCCATCCGCGGTGCCCGCACCCCATGAAGGACGTTCGCTGTCGTAGTGAGCCGCCGCCGCTGCGGGAGGTGCAGCCGGGGCGCTGGACCGCATGTCACTACGCCGAGCAGCCGATTGCATAGGGCGGTCGGGCGGATCGGCGGAAGGGCGGCATGATCGAACGACGGAAGGACAGTAGATAGGCGCCCCTTCAACACGCTCGCCCCAGCGCCAAGTCCGCCCCCAGGGGCCAGACTAAGCATGGAATGTGTGCCGGCTCCAGGCCCAGGGTTGGTTGCGACAGCTGTTACCTGCGCCCATCTTACCGCCGCCCTTGACCACGCGAGCCACCCGCGACCTCCCACTGGAGGAACTCCATGAACCTGCTGGTCGCCGTCGTTCTCATCTACCCCCTGGTCCTCGTTGGAGTGAGCCTGTGGCGCTCCCGCGCAGTGAAGGGCCACGACGACTTCATGGTCGCGGGACGTGCAGTGCCGGTGACGCTGCTGGTGGGCACGCTGGTGTGCACCTGGATCGGCTCAGGGTCGCTGTTCGGCGGAGCGGGGCTCGCGTTTCGCTCTGGGATCGCGGAACTGTGGTTCTCCTTCGGTGGCTGGGTCGGGCTACTCGTGGCGTTCTTCATTGCGGGGCGGGTGCGACGCATCGCCCAGTACACCGTACCGGACCTGCTGGAACAGCGGTACAACGAGATGGCTCGCATCCTCGGAACCTTGGCCATCATCCTCGCCTACGTCACGATCGCCTCGTACCAGTTTCGCGGCGGCGGCTGGATCCTCAGCATCGTTACCGACGGCAAGATCAGTCCAGACGCCGGCATGCTCATCACCGCCGGAGCCATCGTGGTCTTCACGGCCCTCGCCGGCATGGTATCCATCGTCACGGTGGATGTCTTCAACGGCATCATCATCACCCTCGCCGTCCTGCTGACGCTGCCGTACATGGTCTTCCAGGTCGGAGGCATAGGAGAGGTCGTGGCAAACCTGCCGCAAGGGCATACCACGCCACTGGGCGGGCACAACGTGCTATGGGTGGCGGGGGTGGCCATGCCCACGTTCCTGCTGATTCTGGGAGAGAGCGGGATGTATCAGAAGTTCTTTTCCGCCAAGGACGAGAACGCCGCGCGCAGGGCCGTGGTGGGCATGGTCGTTGGCATCGTCGTGATCGAAACCGCGCTGGCGCTGGTGGCCATCGTGGGACGCGCCGCGTTCCCCAACCTGATCGAGGAGACCTCGATCGTGGGACGGGCCGCTTCGGAAACGGTGATCATGCACGTCGCCCGGCACGGGCTGCCACTCCTGGGCGGGGCCGCCCTGCTCGCGGCGGCCGTGGCAATCGTGCTATCCACCGGAAACACGTTCCTGCTCGTGCCCTCCACGAATGTCAGCCGGGATATCTATCAGCGGTTCATCAATCCGAAGGCGACCGAGAAACAGATGGTGGGCCTGCAGCGAGTCTTCATCGTTCTGTTCGGCGCCCTCGGACTGGTGTTGCTCACGCAGTTTGAAACGGTGCTTTCGATGGCTCTGTACGCCTACTCGTTGGTCGGAGCGAGCATCACGCCGGTACTCCTGGCAGCCTTCTTCTGGAAACGGGTGACGCCCCAGGGGGGCGTGGCCTGCATCGCCGGCGGCTTGGGGAGCATCGTGGGAATCGGGATATTGGGCCGCCTCGGAGTGAACTTCACCGTCTCGCTGGGCGGCACCGAATTCGACTTCGCCGGTAGCGAGTACATCGTCATTCCGGGGGTGCTCATCTCCGTCGGGCTGCTCGTGGTGGTGAGCCTCCTCACCAAGCCATCGCCGGCTGAAAAGTGGGCGCCATTCTTTCAGGAGGAGGGAGCCAACCTCAAGCCAGCAGACTAGCGAGACGCGTGACACCCGGCGGTACGATCCCGCCGTACAGAGAGCGGCCCGCCGTGGGCACCTGATGCACACGGCGGGCCGTTCCGCAATGCGTCTACCCGTCTAGGCGTCTATTCAAACAGCTCGCTCTGGTCCTGCTGTCCCTCCACGCTCTCCGTCTTGAGCAGGGTCCGGAGGCGGCGTACCCATGCCGACACGTCAAAGTATGCCTCGGTGGAGAGCATGCGCCGCAGCACGTCGGGGACCTCCTCGAGCCCGTCGAGCAGATCGCCCATCGCCTCCTGAGCCTCCCGGATGCGGAACTCTTCCTCAGTGGCGACCGCCATGTCTCGCAGGATCGCCCCCTCACTGCGGGACGCGACGATGGGACGGTCGAGGGTGGCCGTATAGACTTCGGTCCGCCGTCCCGGTCCTCGCTCCTCGTCAATGGGTTTCAGCCCGACGATCGCGTCTGACCGCCAATACTTCCCATACCCCAAGTAGACCATCCTGCCCGGTTTGATTTCCACACGCACCTCTAGGACTTGCCCATCTTTTTCTTCAGTGCCTGCAGCTGCTCTTCCGCCAGCGCCTCCCGCGCGGCGCGGTCCAGTCGCGATCGCAGGACCTCATCCTGCGCGTCGGTCTCCGGTCGCTCACCACCAGCCGCTTCCAGATCCCGCCACGCGGCGTCCACGCGCCGGCTTGCGTCGGTCGCGGCCCGCGTCCGCACGAAGTCGCGCAGCTGCGTCTTCATCTCCCCGTACTCCCGCTCCGCCAGCACCAGTTCACTGCGCTGCGCTTCCAGCTTGCGCTCCAGCACCTCCACCCGCTCGCGGTGCTTTGCTGCAAACCGGGCGGCGACCTCCACGGTCTCCTGGTCTTGAATGCCGGCCGCGAGCCGGCCGCGGCGCTCGGCGTCGGCCAGCTGCTGCCGCTGGAACTGGAGTTGTCGTTCCGTCCGCTCGACACCGTCCCGCATCGCCCCGACGGAGGTTCCGGCTTCCAGGACGGCTTCGCGCATCTGCGAGGCGATGCTCCGTGGGTCGGCGTCTGCCGTTGCTGCGTCCAGCGCGGCATTGATTGCCGCGCGCAAACGTTCGAACACTAACTCTTCTTCACCGTCTTCGCGTAAAACGGCGAGAAAATCTGGATGACCTTGGTGGACTTACACTTGGGACAGATGGGGCGTTTCCGCCCATGCTCGGAGATCGATTCCACCCGGGAGAATCGCTTCTGGCACTTGTCACAGCGATACTCATATGTTGGCATACCGCATCCCTCGATCGGCAATGCAAGAGACAAAAAAACGATACGCCGCCGTTCTGACGGGGTCAAGCGAACTCTCACAGTGGCAGCGTGGTGTCAGCATGCTGTCGTTTCCGCAGCTTCAGGTGCCTGGTCAGGACGGGGCGGGCCGCGTACAATACCTATCATGACTCGAAAGATGCTGCTCGTCCCAGTCCTGGCATGGGCCTGCAGCGGCGGGAACCCCGAAAACCGCGCCTCGTGCGGTTTCGCAGGCATGGCAGGCGCGACGATGGCGCTGGAGCAACTCCGCGTTGGCAGTAAGGTACTCACCGAAGTACCGGACGCCTTTCTTGGAACGGTGCCGGCCCGGGTGGTGGGCTACGGCACAGTGCCGGCGCTGGGCAGCGAAGGCCCCGACGGCGCGTTGCTTGCGTACGACGGGCCCGGCTTCCCCCGCCTGCCGGGGTTCGGTTTGATCATGGTTGAGGACTCTGCTGATACGTTCAAAGGCGTCCTCATCTATGACACCGAGCCGCCCAGGGGCCTCCCGCTCCTAGGGGGTGTCACCGACGGAAGCTACACCGTTCCCCTCTACGGAATGCGGGTGAGCTGGGGCGCGGTCAGCACGCCGCGGTGTCCGCTGTTTGGCCCGATGGATACCACGGGAGTGATGACGGAGGGGCCGTAGGACGGTACGGCAGTAGGCCAGAATAACGGAACGAAGCCGTGGCAGACGCCTCGCCTACCAGCCTTGCGTCGTTCCCTCGTTCCCGAGTCGAAACTCGTCGGCCACCTGCCGCAGCAACCGGCCCGGTGTGGCGACGTTGGGGAAGAACAGCCGGTCCGACAGCCGGTTGAGCGCTACACGGATGACGGGGAACGACTCCGCGGCCCGAGCGTAGATGTCCGCCAGATCGAGCTGCCGCGCCAACCGATGATGCGCGGCGAGCCGAAAACCGTGGGCGCCTAGCTCTTCATAATAGCCCAGCCCCGGCCCGCCTTTGCGCTCCTCTCGTGCGGTTATATAATCGGGGAAGATTCCAGCGAGCCAGAGACTGAAGTTCCCCAGATGGGCGCGGAGCAGGAATCCGCGTCGGCCAGGCACGGACTCGACATCAGCGAGGATATCGGCCAGGTAGTGGTACACCTCGTCGTCAGACCGACTGATGCGGTGCGCGCGATCGCGCAGCCCGAACTCGAAGATGAGCGCGCCAAGGTAGTCACTGAGGCGCGCGTCATCGATGCCCACCGCACGCAGTGTGTGGCGCACCACGACGTAGATGAAGAGTGCGGGAGAAGGGCTGCCGTGCTGAGGCCGGTCACGCAGCAGCGTGGACAGCCTCGGTTCGTCGAGCAGGACGTCGATACCCTGCCCAGCAGCAACCCGCTGGAGCGTGAGCTTGCGCCCGGGGTCGCCCCGTGCAAGCAGCTTGACCACCAGATCGACATCGGTGGCGCTGATACGCTCCCGCAAGTTTGCCAAGATCATGTCGCGACCTCCACAACCAGATAGCGCTCCGGCTCACGACACGGGTTCCCACTCCATCAAGAGGCTCTCGGCGCTCGGACAGCAGCTGAGCGGAGCCTACGATCCCGGCGCGGCCGTAGATCGGATCGCCGACACGCTGCGCACCGTGCTGCGACCGGATGGGATCCTCATCGTCCTCACGGATCCCGACAGCAACACGCCGACCGTTGCCCACACATTTCAGTATGCCAATCCCCGGGCAGATGATCCACTGGCGCACGCTGTTATCAGCGACGGCCCGCGAGTGCTGCCCCACGCCACACCCCAGCGACTGAGCGAACTCGGCATCACGGTCGAGTACGCCGTCGGCTCGTGGGTGGGCGCTCCCATCGTCGCCGCAGGACGCTGCCTGGGAGCAGTGTCCGTCATAGCCGAACAACCGAGTCGCTACAGCGAACGGCACCTCGAGTTCGTGTGTGCCGCCAGCGCCCAGCTCGGCATCGCCCTCGAGAACGCCCGCCTGCTGCAACTGCTCTCTCGCGGCAAACGCGAGTGGGAGCAGACGGTCGACGCCATCGGACAGGCGTTCTGCGTAGTGGACAACAAGGGACTAATTCGCCGCGCGAACCGAGCTTTCAGTGTCATCGCTCACATTCCCGTCACAGCCGTGGCGGGACGGCCGTGGCTCTCGGTACTGCCCGAGCACTGGGCGGACCCTGTGGCGCGGGCACTGGCGTCAGCGGGCAGTCGCACCCAACACGAGCTCAAGTCGGGAGACCGCATCTTCATCGTTTCTGCCTTCCTCCAGGACGAGCCCGAGGGCACGGCCGTGCTCGTGTTCGAAGACCAAACGGACAAGCGCCATCTGCAGGAGCAGCTCATCCAGTCTGAGAAGATGTCCGCCATCGGCGAGCTCATCGCAGGAGTCGCCCACGACCTCAACAACCCGCTGGCCTCAGTGGTGGGATTCGCCGACTACCTGGTGGAAGAGAGCAAGGCACCGGAGAACCTACGGGAACCCCTCGAGGCCATCCGCCAGGAGGCCGAACGAGCCGCGAACATCGTGCGCAACCTGCTGAACTTCGCCCGCAGGCAAGAGGGTCAACGCCGATCCCAGCACATAGGCCCAATCCTGGAGGCCACCCTCCTGCTCGTCCGCAACCAACTGATGGCGTCGAAGGTAGAAGCGATACTCGAGATCGATCCGGACCTGCCGAACGTCGAAGTGAACGGCAATCAGATCCAGCAGGTGTTCGTCAACCTGATCAACAATGCGGCGCAGGCCGTCAAGGCTTCGGACATCGGGGGCAACGTGGTCGTGCACGCCGCCAAATGGCTCGATGGGGTCGCGGTCACGGTGGCCGACGACGGTCCCGGGATCCCCGACAAGATCGCTGACCGCATCTTTGAGCCATTCTTCACCACCAAGGCCGAAGGGGAAGGGACCGGCCTGGGCCTGTCCATCTGCCACGGCATCATCCAGGAGCACGGCGGCCGAATCCGCTACAGCCCGGGGTCGGAGGGCGGTGCCGTGTTCCGAGTGGAACTCCCGGGGGGTGCTCCCACCGGCGAGCCCGAGGAAGCTCCGCCTGCCCAGGTCGGCAAGCTCAAGGTTCTCGTGGTCGATGACGAGCCCCATATCCTGCACTACATGCGGGCGACGTTGGAGGCGTGGGGGCACGCGGTGGCAGTCTCCGCCGACGGCAACGAGGGATTCGATCAGGCAACCTCCCAGCCCTTCGACGTCATCATCACCGACCTGCGGATGGGCGACCTCGGCGGGCGGGAGATGTTCGAGATGCTGAGCCGCGACCGCCCGGACATCGCCCGGCGGGTGGTCTTCTCCACCGGAGACACCCTCGGCGGCGATGCCCTGGAGTTCCTCGAATCGGCAGGCCAGCCGTTCCTCCGCAAGCCGTTCACGCTAGCTGAGTTGCGGACGGCGTTGGCCCAGGCCGCCGGCCGCTGACTGCTGATCCACCCAGGCACGCGGTCCGTGGCCTGGCTCGTGAGGGTGGCGAGCGACTCGGCGGCTTCCCCCGCCTACTAGATTCCCCCACGCGCCGAACTTTTCGCTACCGCCGGCAGTATTGTTCAGGTGGAATACGGGGGAACGATGCCCACGAGTCTCGCTGACCGCCGCACCGCTCAACCGACCGACCGCCACAGGGCGGGGAGTCGAACAGGGGAAGCGGCCCGCCGATTGTGCGACCGCCGGACCGCCGGGTTAGACGGTGGGGCGGATGGGGACCGCCTGAAGTGATCTACGTGTGCGTCACCGCTCGGAACAACGCCTCGACGGTGGGGCTGTTGCTCTGGAAGCTCCGCAAGGTCTTCCTGGAGTTCCCCCGAGAGTATCACATCCTGGTGGCGGACGATGGATCCAGCGACGGCACCACCGAGACGCTGGAGACGTACCAGCGGGCGCTGCCGATGACCCTGGTGCGTCAGCGGGGCGGGAGCGGATACGGGGCGAGCCTAGAAGCCCTGCTGCGCGACGCGCTGGGGCGCACCGACCGCCCTAAACGGGACTGTGCCGTCACCTTGCCAGCGAGCTTCGCGGTCTCGCCCGCAGTGCTACCGGAGCTAGTGAAACGCTTCGAGTCGGGTGCCGACGTGGTGGTCGGAGAGACGGCGCCACACAACACGCCCCTGGGCATGCGGCTGGTCCGCTGGTCCGCTCCCTGGCTGTTGCGACCCGGGGTGAACCTCCCCGGCGTGAGGGACTTCAGCTCCGGCGTGTGCGCTATCCGTCTCATCACCCTCAAGAACTGCCTGCGGGATCAGGACAGGGCGCTGCTGGAGTGCGAGGGTCCGTGCGCCCACGCCGAGCTGTTGGCGCGGGCCGCGGTCAAGGCTCGTCAGATTTCAGTGATTCCCCTGCCGGCCGGAGCCCGGCGAGCGCTGCCCGGCACCTCTGGAAACGCGCTGGCTCTGGCCCTGAGCCTCTACCGCGCTGGCCGCCAGCTCCGCATTCCCACTCCCACGGCGCCCGTCCAACGGTCCTAGGATCTCATGCCCGCCCGTATCGCGTATCTAGTCACGTGTCTCGCCCTCACGCCGGCGCTGCTCAAGGGACAAACGCGGCCGCACTCGGCTGGCAATCTGCTGCAACGGTTTCCCGTGGGTGAGACGCTCCTGTACGACGCCAGGTTTGGCCTCATCACACTGGGGTCGGGCATGATGCAGGTGGCGGGCGTCGACACCATCCGGGGAGTGCCGTCCCTGCACGTGGTGTTCACGCTGGAGAGCAACACGTTCATCTACCGGCTCAACGACCGAATGGATTCCTGGGTCGGCCTCGAGGACTTTGCGTCCCGACGGTTCGTACAGGACTTCCACGAAGGCGGTTCGGATCGTTACACGGCCTACGAGATCTACCCGGACTCGGGCTTCTACACAGAGAGCGGTGTCGACTCGGTGCGGGCCACGGCTGATGGCCCGCTCGACGACGCGGCATTCTTCTATTTCGTCCGGACGGTGGATCTCGAGGTGGGTGAGCGCTATCAGTTCAATCGCTATTTCCGGCCGGACCGGAACCCCGTGACCATTGAAGTCCTGAAACGGGATACGCTTGACCTGCCGGCAGGCCGGTTCCCCACCATCCTGATCCGGCCCACCATCAAGGGGCGTGGCATCCTAGCAGAGGCCAAAGAGCCCCGGATGTGGCTCAGCGACGACGAGCGCCGCATCATGGTGCAGCTCAAGGTGAAGTTCGCCTTCGCCACGATCACCTTGCGTCTCCGAGAGATCGCCGACCCACCGCCGTCGGAGTCGACGCAGCGCTAGCGTACGGGAGGACGGCCAGCAAGAGGAAAGGGGCTCGACGGCCCCTTTCCTCAGTCCTATTGGTGCTGCGCGGTCCGTGCCTACTCGGCGTCCGGCTGGCCGCGAATCGATTCCTTGACGCGCCGCGCCGTGCTCGGACTGATGATCTTCAGCACCAGGTAGAACACAAACCCGAGCGCGGCAAGCCAAAGCAAGACCCACAGGATGTGGAAGGCGATACTCAGGAGCCCAAAGACCAGCTTGAGGGCAATGATGCCGATGATCGCGAGCACCGAGTAGCCCACGAGTGCGCGAACCATGAGGTGCCTCCAGAAGTGATGACTTCTCTTGACCTTACGAAGTTACGACCCGGGGGGTTTCAGCTCAACCCGACTGTCCGCACCCGGAGTCTTCAACCAGATGGCTGACGGCCGCTGGTCGCCACTTCCACCAGGGACTAAGTTACGAACCTCATGGAATTGACACAGCTCACTCCTACAGCTCGCCCAGCCCCGCCAGGGCGCAAGCCCGCTTGGCTCAAGGTCAAAGCGCCCGGCGGCGAGAGCTACGTCGAGCTCAAGCACCTGATGCGGGAACTCGGGCTCCACACAGTGTGCGAAGAGGCACACTGCCCCAATATCGGCGAATGCTGGGAGCATCGGGCCGCCACCTTCATGATTCTGGGGGACGTCTGCACGCGGAACTGCCCCTACTGCGCAATCGCCCACGGCACGCCGGCCCCCTACGACCCAGAGGAGCCCGTTCGCCTCGCCGACGCCGTGGCCAGGATGGGGCTCAAGCATGTCGTCATTACTAGCGTCGACCGCGACGACCTGCCCAACGGCGGGGCCGAGATTTTCGCCGGCTGTGTGACCGAGATCCGGAAGCGGCTGCCGGAGACGTCGGTTGAGCTGCTGATTCCCGACTTCAAGGGATCGGAAATTGCGCTCCAGATCGTGGTCGGCGTCCGGCCCGACATCCTCAATCACAATCTGGAGACGATCCAGCGACTTTATCGCATCGCTCGCCCGGGAGGCCGCTACGACCGGGCCCTCGGACTTCTCGGGCGGGCGAAAGAGCTGGACCCCTCCATCACCACCAAGTCTGGGATCATCTGCGGGCTGGGCGAGGAGTGGGACGAGCTCCTCACTGCGATGCACGATCTCCGTGAGCACGGGGTCGAGCTCCTGACGCTGGGGCAGTACCTCCGGCCGTCCGGCGGGCATCTCCCAGTGGCGCGCTACTACAAGCCCGATGAGTTTCGGGAGCTACGCCAGCTGGGGCTGGGCATGGGGTTCCGGCATGTGGAAGCTGGGCCGCTGGTGCGCTCCTCCTACCACGCCTGGGAGCAGGTCCAGCGAGCAGCCGTCCCCTAAAGAACCTGGAGGACCAATACTTGGCCCAACCGGCAACGGCGTCACATCTCGACGCGGCGCAAGCCGATTTCTACCGGCATCTGTTGCGGCAGATGCTCCTCATCCGACGCTTCGAGGAGAAAGCGGGTGAAGCGTACGCGCAGGGCAAGATCGGCGGTTTCTGCCACCTGTACATCGGTCAGGAGGCGGTAGCAGTCGGCGCGATAGCGGCCCTGCGAGATGACGACTATGTGTTCGCCGGGTACCGGGAGCACGGTCATGCTCTGGTGCGGGGAATGAGCCCCCGCGTCGCGATGGCTGAGCTGTTTGGCCGGTCGGACGGGTGCTCGCGGGGCAAGGGTGGCTCTATGCATCTGTTCGATGCGGATCGTCTCTTCCTGGGCGGACACGCCATCGTGGGAGGATCCCTTCCCCTCGCGGCCGGCGCCGGATTTGCCATCCGCTATCGGGACACCGACCAGGTTGCCATCTGCTTTTTCGGCGAAGCATCCGTGAACATCGGCGCCTTCCACGAGACCCTCAACATGGCGGCCCTGTGGGAGCTTCCTGTGGTGTTCCTGTGCGAGAACAACCGGTACGGGATGGGTACCGCGCTGGAGCGGGCGGCAGCGGTCTGGGATGTGTACCGCCGTGCCTGCTCGTATGACATGGCCGAAGAGACCGTAGACGGCATGGACGTGCTGGCGGTGCACGAGAGCACCAGGCGCGCAGTGTTGAGGGCACGGGAAGACAAGGCACCGACCTTGATCGAGGCCCGGACGTACCGCTACATGGGCCACTCGATGGCCGACCCGATCCACGGTCATTACCGCACGAAAGAGGAACTCGAAGAGCAGAAGCAGCAGGATCCCATCGAGAAGCTGAGGATGCGCCTCACCGACGAGGGGCTACTCGACGACAGTCAGTTCGAGGTAATGGCCCAGCAGGTCCAGGGAGAGGTAGAGGACGCACTGGCCTTCGCCGACCAGAGCCCGAATCCCGAACCAGACGAGCTCTATACCGAGGTGTACCGGTCCTGACATGCCGACGATCACCTACCGAGACGCGCTGAACCAGGCGCTCCGCGAGGAGATGGAGCGGGATCCCGACGTGTTTCTGATGGGGGAAGAGGTGGGCGTGTATCAGGGTGCCTACAAGGTCAGCCGTGGTTTGCTGGAGCGGTTTGGCGAGCGGCGGGTCGTCGACACACCCATCGCCGAGCTCAGCTTCGCCGGGATCGGCGTGGGCGCGGCGATGGTGGGCCTGCGGCCCATCATTGAGTTCATGACTTGGAACTTCGCACTCCTCGCCATCGACCAGGTCGTCAACTCCGCGGCCAAGATGCTATACATGTCTGGGGGGCAGATTCCGATCCCCATTGTCTTTCGTGGGCCGGGCGGTGCGGCCCTCCAGCTCGCCGCGCAGCATTCCCAGGCCTTCGAAGCGTGGTACGCGCACGTTCCCGGACTCAAGGTCGTGGCGCCAGCAACGCCGTACGATGCCAAGGGACTCCTCAAGACGGCGATCCGCGACGACAACCCAGTGGTGTTCCTCGAAGGGGAGATGCTCTACAACATCAAAGGCGAGGTACCAGAAGAGGAATACACCATCCCATTGGGTGAGGCGGAGGTGAAACGGGAAGGCTCGGATGTCACGGTGATCTGTCACTCCAAGACCGTAGCCGTGGCCCTCAAGGCCGCGCAGCAACTCGAGGCAGACTTCGGCATATCGGCCGAGATCTTGGATCTCCGTACCATTCGCCCGTTGGATGTTCCGACGATTGTGCGGAGCCTCCGGAAAACCAACAGGTGCGTGATCGTAGAGGAGGGCTGGCCGTTCTGCGGTATCGGCGCCCAAGTGGTTGACGAGATCCAGCGCGAGGCCTTCGACCACCTGGACGCGCCGGTCCTCCGGGTAACCGGTGCCGACGTGCCCATGCCGTACAACAAGTATCTCGAGCGGGCGGCCAAGCCAGACCCAGCCAAGGTGGTTGAGGCGGTCAAGAAGGTGACGTACCTCGACTGAGACTCCCAAACCGGTACGCGATGGCAACGAAAGTCTTCATGGAGGCGCTATCCCCGACGATGGAGGAGGGGAAGGTCCTCACGTGGCACAGGAAGGAAGGGGACCAAGTCAGCGATGGCGACGTCCTCGCTGAGGTGGAAACGGACAAGGCGGTAATGGAGCTCCAGGCGCGAGGAGTCGGCGTGCTCCGGAGGATCCTGGCGGCAGAGGGAGCCGTGGTTGAAGTCGGCCACCTCGTCGCCGTAATTGCCGCGCCGGAAGAGGATATCGAGGAGCTGCTGACAGAGGAGCGGCAGGAGCGGCCGGAGCCGCAGCCGGTGGGCACAGCAGGCGGGCGTCCCGCAGTCACTGCTCCCGCCCCTGCCGCAGCTGCCGCCCATCTCCCACAGGGGGGTGAGGCGGCGGGGCAAATCAAGTCCTCTCCCCTTGCCCGGCGCCTCGCGCGAGAGCGCGGGCTCGACTTGCGAATCGTCCGGGGGTCCGGCCCGGGCGGTCGGATCACCAAGCGGGACGTGGAGGCGGCGACGGAGGCCGCACCGGCGGCCGGCATACCGCAAACGGGCTACCAGGACATCGAGCTCAGTCAGATCCGCAAGACCATCGCCAAGCGGCTGGCTCAGTCATTGGGGCCGGTTCCTCATTTCTTCCTCACCACCGAGATCGATATGGAGCGTGCGGTTGAGGCCAGGGACGCCCTGAATGCGCTGGGCGAGGGACCAAAGATCTCGTTCAACGACATCATTCTCAAAGTCGTAGCCGCCGCCCTGCAGCAGCATCGGGAGTGCAACGCGTGGTGGTTGGAGGGTGCCATCCGCCACTTCAACGAGGTCCACCTCTCCATGGCCGTCGCGGTCGAGGACGGTCTCATCACGCCGGTGATCCGCAACGCCCATCTCAAGTCACTGCGGGAGATCGCCACGGAAGCCCGCGAGCTCGCCGAGCGGGCGCGGGCTCGCCGACTGACACCGGAGGAATACACCGGCGGCACCTTCTCGGTGTCTAATCTCGGCATGTTCGACATCGATCAGTTCACTGCCGTCATCAGTCCACCGGAAGCCGGCATCCTCGCCGTCGGCAGCATCATTGAGAAGCCCGTTGCCCTGGACGGCGACGTTACCGTACGCAAACGCATGCGGGTCACCATGAGCTGCGACCACCGGGTGATCGACGGCGCCACCGGCGCCCGATTCCTCCAGACCGTCCGGCGCATGCTGGAGAACCCGCTGGCAATCGTCTGGTGACAGAAGACGGGAAACGGGAAGAATGCACCAGGTGCAAATTGCTAGCTGCTAACTGCTCCTAGGAATAGAACAGTGGCCAAGACCTTCGATGTAATCGTTCTCGGCGGGGGCCCAGCGGGGTACGTGTGTGCCATTCGGGCCGCGCAGTTGGGATTGAGCACCGCCGTCATCGAACGAGAGAAGCTCGGCGGGGTGTGCGTCAACGTTGGCTGCATTCCGAGCAAGGCCCTGCTTCACAGCGCGTATGTTGCCAAGCTCGTCAAGCACGACGCCAAGACCCTCGGGGTCAACGTTGGCGATGTCAAACTCGACCTCGGGGCCGCCGTGAGACACTCGCGGAAGGCAAGTGAGCAGAACTCCAAGGGCGTCGAGTTCCTTCTGAAGAAGCACAAGGTCACCATCGTCAACGGTGACGGAAAGCTGCAGACCGCCAGGAAGGTGAAGGTCGGAAAGGACACCTACAGCGCCTCCAAGGGGGTGGTCATCGCCACCGGCACCCGGGTGAAAGGGCTCGCGCAGATCGGGCTGGAGATCAACAAGACGACCGTCATCTCATCCGACGAAGCGCTGTTCCTGCAACAGGCACCCCAGTCTCTGGCGATCATCGGCGCCGGAGCGGTGGGATGTGAGTTCACCGACATCTTCAACGCGTTCGACTCCAAAGTGACGTTGATCGAGGTCCTTCCCCGGATTCTGCCGCTGGAGGATCACGAGTCGTCAGAGGCGATTACGCGGAGCTTCGAGAAGCGAAAGATCCAGGTCCTTGCCGGCGCGAAGGTGAAGGGAGCGGAGGTCACCGAAGCCATGGTCACGCTCGACGTCGAGGCAGGTGGCAAGGCTCAGAAGATCGAGGTGGAAAAGGTGTTGATGGCCGTGGGTCGAGCACTCAACACAGAGAGCATCGGTCTCGAGGACGCCGGCGTGACGCTGACAGATCAGGGGTTCGTGGCGGTGGACCAGAACCTCAAGACTGCGGCAGACGGCATCTATGCGATTGGGGACATCGCCGGCCCACCGATGCTGGCGCACAAGGGCAGCCGAGAAGGCGTGTTCGTGGCAGAAGTACTGGCAGGGCAGAAGCCACGTCCGATCCGCTACGACAATGTACCCAGTGTCACATACTGCCATCCGGAAGTTGCCAGCATTGGGCTGACAGAGGAGCAGTGCAAGAAGCAGAAGCTCGACTACGTGGTGGGGAAGTTCCCCTTGAGTGCCAACGGGCGTGCCCGCGTAGCGCTGGAAACTGAAGGGTTCGTAAAGATCATCCGGGACAAGCGTTACGGCGAGATTCTGGGTGCCCACATCGTGGCATCCCACGCGAGCGAGCTGATCCACGAGCTCACCGTGGCCCGGGAAAACGAATACACGGTCGAGGAGGTGGATCTAGCCATCCACGCCCATCCGACCCTCTCGGAAGCCGTCGCCGAGGCGGTGCTGGACTCCCTCGGCCGGGTCATTCACATGTAGCCGGTGACTACCAGCGACCCTGTCGGCACCGCGCTCGGGAGCATCGGCGCCGGTGCTACCACCGGCGCCGTCGTCGTGACCATGGGCGTGCTCCTCCTGCGTACCCTGCAGTCGAGCAGCGAGCCGGAGGCGGTCGGGGGAACGGGGGACCTAGTGCTCGGCATCACGGTGTTCGCCGGGATTGTGGTTGCGGCAGCGTCCGGGTGGCTCAGAAGTCGCGCCATCGACGATCTCTGGCGCCGTGGGGTAACCGCTACTCTCTCGGTCTTCGGCACCACCTTGCTCGGGCTGTTGGCGGCTCCCGCCGACATGGTCGGCGGACGGCCCGGCCTCGCCGTATACCTCCTGCTCCTGCTGGTCGCCGCGTTCCTCACCCACGCTGCGGCCCGGCAGGCTGCCTCCCGATGAGTGCCGAACTCGCAGTCGTCGGGTTGGGGAGAATGCCGTACGGCCAGGCGCTGCAGCTGCAGCGTGCGCTGGCACAGGCGCGGATCGACCGCTCCATCCCGAACGATCTCTTGCTGCTGGTGGAGCACCCGCCCGTCATCACCTTGGGGCGATCGTTCAAGGCGGATCACCTCTCGACACCCACACACGTTCTGGAAACGAGGGGGATCGAGCTGTTCGAGATCGAGCGAGGTGGCGACGCCACCTTCCACGGACCGGGTCAGCTCGTGGGCTACCCGATCTACGATCTATCGGAGCACCGCAAAGACCTCCATTGGTTCCTCCGCCAGATCGAGGAGAGTCTCATCCAGGCCCTGACCACCCTCGGCGTCCCGGCCCAGCGCGATTCCCGTTACACCGGCGTCTGGACCCGCAATCGCAAGATTGCGAGCATCGGGATCCACGTGAAGCAATGGGTCACGTGGCACGGCTTTGCTCTCAACGTCACCACAGATCTCTCCTACTTCGACCTGATCGTGCCGTGCGGGATCCCGGAGGTGGCGATGACCAGCGTCAGCAGGGAATTGGGGGAGCAGACACCACGAGACGTATGGGCCCGCATGCTGGACAGTGTGGTGCTGGGCTTTGCAGAGGTGTTCGACCAGCAGGCTAGGGCGACGACGATGGAAGAGTTGAATCTGGCAGTGTAAAGCAGAAGGGGGAGAGGGGTGAGGGGGTTATGTGTGACGATCCCCCCTCCCCTCACCTCCCCCTATTCTCCCAGCAGCTCGAAGAACCGCCCGAACACCCTGACCCCATTCATGAACTGATCCAGCCCCAGCTTCTCGTTCGGCGCGAGCAGCACCGGCGCCCCCTTCTTGCCGAGCGCGGGCACGACGGGAATCGAGCCGCCCGAGCGGGTGAACACGATGCCCCGCCCCTCGACCTCCTCGAACGCCTGATTGATCAGCTCGAAGGGTTTGGCTTTGATGTCCACCAGCACTGGGTCGGCGCCGTGGATGAAGGAGAACGACACGTCGGCGTACTTCGGCGCGAGCCGCTTCACCGCCTTGATGAGCTGCCGCTCCACCGTCTTCAGCTTCTGGTTCGGCACGAGCCTGAGACTCACCTTGGCTGTGGCCTCCGCCGGGATCACCGTCTTGGCGCCCTCGCCGGTGAAGCCGCCCATGACGCCGTGGATCTCCAGCGTGGGCAGTCCCCACAGGCGCTCGAACACCGAGTAGCGCGTGAGGCCGGTAAGCGCTTTCGCACCCACCTCGTCGCGCATGAACTCGCGCTCCCTGAAGGGGAGCTTGGCCCAGGCGTCGCGCTCCGCCTTGGCAGGGCGCTGTACCGCTTCGTACAGCCCCGGAATGTTGATCCGCCCCTTCTCGGTCTTGAGCTTCGCCAGGATGTGCACCAGGGTCTCGTGCGCGTTGGGCGCGACCCCGCCGTACAGCCCAGAGTGGAGATCACCCTTGAGGGTGCGCACCTTGATCTCGCCGTAGCAGATCCCCCGCAGACCGACCTCGATGGCTGGAATGCCCGGTGCGAAGTACTGCGTGTCCGCCACCAGCACAGCGTCGGCCTCCACCAGCTCGGGACGCTCATCGAGCAGTCTGAACAGCACGCCGCTCCCCATCTCCTCCTGGCCCTCGATGAGAAACCGCAGGTTCACCGGCGGCTTTCCGCCCCGGCTCACCGCCTCGAACGCCTTGACGACGGCGAACATCTGTCCCTTGTCGTCGGTGGCGCCGCGGGCGTAGAGGTTGCCGTCCCGCACCGTGGGCTCGAACGGGGGCGACTCCCACTCCTCCAGGGGGTCGGGTGGCTGCACGTCGTAGTGGCCGTACACCAACACGACGGGCTTCCCCGGGACCGCCGGTCCCTTCGCCCACACCACGGGGTGGGTGTCGCTGGCGAGTAGCTTTACCTCGCAGTCCAGGTTGCGCAGTTGGTCCGCCACCCACTCGGCGGCGCGACGACAGTCGCCGGCGTTGGCCGGCAGGGCGGAGATGCTGGGAATACGGAGCAGGTGGTTCAGCTCCTCAAGCATTCGGTCGCCATCGGTCGCGACGTAGGTTTGCAGATCAGACATGATGACTTGGCACTCGACGATCGTCGGTGAATGAGCTAGCCGCAGACAGACACGTACGCTGAAGCTGCGGTTGGAAGCAGACTGTAGATTCCCGGCAGACGCGGATTCTGGAGCTGCAGGCCGACACGGGTATCCCGCCCTAGCCAGGCAGCCGAGCCTAGATGAACCTCACCAGCACCGCATCCGCGTCATTTCGCCGCCCGCCGACATCCGCGCCCTCAAATATACCCAGCCCTGCAACGCAGACACATCACTTCAACCCTTCCCTACCCAGTAGTTCGACAACCTCGAACGGATCACTGTCAGAACGCTGCTCAACTGCTGTGACGATGCGCGCAACGGCGGCCCGTACATCCCCCTCCGCGCGCTGCAGTACACGGTCGAACAGGCGTAGGCGCGTGCGATAGATACGGCCAGCAATCACACTGGCGTTGTTGAGGGGGCGCAGGGCCAGGCGATCACCCCGGTAAACCTCGAGCTCCGCTGCCAGCGGCCCTCGCAGGCGCTCCCGCGCACGGCCAAACGCGCGGGAACGCTCGACCTCCAGCCGGTCGGCGCCCAGTCCCGACGCGTAGATCGTGTCGAGCTCTGCACGGAGTTCTGCAAAGAAGTGGCCCAGACGTATTTGATCTCTCCAGATCGCCGCGGCCCGAGCAGCCAGCAGAGTATCGCCGCGACCGCGAAAAAAAGCCTCGGCGCCGCGATACCCCACGAACAGGGCAAAGCTCTCATCGAAGGGCGTCGCATTCGGAACGTACAGGGTGTTGTGGGCGATCTCGTGGAGCACCAGCTGAACCACAGCCACGGGATCGTCGCTGAGAGCGGTGGAGAGCAGTGGATCATTGAACCAGCCGAGGGTCGAGAACGCGGCTGCCGGCCGCAAGTAGGTGTCGTAGCTTCGGCGCTGGAGCCGTTCGGCAGCTGCCCTGCCAGCCCTGAAGTTGAAGAACCCTTTGTACGGGACGGTCCCCACGATGGGGTACCACCAGGTGTAGGGAACGAGGGCATCCCGCGGACTGGCCGTCAGGAGGAGGAGCAGGGTGTCCCGCCCGACGTCGGCAAACGTCGTGTACGTGTCTCCTGAAGCCAGGCCCAGGGAATCGGCGGCAAAGGTGCGTGCATCCAACACCAAACGAAACTGGACGCGCCGTCCCGGCGACGTCCCCGAATCCGCGATCAACTCCTCGAGGGAGCGGCGCTTGAGCAGTATGCGGGCCTCTTCATACGCCGCCCGCATCACAAAGCGGACGTCTGCACTCAAGGCCGCTGCCGCACCGACCGCCAGCACCACCGCGGCGAGGGCGACGAGGAGGACCCGAATGACCACCCGCCGCCGCGGGACCGTGCACGGGCTCACAGCGTTAATCGAGCGCCGAACTGGTGGGACGAGCGGCCGAGCAGATCGGAGGCCCGATAGGCGTAATCCAAGCTCAGGGCCCCGATGCGGAGGCTCCCCCCGTACGTCGCATTCGAAGCCGCCAACGCAGCCGCGTCGCCGCTATACCCGACGCGTCCAATCACACCCACGCCTCGCACCACGACCCCGGCCTCGCCACCCACCACAATCCGAGCCTCCGCGTCCTCGGGCCACTGCGCCTCCAGAATGGACATCAGCCGGAACGACTCCTGCGGATCAACATAGTTCATGGTGAACCCGAGGCGAGTGAGCCGCGGCAGGGTGAGGGAGGAAGCATCCCGCCAGTTGCCGCCAATGTTCTGCACTGCGAAACCGAGCGCCATGATGTCGAAGAATGCAATGGCGAGCCCGGCATCCACGCTGACTCCCCGCTCCACCGCGTCGCCCACCGTCCGCCGCACGACCTTCCCACTCCCCCCCAATGCAATCAGCCCAAAGCGATAGACGAGGGAACCAACACCCAGAAGCTCTCGGGCGTCCGCGCCCGGCGCCACGCTGGGTCCGAGGTAACTGGCCGGATCAGGTCCGAAGTCGAACAGGCGGCCGCCCAGGCCGATGTCGAATTGCCTGAGGCGCCACCCGAGGGCACCCGAGACCACGAACGCGTCGCCAGGAGCCGCCCGGTATCCTCCTTCCAGCGCGATGTGCCTGATCGTGGCGAGACCCGCAGGATTCGCGAACACCGCACCGGCATCGCCCACGATGGCGACAGCTGCCTCGTTGAGGCCCACCACACGAACGGACGCGGGTACGTGGAGGACATAGGGCGTGGTAGTGTCGACGGTCTGGGCGGCCAGGGGGAGCAGGGGGAAGAGCGGGAGAAGGAGCACGGGAAGAACAGCATGACGGCGTGGCGGCATCACAGCAGAGGTTTCCCTCGTTGCAACATCCCGCTCCTTCATCGTTCCACCCCTACCTGATCCGAATCACGTTCAGCCGTGGCACCGCCGCCGCGCTCACCGGACCGCCGGCAGAATCCCGCAGCCGGAGGGTGAATCCCCGCCCTCCCGGGTCCTGCACCACGCGAACGTAGTCGCCCGATCCCGAGTGCAGAACGCCGCCCACGTCGAAGGTGCCTCCCGTGAACAGCAACGGAACGATGGGAAACGGTCTGTCGAACCGCTGCGGCAGCTGGTCGTGTAGCGACCCGTAGGTGGTACGGAGCTCCCAGGTCACGTAGCGGAGACGGGGCGGAGCCGCAAAGTTGACCAGATCGGACACGTAGTTCGCCAGAAACCACTCGGGAAGGAGCCGGGCCATGGGCTCACCCACGGCCGCGGCGACGTTCTCCCCTCCTGTGCGCTCGGTCTCCACCAACCGCCGGCTCATGTCGGTCCCAAACTGATCCACCAACCAGCGAAGGAAGAGCCATGACGCTCCCCGTTCGGCCAGGGTCCCGGTGCCCTCGCTGAACAATACAAACTGCGAGCCCGGGTCCTTGAGGAAGCGGTAGGCATTGAACAGATCCCCGACGGCGAACTGCGACAGAAGCTTGTCGTCGCCGAGGGCGGCGAAGTGCAAACCCGCCAGTTCCTCCGACAGGTGGGACAATCCCTCATTGAGCCACAGTGCTTCCGAGTCGCCACCCCGCACCAGTACGTGCTGATGGTAGCTAATCATGTGCTGCAACTCGTGCACGAACGTCACGGGCACAAGCCGCTGAATCACGTCGATCGTGATCGCACAGCTAACCGTCGCACCAGGGTCCGCCGCGAGGGTGTAGAACAGCTCGGCCTCATTGGAGGGGACGTTGAACCGTCCCGCGTCGACATCCACCGCGAAGAAGAACCCGGTGACGATAGCCGTCCCGCAGTCCTCCTCCGGCGTGAGCCCGTTGACTACCGGCGTCATCAGGATGAGCACGCGTCCATTCCGGTCGACATCCGATTCGGCGCCGAACGCCCGCGTGGCTACCTCGTAGAGGTCCTGGTCGAAGAGGCTGCCCAGCTGTTGGATATCAGTGTCCGATAGCCCGCCAGTGGGTGCGCCGAGGTCCTGGTAGATGGCCGCATGCTCGCCCACATACCGCACCTCTGCCGTCACTTTGGTGAACGCCTCTGCCGTACTGCAGGGCACCGAATCGCAGACGTGAAAGTCCCTGCGGTCACCGATCTTGATCTCCGCCAGCGCGCCCACCCCGGCCTCGGGCGACAGCTGCCGTCTCGGCCCCCGCGCGAGCTCCGCTTCCCGCCTACGCAGGAGGTCGTGGAATCGCGTTGCTAGCGGGAGGCTCGCCTGGGGTGGCGCCGGACGGCTGACGACCGTCACGATCGAGTCCCCGAAGAGTCGATACTCGGCTGTAACCCCGGGGACGCTGGAGACCGATTGCGGCACGACCAGGTATTCCGCGCCGGAGGGTCCGGCTGGCGCAAACGTGGCGCATGCGTCGAGCGTCGCTGGGTCCAGAGACAGGTACTCACCCGACGCGAGGGTCAGTGCCCCAGCGGAGGCAACATAGGTCCCCGAGATGGCGTTCGACTGCGCTGCGCCAAACAGCACGTGGATTGCCACGGTACCAGGGACGAGACACGGGGGGACGATGGCGTTCAGGGTATCGCCCGCCGGAGAGGCCCCAAGGACGTGCGCCAGGGCAGCCCCAACCTCGACGCGCAGCGAGTCGCTCAAGTTGGCGCCGTAGAGAGCGATGGTATCGCCGCTGGCGAACGTCGCCGGCTCAACCCCGGTGAGCGTTGGCGGATCCAGCGCCACCGCGGAGAACGACACCGACTTGTCCTCATCGACGACCAACGTCGCCCGCACCCCGTAGCTACCTGGCTCCTGGCCGAGAGTGAGGACGACCTCCGCTCGTCCGGTACCGTCAGAGACGGTGAGGGAGTCTGAGAGACCAGCACCGGTACCGGCCGTGACGGTCCAGCGCACCTGCGCCCGGGGCACCCTGCGGCCGTCACTGGCGCTAACCGCGGCCGCCAGCGGTCCTGGCAGGCGCGCACCGGCAAATGCCTGCTGGCCGTCTGTCTCTGCAACGATAGTCACGGTCGCGGGCGCCGGCAGGTCGAGATCGCCCCCACAGGCGCCGGCGGCGAAGAACACGACACCGGCGCCGAGCAATCGAGCCTTCAAGAGTCCTCCAAGCAGTAGAATTCCCCAACGCGGAGCGCCCAGCCCACCCGCCGCCCGCGTCTGGTCGCACAACATAGTGGCCCCACAGGCCCGTGAGTAGCGAGCAGCATCACATCGATGGTAAACCCGCGTCCCGCTTCCCCATACCACCGGCGGGCACCCAGCGGTTCCCCAAACCCTCCGGCCCGTCCTCCCACCGCTCCAGCAACGGTGATCCCGGGACCGTACCTGACGTCCGGCTGGCGGTCGTAACCCGCTACACGGCCAGGAGATAGGGCATTTCGCGCCATCTTTGACAATGGAGAACAGCCTGAATAAGCTTAGCGATTGCCCCATGGCGTTCGTTCATCTTCACACCCACTCGGAATATTCGCTGTTGGATGGCGCGAATCGGATTCCGGACCTCGTGGCCCGGGTGTCCGAGTTGGGGATGGACAGCCTCGCGATCACGGATCACGGGAATCTGCATGCGGCCTGCTCGTTTTACGAGCACGCAAAGGCAGCCAAAATCCGGCCGATCCTAGGATGCGAGGCCTACCTGGCGTTCGGGTCGCGGCACGACCGAGACCGGCCAGCCTGGGCGCCAGCCTACTACTCACACCTGGTGCTGTTGTGCCGGAACCGCACCGGCTACAACAACCTGATCAAGCTTTCGTCGATGGCTCATCTGGAGGGTTACTACCGGCGCCCGCGAGTCGATAAGGAAGTGTTGGCCCAGCACGCGGAGGGTCTCGTCTGTCTAGCGGCCTGCCTGTCCGGGGAGATCGCCCTATGGCTCCGCCAGTCGAACTACGAGGAGGCCCGGCGTTCGGCTGAGTGGTTCTCCACCACCTTCGGACCCGATGGCTTCTGGCTCGAGGTTCAGGACCACGGAATCCCCGATGAGAAGATCGTGCAGGAGGGTATGTACCGGCTGTCGGACGACCTGGGCCTCCCGGTAGTCGCCACCAACGACGCCCATTACCTGGAGCGGGCGGATCACGAGGCGCACGACTGCCTGCTGGCCATCGGAACGGGCAAGGACCTGGACGACCCCAATCGCTTCCGTTTCTATGGCTCCGAGAGCTACGTCAAGTCGCAAGCCGAGATGGCCGAGCGCTTCCCGAACCGGCCCGATCTGCTAGAAAACACCGCGCGCGTGGCCGAGCTCTGCGAGTTCGACTTCGAGAAGCGCTACTATCTGCCGGAGTTTCCGCTTCCTGCCGAGCACACCTCGGACAACGACCTCCTGGTTGAGCTCGCCACGACCGGCGCCGAGCAACGTTATGGCGAATCGCTGCCCGCGGAGGTCCAGCAACGCCTCGAGTACGAGTTAGGGGTAATCACCAAGACCGGCTATGCCAGCTACTTCCTGATCGTCCAGGATTTCATCCAGGCAGCGCGGGAGCGGGGTATTCCCGTGGGACCCGGTCGCGGGTCCGCCGCTGGCTCGCTGGTGGCCTACGCCCTGGGCATCACCAACATCGACCCACTGCGCTTCGATCTCCTGTTCGAGCGGTTCCTCAACCCCGAGCGGGTGTCCATGCCGGATATCGATGTGGACTTCTGCTTTGAGCGCCGCGGCGAGGTGATCGAGTACGTTCGCGAGCGGTATGGCCGAAATAGCGTCGGTCAGATCATCACCTTTGGAACCCTCAAGGCCCGGGCGGCTGTGCGGGATATCGCCCGCGTGCTGGGTGTGAGCCCCGCCGAGGCCGACAAGATCGCGAAGCTCATCCCGTCGGGTCCGGGATATCACCTCTCGGTATCCCAGGCCGCACACAGGGTGCCGGAACTCGCGCAGCTCATCCGGTCCGATGGCACGATGGAGCGCCTGGTCGATCTCGCCCAGCGTATCGAGGGGCTAGCCCGTCACGCGTCCGTCCACGCTGCCGGGATCGTCATCGCTCCAGGCCCTCTCGACGAGTACGTGCCGGTGTGCGCCCCGCCGCAACGCAGTGCTGGTGCCGCTCCTGGGGGCGAGGAAGCGATCATCACGCAGTACGACATGATCGGCCTTGAGCAGGTTGGCATGTTGAAGATGGACTTCCTCGGTCTCAAGACACTCACGGTGATCCACGATGCCGTGGAAATGATCCGGGAGCGGCACGGGGTAGACGTCGACTTGGACGAACTCGATCTCGACGACCCGGGCGTGTACGAGCTGTTACGCGATGGTCGTACAGCGGGCGTATTCCAGTTCGAGTCCCCACTGGCAACCGAGATCGTGCACCAACTTCGGGTGGACCGGTTCGACGACCTGGTGGCCACCAACGCACTGATGCGTCCCGGCCCACTCGATTCCGGGATGCACCAGGTCTACACCCGCCGCAAGCGTGGTGAGGAGGAAGTGCGCTACCCCCACCCCGCGGTGGAAGAGGTTCTGGCACCGACGTATGGGGTCATCCTCTACCAGGAACAGGTGATGCGCATCGCCCATGTCCTGGCCGGCTTCACGCTGTCCGAGGCCGACGTGCTTCGGAAGGCCGTGGGTAAGAAGGATCAGGAGCTCATCGAGCACGAACTGGAGCGCTTCGTGGATCGGTGTGTCGAGCGGGGTCACCCCCCTCGCGTAATCAGGGATATCGCTGGCCAAATCAAGACGTTCGGTCGCTACGGCTTCAACAAGTCCCATTCCGTCGCGTACAGCATCCTGTCGTTCCAGACGGCGTGGCTCAAAGCGCACTACCCCGCGGAGTTCATGGCAGCCCTGCTTTCGTCCGAGATCGGCGACACAGACAAGGTGGTGTCCTACATCAACGAAGCACGGGAACTCGGGCTTGCTGTCCTGCCGCCCTCGGTAAATGAATCGGGCTGGAAGTTCACCGTCATTGGCGATGCCCAGATCCGCTTCGGGCTCGGAGCGGTGCGCCACGTCGGGCGGGGGGCCATCGAGTCCATCATCGCCGGCAGGGATTCGCAGGGACCATACCGCTCCATTGCTGACTTCTGCGGGCGCGTAGACCTCCGGCTCTGCAACAAGCGGGTTACCGAATCACTCATCGCGGCCGGTGCACTAGACCAACTCGGGGGACACCGGGCGCAGTTGATCGCTGCGCTCGACAGTGCGCTCAATGAGGCGCAGCTGCTACAGGCGGAGCGGGAATCAGGTCAGGTGTCGCTGTTCGGCGAGGCCGCGGAGGCCCAGACACCTCCACCCGCTCACCAGCTTCCGGACGTCCCCCCTTGGTCGGAGGCGGAGCGCCTCGCCAGGGAGAAGGGAGTCGTCGGCTTCTTCATCTCCGGGCACCCCTTGGGACGCTTCCGGGAAGAGGTGCAGCTGTTCGGAACCCGCACCACCGCCACGTTGGGCTCCTGGAGCGAGCACAAGGTGCGGGCTGCCGTCGTCGTGACGGCCGTCAAGCGACGAATCAGCAAGAAGACGGGCGCCGAGTACGCACGCCTTACGGTGGAGGACTTCCACGGCACGGCAGAGGCCATTGTCTTCCCCGAGACATGGGGGAAGCTCTCGCAGACGATCGTTCCCGATGCCGCCCTGCTCCTCACCGGGGGCTACAGCGCCCGAGACCGGGGCGAGGACCGGGCGCCGTTCATCGTGGAAGAAGCCCAACCGCTGGTGGAACTCAGGACATCGGGGGCCATCGGTGTCGCCTTGGAGCTCCGGTCGGGCACGGGATCCGAGCCAGAGGCCGCCCGAGCCATCAAGGCACTGTGCGCAGCGCATCCGGGGCCCGCCCCGGTGTTCGTTGACTGGAGCGACGGCAACGGAGCTACCGCGCTGCTTCGTTCCCGGGACACCCAGGTGGCTCTGGACGAAGACTTCTTGGATGCCCTGCGACAACTAGTCGGCACCGATCGCGTGCGGCTGGTCAGGGCACGGTAGGAAGCGACCGTGGCGAACGGATTCAGCCTCGATTTCGAGAAGCCGATTGTCGACCTCGAGCGGCAAATCGAGAGCCTCAGGCGCATGGCCGCTGACCGCGAGCTCGACGTAGAGAGCGAGATCACACCGCTGGTGGCGAAGCTGGCAGACCTGAGACGGGAGATCTATCGCGGGCTGACGCCGCTCCAACGGGTGCAAGTTGCGCGGCATCCTCGGCGACCGTACTCGCTGGACTACATCAACCGGATCTTCACAGACTTTGTCGAGTTGAAGGGCGACCGGCTGTTCCGGGACGATCCGGCCATCGTAGCGGGGTGGGCCCGCCTCGATGCGCAACCGATCATCGTCATCGGCCAGCAGAAAGGGCGTGACACGAAGGAAAACCTGCAAAGGAACTTCGGGATGCCCCATCCGGAAGGATACCGCAAGGCACTGCGCCTGATGCGAATGGCCGAACGCTTCCGTGCGCCGGTAATCACGTTGATCGACACGCCCGGGGCCTACCCGGGGCTCGGGGCGGAAGAGCGCGGGCAGGCAGAGGCGATCGCCCGGAACCTGGAAGAGATGGCCGCCCTCAGGACGAGCGTCATCGCGGCAGTGATCGGTGAGGGCGGGTCAGGTGGTGCGCTGGGCCTCGGCCTGGCGGATCGCGTACTCATGATGGAGAACGCGATCTACTCCGTGATCTCGCCTGAGGGGTGTGCCGCGATCCTTTGGAAGGACGCGTCGCAAAAGGAACGAGCGGCGGAAGCGCTGAGGCTCACGGCGCAAGACTTGCACGAACTGGGTATCATTGACGAGATCGTGCCGGAACCGCCAGGCGGGGCGCACACTGACCCCGACGGCGCGGCCAACACCCTCGCGGCATGTTTGGAATCCCACCTGGGCGAGCTCGCGGATGTCGAACCGGAGGAGCGCGTCCGTCAACGGGCCGAGAAGTACCGCAAGATCGGTCGAATTGTCGAGGGCTGATTTGTCAGAGCTAGTCGAAGTCCGTTTCAAAGGCAACCGGAGAGCGTGCTTCACCTGGGAGGAGGCATCGTCCCTCGCCCTGGGCGACCCAGTGGTCGTGGCGGTGGAGCGTGGGGAGGACCTGGGCCGGGTGTCAGCGGTTGGGGCAATTGCCGAGCGAAAGTGTGGGGTAGGATGCAATGGGTGTTCTCTGGGCGAGTTGCCTGAGGCCACTGGCAAGGTGCTCCGCAACGCATCGGTGGAGGACGCCCATTTGTCGAACGAGCTCCGCAGGGCCGAGGAAGACGTGCGCCGCAAGGTGATGGAGCGGGTGCAGGCCCATGGGCTGCTGATGAAGGTCTCCGACGCCGAGTGGCAGTGGGACCGCAAGAAGCTCACTGTCTATTTCACCGCAGACAAGAGGGTGGATTTTCGCGCCCTGGTGCGCGACCTCGCGGGACTCTTCCGAACCCGCATCGAGCTTCGGCAGATCGGAGCGCGAGACGAGTCGAAGCGACTGGACGGCGTCGGCCGCTGCGGGCGGCAGTACTGCTGCTCCTCCTGGCTCCCGGAGCTCCGCCCTGTCAGCCTCTCACTGGCGAAGGACCAGCAGCTCTCGCTGAACCCGAGCCAGATTTCCGGTGGTTGCGGGCGGCTGTTGTGTTGCCTGCGCTACGAGCACGACTTCTACGTCAGCTCCCGCAAGCGATTCCCCAAGGTGGGACGCCGTCTGCGTACGGAACGCGGTACCGAGAAGGTCGAAGCGGTGGACATCTTCCGCGACCGTGTGCTTCTCAAGGGCGAGGATGAGACGACCCGCACCGTTATGCTGTTTGACCTCAAGCAGGAGGTCGCAGCGGAGACCGCTGGCACGGCCGCCACGGAGAAGCGCCCAGCGGAGCCGGCATCCGAGAGTGCCGAGGCTGCGCTGACGACGCAGGAGGTGGTGGAGGCGGTGAGTCCTCGCAAACGCCGGCGGCGCAGGCGACGAAAGCGTGGCCGCCGGGGCAGCCGGCGACGCTCCCGAAGCGAAGACCGGCCTGATAGCCCGAAGGACGAGCGTGATGACTAAGTACTACATCACGACGGCCATCGACTACTCGAATGGTGAGCCGCACCTCGGTCACGCCTACGAGAAGATCGGAGCCGACTGCGTTGCCCGATACCGTCGGCTACGAGGCCACGACGTGTACTTTTCCATCGGGATGGACGAGCACGGCCAGAAAGTCGCGCAGGCGGCGGAGGCAGCCGGCAGCGACCCGCAGGCGTGGGTGGACGGGATTGCTCAGCAGTTCCAAGCTGCGTGGTCCGAGCTCAGCATCAGTCACGACGCCTTCATTCGAACCACCGAGCCGCGACACCACGGTGCCGTCGAGGAGCTGTTCCGTCGTATCCAACACAGCGGACACATCTCGCAAGGGACGTACGAGGGCTACTACTGCGTGGGCTGCGAGGCCTTCAAGTTGGAGAAGGATCTGGTCGACGGAAAGTGTCCCGTTCATCCGACTCGCGAGGTCAAGTGGCTGGAGGAACCGAACTTCTTCTTCGAGATCGGTCGGTTCCGTCAGAAGCTGCTGGACCTGTACGACGCCAACCCGGGGTTCATAAAGCCGAAATCGAAGTCCAATGAGGTGTACAACGTCGTCTCAGAGTGGACCGACGATCAGAAGATGTCCGTCAGCCGTGCCCGGGTTCCCTGGGGCATCCCGTGGCCGGGCGACGACAGCCATGTGGTTTACGTGTGGTTCGAGGCGGTAATCAACTATCTCTCGGCAGCCGCGTTCCCCAACCCCGGCTACGAGGCGATCTGGCCGGCCGACGTCCACGTGATCGGACCGGACATCGTGCGCTTCCACGCAGCCATGTGGCCGGCGATGCTGATGGCGGCCGACGTCGAGGTTCCCAGGCAGGTGTGGTGCCACGGATGGGTGAGCACCGGCGGTGCCCGCTTCTCGAAATCGGCTGGCGTCGCAGTCACGCTGCGTAACCTCATTGACCGTCACGGATCCGACGCTCTACGGTATTTCGTGCTGCGGGAGATACCTTGGAACGCCGACGGGAATTTCACGTGGGAACGGTTTGACACCCGGTACACTGCCGAGTTGGCCGACGGCTACGGGAATCTGGTAAGCCGGGTCCTGGCGATGATCCGCCGCTACCGAAACGCTATGGTACCGGACGTGAGTACGCCAACCCCGCTGGACACTGCGGGCGACGAGCTAGTGGCGGCCTACCGGGGCGCCATGGATGGCCATCTGCTGCACGAGGGTGCGGACCACGCGTGGAAGCTTGTGGACCGAGCCAACGGGTTCGTCGAGCAGCGGGCGCCATGGAACCTGGCCAAGGGTGGACAGGACGCCGAGCTGGACGAGACCCTAGCCGCCCTGAGTCGGGCCCTCGCGCGCATCACTTTGATGGCGAGTCCATTCATGCCCGGCAAGACGCAAGCCGTTTGGGAGGCGCTGGGCCTGCCCGGCGAGGTCTCCACCGCGTCCTGGCAAGCGCTGGAGCAGCCACCCACCGGGGGTGGGAGCGTCCAGCGGCTGGCGCCACTTTTTCCCAAACCCGCGCACGTGCCACAAGCGGTTGACAAATAGGAAGTTAGCATTGTGACATAAGTGGTTGACAGTGTTTGTTCCCAACGTCTAATTTCATCGCGGCTCCTTGCGGGAGCCCGAAAAAGGCCCTATCCCTGTCTGTGCGAGGGGAGTCCATCTAGGCTAGATTTCGACCTGTCGGGGAGCGGATCATGGCAACACGGCAGTGGACCGTGGTACTGGTTCCGCACGGTGCAGGGGGATCGCGGGCGGTCAAGGTGTCGCTGCGCGGGTTCAGGATTCTGGTCACCCTGCTCGCAGCAGTGGCCGTGACGGCGATCGCGTTCGGCTACGCCACCATCACACGGGCGGTGGATCTCTCCCGCCTCGACCGACTGGAGCGCCGCAACGAGCTCCTGGCCCAGGAGCTCGAAAGCGCCCAGCACATCCTCGCCAGCCTTGGCGACACCATCGCGGCAATTGCGGAGCGCGATGAGATGATCCGCCTCCTGGCAGGACTCGACCCCATCGACCCGGACGTGCAGCTGGCCGGCGTCGGTGGACCGGCCGAAGCAAGGACGCCAGGCGACCAGATCCTCTCCGAGGGACTGGAAGGCCAGCAAGCTCTAGCGGTGCGCGCCCAACTCGACAACTTCATCCGGCGCGCCAGTCTCCTGGCTAGTTCCTACGATGAAGCGGTGACAGGTCTGCAGGAGCACACCGACCGGCTCGAGCGCACGCCGTCGCTCCGGCCGATCGCCCCCACCGCGGGTTACATCACCAGCAACTACTCCCGTGCTCGGATGCACCCCATCTATCACCAGCCCAAGCCCCACATGGGGATCGACATCACGGCGGCCGTGGGCACGCCGATCCTGGCACCAGCGAGCGGGCGGGTGATCGAGGTGGGTGCCAAGACGGGATACGGCAAGACGGTCACTATCGACCACGGCTACGGCGTGCAGACGTTCTACGCCCACTGCTCGCGGACTCTGGTTAGGGTTGGACAGTGGGTGCGGCGTAACGACAAGATCGCCGAAGTCGGTCGCACGGGGACCGCCACCGGACCGCACCTCCACTACGAGGTGCTTGTCGACCAGAAGCCGGTTGATCCGCGAAAGTACATCTTCCCGGCATTCATCGTCGATTAGGCGTCCGCGTACCCCGGCGGCTGGCTCACAACTCATTCCCGCAGCACAGCCTCGACCCGTGGCGCGCCGCATCGGGCGGCGCGCCGTGAAGTTCGCCCTGCGCCAACGCCGTGCCGCTCCTGGCGTGGGCGGAGCGATTCTGGCTCTAGCCACACTAGCCTGCCATCAGGGCGAAGCCCGCCTCGTGCTACGGGCAGCGTGGGGTCCCGAAGACCCAATCACCGATCTCCACATCACGGCTCTGCCCTTCGATCCGGATCAGATTCTCGATTCCCTGGTGACACTCGCCCCCTCACCGAAGCCCACCTTCACCGAGCTCGAACGTGAGCTCGCCAACTACCGGCGGCCCGACCCAGGGCGCTTTGATGAGGCAAGCCGCCCGTGGAGCGCCCTCCGCGACACGGTCGAGCGGCTGGCAGACTCACTCAACGCGATGGACCGGACGGTGCCCTCTTATGGCCCGATGTACGATCGGTTCCGCCGACTGTACGCCCGACTTGCGCAACGAGCGGCTGAAAGCGACGCCTTGCTAAGAGAGCTGAACGGGGAGGACGTGGGGCTGGCGCGGCGTGCCCAGGCGGCCGCCGAGTCGCTGCGGACCTGGGAACGGGAGGCCTTTGCCACCTATCCCGATGCAGCCGCCGTGGCCTTGGCCCGCACGGAACGTGTGGTTCATGAGGAAACGACCGACACCACGGGCGTGGCGGAGTTGGAGTTGGAGCCCGGACGCTGGTGGATCGTCGCCCGATACGCCGACCCGGAGAACCCGTTTCAGGAGTACTACTGGAATGTCCCAGTCACGGTGACGCGATTGGTGCCGGTGCGGTTGCCTCTGACGCGAGCGAACACCGTGTGGCGTTGGAGGCACTGATTGGGAGCCTTCATTCAGCCGTCAGCCTTCAGCCGTTAGCCTTCAGCCTTCAGTCGCGAGCGGATTTGAAGGAGGGCACGCGATCGGGTGGCACCTTTGTGAACAAATGGGTATGGTGTTGCGTCACACGAACGCTGAGGGCTAACGGCTGATGGCTCCAACAACGCTCGCAGGCTTCGTCGGAGGACTAGCTGTGCTGCTGGCCCTCGCCGCTACGTGGACGCTTGGGAATTCGAAGGCATCCGCCGCCAGCACTGCGCCCTCGCTGGCCGCCCAGGCCACGACCGCTGCGGCACCCGGTCAGCAGCAGAGCGCCCTCTTGGACGCCCGATCCAAGGGCGCCCCCGATGCGCCGATTACCGTGTTCGAGGTCAGCGACTTTCAATGCCCGTATTGCAAGAAATTCTCGGAGGAGACGCTCCCCTACCTCGAGCGGGAATACATCCAGTCGGGCAAGGTCCGCTTCGTCTTCTTGAACCTGCCGCTCACCCAGCGTCACCCGAATGCCGCCGCGGCCCACGAATTCGCCATGTGCGCCGCAGACCAAGACCGGTTCTGGCCGATTCACGATTTGCTGTTCCGCTACCAGGGTGATTGGGCTAGGCTCCCGGACCCCGGCCCGTACTTCGAGTCGCTGGCTGATTCCGCCAGCCTGGATCGTGGCTCGCTGGATCGGTGCCTCAACAGCGGCGCGGTCCGCTGGCTCATACAGCAGGAAGCCCAGACGAACGCCCGGGCGGGGATTCGCAGCACCCCGTCGTTCATCATCGAGAGAGGACTGCTGGCGGGCTTCGCTCCCATCGAGACGTGGCGGCCAATCCTCGATTCCCTCTTCGCGGAAAAGACGGGACGATAAGAGCCGTCAGCCTTCAGCCCTCGGCCTTCAGCTGGCAGTTCGCGATTCGCAATTGGCAATTCGCAGTCCCCCACAACGCCGAGGCGGACCTGAGCCGCTCTTCCGAAGTGCGAACTGCGAATCGCGAATTGCTCCGTCACATAGCGCCACCGCATCCCATCCGCCACATTCATCCACATGCACCGTGCAGCCTACCGACTCGCTGCCCGGGTGGTCCACCGCCTTCCGCTACGCAAGGGCAAGCTGGCCCAAAGCGTAGCTGGCCGCCGGGGCGCCGTCGAGCGATGGGTAGAGTGGGCACGTGCCGGGCGGTCAGACGCACCGCTGCTCTGGGTCCATGGGGCGTCCGTCGGAGAGGCGCTGACTGCCGACCCGGTGCTCGGTCGACTCCGGTCGGCAGAGCCGCATCTGCAAGTCATCCACACCTACTCTTCGCCTTCCGCCGCGGCATGGCCGGAGCCCTTCAGCGGTGATCGCAGTGACTACGTGCCCCTGGACGAGCCCACCTCGGTGGGTCGGGTCTTAGACGCCGTACGGCCAAGCCTCATAGTGTTCGCCGGCGGAGACATGTGGCCCGAGCTGGCCTTCCGGGCCGACGAGCGACGAATCCCCATGGCGGTGATCGGGGGTACGGTCCGCGAAAACAGCTGGCGGCTTCGCTTCCCCGCGCGTCGCCTGTACCGGGAGTTGCACAGCACCGTGTCATGGCTCGGAGCAACATCACCCGACGATGCAGCGCGCTGGATCAGGCTGGGCGTGGCGCCCAGCACGGTGCACGTGACCGGAGATCCGCGGCACGACCAGGTGCTGGAACGCACACCGCGCCTCGGGCCCCTCATGGAGCTGGCGCGCTGGGCGACCGAGGCGTCGACACTCGTCGCGGGGAGTGTCGAGGCATCGGACGAAGCCGTGGTGATCGAGGGTGCAGCCGTGACCTGCCGCCGGCACCCCAGGGCGCGGCTCTTGGTGGTTCCCCACGCCCCCGCCGAGGCGAGACTGTCGGCGCTCGCGGCGCGCGCGCAGCGGGCAGGCCTTGCCCCGGTGGCCTGGACGCCCGGGGGCGCCGAGGTAGTCGACTCCAACTGCGTCATCGTAGGTACGCAAGGCCTTCTGTTTGATCTGTACGCCCTCGGTTCCACCGCGTACGTAGGTGGCGGCTTCAGGCAAGGGCGACTACATGCGGTAGTGGAACCGGCGGCCTATGGGTTGCCGGTCATCATGGGACCCCACTGGGGGCAATCCCATGACGCCCGCGCCGTCATAAGGTCCAACGGAGGAGTCGCTCTGCCGCGGCGCAAGGCCGCCGCGGCTCTCACAGCATGTTGGCTGGGGTGGATCAACGATGAGGCTCTGCGCTCAACTGCGGGACTTGCCGCCCGGAGAACCTTGCACCAGGGAGCGGCGAGCGCGACAGCCCGGGCCCTCCTCGAGTTGCTACCAGGAACGCGGGCGCGGGAACGATTCGAAGAACCGGTGGCCGACCCGCGGCACCCGGAGACGGAGGCACCGCCACCGCATCGTCCACCGTCAGTGAGAAGGTGAATTGAAGCCGTCAGCCTTGAGCCTTCAGCTGTCGTCGCAGTTCGCAATTCGCAGTTCGAGTAGCCGCGGTGAGGATCACGAATTGCTAGTTGCTAATTGCGAATTGCTTACTGCTCCACGATCACCCCTTCAAACGTCACCGTGCGCGGAACCACCAGTCCTGCGGTCAACATGGTGATCAACAGGTCCGACCAGCGGCTGCTCACGCGAACCCGAAGGTCGGCCACGCGGGCATCTCCGGTGACTTGAGCGGCGAGAGTCTTCCGGAGGGAGGGTTTGGAGGCCCACAACATTCCCCAGGCCAGGTACACGGCCTTCTTCTTCACGCTGAACTCTTGGCCTTGGGGCGGCGCCGAGGCTGGTGACGCCATAGTCGTCTCGACACCGAGCGTCGTGGCATCGAACGTTAGCGTGCACCCGGCAGTCGTGAGCGCGAGTGCAACGAAGACGGCTGACAAGCTAGATCTTGGGAGCGTCACGGCAAAGTCCGCCACGGCATGGTAGACATGATTCGGGGCGCCTCCGCATGTCACCGGAAGCGCCCCGTCAAGCTACTTGAGGTTACGGGCTGAGAAAACCCTACATCACCCCGAGGCTCGGGACCGAGATGGTGTAGTGCGCGCCGATGCCGACCAAGAACGGCTTGACCGACGGATCACCGATGGTCATCCAGTCGAGGGCCACGTGCCCGCCGACGCCCATCGGCAGGGTCACGTTGAGGCCGGCCGAAGCGCCGAACCCGACTTCGGTGTCGCTCGTGCCGTTGGACACGCGCTGAATGTGAACCCGCGGCATGATCCACGGCTTCACATCGACCGCAGGACTCGGCACGTTAATCGACACGACCGGCCCGATGGGGAAGTTGAGCGTCTTGACACCGGCCGCGTCGATGTAGCCCACGCCTCCCTGCACCGCCACAGCGACCGGCAGCATGGGAGCCTTGATCACGTTGACAGCGGCGCCGCCGCCAAAGGAGATCTTGGAGTCGGGGTCGAGCGTAACCATCCCGCCCCCTGCGAAGATGCTCACCATCGGCAGACCTACGACCACACGGCCACCGATGTAGTTCTCCTTGCCCGACTCGTCGTTCAGGCCCCTGCCATAGTCACCGTTGATCGTGACACCGACGCCGCCAGGCAGTCCCCACACCGGGCTGAACGACATCTGCGCAGACCCGGTGTCCGGAATGCTGCACACCGCCAAAGCCACCAGGGCGATGCCACCCAAGAACCGTTTCATGAGACACCCCTGAGTTGGTTGAAAGACTGTCCAACCGGAGGCCCCACGGTGGGACCCCCCGGTGCGAGCCCAAATCCGGCATATACGTACACGGCAGACCGGCCGCCGTCAATACCCTGCGCAATATTTGACATCCCTTAACACCGCCCTTAAGTCCGCCCAGCAAGCCAAGCTAGCGGATCCACACCGCGCTGATGCTAAAGCCCTCGAGGGGGTCCTTCCCCAGGCCCACGCCGACCCGCGCATCGAACACCCGGCTCAGTCTGAAGTCGGCGCCGAGCCCAAAGGCGAAGTTGAGTTCCGTATCCTGGTTGCTCCCCGCGGTGAGGAATAGGGTCGGTTGCACGTATGGTACGATACTCACCGGGGAGTCTTCGATATCGAGGCGTCGACCCAGCGAGAGGCCCGCCGGGATGAACAGGGTGGTGAAGTTCTCCACGATCTGGGCACCGAGCCCTACCACCACCGCGCCGTCCAGCGGGAAATCCTCCGTGTGAGTAATCACCCGGTGCCGGCCGATGGCACCCAGGAGGATCCGTGTGTCGGGCAGTTCACCCGGGTCCCAGAACCCACCGCGGACCCCGATGTCGAACTGTCGATAGCCAAACCGGAATTGACCCTCAAGGGCCGTTCCGCCAACCTCAGGGAACGTGAGCGTCCCGCCGAACTCGTGGCGGGCGAATGCCCGGTACGGAGCGTTGAAGGTAGACAGGCCCGTGGCCTGTCCCTGTGCCGAACCGGCGACCACCAATAGGACGAGGCCGCTAATCCACCCCGATCTACGCAGCATCTGAATCCTCCACGCTCTCAGCGTGTTCGGCGACGACGTCGACGGCATCGTTCAGCACCCGCAGGAACCCGCCACGCACCCGGATGTGCCGCGTCTCGCTCCCCTCGCGGACCGTCAGCAGGCCGTCGCCCAGCAGCGTGATGAAGGGTGCGTGCCTGGGTAGGATCCCCACCCGGCCATCGAATGCGGGAGCGACGAGGGCATTTGCGTCCCCCTGGTATACAGACCGCTCGGGGGATATGACAGTGACATTCATCACGCTGCCGTCTCCAGCTTCTTGGCCTTGTCGAGGGCCTCCTCGATCCCACCCACCATGTAGAACGCCTGCTCGGGCAGGTGGTCGAACTCCCCGGAGACCACCCGCTCGAAGCTCTCGACCGTGTCCTCCAGCTTCGTGTAGCGCCCGGCCGTCCCGGTGAAGGCCTCCGCCACGTGGAATGGCTGCGACAGGAACCGCTGCAGCCGCCGCGCCCGCGCCACCAGCAGCTTATCCTCCTCGGACAGCTCGTCCATCCCCAGGATCGCAATGATGTCCTGCAGCTCCTTGTAGCGCTGGAGAATCCGCTGCGTCTCCACCGCGGCGTGGTAGTGCCGGTCACCCAGGAACTGGGCATCGAGAATCCGGCTCGACGAGTCCAGCGGGTCCACCGCCGGATAGATGCCGATTTCCGTGAGGGCGCGGGACAGCACCACCGTCGCATCCAGGTGGCTGAACGCCGCGGCCGGCGCGGGGTCGGTCAGGTCATCCGCGGGTACGTAAATCGCCTGCACCGAGGTAATCGAACCCCGCTTGGTGGAAGTAATGCGCTCCTGAAGATCCCCCATCTCGGTACCCAAGGTCGGCTGGTATCCCACGGCACTCGGCATGCGGCCCAGCAGCGCGGAGACCTCGGAGCCCGCTTGCGTGAAGCGAAAGATGTTGTCGATGAAGACCAGTACGTCCTGACCCTCGCGGTCCCGGAAGTACTCCGCGACGGTGAGGCCCGCCAGCCCCACGCGCAGCCGAGCGCCGGGCGGCTCGTTCATCTGGCCATATATGAGGGCGGCGGAGTCCAGCACCCCGCTCTCCTTCATCTCGATGTAGAGGTCGTTCCCCTCGCGAGTCCGCTCACCGACGCCACAGAACACTGACCGGCCGCCGTGTCCCTTCTGCACGTTGTTGATGAGCTCCATGATGATGACGGTCTTCCCGACACCGGCGCCGCCGAACAGCCCGATCTTTCCACCCTTCACGAACGGGGCGATTAGGTCGATCACCTTGATCCCCGTCTCGAACACCTCCGTCTTGGGCTCCAGGGTCACGAACGCCGGTGGGTCCCGGTGAATCGGCCACCGCTCGACCCCTTCTGGGATCGCCTCGCCCTCGTCCACCGGCTCACCGATCACGTTGAGAATGCGCCCCAGAGCCGGCTCGCCCACGGGGATAGTGATGGGACCGCCGGTGTCGAGTACCGGCATCCCGCGCACCAACCCATCGGTGCTGCTCATGGCGACTGCCCGGACCTGGTTCCGACCGATGTGATGCTGCACCTCAGCCACCACGCGCAGGGGCGGTCGCCCGTCACCCTCATCCTTGATCTCGAGGGCGGTATACAACTCCGGCAAACGATCCGCGTCGAACTCCACATCGACGACGGGACCGATTACTTGGACGATTTTTCCGATGTTCTGGTCTGCCATGTTCCCTCCGACGGAACGTTGCAACGATGGAACGTTGGAACAGCCACCCCACACCCCGTTCCGTCGTTCCGCCCTTCCGTCCTTCCATCTAGCCTTTTAACGCCTCCGCACCTCCCACGATCTCCGCGATCTCCTGCGTGATCTGCGCCTGGCGGGCCCGATTGAAATTACGGCGTAGCACGTCGATCATCTCGCCCGCGTTGTCGGTGGCGTTCTTCATTGCGGTGCGCCGCGCTCCATGCTCCGACGCCGCGGTCTCCACCAGCGCCCGGTACATCCCATTGCGCACGTACCCGGGAAGCATCCGACGCACGATCTCCTCGGCGGAGGGACGGAGGATGTAGTTGGGCACGGTTCGGCGGGTCGGCGGTTCGGCGGCCGCACTCTCTCTCCGTCGGTCCGCCGAACCGCCGATCCGCCGATCCGCCGGGGGGCGGACCGGGAGGAGGGGAAGTATCGTCGGCGGCGTCGACAGCGGATTGTTGAACTTCGCGAATACCACCTCCACGGTGTCGAGCTCACCTGCCTCAAACCGTGCCATCAGCGGTTCCACGAGATCCGTAGCGTGAGCGACCGTCGGCCGATCGCCGATATCCTGACGCTCCTGGGCTAGCGCGCGTCCCAGGTACTTGAAGTGGCCTGCGCCCTTGCGACCGACACAGTGCAACTCCACCTCGACACCCTTCGCCTCCCAGTTCTCGATCCGCTGGCGCGTCTCCTTGATGAGATTGGCGTTGAAGCCCCCACACAGTCCCCGATTGCTGGTGATCAGCACCAGTGCCACGCGCGTCGGCTCACCCTTCAGCTGCCGGAGCAAGGGGAAACTCTCCTCGAGCGCCGGGTCGTACAGGCTCGCGATCAGGTCGGTCAACGCCGCAGCATACGGACGGGTGGCGACCACGCGATCCTGGGCACGCTTGAGACGCGACGTGGCCACCATCTCCATGGTCTTGGTGATCTGCCGGGTGTTCTCGACCGACTTGATCCGGCGTCGGAGCTCGCGGGTCTTCGCCATCGCTCCGCCTACTTGAGCGCCTGAAACTGCCCGATCGCGCTATGAAGATCCGCCGTGAGCCCGTCGTCGAGGGCCCTCTTTTCGCGGATGGTCTTCAGGACCTCGGGATGCTTTGCCCGCATGAACTCGTGGAAGTCGAGCTCCCACTGGTGCACGTCGCGCACCGCCACGCCGTCGAGGTACCCGTTGGTCACCGCGTAGATGATGGCGATCTGGCTCTCCACGGGCATCGGCTGGTACTGGGGCTGCTTCAGCACCTCCACGATCCGCTGGCCCCGGGCGAGCTGCCGCTGTGTGGCCTGATCGAGATCCGACCCGAACTGGGCGAAGGCCTCTAGCTCACGGTATTGGGCGTAGTCCAGACGAAGTCGTCCCGCCACCTGCTTCATCGCCTTGATCTGGGCATTGCCGCCCACCCGTGACACCGAGATGCCCGGGTTGATGGCGGGCCGCACGTTGGCGTAGAACAGGTCGCTCTCCAGGTAGATCTGGCCGTCCGTGATGGAGATGACGTTGGTGGGGATGTACGCCGAGACGTCGCCCGCCTGGGTCTCGATGACCGGGAGCGCCGTCAGCGAGCCGCCGCCGTGCGAGTCGGAGAGCTTGGCCGCTCGCTCCAGCAACCGGGAATGCAGGTAGAACACATCTCCGGGGTACGCCTCGCGCCCGGGCGGCCGGCGCAGCACCAGGGAGAGCTGCCGGTAGGCCTGCGCGTGCTTAGACAGGTCATCATAGATGCATACGGTGTGGCCGTTCTCCTCATACATGAAGTGCTCGGCCATGGAACACCCGGCGTACGGCGCGATGTACTGCATCGGCGCCGGGTCGGCCGCCCCCGCCACTACCACGATCGAGTAGTCCATCGCGCCGGACTCTTTGAGATGCTCCACCACGCCGGCCACCGTGGATTTCTTCTGGCCGATGGCGACATAGACGCAAATGACGTCTCCGCCCCTCTGGTTGATGATCGTATCCAGCGCGATGGCGGTCTTGCCGGTCCCCCGGTCGCCAATGATGAGCTCCCGCTGGCCCCGTCCGATGGGGATCATAGAGTCGACGGCCTTGAGGCCTGTCTGAAGCGGTTCCTTCACCGGCTGCCGCGCGACAATGCTGGGCGCCCGCGACTCGAGCTTGCGGTACATGTCCGTCTTGATGGGACCGAGGCCATCCACGGGATTGCCCAAAGGATCCACCACCCGGCCAACGAGGGCATGGCCCACTGGCACTTCCAGCACCCGGGCGGTGCGCCGCACCTCGTCACCCTCCTTGAGCTGGAGATAGTCGCCGAGAATCACAGCGCCGAGGTTGTCCTCCTCCAGGTTGAGAGCGAGCCCCATCACACTCTCGCCGGTCTCCGATGCGGAGAATTCCAGCATCTCACCAGCCATCGCCGAGGCAAGTCCATACACCCGGGCGGTGCCGTCTTTCACTTCAAGCACGGAGCCGACCTCTTGTGTATCGAGGGCACGAAGGTCGGCCGCCTCGATCTCTTTCAGCAGAACGTCCTTGAGCTCGCCAGGTCGAAGTACGGATTCAGTAGCCATAGCCTGTAGGGCAGAATTGTCGTTACGAACAGTGCGAACAAAACCTGTCCAACTTAATTACCGCGCCCCCCTGCAAACCAGCCCGCGCACCACACCGCCGGAGAACGTGGTTTGGGGAGTCTTCTGGCGGACAGGCGGTCGGGTCGTCCGGCGGCCGGCAAAGACACCAATGACCGCCCGTCCACCAGACCGCCCGACCGCCCCTCACCGCAGCCGGCTTCTCGTCCTGCCCCAGGCAAATCGCTGGAGCACGCCGTGAGGGCCCAGCCGCCCCAACTCCACAGCGGTCACCCCCGCCACGCGGCGGGCGCTTCCCGTCAGATGGCTCGCCGAAGCGTAACCCAGGATCTTCGCCACCTCCGTCACGCTGTAGCCGGGATTGACCAGTAGGTCGGCGGCCCATGCCACCCGAGCTAGGTCAATCACGCGCTTCAGGTTGGGCGCTCCACCAGCGGCGAACTCACGGGAGAGGTGCTCGCGCGTGCGGCGCAGGGCGCGGGCAATATCGGCGGTGGTGGTGGCCGCACCGGCGCGGGCTAGCACCTCCTCCCACGTCCTGAGTTGGACTGGCTCGGTAAGACGCAGTAGGCGCGGGCCGTCGGCCAAGGCTGCCCGCCGCACACGAGAGGCACACCTAGCGGCGATCAGTTCCCCCAGTGCGGGGTCGTCGACGCCTTCGACCAGCAGGGCACACACACCCGACCGACGGCAGGACATGATGAGGGCGCCGTCGTCCGGCCGGAAGGCACTGAGGGCGAAGATCGGAATGCGGGGGAAGCCGCGGAAGTGCTGAAACGTGCCATCCGCCAACCCGTTGCGCACGTCCACCACAACGGCGTCCACCAGCTCCCGGCGGAGCACGGTCACTGCTCGCTCCAGCGACCGGCAGGCGACCACCCGGAATCCTCGGCGCGGGAGCCCCCGGCGAATGGCTGCCCGAACGGCCCCGTTCCGATGAACCACGGGAATGACCGCCATGCTACGCCCCCGCGACCTCCCGTTGCTCCTGGCATAGGGATGGGGCGACCCGACCAGCTGCCCGCAACACGCCTCGGGCGTTGTCGTACGAGATCACCTCCAGGGCCTTGTCGAATGGGTACCAGTTGCAGGCGGTGATCCCCTCGTCCTCCTGGGGCTTCGGCGTGCCGGTGCGTGACTCGAACAGGTAGTAATGGCAGTACTTGTGAACCAGCCGTCCGCGAACCCGGAAGTACCAGTCGATCATGCCCAGAGGAGCACGCAGGGCGAGGTCGTCGAGTCCGGTCTCTTCCCGTATCTCCCGCTGTGCTGCCGTGTCGGGCGACTCACCCTCGCCGATATGCCCCTTGGGAAAGCCCCAGTTGTTGTACGAGTCCCGGATCAGGAGGAACCGGGGCCCGCCGTCGCCGCAGCGAAACACCACGCCGCCGGCGCTGGTCTCCCGGCTGGCTCGGCGTTGCGCCATTAGCTGGCCACTGAAAGCATGCGTCTGACGCTGGATCGGAGCCGCGGATGTCGCGCAGCGGATCGAGGTCGCGCCAGCGACCGCAGATCCACGCTGATGGACGCGGATAGGTGGTCGTCTTTTAACAACACGGTGCGCCCCTGCGGCCGGGCTCGGCGGCGTCGGAACGCAGGGGCGCTACATGCTGCGCCCCTGCGAACGCTGTGCCTGGCAGTGCCTGCCCTTGAGGTCGGAACCCAGGCTGACGCCCGACACGCGAGTCCCGGCGTGCTGTGAGCACCACCCACTAGAACACCGAGAACTTGAAGTACTTCCGCGGGTTCGCCTGGATGTCGGCCAGGAGCTCCCGGAGCTGCGCCACCGCCAGCCTCGCCTCCTGATAGAGCACCGAGTCGGACATGAGCAATCCCAGAGTGCCGGTACCCTCTTGCAGGCGGGTCATCAAGGTGTCGGCCCCCTGGATTAGGCGGACTAGACTGGCCTGGTTCGCCCGGGCGACTGCCACAACCTCGCGAAGGTCCTCGAGGGCATTCCGCACCTGTTCCGACGCGGCGGCCGTGTTGTCCAAGATCATCTCCAGCTCGCCTTGCTCCGTCGCCTCGTCCACCCGGGCCAACGAGGTTTGAAGCCGCTGGGCGGCATCCGCGAGTACATCGGAACCCTGTCTCAGGTTCGACCCCACATCGCCCATGATGTCGGTCTGCTGCTGGGTAAACCGATTGATGTTGTCGGCGATGGCTGTGAAGTTGCGGATCGCGCCCTGCAACTCCCCAACCGCCTGGGAATCGAACACCGTTTGGATACGGGACGAGATGGTGGTGATGTCGGTGGCGATTCGGTTGGCCTGGGCCGTGAGCTGACCGATGTCGGGGAGGGTGGCACCCGGCCACGCGTCGTCGCCCTCCGCCAAGGCGGCCTCCAGGTCCCGCCGCACATTGGGGTCGTCCGGCGCCTGATCCAGACTGATAATGTCCGCCTGCCACTCGCCGAATAACGACCGTGAGGCGGCGACGACCGCCGGGCGTGCCGGAAGCACTACGCCTTCGTATACCTGGACCTCCGCCTCAACCCAGTTTCGCTCGCCGAGGCGAATCGCCTGCACACGGCCCACCCTCACACCCCGGAGGACCACAGGGCTGCCCACGCCCAGCCCGCCGACCGTCTGGAACCGGGCATTGTGCACTGCGGCCGAGGCCCCCAAGCGGGTCTGCGACAGCCAGAACGCCCCGGCGATCACCACCACCACGGTGACCAGGATGGTCGCGCCCACGATAATCTCGTCCCGCCGCTTCATCGCGTGGTTCCCGCAGCCGCTCCCTCGGCGTCGGCGGCGCCTTCGGGACGTCCCTCGATGAATTGCCGCACGATGGGGTCGTGGGTCCGTTGGACCTGTTCGACGGTCCCCACCTGACGGATGGCACCGCGGTACAGCATCGCGATGCGATCCGCTACCCTGTAGGCACTGGTCATGTCGTGGGTCACCACGATACCGGTCACCCCCAGTCGCTCCCGTGTGCGGACCATCAGCTCGTTGATCACCGCTGCCGTCACCGGATCGAGACCGGTGGTCGGCTCGTCATACAGCAGGTACCGGGGTCTCAGGGCGATAGCCCGGGCCAGCCCAACCCGCTTGCGCATGCCCCCGGACAACTCGGCGGGGTAGCGGTCTTCTGCCCCCATCAGATCCACTAGTGCCAGGGACTCCCGCACCCGCTCCTCAATGGTACGGGAATTCACCTTTTGGCGCCGCAGGCCCAGGGCGAGATTCTCCCGCACCGTCATGGAGTCGAACAGGGCGGCGAACTGGAACACGAACCCGATCTGCGAGCGCAACTCCACCAGCCCGGCCCGGTCGAGCTGGTGCACGATCCTCCCATCAACTTCCACTTCCCCCTCGTCCGGCGCCAGGAGCCCCACCACATGCTTCAAGGCCACGCTCTTGCCGCTGCCGGAGTAGCCGATGACCACCATGGTCTCCCCCTCCTTGACGTCGAGGGAGAACCCCTGGAGCACCTGTTTGGTGCCGAATCGCTTGTGCACGTTGCGAAAGACGATCATCGGCCCTGCCCGTTGCGCCTCACAACAGGACGACCGCCCAAAAGGCGTCCAACACCAGGATCATCTCGGCGCTCAGCACCACCGCCGAAGTCGTCTCCCGACCCACGCCCTCTGCTCCTCCCCTCGTACTGAGCCCCTTGTGGCAGCCGATCAGGGCGATGACCAAGCCAAACGACATGGCTTTGACCAGGCCAAACCAGACGTCCTTGAACTGGTAGAACAGGCGCAATCCTTTCACGAAGTCCGGCGTCGACAGCTCCAGGAGGCTGATCGAGGCGATCCAACCGGCCCCCATCCCCACCGCCATTGCCAAGGCCACCACCACAGGAAACATGGAGGTAGCGGCGACAACCCGGGGGACCACCAGGTACGCGTGGGGGTTGTAGGCCAGGGTTTCCAGCGCGTCCACCTGCTCGGTGACCCGCATGGTGCCGAGTTCCGCGGCAATGTTGGCACCGACCCGTCCCGCCAGGGCCAGCCCCACCAGCACCGGAGCCAGCTCCAGCATCATGGCCTTCCCCACGAAGGTGCCCACGAAGTACAGCGGCACGGCGCCGGTGAAGCTGTACGAGGAGAGCAGGGCGAGGACGATGCCGGTGAAGATCGAGATGAAGACCGCGATGGGCAGCGACTGGACGCCAATGCGGCGCATTTGTACCGCAGTGAGACCGGCCCAGGTCCCCACATCCCGCAGGCTCCGGGTCACATCGGACAAAAAATGCCCCGCGCGTCCGAGTGCGCTGATCCAACCGGCGACCCGAACGGCCACAAGGTTATACACGCGGCGAATCTACGGCCCCCAATCGAGCGAAGCCAGGGCGGTTGCGATGGGGCTGCGGGGCAACGCAAAGGGGCGCAGCGCGCTGCGCCCCTGTTGGCCGTGTGTGACGCCCAGTCGGCGCGACTACGCGGCGAAGGTCTCCAAGGCCTTGCCGACTTCGCCCTCCCGCAGCCGCTTGAGGGCCCGGTCGCGCAGCTGACGCACCCGCTCCCGGGTCACCCCCAGCATGCCGCCGATCTCCTCCAACGTGTGCTCGCGGCCGCCGTCGAGCCCGAAGTACAGCCGCAGGACCTTGGCATCCCGGGCAGGCAGGGTCTGGAGCGCCTCCTCCACCTCGTCGGTGAGGAGCCGCTCCATGGTGGTCTCCTCCGTATCCGGCAGGTCCTCGGCGATGAACCGCTCGATGAGCGCCCGGTCACCTTCTGGATCCAGGGGGGCGTCGAGCCGCACCTCGCCTGTGTTGAGGGCCGCCAGCGACTGGACGACCTCCATGGACAGGCCGGTGGCGGAGGAGATCTCCTCCGGGGTCGGCTCCCGCCGCAGCTCCTGCCGCAGGGCCTCGGCGGTCTTCACGATCTTGGACAGGTCGGCGGTGCGGTTGAGCGGCACCCGGACCGTCCGCCCCTGGCGGGCCAGGGAGGCCAGGATGGCCTGACGGATCCACCAGACCGCGTAGGAGATGAACTTGACGCCCTGGTCAGGGTCGAATTTCCGGGCGGCCGTGAGCAGCCCCACGTTCCCCTCCCCGATGAGGTCGGTGAGGGGCAGGCCGCGGTTCTGGTATTTCTTGGCCACGGAGATCACGAACCGGAGGTTCCGCTTCGCGAGCTCCTGCATCGCGACCGTGTCTCCCGCCCGGACCTTCTTCGCCAGGTCGATCTCCTCCTGCGGAGTGAGCAGCGGTGTCTTGCTCACCTCGTAGAGGTACTGATCGAGCAGGTCACGATCGTCCTCGCTGACGGCTATGGCCGGCGCCGGCCGCCGCCGCCGCTTCTTCCGTTCGCGCTGAGC
>WVYX01000248.1:0-935 GCA_011772755.1 Gemmatimonadales bacterium
TGCCGCGTCACTCTCGATGTATTTGCGGTACTCGTCCAGCGTGGTGGCGCCGATCACCTGCAGCTCTCCGCGCGCCAGCGCCGGTTTGAGGATGTTGGCAGCGTCCACAGACGATCCGGCCGATCCCGCGCCCACAAGCATGTGAACCTCGTCGATGAACAGGATCGCCTCGGCCGACTTGAGTTCATCGATCACTCGCTTCAGGCGTTCTTCGAACTGCCCGCGGTACATGGTGCCGGCCACGATGGAGCCGACGTCCAGCTGCAGGACCCGCTTCTCAAGCAGCGGCTCGGGGGTTTCTCCGTGGACGATGCGCTNNGGCTCGGGGGTTTCTCCGTGGACGATCCGCTGGGCCAATCCTTCCACGATGGCCGTCTTGCCCACGCCCGGCTCGCCGATCAGGGCCGGGTTGTTCTTCGTGCGCCGGGCCAGGATCTGAATCACGCGCTCGATCTCTGTCTGGCGCCCGATCACGGGGTCTAGCTTGCTTTCCTCGGCCAATCCCGTCAGGTCGGTCGCGAGCTGGTCCAGCAATGGGGTCTTGACCTGCGGTTCCTTGCGCGTTCGACCGCTCGTACGGGAGGCGCGACGGGCGGGGCTCTCCTGCAGGATGCGGCTGGTCTGCCGACGGATCTGCTCCGGCGTGTAGCCCAGGCGGCGGAGCACATCCACCCCAACGCCGTCCCCCTGGCGCACCAATCCCAGGAGCAGGTGTTCGGTTCCGATATAGTGATGTCCCAGGCGGCGCGCTTCCTCGATCGCAAGCTGGAGCACCTCTTCCATGCCCGGCGAAAGCGGGATGCGGCCTCCGGCGTGGCGTCCAACACCGGTGATGCTCTCCACCACTTCCTTGAGCTGCCCGGGCTCCAAACCCAACTCACGCAAGACGCGCCCGGCGACCCCGCCTTCCTCGCGGATCAGACCGAGCAGAAGAT
>WVYX01000248.1:1052-1335 GCA_011772755.1 Gemmatimonadales bacterium
CACGGTGTTTCCCTCCGCGATCGCGCGCCCTACTCGATTTGGCCAGTCGGCCTAATTCTACCAAAGATTGACCTTGCACCTGACTTACAATCGCTGGGGCATCGGAGGACATAGGTCCTATCATCTATAGGATGCGCTTGGAACGGCATGCCTTACCTGCCGCGCCGTGTTCCCAGATGTATGCCTCAGTTCTATGCGCTGGTGAAGAACGTGGAGAAACCGGCCGCTTCCAGGTCGCGCGGCCGGAAACCTATCCCTCGACCGGGGCCTCCCGGTCATCGAT
>WVYX01000307.1:0-186 GCA_011772755.1 Gemmatimonadales bacterium
GGCCGAAAGGATGGGGAACGTCCAGCCGTTCCCCGTGACGTTCCAATAGAGCTGGTCTTCGGTGTCTCCGAACTGGAGCCAGCGCTCCGTCTCGTACACGATTTCGTAACGGAAGACGCCCTGGGGGAGGAAGACGTCGGCGTCGCCGATGCGGACCCGGATGCCGCCCCGCCCTGCGGGGCCCAG
>WVYX01000307.1:322-1235 GCA_011772755.1 Gemmatimonadales bacterium
GCCGGAGACAGGGCGGTCCACCCCATCGCCAGGATCAGAAGCCAGCGTCCGCGTCTCATCGGCGTCGCGCCACCGCGCTACCTACCCCCCGAGGAAATCGAAGTACGCGTCGACGTCGAACCCGATGGGGTTCACCTCGTAGGCCGCCCCCCGGAAGAAGTGACCGGTCGTCGGGAAGTACGGTGGAGGGGCGGTGGCTCCGCACTGATCGTAGGAGTAGCGCTTAAGGTAACCCGTGCCTCCCGGAGGCCTCAGCGTTCCCACCGGTCCACGGCTCTGTTGGATGATGCCGCCGGCCAGGTACAGGCAGCCTCGGCCCCACTGCGCACCTTCGCAGCGCTCGTCTTGTGTCGACCCGGTCGCGTAGTTTTCGACCGTGAACCGGGAAAGGGTGAGTACGACGGCGTGAACATGCTCGTCCACCGTGTCGTCGTAGCTCACCCAGTTGTTTCCGGGGCCCGGCTGGACAGGAGCGTTGAGGGTGTTGTCGGAGATCACCACGTCGCTTCCGGAGAAGATCCCCAGGATGTCGTCGCAGACGCCGGTTCCCGGAGCGGTGGCGTAGGTCACGTCGTCCGCGACGTGGATCTGGCCCGTCGCTGCCACCGTGACGCGAGAGCGCACGGTGCCGCTCAGCGCCACGTTCCCGTCTACGAAGATCACGCCCTTGAAGTCGGGGTTGCCCGGACGAGTGATCGGAATCAAGTAGTCCTGGTCCGGTCGCCCCGCCACGAGTGGGCTCGGACCACGNNAGCTGTCGTTTCCACTGGTTCCGTGATCGGCCGCGGCCACGAAGTCGCCGTTGTTGTGGTAGTGTCCGCAGGTCCTCGAGTACCGCATCCCACCGCTCGGCACGCGGCCCAGGAGCCATTCGGCGTCCGTCGACTGGTAGACCCGGATGAATCCCTCGTTC
>WVYX01000250.1:0-411 GCA_011772755.1 Gemmatimonadales bacterium
ACGATCGTCACTTATACGGGACGACTCGTGTCGTACAAAGGCCTGCCGGTTTTGCTCAGCGTCTGGAAGCGCCTGCACGAGCGACACCCCAGCGCTGTCCTGGTGCTGGTGGGGGGAGGCAGCCTCGACATGCACGACTGCGAAGAGGAGCTGAAGCGTTACGTCCGTGAGAACGGGCTCTCCGCCAGCGTCCGCTTCACTGGAAACGTGCAAAACGTCGAGGATTACCTGCGGGCCAGCGATGTTTTCGCCTTCCCCACCGAGATCGAAGCCTTCGGGATCTCGCTGATCGAGGCGATGGCGTGTGAGCTGCCGGCGGTGTCCACGCCGGTTGGAGGCATCAAGGACATCCTCAGGCACGAGGAGAACGGGCTGATCGTGGAGGTTGGCAACGAGACCCAGCTCGAAGGC
>WVYX01000250.1:530-723 GCA_011772755.1 Gemmatimonadales bacterium
CTACTCCGCGCAGACGGTCGCCCGGCAATACGCACGACATTTCCGAGAAGTCATGGCGGCCCGGCTCCCCGCGACCTGAGGGATGGACGCACGCTCGTCGGACCGGCCAGCAAGCCGGCGGTATCGCGCCACAGGCGGGCGACAGCCCCGCGGCCTAGTGCCGCCGCAGGTGTTGCACGCAGGCAACATCGGC
>WVYX01000250.1:906-1040 GCA_011772755.1 Gemmatimonadales bacterium
CCCGGGGCCTGACGACTGGATCGACTATGGGCCCGTTCTGGAGGCAGGGCGTGAAGGGGAGTGGGATTTCATGTGGGCCGGGGCCACGCCGGTGGGGATCGTTCGAAAGGACTCGACCTTCTTCTTCTACTACG
>WVYX01000111.1:0-254 GCA_011772755.1 Gemmatimonadales bacterium
CTACCACCCGACCTCGCTGAGGACTTCTCCCAGCCGGGTCCAGCAAGAACTCGCAGTCACCAGGACGAGGCGTTGAAGCGTTGAGTCCATTACCGTAAGCGGAATTCTCCTTCATTCGTGTTGCGAGTTGTTCAAGCGACAGCCCTTTGAACGTCGTGTGGGGAGGCGTCCCTCAATGGTTCGTAGACTTCCCCAGTCACCCACAACCGGTGCAGCAGCACCGCCAGCTTTCGTGCCACGGCCACTGTGGCCCG
>WVYX01000111.1:346-628 GCA_011772755.1 Gemmatimonadales bacterium
TTGGTGATCCGAAGCTGGGGGTCCCTTTCTCCTGACTGGTCGCGACGCGGCGTCAGGCCCAGATACGCTCCTACGGTGCGGCTCGTTGCGAATCGCCGGGGATCTTCCAGCGTCAGGACGTAGGTCACCGCCGTAAGCGACCCCACGCCCGGCACTTGGCGCAGCACGGCGGTATGTGGGTAGCGCTGCTCGGCCATCGTCTCCAGCGCTCGATCGTAGGCCAGGATGCGCTCGGTCAGTTCGCCGATCATCGGAACCACCGGTTCGAGCGCCGGTTGCAAC
>WVYX01000111.1:699-839 GCA_011772755.1 Gemmatimonadales bacterium
ACCCCGGCGCCTGGCGGTGGAAGCTCCGAGTCGAGCACTTCCGCAGCCGGACCCCGTAAGCCTTGAGCGTCCCACGAACGTGGTTGACGAGTCGTGTGCGGGCGCGCACTAGCGCCGAGCGCGAACGCACCACAGCCAGG
>WVYX01000111.1:1013-1206 GCA_011772755.1 Gemmatimonadales bacterium
TAAATGGCGCGGAGCTTGCGGGCGTCAGCGACCAGGACCTCGTGACCCATCTCGGCGAGCAGGCGGCTGGCCCACGGCGAGTGCGTGCCCACCTCGAGGGCGACCCGAGCTGACGGGTAGGAGCCGAAGCGGCGGGACAGGCCCGCAGGCGTTGTCGCGACCCGGCCGTCCTCGACGACCTCACCCGATGCGT
>WVYX01000102.1:0-170 GCA_011772755.1 Gemmatimonadales bacterium
TGGAGGTGAGCGCTGAAGCGCTGGAAGTTGCGCTCCGGGTTCACGCCGGCGCATTTCTGGCTGTGCCGCTGCCGGGCAGGCTCGACGGCTGGATGCCTGACACCGTCACGCGAAATGGCGCGGGTGCGGCCATCACACGGGATGCCGCGGGGCAGCTCCATGTAGCGCTG
>WVYX01000102.1:322-807 GCA_011772755.1 Gemmatimonadales bacterium
CAGCCCGAACCGGCACCGCCTTATGTGCGGGTGCATAGAAGCATCGACTTTGGCCTGGAGTGGCGCGTGCGAACGCGGGTGGAACGGGCGGCACCCGAGTCGGGCGCAATGACGGTGCGCATCCCGTTGCTCGAGGGTGAGTCCGTGCTGGATCGTGAGCTGTCGGTTGAGGACGGCACCCGCCGTAGTCGTATTCGCAGCGAACGAAGACGTCGTCGGCTGGACCAGCACCGTCCCGCAGCGTGAAACTATTCAACTCACGGCTGGCGAGCTCGCCGAGCGCACGGAGACGTGGGAACTGCTGCCCGGCACCCTCTGGCACATCAGCCATGCGGGCATCGTGCCTTCCAAGGCGCCCGAGAGCTCTGGCCCGGTGTTTGATCCGTATTCCGGTGAGGTGCTCACGGTCACCACCGAGCGTACGCAGCCCGTTGCCGGCCCAACGGTCACTGTTGAGTCGGTTTTCCTGAATCTGGAACCCGGCG
>WVYX01000102.1:893-1062 GCA_011772755.1 Gemmatimonadales bacterium
CTATCCGGTTCGCCTGCCGGACGGTGCGGTGGTTTCGGAGGTATCGGTGAATGGCGAGGTGCAGCCGATTCCACTGAACGAGAGCGTGGTGGCTCTGCCAGTGATGCCGGGCAAGACCACCTATCAGGTGAGCTGGCGCAACCAGGTGGAAGGCGGCCTGGTTTTCACC
>WVYX01000070.1:0-220 GCA_011772755.1 Gemmatimonadales bacterium
AGCGCATCGATGTCATAGCCCTGCGCGTGGGTCCGGTTCGGGCGGTCGGTGAAGAAGTTCGGCGTGCGCCGGGGCGGGAGCCAACGGACGATCCGGCCCCGTAGTCGGAGAACCCCGCCGATCAGTCCACGCGTCCCCGGCAACGGGCGCGGAAACCCGAATGCCTCGAGCATCGCGTCATCGAGCAAGGCATAGATCGTCCAGCGTACGAGCGGCGCCA
>WVYX01000070.1:337-552 GCA_011772755.1 Gemmatimonadales bacterium
CCATCCGTGTCCCGACCTCGCGCCAGAAGTAGTAGTAGCCGAGCTTCTCGTTCCGGCAGGTCGGGCGCCAGCCGTAGCGGTCGATCCAGCGGATCGGCTCGTAGATGAAGGTCGAGAGCACGTAAAGGAAATCGTCGTTGGAGATCTTGAAGTGGCCGTGGGCCCAGTTGATGCGCTCCAGCGCCTGCCGGCCCCTGCCATCCTCGTAGCCCCAT
>WVYX01000070.1:632-938 GCA_011772755.1 Gemmatimonadales bacterium
ATTCGCCGGTGCGATCGAGCAGCCCGGAGATACTCGGCACGCAGTAGGTGCGGTAAAGCGCGAGCTCCAGCGCCCGGGTCGAGTCCCAGCAGAACTCGTAGCCGAACGAGAGATGCATGATGCGCTGGCAGTCGCGCTCGGGGTCGAGACCTTCGATTTCGCGAAGATTGTCGAACCGTCCCACTAGGTACCAATCGTACGAAGCGGTAGCAGAATCCGCGTGCTCCCGTGGACCTCGTCGGCGACCGGATCGGCCACTGCACTGGCATGCCCGGGGCACCAATGGCTCATTGTCGCCTCTCGATG
>WVYX01000070.1:1038-1239 GCA_011772755.1 Gemmatimonadales bacterium
CATGAATGGAAACATCAGGCTGTCCTTGAATACGTTGTAGGCCAGGTGCCCAAGGTATCCGGCTACACCCAGGCCGCCGAACACCGCAAACACCCTGCGTGAGAGGGTGGCGCCTACGGCGATCATTACAAGGTTGATACAGAGGTAGAGGAATTTGCTCAGCTCACTGTCGGATTCCATGGAGGACAAGCCTCCCCAGAA
>WVYX01000121.1:0-163 GCA_011772755.1 Gemmatimonadales bacterium
GAACGCGGCGCCGAGATGACTGTCCGCGCGGCGCTGGGTGCGGGACGTGCCGAACGGACGCGCATATTCCTTATTGAAGGCGTCGTGCTCGGTGCCATTGCCGGCGCAGTTGCGGTCCCCTTCGCCGCGTGGCTAATCGAGGGTGTACGAGCGTTTGGTCCAA
>WVYX01000121.1:282-506 GCA_011772755.1 Gemmatimonadales bacterium
GCGCTACTCGTGGGAGCTGCGCTGCTCCTTCAGAGTTTCTGGCGTCTGCGCAACGTCGATCCTGGTTTCGACGACGACGACGTGCTCACCATGGCGATCGCCCTGCCTTTCAGCCCGTACCGCAGTGAAGCCACACCGTTCTTTCACACGCTGCTCGAGCGTATACAGGGGTTGCCCGGAGTCGTCGCAGCGGGCGGTGCGGTCACGCTGCCGCTCTCTCCGGG
>WVYX01000121.1:545-1136 GCA_011772755.1 Gemmatimonadales bacterium
TTCGAGACATTGCGTATCCCCACGCTCTCGGGTGAGGTCCCGACGAGCTGGTCATCGACCAGTTACACGGCCATCGTGAACGCGGCCTTTGCCCGGGAGTTTCTCGCAGGTCGGGATCCGCTAGGCGCACGCGTTCGCCCAATACGCGATTGGGGGGACGTCCCGTGGCATGAAGTTACGGCCGTGGTTGCCGATGTGCGTGACGCGGGGCTCGTCGCCGATCCCACACCTGTCGTGTACATCCCCGTCTCGGATTCCCTCGAGGAGTCACCGTATTGGCCGAGCAACATGGACCTCGCGATCCGAGCGAGCGTCGCCCCGCTTTCGCTCACGAGTGCTGTGCGTGGGGTCGTGCGAGATATCGATCCCCAACTTCCGATCGCACGTGTCCGAACAATGAAGGACATTGTGGCCCGGGCTACCGCGCCTGAGCGCTTCATGGCGCTTGCGCTCTCGCTGGCAGCCATGATCGCGCTCTTCCTCGCCTCCGTCGGGACGTACGGACTCGTGGCATATGCCGTGAGCCGCCGCACGAGGGAGTTGGGCGTGCGCATGGCATTGGGTGCTTCGGGCACCGGCGTGCGACTGCTG
>WVYX01000128.1:0-180 GCA_011772755.1 Gemmatimonadales bacterium
CATCCTCGAAGAGGGAAGCAGCACGGACGACGCCTACCTCGCCGGTATCCAGCTCCGGCCGGTGCTGGAGCTCGGCAAGAAGAACCAGCTCACCGTCGGCGCGGGCTATGACTCCTTCACACGCCCCGACCTTGTCGTGGAGCTCACGCTGGGCGGCACGCTCGATACCGAGCCCACGGG
>WVYX01000128.1:302-509 GCA_011772755.1 Gemmatimonadales bacterium
AGTGGAAGAACAATTCGAGCCAGCGCTGGCCGGTCAAGGTGGCGCTGTTCTACTACAAGAACCTCGGCGCCGAGGACGCGGTGGGCGACATCATCGATGACACGAGCGCCGTCATCGTCGGGGGCTTGAACGGCAAGGAGAACGACACCGGCCACTTTGCCCGGATCCAGGTCGGCGACTACAAGAAACGGGGGCAGGTCGCCGTGC
>WVYX01000128.1:608-886 GCA_011772755.1 Gemmatimonadales bacterium
GGACACCGTGCGCGGGTCGAACGTGGACGGCGAGCGGCTGGACGTGCGGATCGGCATGCCCCTCGACAGCCACATCAACTTCACCTGGTACCACACGAACTGGAACGTCGGCACCGACACGACGATGGATCGGTACCAGCTCGACTACGTCTTCAAGTTCTAGGCTTCGACGCGGTGTGCTAGCATTCGCGGCTGCGCCGGGTGAGCCACACCCGGAACGTCGGAGGCACACCCGTGATTCCAGGATTGTTGCGAGTCGTCCCATCTGCGCTCGCCGT
>WVYX01000128.1:961-1144 GCA_011772755.1 Gemmatimonadales bacterium
ACTCCGACACGGAGACCTTCGCCTTCAAGAACCAGCTGACCCGGGCGTGGGAGAAGTCCAATCTCAGGCTGGTCCTCGACGGCATCCGCTCGGACACCGCGGACGACCGCTTCCTGCTGGCCGATCCGGGGCAGACCTTTCTTCCCGGGGACGCCCCTACGCTGACGGCCAACACGCTGGTCG
>WVYX01000265.1:0-313 GCA_011772755.1 Gemmatimonadales bacterium
GGTAGAAACGGGTCGAGACAATCGCCTCCCCAGCACTCGTCCGGTTGGGTGGCGCTATTGCCGTCGAGCCGCAAGCTCGCCACCGTCACGTGATGGTGAGTGTCCAAGGGCTCGGCGCCGGGATCGCCAACGACGAGGAGCGGCGAGTTGGCTCCGTCGGCAAGCCGGAGCACTGTAGCCGGGCCCGCACCGCGCAAAACCACGTGATCGCGTGCGATCACCACCGGTTCAGGACACACATAGGTCCCTGGACCGACCAAGACCTCCCCCCCGCCGAGCGGGAGAGCGTCGATGGCAGCTTGGATCCCGTCGC
>WVYX01000265.1:456-670 GCA_011772755.1 Gemmatimonadales bacterium
CTCCCGGACAGAACCGGTCATTATCTGGCGGGTTGCATCCCTTGGTGACTCCCGCATCCGCCAGCCATGCGATATCGGCATGGAAGACATTGGTGTCCGGCACGTCGGCGAAGCGGTCGGCGGCGATGGCAATAACCGGCACCATCAGACCGACAACAACTCCGACGACCACGAGCGCGCGTCTGGCATTACTCACAGAAAACTCCTCTCCCTC
>WVYX01000265.1:800-1063 GCA_011772755.1 Gemmatimonadales bacterium
CACCTCCACGCCACGATCGGTTGCTGCCGATTCGTCCGTCCAGCCATGAGCACATGTCCGAGCCGGGGAACATCCCGGTTGCCTGCCGGCCAAAAAAGCTCCCACTCGGCGGGAGAGTGCACCAAGGGTCATCGCCTCCCGGGTGGGGGCGTCAACGTCGCGTGGCGACGACATTCTTGTGGCGTGCCTCGGTGCCGGTGGCTAGCTACTTGCCCCTGAAGAAGTAGGTGGCGTGATTCGGTGTGTCGGCCGGTTCGGTGTTC
>WVYX01000256.1:0-190 GCA_011772755.1 Gemmatimonadales bacterium
ACCGTGTTCGCGGCCGGCAAAGTCTACGTGCTCGGCGGTCTAGCACGAGGACAGGAAGCCTCAACGCTAAACCACGAGTACGACCCAACGACAGACATGTGGCGCGAGCGTGCGCCCATGCCGGGACCGCTCAGCCATCCGAATGCCACCGTGCTCGATGACAAGGTCTATGTCGTTGGCGGCTTTCTCT
>WVYX01000256.1:303-494 GCA_011772755.1 Gemmatimonadales bacterium
GTCGGCGTCGTCGCACTCGACGGAAAGATTCACGCGGTTGCCGGGCGCACCCTCGACCGAGTGACCTCCGCGCTGCACGAAGTCTACGATCCGGCGACCGATAGCTGGAGCGACGCGGCGCCGCTGCCAACAGCTCGCGACCACTTCGCCATTGCTGTGGTCGACGGTAGGATTCATGTGATCGGCGGGCG
>WVYX01000256.1:592-818 GCA_011772755.1 Gemmatimonadales bacterium
GCGGCAGTACTGTACAAGGGGCTGATCGTAGTGGCGGGTGGCGAGTGCCAAGACGCCAAGCCTTTTGCGGAGACCGAAGGCTTCAACGTCGAAACTGGCCAGTGGCAAACGTTGGCGCCCATGCCGATCGGCAAGCACGGCATCACCGGCGCCACCGACGGGGAGCTCATCTACATCCCCGGCGGGAACCCCGAATGTGGACTGTCGATGTCGAGCAGGATGGTGA
>WVYX01000256.1:953-1126 GCA_011772755.1 Gemmatimonadales bacterium
TCCCCCTGGCTTCGGGTGTAGAGTTCGACTCACCTTCAAGGGAGGAACCCACCGTGCCAAATCGCAGAGACTTCTTTAGAAGCATCACAGGAGCCGCGGCTGGCGCGTACGCGCTCGGTCGCGGCGGCAGCCTAGTGGCCCAGCAGGCTCCACCCACCCGACGCCGGGTCATC
>WVYX01000292.1:0-631 GCA_011772755.1 Gemmatimonadales bacterium
CCGCTCGACGACAACGCCACGCAGCCCCAGCTTCGGCTCCGTCACGCCGCGCGCCTGCCTTGCTGAACCAGCGTCAGCACCAGGGCCACCATGTACACCAGAAGCAGCAGGATCGCCGAAAGCGCGATCGCGGTTTCGAAGTCCCCCTGAGACGTCTCCAGTACGGTCGCTGTGGTCAATGTGCGTGTGGAGCCTTTGATGTTGCCTCCCACCATGATGGAGGCTCCTACCTCGGAAATAGCGGCCCCGAAGCCAGCCATCACCGCCGCCAGCAACGGCAGTCGCGCTTCCCGGAACAAGAGCCAGGCCGCCTGCACGCGGGAGGCGCCCAACGCCATCACCTGAAGCCTTAGCTTTGGATGCAGATTCTGCAGGGCCGCCGTGCTGAGGGCCGTGACTACCGGTGTCGCAATCACCGCCTGAGCGACGACAATGGCCGCCGGTGTATAGAGAAGTCCCAACTGCCCCAGAGGGCCCGTCCGCCACAAGAAAAGCGCCACCGCCAGACCCACGACGACAGGGGGCAAGGCCATGCCTGTGTTCAGCACGCTCACCGCCACGGTCCGTCCGGGCGGCGCGCGAAAGGCCAAGAAAGAGGCTATGCCCAACCCAACGATCACCGAGATCCCCG
>WVYX01000292.1:690-1311 GCA_011772755.1 Gemmatimonadales bacterium
GAAGTCACCGATGATGGCCTGCGCCGTCGCAGACGTTAGGAACTCCGCAAACGCGGCCGCGGCCTCTTCATTCACCGAGTGCCTCTCCGGGTTAACCCGTATGACACTGTAAACGTTCGGCACTTCATCGGTAACGAATACCGTCAGCCCCGTCTGCTCTTCGAGCACGGCCCAGGTGCCGCTGTCCACCAACGTGTAGGCGTCCCTGTCCGACGCAACCAGCAGGCTCGTGCCCTGGCCGGCACCCGACTCNNGCACCCGACTCCTGGTACCAGGAGCGGCCTGTCGGGTCGATTCCTGCCTCTTCCCAGATACGAAGCTCCCGTTGATTCGTGCCCGAGAGGTCACTACGGCTCAAGAAGTCCGCTTCAGCCTCTGCTATGAGCCGGAAGGCCTGTATAGTCGAAGCGGCTACGGCGACGCCAGCCGGGTCGTCTTCGGGTCCGACCATTAGGAAGAAGTTGTGCATGAACGGCCGCCGGTCCATGCCATCACCCTCGGCGATGAGCCGCGCCTCGGACTCCGGGGCGTGGCTGATGATGACGTCGACCTCGCCGCGCCGGGCCAACTCTTCCAGCTGACCCGAGGCCGCCGCTATCGGCTTCACGTTGCCAACGCCGG
>WVYX01000292.1:1371-1575 GCA_011772755.1 Gemmatimonadales bacterium
GCCGACAGCACACCGCCGACCAAGAGCATCGCCGCCAGATTGACGCTAGTCAGCTTCCGCACCGGCAGTTGACTCCAAATAGGCATCCGGTACGAACAGAGGCTCTCCGAACTCCTCCAAACCGAATCGACGGATCATCTCCTGTGCCTCAGACGAAGTAATGAAGTCAACGAACGCCGCCGCACCCTCGGCGTTGATCTGACC
>WVYX01000292.1:1675-1877 GCA_011772755.1 Gemmatimonadales bacterium
AGTATTCTCAGGGCGAGGTTCTCCCGGAAAGCCACGAACGTCGCGCGGTCCGACAACGTGTATCCGCGCTTGTCGTTGGCGACCAACAAAGTCTGGCCCATACCTGTCCCGCTCTCCTGGTAGCTGCCACCGTTCGGGTCTATTCCTGCCGAAGCCCACAGCCCCAATTCATTAGCGTGGGTTCCTGAATCATCCCCGCGGC
>WVYX01000292.1:1990-2184 GCA_011772755.1 Gemmatimonadales bacterium
GGACCAAGACAACGTCCGCCTCACCCTCAGCCCCGAGCCTGAGGGCGGCTCCCGACCCAACCGCTATGACCTTGACGTCGTACCCGGTCTCCCTTTCGAAGATTGGCATCAGATCCTCTAGGAGCCCGCTGTCCCGAGTGCTGGTCGTTGTGGCCACGATCAGGTCGTCGCCGCTGCCACATGCCGCCGATACG
>WVYX01000011.1:0-533 GCA_011772755.1 Gemmatimonadales bacterium
GCGCCAAGCGCCTGCTCCGGTGTGTTCGAGGCCTCGTACAAGTGAATGTAAAGGTGGTTGGCGCCCGGGTGATCGGGCCGCAACTCCATGACGCGTTCGAGCGCGGCTGATGCTTCCGCAGTCCCGGGCAGGGCGTTGCCGTCTTCGTCCCAGTAGTAACGTCCGGGCCGCGTGATCATGTAGGCATCCCCCAGCAGCGTGCCCGCGTCGGGGTCGCCGGGGTATGCCTCGAACAGCTCTCGGGCAGCGGCCAGATACGCCTGATCTCGGGCATCGCGATCCGGGTAAGTGTCCGAATCGAAACGAACGTACAACGCTCGCACGAATGCCTGCTCGACTTCGTTGCCGTTGTCGACGAGTTCCATCGCCCGCTCGATGGCCTGACGGGCCTCGCCGTGGGGATCGTCCTGGAGACCCACGCTGCGGCTGTTGGGGACGGGTCCGAGCGCCAGGGCGAGGCCCCAGTAGATCATGGGATGGTCGGGGTCGTGCCGGAGCGCTTCCTGATGGGAGGCGACGGACTCCGGGAAGTG
>WVYX01000011.1:611-1053 GCA_011772755.1 Gemmatimonadales bacterium
CAGCGGTTCGCCCTCGGGTGTCGGATCACCCGGTGTGCATCCCAGGGCCCATAAGGAGGCGGTAAGCAGCCCCATCGTCCGAAATCGAGATTTGAGCACGTGAACGTCCCCCTTATGTTTCCTGGACCGCCGATTATAACGCCCGACCCGTCGTGCCCGATGGAGCCCCAGCGACGGCCCGCGTCACGTGCCCCGGAACCGCGGCTCTCTCTGCTCGACGAACGCCTTGAACCCTTCTTGACAGTCATCTGTCTCGATGAGGGGCCCCTGGAGGATAGCCTCCGTCCGCAGGCTCCCCTCATGATCCGAATGCGCACTGCGCCGCAGCGCCTTCTTCGCGCCAGCCAATCCAAGCGGCGCACGCGCGCACAATGAATGAGCCCAGTCCTCGGCTTCCGAGACCACATGCCCGTCGCCCACCACGCGGTTCACCAGACCGAGC
>WVYX01000013.1:0-182 GCA_011772755.1 Gemmatimonadales bacterium
GGCTGCGGGTCGGCCTCGCCTACACGCTGCTTGCACAGTGGGCGCCGGATTCCAATGCCGGCAAACAGGGCATCGGGGGAGACCTGGACCTCATCGGCGTCTGGAACGCGCTGGACGCGAAGGACCAGGGCCACTCGGGTTACCTCGGCTTCGCGGTGGAGTACAGACACAAGCTGGGCCCG
>WVYX01000013.1:290-561 GCA_011772755.1 Gemmatimonadales bacterium
GCTCGGCAACGCGCTGAACATTACTGCGGGCAAGATCAGCTCGCGGTCCTTCTACAACACCAACCGGCTGCGGAACCAGAACACGGTGTTCCTGAACCAGGTGTTCTCGGGCAACCGGGCCGTTGGGCTGGCGCCGCGCGGGATCGGCATCAACGTCGCGTACCGACCGGTCGAGGCGTGGTACCTGACGGGCGGGATCCACGACGCCAACGGCTCGGCGACGCGCGGCAACTTCGGAACGCTGGACGAGGGACAGTTCGTGTACACGGGC
>WVYX01000013.1:612-807 GCA_011772755.1 Gemmatimonadales bacterium
ATGGACGCCCCGGTTCGCCGAGCTCGGGCAGGGCAATTACCGGCTGACGCTGTGGTACTCCGATGCGAGCCGCGTGCGCGGGACCGGTCATGGCAGCGGGTTCGCGCTGAGCTTCGATCAGGAGATCGGGGTCGCGCTGCTCGCATTCCTGCGGTATGCATGGGCGAACGGGGATGCGCGCGGTGCCGACCAGAC
>WVYX01000013.1:892-1192 GCA_011772755.1 Gemmatimonadales bacterium
CGTGGCTGAGGCGTTCTACCGGATTCAGATGACGCGCGCCCAACAGCTCTCGTTCGGCTGGCAGGCGTACATCACGCCCGCGTTCAATCCGGACAACGACATCGTGAACGTCGTAAGCATTCGCTGGCGCGTCCAGTTCTAGGGGCCGGCGAGCCTCTCCAGCAGAATCCCTGTGATGTGGTCCGGGTACTGTTCCGGGAAGTACCACACCGGGCGGTCCTCGAGCTTCGTCAGTCCGCGCGCCTCCGGGGGGCACCGGAAGCGCAGCGCGGCCAGCACGTCGCTGCTGACCCAGGGGTT
>WVYX01000081.1:0-3071 GCA_011772755.1 Gemmatimonadales bacterium
GGTGTTGCGGGCTCGCGAGGAATTGCGCCGATTACTGTCGGAGGTCGAAGGTGGCTGAGCACGAAGACATCATCCAGCGGGCCGCCGAGGTATTGAAGGAGCCTGTCCGGATCGACCCTGCCCTCGACAAGCGTGTGATGGCGGCGATCGAGACGTCTCGGGCGCCGCGGGCGGGGACGCAACGGGTGTGGGCCGCTGTTGACTGGCTCAGGCGGGGACGCCCCGTCACCGTGAGCCCGCTGGGCGGTCTCGCACTCGCCGCCGGGCTTGCTGCGGTTCTGCTCGTCGGCCGCTGGTGGCTCGCTGGTACCGTCGGGCAGGCACCGGTTGAGGGTGCTCAGGCGGCAGTGATGCAGTTCGTGGTGGTCGCGCCGGGCGCCGCTACCGTGTCGCTCGTAGGGGACTTCAACGATTGGAGCACGTCGGCGACACCGATGCAGGTGGTGGAAGGGAACGGCATCTGGTCGGTCACAGTGCCATTGGGACCCGGTCGATATCGCTACGCGTTCCTAGTCGACGGCAGCACCTGGCTCAGCGACCCCTCTGCGCCGCGGGCGTTGGAGGATGACTTCGGACGGCCAAACTCGGTCGTGACAGTTGGAGGCTTATGACATTCCGCACACAGGGACTCGCAGTGATGCTGGCCCTCACTCCGGCGCTGGCCGGAGTGATGCCCGGGAGCGCGCTTGGCCAGGAGCCGCGCCTGGTAGGCCGAGTACCTGAGCCAATCCGCACTCAGATCGACGCGTTACTGGATTCGGCCCGGGCGGCGGGGCTGCCCACTGAGCCCCTCGTCGACCGGGCGCTCGAGGGTGCGAGCAAGGGTGCCGCCGGCGATCGGATCCTCGCCGCGGCACGGCGGCTTGCGGGTGATCTCCGGGCAGCCCGGGACGCCCTTGGGGTACGGTCCTCGGACGCCGAGATCATCGCTGGCGCCAGCGCGCTCCGGGCCGGGGCACGACCGCAGAGTCTCGCACACTTGCGAACGCTGCGGAGAGATCAGCCTCTCACCGTCGCCGCGGCGGTGCTGGCTGACCTAGTGGCGGCGGGTGTGCCGACGGACACGGCTGTAGCGGCCGTCCTTGCCCTCGCCGAAGTGACGGACGACGTGGAGTACATCGCGTTCCGGCGTAACGTGGAGCGAGACATCGCCCTGGGTGCGTCGCCCGTTGCGGCGCTCGGCGTGCGCCTGGAGGCCGCGACCGAGGCGTTTGACGCCACGGTCCGCACCCAAGGCACCGGACGCCCCAGGAAGCCGTAGGTGCCGCGGGAGCGGTGACGCGCCGCTGCTGGGGCGCCGCAGCAGGGGCGACACTGTGGCACCTGCTGGGATGGTCCACGCTCGCCGGGCAGGCGACGGGGGCCCTGGAGATCGGTGTGTCCTCCGTCCGGTACGAGGGTTTCCTCGGCTCGGGCGCGGTCTTCGCTGCTCCAACACTCCGGTATGACGCAGCGAACCTCTCCCTCGGCATCCACGGGAACCTCACGGTCTTCGAAAGCGGCAACCAGATCCTGCAAGGGCTGGCGGCGGCCGGATGGAGGACTCCGCCCGCGGGGCGGTTTCGCGGTGAGCTGTCCGGCTCGGTCGGCGTGAGCTCCTACTCCTACGAGGATGCGCCGCGCTATGGCCATGCGGTAGGACGCCTGCGAGCGCATTACGTGGGTGCCCGAAGCGGAGTGTGGGTTGGGGGCGCCACTGGTCAGTCGTTCTCCGGCGCAGCGGCCGAGACGCCGTATGAAGTGGAAGTCAGTGCGTGGACCGTGTACCAGGGCCTCGGGCTCGCTGCCACCGTCACGCGGGCGTGGTTGGCAGACACCGCGTACCTGGATGCGGTGGCGACGGCGCGTTGGAGACTGCGCCGTCTCGAGCTCGACGGCACCGCCGGGTTCCGCACCTGGAGCGGGGATGGTGGACGGGATGCCTACGGAGAACTCCACCTTCGGGTGCCACTTGGCAACCGAGTCACGGTGCTTGCCAGTGGCGGATGGTACCCTTCCGACCCCGTACGCGGTGTGGTTGCCGCGCGCTACGTCAGCGTAGCCCTCAGGATCGCTGCGCTTCCAGGGCGCATCCCGGCGGTGTCCCCCCTCACCGACGCGCTGACCCGGGAGCGCGATGAACCTGGATCGCCGTCGACCGGCCCTGCACGGCTCGAGATCGCATCGTCATCGGACGACCTCCGCACCCTGCGGGTGGAGGCACCGGGTGCCGAGTCCGTGGAGATCATGGGCGACTTCACCGACTGGCAGCCGGCCGCTCTGGAACGATTGGCAGGCGGACGCTGGGAGATCACACTCCCGATCGTCTCCGGTGTCCATCGGCTGAACGTCCGCCTGGACGGTGGCCCGTGGCTCGCACCCCGAGGCACGCGGGTCACCGAAGACGAGTTCGGTAGCAAGGTGGGCATTCTCGTCGTCTGGTAAGCGGGTCAGACGCGCCAACGCGAAGTTGTTCTACGTGGTGCCGCCAACAGCGCCAGGAAGGCGCAAAACCGACACGATCAGTGCACATAGAACAACGGCGTCGGTCTTCCTGCATATCTTAACTCGCACATGGCCTTTGAGCCCGGCACCCTGTGGCGATCGGTCCTGGAGCGGACCGCGCACGCAGTGCGTTGCGGTGCGCTGCAACGCATCAGCACGCGCACCGAGGTCGTGCCCCAACACGGGGTCAGATTCGTGGTGCGCGTCGTAGACAGCCTGGAGCGCAAGCGGATCGTGGGCCTGATGCAGCAGAGGGATGACGTCAATCCCTTCCTTCCCTACGATGAAGATCTCTTCGTCGCCGATGTTTCCGACACACACGTTTGCCTGCTGAACAGGTTCAACGTGGTGGAGCACCATCTGCTCCTCGTCACCCGGCAGTTCGAAGATCAAGAGACGCTCCTCACGGTTCGGGATTTCGAAGCCATGTGGAGCTGCATGAGGGAATTCGAAGGGATGGCGTTTTACAATGCGGGCCGAGTAGGCGGCGCGAGCCAGCCACACAAGCACCTGCAGCAGGTATCGTTGCCACTGGGATCCGGTCCAGAACGCATCCCCATGGATCCTCTCCTGGCACAAGCGCGGTA
>WVYX01000081.1:3080-10371 GCA_011772755.1 Gemmatimonadales bacterium
TGGCACCTCGCGAAGCCGCCGAGGCGACGAGGGCTCTGTACCTGGAGATGCTCAAGGCCGTGGGACGGGGCGGCGAACCCGGCCCATACAACCTACTGGTCACCCGAGACTGGATGCTCCTGGTCCCCCGGTCGGCGGAAGCCTACGAGTCGATCTCGGTGAACGCCCTGGGCTTCGCCGGCTCGCTGCTGGTTCGCGATGAACGGGAACTCGAGCTGGTATGCGAGCGGGGGCCGATGGCGGTGCTGAGGGAGGTGGGGGTGCCTAGGTAGGTCCTAGGTCCTCGGTCCCAGGTGCTGGGTACTAACAACACCGTTCCTGGGTCCTGGGTGTTAGGGATAACCGACATGCTACTGCGGCGTCCCGGAGGTCGGTTTCATAGACGCCATGCACCGGTGGGTCCCGCAGGGCACGGCAGTACCGGCGGTCTCGGCGCCGACGCTGCCATCACGGCGTCGATCGCACGACTGGGTGTAGGTATCGAGTCCGCCCGGTACGTCAGCGCCCGGAGGGACTCACCGGTGCGTGTGACATGCAGCGGACTTCTGACTAGGTGCCCCCCACCAAGGACCTAGAACCCAGGACCTCAGTCAACAAACAGCGGCACCACCTCGAACTTCTCCACGTCCACCAGTCCCTGGTCCGTGAGCTTGAGGCTCGGGATCACCTCGAGGGCGAGGAAGCTCATGGCCATGAAGGGATCGTGGAGCTTCGATCCCAGGCGTTGCGCGGCGGCGATGAGGTCCGCCATGCGGTCGCGCACCGCCTCGATCGGCAGCTCCGACATCAGCCCGGCGATCGGAAGCGGCAGGAGCGCCAGCACCTCGTCGCCGTCTGCCACCGCCTGACCACCACCCGCGTCGGCCACCGCCCGAGCGGCAGTGAGCATCGAGCGATCGTCCGCGCCGATCACTACCAGATTGTGATGATCGTGGGCCACCGTCCCCGCGATCGCCCCGCGCTGGAGACCCACGCCGGTCACGAAACCGAGACCAACGTTCCCCGACCGACCGTGCCGCTCGATGACCGCCATCTTGAGCAGATCCCGCGACGGATCCGGCACGGCCATTCCGTCCTGGACGGGCACGTCCAGCTCGACGTGCGTGGTCACGATCTGGTCCGGAATGACGCCAATGACCCGCGCCCGTCGTCCGTCGGCGCGGATGCCCAGCTTCACCTTTCCCCAATCCACGCGCACGGTATTCGCGGGCGCGGTCCGCGGTGCCGCTGGGGCTCCATCCAGCATCCGGCCGTCTCGGGCCATGAGCTTGCCGGCCACGTACACCATCACTGCTCGCGGCTCCTGCAGGTCCGCGAGGACCACGAGATCCGCGCGGCGGCCCGGGGCGATGGCGCCGCGGTCGTGGAGCCGGAAGTGTTCGGCGGTATTCAGCGTCGCCATGCGGATCGCGGTGATCGGCGGCACGCCCTCGGCGATCGCCATGCGGACCAGGTGATCGACGGAACCTTCTTCGAGCAGGTCGGGCGGTTGGCGATCGTCGGTGCAGAGGCACAGATGGCGCTCGTTCTCCGGGGTCACGAGCGGGAGCAGGGTCTTCAGGTTTCGCGCGTTGCTCGCCTCCCGCAGGTACACGGTCATGCCGAGCCGCAGCTTGTCCCGGGCCTCGTCGAGGGTGGTGCATTCGTGGTCCGACGCGATCCCCGCCGCGACGTACGCGTTGAGCTGTTTTCCGCTCAAGCCCGGGCAGTGGCCGTCGATCACCCGGTCTCCGAATGCACGGATCTTGGCCAGCACACTCTCGTCGCCGAACACTACACCGGGGAAATTCATGACTTCCGCCAAGCCGAGGACGGCAGGCTCATCCCGCAGCGCAGCGAGGTCGGCGGCGGAAAGCTCGGCACCCGAGGTCTCCATGTGCGTCGCGGGGACGCACGACGACGCGTTGACGTACATCGTGAGGGGGACATCCCGGGCGTCAGCTAGCATGAAGCGGATCCCGTCGAGCCCCAGTACGTTGGCTATCTCATGCGGATCCGTCACCACCGTGGTCACGCCGTGGGGCACGACGGCGCGGGCGAATTCCCGCGGTGGGACCATGGAACTCTCGACGTGCACGTGGGCGTCGATCAATCCTGGGCAGACGAACTGCCCGTCCAGGTCCACCACCTCGCGGGCCTCGTAGCCCGATCCAACGCCCACGACGTGCGAGCCCGCAACGGCGATGTCGGCCGGATGAAGCTCACCCGAGAGGACGTTCACCAGCTGGGCGTTCTTCAACAGCAGATCGGCCGGCTCGTCGCCCCGGGCGAGAGCGATGAGTTGGGAGAGATCGGAAGTAGTCATGGCGATCGAATCATGCCTGTGGGACGGAGTGTGCGCCAGGGGGTGCCGGGCTGCGGCTGAGGTTTACCCTGATCTGCTTGAGGGGGCAGAAGAGAAGCCGGAAAGACGTTCCAGCCCCCGACCTTCCTTCGGGCGCATCCCAACCCAAATCCGACTTGGGCTCTGCCATAATGTCCCAGTCTGGGCACCGCGTGCCCCATAAGGGACCTGGCGGTCCCCCCAACCTCGCTGCAGGTTCGCAACCGTACAACTCGCCGCCCGCCGATGGCGCACGGCGATGCATCATACGCTGCTCCGAGACAGTAGCGAGCAAGACGCACAAGCGGACGAGACGCGACCTGAATTGGCCTAACCGGCGAGACATGCATGCTTCAAGAACTCAGGGATTGGAGAGATTCTGGTTTGGCTCGAGGCACAGCTCTGTCATGGCTGCCCGTGCTAGTCGCCGTGGTCGTATCCCCCTTGTCTGCTCAAGTGAACATAGAAAGGCTACGGGCAGGCGAAGAACAGAAGCGGCTCTCGGGATCTCTGGGCTTCAATCTCGCCGCCCGGACCGGCAACGTGGAGTTGGTACAGTTCGGGCTCGATGGCCGGCTGGATCATGTGAGCGAACTGGTCACGACGTTTCTGATGGGTAGCGGCGATCTGGGATGGAAGGGTGGAGATCGGTTCATCAACGAGGGAATGCTACACCTGCGTCAAGTGTACCGCCGTGGTTCGTCACTGCGGCCGGAAGTCTTTGCGCAGGTGAACTACAATGAGTCGAGGCTGCTGGACTTTCGGGCTCTCGTGGGTGGTGGCATTCGAGTCCGCCTGTTCCGAAATCCGACAGCTCGATTCTGGTGGGGATCGGCCTATATGTTCGAGTACGAGCGGCTGGACCTCCTGCCGGATGCAATCCACGCCCAACGGACCTCTGTGCACCGCTGGAGCAACTACCTGTCGTCGAGAATCCGGTTCAACGAGCGCGCCACCCTACTCTGGATCGTATACGTCCAGCCTCAATTGGACGAGATCAAGGATCTGAGAATACTCAGCGATACGAGCCTGGGGGCGGAGTTAGCCGGCCCGACCTCCCTGCTGGTGAGCCTGCGGATGCACTACGACAGCCGGCCACCGGACGGCAAGGAGTCTCTGGACACGACAATCAGGACCGGTGTTACGATCGAGTTCTGACCACGATCACCGGTGACGGGGACCCCGCCACCGGTCACCGCCGCACGATGGGAAGCATCACCCGCGACGGATAGTCCCGGGAGTGGTGGATCGTGTTCTCCGCCACGACCCACGACGATTCGTCGTAGTTATTGCCACCCGTGTTCAGGTTGCGATCGAACCGCGGGAAATTGGAGCTGGAGACCTCGATGCGAACGCGGTGACCGGGCCCGAAGTAGTTCGCGGTGGCGTGGAGATCGATGCGCAGCTGGTACACCTCGCCCGGCTCCATGAATACCTGCCGGTCAAAGCCCTCGCGGTACCGAGCCCGCAGGATGGTCTCCTGCACGTTGAACGCTCGGCCGTCGGGGTACACGTCGATCAGCTTCACGGTGAAGTCGGTGTCCTTAGCAGACGACGAGACATAGAGGACCGCCTCCATCGATCCCGTCACCTCGATCCCCTCCTCGAGTGCGTCGGACGTGTACACCAGCACATCGTTCCGAAGCTCGACCTCCGACTGGTCGAACGACCCGGCAGGTGCGTCCTGCGCACTGATGCAGCAGATCGGACCACCCACTGACGGTACCGGATCCGCGGGGTCGTACGTGTATCGATCGGGCGCCTCGTCCACCGGAGCCGTCGTGCTCAGCGTCCCATCACCCAGGCGCGTGGTGGCGTGGCCAGCGCTGTGGAGGTAGAACGGCGTGAGCTCCGTGTTGGGAAGCGGCCACGTTCCCGCGGAGCGCCACTCGTTGGCTCCCATGAGGTAATACTGGATCTTCGGCATATCGGTGATGCCGTTGTCGATCCCCTTGAGCCAGTGATCGAACCAGTCCAGGTAGATCCGATAGTACTCGAGCGTGGCATCGCCCAGGTCGCGGGCGCCGACCATGACGGGCGCGCGCACGAACTCGGACGCGCAGTGGGTGGTGGGTGACATGATCACGAACTGGTTGTCACGCCCCCGGGCACTCTCGGCGTTCTCCCGAAACAGATTGAACACATCCATCGTCTCTCGAGTGCCGAGGTCGTACCAGGAGTTGACGTGGAGCGCGGGGATGTCGAACCGATCAGCCTGGTCGACGTAGTTGAGCGTCTTCCAGTAGGGGTCACCCGGCATGTGTCGCACGAAGTCTTCGTAGTCGGTGGGTGAGACTCCGCGACTCTCCAGGATGTCGATGACCGGGAGCTCCCAGAACGCCTCTTGCAGGTTCACGGGAGGCAGCGGCGGCGCGGTGTTCATGGTCTGTAGGGCTGCCCGGTACTCCTCGTCAGACAGCGTGGACGGGGGACGGGTGAACGTCTTCCTACCAGCCGTGGCGAACCAGCTCAGGCCCGATGCCATCTCGAATGCGCCGCCGTCCATGAACAGGAATGTCCGGAAGGTGCCGTCGTACCCGCCGCCAGCCGCCTGCGGGATGGCGGCGGCGTGATTGGGGTGGCGCGTCGCCGCCAGTTGGAGCTGGTTCTCGCCCAGATAGGAGCAGCCGTACGTGCCCACCCGGCCGTTGGACCACGGTTGCTTCGCCAGCCACTCCACGGCGTCGTACCCGTCGTCGCGGTTGGCGCGGCCGACGACGTACTCGCCCTCGGACTCGAACCGGCCGCGCATGTCCTGCACGGCGACCACGTAGCCGTGACCGGCGAAGAAGTACGCGTCCGAGCGGGGCTGACGAAGCCGCACGTACCGGTTCTTGTTGTACGGCAGCCGGATGAGGATCACCGGCAACGGCTCCGGAGCACCGACCGGGAAATAGAGATCCGTCGAGAGCCGCACGCCGTCGCGCATGTGCAGGAGCACGCTCTTTTCGAGACGCACTTCATACGGCCCCGCCACGGTGCCAGGACGTTGCTGGGAGTGGGCGATTCCCGGGAGCAGAACGGAGATACACCAGATCACAACGAGAACGGCGAGCGACGTGCACCGACTGCGCGTAGCCATGGGGATCCTCACTCTGACGGTGATCCTCGGGTCACAGGCACGAAGAGCATGGACCCAATATGAATGAACGGGGAGGCAAAGCCTGTCTAGAGCGGTTATCCTAAGTGGGGAACGTGCAATTCGCCGAGCCGCGCGCCGCGGATTGCCGCTGATCGCGGAGTTCATGAAGCGGGGCAGCAGGAGGGACCGGAGGGATCATGAGGAACGCCAATGAGCAGCGGCTTGCCGAACTGCGGGAGGCGTTGCAGGCAAGGCCGCGCGTCTCGCTCGCCAACCTGCCCACGCCGTTGGAACGCTGCCCGGGTCTCACCCGCGAACTGGGCGGACCCGACATCTGGGTGAAGCGCGACGATCTCACCGGGCTCGCCACGGGCGGCAACAAGACACGGATGTTCGAATACGTCCTGGGCAGGGCCGTCGAGGAAGGGGCGGACACGGTGGTGGCCGGCGCTGCGGTGCAGTCGAACTACTGCCGGCAGCTTGCAGCCGCCTGCGCAAAGCTAGGCCTGGAATGTCACCTGTTGCTCCACAAGATCCGCGGTGCAGAGGACGAAGAGATCCAGGGGGGACTGCTGCTCGACCTTCTGGTTGGCGCCAAGGTCGAGATGATCGAGGGCATCGATTGGGTGGAGCACGGCGAGCGCATCCGGCAGCGGGCGAAGGAACTCGAGGCTCAGGGCAAGAGGGTTCACATCGGACGTGTGGGTGACGAGACGTCACTGGGCAAGTATGCCGTTGCGTACGCCGCTGCGTTCGTGGAGCTCGTCGAACAGGCCGAGGAGCTCGAGCTGACGATCGACGAGATCTGGATGAGCTCGTCGGACGCCACGCAGGCCGGTCTCGCGCTAGCGGCGAAGCACTGCGAGTCACCCATCCGCCTGGTGGGTCTCCCGGCGGTGCCGCAGCCCATCTCACCGGGCTGGACCTTTGCCGAATGTATCGCCTCCCACGGGAACGAGTGCGCGGAGATACTCGGCCTGCCGACCCGACTGGTGCCGGACGACATCACCAGTATCGTCGACTATGTCGGTCCTGGTTACGGGGTGCTCACCGATGCGGGGCGGGAGGCCATGCGATTGGTCGGGCGGTGTGATGGGTTGCTGCTCGATCCCGTCTATACCTCGAAAGCAATGGCAGGCTTGATCGACTATGCTCGACGCGGATTGATCGCCCCGGACCGCACGATCGTGTTTCTCCACACCGGGGGCCTCCCGGCGCTGTTTGCGTATGCCGATTCACTGGGATTGGAGGCGCTGCTGTAGGCAAGGACGCGCCGAGCGACAGCGTCGTCCGGTCCCCGTGAGTGCTGCCTCAGACTACAGCGGCCGCACTTCTGCTACCGCCTCACGATTTTCGTGCCCTGCGCGCTCAGCCCCAGCGCCTCGATCTTCTGTCGCAGAGCCGAAGCCTCCTCGTACCTGAGGTTTGTGCCGAAAACGACCAGGAATCGGGTTGCCCCGGGGCGGTCGGGGTCGGGCTCCTCGTACACCCGTGCCGCATCGGGATCGTCCAGCGCCACGATATACTCGTGCGCCTTGCGAGCGGCAGCCTCCCGCGTGTCATACGACTCGCCGGCGACGTACCAGACGCGGGGATCCGAGCGACCCAGCAGTCCGCGAAGGAATTGCTGGACCCCCGACTCCCGCGGCGGTTGTACGCTCTTCACACTCCTACTGATCACAATCTCGTCGAGCGCGATCATCGCCGGTTCCAACGCGACCTCCACCTCCGTCGTTCGGGACGCCTCGACCTCCACGAGCTGAGCCACACTCGAGAATCCGATCAGCGCTATCAGAAGCGTGTGCGACCCCGGCGGGATGTTCAGCTCAAAGGCACCAGTCTCGGCAGTCAGCGTACCGATATCCGTCCCACGAACGTGGACATGT
>WVYX01000081.1:10404-15305 GCA_011772755.1 Gemmatimonadales bacterium
AACTCGACGACCGCTGGCAGCATAGTGTTCTGGATGCCCGCGGGGCCGGCGGCTTTTATGCCGTTGGACAAGGTGAGAATCGTAGCGGGGGCGACAATGCCCAGCTCGAATACCCTAGCCCGCTGGTTCTCTTGCCGGTGCAGCCACGCCCATACGCCCCCGATCAAGAAGAGCAACACCACCTTGACGGCGAGGCCAAGACCTGCCAACAACGTCATGTGGGCGAGCACAGGCTCGAGATCGACCACGGCGAGGCTTGCCACCGTGGGTACCACCGCACCGAGACCACCCAACAGGAACTTGTGAGCCGCCGGCATCGGCAGAAGGGCCGGTTGCGGTGCCGCTGCTGGCTGTACTTGCGGTGGTTGAGGCTGTGTCGGTCCGCTCATAACTCCCTCCGACTATCGGACATTGGCAGGCGAAGTCTCACCCGCGCCATCAGGTGTTGCTTAGGCCAGCGTCCAGCTCAGCAGCTGGTACGGTCCAGTGGATGCCATCCTAACTAATGCGCGGATAGCTGCAGGCAAGGCCGGATTCGGGACAGTGAGAGTCGGCTGGCCCTATCCCGCCTCGGCCACCACAAACCGCTCCACCTGACCCACCGGCTGGTCGATTCCCGCCGGTGCCAAATACCGCTGCCGGAGATCGAACCGCTCGGGTGGACCCAGCAGCCGGAATCCGGCGGCTGCAAGAATCCTATCCAGCTCCCCCTCGCGCGCGCCCCACCGCAGTGGCTCACCCACGAGCCTCAACGCGAGTCGGCTCAACGCGCTCCACCGGCCCATGTAGGGCCTGCCCTGCTGGTCAGCCCGGAGGTACGAGAAGACTAGGCGGCTCCCCGATGCGGCGTTGTCCCTGATCTCGCCGAGAAAGGCGCCGACCGCGCTTCGGTCGAGGTACATCACGACGCCCTCCGCCACCGCTACGGTTCGGGCGTCCGTCTGCCAGGCGGGGACGGCGCGCAGCACCTCGCCCAGGCTCGTCGCGCCCAGGTCCGCGCCCACGACATGGAGGTTTGCCCGGAGCGCTCCCATCCGCTCGATGGCGCTGCGCCTGCGGGCCGCCGTGGCCGGCGTGTCTACCTCCACAACGGTGACCTCTGGAAAGACTTCCGCCATGCGGAGACCCAGCGCATCGAATCCGGCACCGACGATTAGTACCTGGCGCGCGCCATCACTGATGGCAGCTCGGACCTCGTCGTCCACGAATCGCTTGCGCAGGGTGAGCCGCATTAGTTCCCCGGGCCACAGCCTTCCCAGCGCTCGATCCACCAGCCAGCGATACCATCGTGTTTCGAACAGCCGGCACATCCAGGGCTTGAGGGCGCCGGCCGCCAACGAGAGACGCTCCACCGTGTCGGCCGCCCCTTCGGGCAGGAGAGCCGCATGCACCGGATCGCGCGCCAGGAACACGACCCCGCGAGCCACCTTGGCCGCGGTGTGGCTGGCTCGCCTACGTCTGCCGGTGGTTGGCTTCGGTTTCATGCTGGCGCCCATCACAGGTTCCTTGCGTCCAGGAGTCAGAACAGCGGCCTGCAAGGTCGCGCACGGAACGCCCGACCGGGAGCCCAGGCCCTGCCCGGAATCCGCTCGTCCACCAGGCCGTACACTAATGCCACGCCACTAACGAGAATGAGCGGTCACTCACGATGCGCCCACCCACAAAGTAACTTCCGCTACTAGGTTTGGCTCATCGGCTGGCGCGACCTGTGGCCTGTGTACAAAGAGTGCGAATCAACTCACAGAAGCCAGCTTGAGCAGGCCTGAGAAGGCTGCACGACGCAACGATTTCAGCGTTCCCACTGTCCATCGTACAGGCGGACCAGCCCCTCCCTGGCCGCCCGTCGGAGCGGCCCCACCAGCTTCCAGGAGACTTTCTCGATGGGCAGCTTCTGGAGAGACGTTCGCTTCGCGCTGCGCTCGTTCCGGCGGGAGCGCGGGTTCACCTTGGCCAGCGTCCTCGTGCTCGCTCTGGGCATAGGCGCCGTTACGGCCATGTTCACCATACTCAATTCCGTCGTCCTGCGGCCGCTCCCCTTCGAACAGCCCGAGCGACTGGTCTGGGCTTGGGGAACGAATCAAACCCAAACCACCAACTCGGTGTCGGCCCTGAACTACGTGGACTACCGTGAGCAAGCCGACGCCTTCGAGTCGCTCGCCGCCTTCCTCGTCTTCACACCCCGCGTCGTCATCACCGGCGATGCCAGACCCGAGCGGGCCTTCAGCACCTTGGTGTCAGCGAACTTCTTTCGCACGCTGGGTATACGCCCGCAGCTAGGACGGTCCTTCGCCGAGGCGGACGAGGACCCCGGTTCGCCGAATGTGGTCATCGTCAGCAACGCGTTCCTCCAGCGGCGATTCGCCGGGGACGAGCGTGTCGTCGGGGTCTCCGCGCTGATCGGGGGCGAGTCGTACCAGATCCTCGGGGTGATGCCCCCCGGTTTCGACTTCCCCGGTGGAATCGACCTCTGGTTCCCCATGCGGCTGAACGACCCGTTCGCCATGGGCCGCGACAACAACAACTTTTACGTGATCGGAAGGCTCCGGGATGGAGTGTCCTTGGATCATGCTCAGGCGCAGGTCGACGTAATCGCACAGCAGCTGCAGGAGGCTTATCCCGAAACCAACGAGTCGTGGAGCCTGCGCCTTGTGCCCCTGCATGAGCGGTTCTTCGCCGGCATCCGATCAGTGCTGGTCATCATGATGGGGCTGGTGGCGCTGGTCCTGCTCATAGCGTGCGCCAACGTCGCTTCGCTCGCGCTCGCCCGTGCGGCGACCCGCAGCACGGAGATAGCGGTGCGGTTCTCGCTTGGTGCATCCAGGCCGCGGGTGATCCGCCAGTTGCTGACCGAGAGCCTGTTCGTTGCTCTCGCGGGCGGCGGTGTCGGTCTACTCCTCGCGCTCGGCGGGATCACGGCCCTCAAGTCACTGGGTCCGGCGAGCCTGCCGCGCCTGAGCACCATCAGTGTCGACAAGACTGCCCTAGCCTTCACGATCGTGGCATCGCTGGCGACGGCCCTGCTGTTCGGGACCGTTCCCGCACTCAGGGGGACACGTGTCGGCCTGGCTGAGGCGCTCAGAGCCGGGGGCATTCGAGGCAGCGGGCCCCCGGGGTTGGTGAGCCGCAACGCTCTGGTCGTCGCTCAGGTGGCGTTGTCCTTCATGCTGATGATCGCGTCGGGTCTCCTGGCCCGCAGCTACGTGCAGCTTCAAGCTGTGGACGCCGGCTTCAACGTGGACGGTCTGCAATTCGCCGAGGTTCAGCTGCCGGACTTCAAGTACGGTTCGGCGCAAGAACTCAATGCAGTTTGGTCCGAGCTGCACGAGCGGGTGCGTGCGCTTCCCGGTGTGACGGCGGTCGGCGCAATCGACCAGCTCCCAATCCGTCCGGGAGGCACCTGGAACCACCTCTACCCGGCGGATCGGCCTCCCACGAGTGTCGCCGAACGGAACCAGATGTCCGCTCAGCGGCGGTTCGCCAGCGTGGATTACTTCGATGCCGCTGGCATCGCGCTTTTCACCGGCCGAGCCTTCGAGTCCACGGACCGCATCGGCAATCCGAACGTCACGGTCATCAGCAGGACTATGGCAGACCAGTTCTTTCCCGGTGAGGACCCCGTGGGCAGAATCTTGATCCTGCCGTGGAATCCGCCGATATCCCTGGAGGTGGTCGGCGTCGTGGGCGACGTGCGCGAGTTTGGCTTGGGGTCGACGTTCACGTCCGTGTTCTACTTGCCAGCACGGCAGTTTCCCGTAGACAGAATGCAGCTGGTGATCAGAAGCGCAGTGGAGCCGCGCCAACTCGCAGGAGCCCTGCGCGGCGCGGTGCGGGCCGTGGACGACGACATCCCCACGTCCGGACTGCAGGCGATGGAGACACGGGTGTCGCGTTCGTTGGCACAGCCGAGGTTCCGTATGCTCGTAGTGGCGCTGTTCGCCGCGGTGGCGCTGATCCTGAGCTCGACGGGTTTGTACGGTGTCCTGGCCTACTTCGTCAGACAGCGTACTCGCGAGCTAGGCATACGTGTGGCGCTGGGCGCCGCACCGCGAGACGTGGTGCGACTGGTCGTTCGCCGGGGAATGACGCTGGTATGCGTCGGCGCGGGCCTGGGACTACTGGGCGCGGTGGCAGGTGCGCGCGTCGTGCGGAGCGTCTTGTTTCAGGTGGCGCCGACGGATGCGCTCACGTTCGGAGGCGTGAGTGCCTGTCTCGCGGTCGTGGCCCTCGTCGCCTGCCTGGTGCCGGCGTTCCGGGCGGTCAGGCTAGACCCGCAGGAGGCGCTGAGGACGGAGTAGCGCCCCCTGGGGTCCGCTCCTCTAGGGCAGCCCCGAGATCACCGGAGCCAGGTTCCGCTCCCGCAGCACGCGGTTGAACTCCACGACGTTCGTCCGTAGCAGCTCATCCAACTCGCCCTGGTAGCGCGCGAGTCGCTGTTTGAGCAGCTGGTGCACCTCCCGCTGCTGATCCGTAGGCGGGAAATCCCCCACAGCCACACCGCTCGCCAGGTGGCCGAGCTTGCCCACCAGCATGGCGGGCCAGCGTACCCCGTCCTGGCCCGTTCCGGTGAGCTTCAGCTGGATCAGGTTGTCCTCCACGCCCACGAGCTGCTCGTCCAACTCGCGAGCGGCAGTCACGATCTCCTCGGCGCCGCCCTGGTCCTCGAGAACCGCCTTGAGATCGTACAGCTGCCGGCGAATCCACTCGATCCGGTTGATCATGTCGGCGGCGGCGTTCATGTCACCACGGATGTCGCGCAGCATCGCGGTCTGCGCGCGGATGTCTTCTTCGGTTCCCTCCGTGTTCGGGTCCTTGAGGACCTGGAGCTGCTGCGTGTACTCCTGGTCTCCCACCTGCAGGGTCACGGTGTACGTGCCCGGTGGGACCAGGAGCGACATGCGTCC
>WVYX01000110.1:0-178 GCA_011772755.1 Gemmatimonadales bacterium
CCGGCCTCTACCACAACATCAATTTCACCAACGTGGTTCGGGTCGACCGTTGTGTCACCTGCCACGTGGCCTCGCTCCGATCCGGTTTCGACGGAGAGCAGTGGCAGGAGCCGTACCGCTCGCACCCACGGCTGGATCTGTTTGTCGGAGCGAGCTCACCCCACCCCTATTCCGAATT
>WVYX01000110.1:303-495 GCA_011772755.1 Gemmatimonadales bacterium
AGTGGATCGATGAGTGGGGGTGGGAGGAGCAGCCCTATCTCGATACCCCCATCTATCCCGCCGAACACTCCGAGGCGGGGTGCGTGACCTGCCATGCCGCCGAAGTCTGGACACCCGAGTCCGAGATTCAGGATGTGGGTCGGGTGATGATGACCAGAATGGGCTGCTTCGTTTGTCACAAGATCGACTACC
>WVYX01000110.1:579-938 GCA_011772755.1 Gemmatimonadales bacterium
GACTACCCGGCTTTTACTGATCTGCCGCGACCCGGTCCGAACCTGGCCAAAGTCGCCAGCAAGGTGACGCCCGAATGGGCGTACAAGTGGATCGCCGCTCCCCGTGAGTTTCGCCAGACGACCTGGATGCCCCACTTCTTCTTCCAGGAGAACACGACGAGCCCCGAAAACCTTGCGCGGCAGAAGGCGGAGATCGTCGGCGCGGTGGCGTATCTGTGGGACAAATCCGAGCGAGTGGATTACCCACCGCCTCCTCGCGGCGACGCCGAGCGCGGGCAACTGCTCTTCGAGACCGTTGGCTGCACAGGCTGCCATCTCTTGGACGGCGAGATAAAACGGGACGATCTTTATCCACAAAT
>WVYX01000110.1:956-1117 GCA_011772755.1 Gemmatimonadales bacterium
TCCGCACCGGAAGCAAGGTCGATGGCGGTTGGCTCTATGCCTGGCTCAAAAATCCCCGCCAGTACGCACCTGACACCCGGATGCCCAATCTGCGTTTGACCGACCAGGAAGCCGCGGACATCACTGCGTATCTGCTGTCGAACCGCGAGCCCGCCTTCGAA
>WVYX01000110.1:1272-1500 GCA_011772755.1 Gemmatimonadales bacterium
GGCTGCTGGGGGTGCCACGACCTGGCCGGCTTCGAGACCGCCAAACCGATCGGTGTGGAGCTCACGGAAGTGGGGTCCAAGCCGCTCCACCAGTTCGACTTCGGTCACGTGCACGATGTCCCCCACACACGGCACGACTGGATCCGAAACAAGCTCCTCGAGCCGAGGATGTGGGATCAGGGCAAAGAAGCGGTCAAGACCTACGGCGAGCTGCTGAAGATGCCCCAC
>WVYX01000043.1:0-674 GCA_011772755.1 Gemmatimonadales bacterium
CCGCCCGCTTCGTCCGCCAGCGCCTTCTGCGCTTCGGGGGGGTCGAGGGAAACGAATCCACCCTCGCCGGCGAGCAGTCGCAGCAACACCGCCTCGTAATCCTGATTGGAGTCGAAACCGAGTTCGTGCTTGACGCGCCGGTAGGGCACGAGGCTCTGGTAGATCTCCGCCACCTGCAGGGGGCGTTTCAGGCGTTCGGCGTCCTCGCTGGCGATCGCGCGAACGAGGTGCCGGAAGAAGCGTTCCACGTCACCGTTCATCCTGCTACCTCCACTCGTGCTGCCAGCGATCGTACTCGATGGTCTCGATCCCGGCCTGCTGGAGAACCTCGAGGCCCGTGGGATCCCGATACGCCTTCCGGTAGAACAGGTGGGTCACTCCCGAGTTGATGATCAGCTTCGCGCACATGACACAGGGGCTGTTGGTGACGAAGACGACCTTGTCGCGGACGGAGCCTGGCGCCTTGATCAATGCGTTGACTTCGGAATGGATGCAGCCGCACTGGCCGGGAACCGACGAATCGCACTGGTTCGGCAACCCGCGCGCATTGCCGTTGTACCCGATACCCAGCACGTTCTGCAACTGCGCGTCAGTGACGACCGTCCCCACCTGCAGGCGGACGCACGTGGAGCGCTTGGCCAGATCCTCGGCCATGCGCATGTACACCTCGAACA
>WVYX01000043.1:722-948 GCA_011772755.1 Gemmatimonadales bacterium
CGTCCTTGTAGTAGGGCATCATCCGCTCCCGTATTTCGCTTCGTACTTCCGGAAGTCGCCGTCCGGATCGAATCCCTCGTGCCGCCCGGCGTCGGCCTCCGTCGCAAGCCAGGCGTCGATCCCGGATGCGACGAGGCCGTCGCTGTTCGAGAGGTGGGTGGCGGCCTCCACGGCGAGATGGTCGGCATATTCGTTTTTCGCATCTCCCGCGTGACCCCGAACCCAG
>WVYX01000043.1:1047-1281 GCA_011772755.1 Gemmatimonadales bacterium
AATCGGACACGAATGCGACCCGGTAGCTGGCTCCCTTGCGGGACAACTGGCGGAACACCTCGATGGCGCCTCGCAGGGCCATACGATTGTTGGTCGTGGCCGGATCGGAGAGGACGAGGTCCCGGCGGGCCACGCCATCGGCGGTTCGGGCCTCCAGGAGCGCGGCTGCGCCCCCCGGGCTGTCCCCGGTTCTCTGGTTGCCCAGGCAACTCTCATCGGCGTGGACGAGCACGA
>WVYX01000172.1:0-209 GCA_011772755.1 Gemmatimonadales bacterium
CCCACGAAGATCTCATCGCCGGAGATCACCATCGCCGCCCCGAATCCGGCGAGTCCTGGTGAGAGGCGCGGAGCGCCTGCTCCAGCGAGGTCCGGACGCAGCGTCTGGGCCGATCCGGGGCCGGCGGCGAGCAATACGGCCGCGACAACGAGAACTCCGCGTGGCAGTGAGCGCATGTCTGTCTCCTGATTCGAATTCTTGATCCGACG
>WVYX01000172.1:277-574 GCA_011772755.1 Gemmatimonadales bacterium
ACCGCCCGTCGTGGTTTGGATCCCCCCGGGGCGGTCGATCGGTCCGGACGGTCTCTTCGGGTGCTGCGAATCGGCCGGGCGCTTCCCCCAACGTGGACCACAGCCCCAATATGTCCGGTCGCGGTTCCCGAACGTCACTCGCACCAGGCTGGTCTCACATGTCGAACTCACCGAAAAAGTCCGGCCGTGACGAGACTGCCCGCCGGCAAGCGGCGCTCCTCCGTCTGTCGACTGCGATCGCCAGTGCCCAGGATGAGGCCGGGGTCTACCAGTCGATGGTGAACGGTCTACGGGACG
>WVYX01000172.1:605-799 GCA_011772755.1 Gemmatimonadales bacterium
CGGGGCTTTCCTCCTGGACGAGGAAACCGGTGACCGCGTGCTCCAGGCGAGCGTCGGTTGGGCGGATGTGCCGGAGAGGCTGCGTGTACATACCGGCGAGGGATTGAGCGAGCTCGCGATTCAGGATGGCGAGCTCCACTATACGCCCGACGTCCGCCGCGAATCCCGCTATCTGCCCAGCCTGGCGAGCGGAT
>WVYX01000172.1:928-1178 GCA_011772755.1 Gemmatimonadales bacterium
CCGGGTGCTGGAGGCGGTGCTGGCGAGGGCCGTCACCCTGCTCGGCGTCACGGGCGGTGAAGTCGCGATCTGGGATGACGAAGCGGAACAGCTGGTGGTGGTCGCGAGCGAGAACATCGGGAAGGACTCCACCGGGACGCGCCTCAAACTGGGTGAAGGCGCGATGGGGGCGGTCGGAGAGTCGCACGAGCCCCTCATCATTCCGTCCTATCACGAATGGCTGGGCCAATCCGTCCAATACGCGGATGTG
>WVYX01000172.1:1261-1416 GCA_011772755.1 Gemmatimonadales bacterium
GCGGCTCGTGGGGGCGATCGCGACCGTACACTCCGACCCCGAGAGGATCTTCGGGCAGGAAGACCTGCGGCTGCTCAACCTGTTTGCACCACAGGCGGCGATCGCGATCGAGAACGCACGGCTCTACACCCAGGCACAGCAACAGAAGCAGTACT
>WVYX01000184.1:0-153 GCA_011772755.1 Gemmatimonadales bacterium
TGAAGTGACGACCCTGATCGATCAGGTTTCGACTCGCGCACAGATGCGGGACGTACGGGTGATGGAGCTGACGCCACTGCCACCGGAGTTGCGCGTTCCTTTCCGGGTGCACCGATATCGCTTCCGCGTGGTGGGCGAGTACGACCGGCTCGG
>WVYX01000184.1:287-576 GCA_011772755.1 Gemmatimonadales bacterium
GACCATCACCTACCTGCAGGCCCGCTTCATGCTTCGCACCTTCGCAAAATCGGCCGTTTCGGAACTCGAGGGAGGTGACGGTGCCTAAGACGATACTCTGGGCCGCTCTCGCGCTCAGTCTCGGGGCGTGCGGGGGCGACGACGAACAACCGCCGGCACCGGAGGTTGTTCCACCGCCGTCGGAAGCACCCGTCGCGGAAGTGCAGGACACGACCGCGGCTCCACCGGCGGATACCACCGCGGCCGTTGCCCAGGACGACCAACTGGGCCTCGTCCGGGAGGTCTTCTC
>WVYX01000184.1:683-1008 GCA_011772755.1 Gemmatimonadales bacterium
CCGTACTCGGTTCGGGTCGACGATCAGCTTGGCCAACTTCGGGTCAGTGAGATCCGCGCAACGGAAGTGATTTTCACCATTGAGGATTTCGGGGTGGAGCGGCAGGTGAGTCTCATGCTCCGCCGCCCGCGTAGACAAGGGAGTTTCGAATGAAGCGCTCATGGATTCTGGCCGCGTTGGCCCTGCTGGCAGCTCCGCCGGTCGCACAGGCCGCGCCGGACGAAGGGAACGTTACGTCCATCAGTGTGTTGCCCAGTCCGGGCCAGGCACTGGTGGTCATCGACGTCACCGGTGCCGTCAATGTCTCGGATTTCACGTTGAACAA
>WVYX01000184.1:1144-1317 GCA_011772755.1 Gemmatimonadales bacterium
AAGGATTACGAGCTCCAGTTCGTTGACGAGGCGATTCGGGTTGCCGTCAATACGGATCGAAACTTTCTCGCGTGGTCGTCGGGACAGCTTTCCCGGCAGCTGGAGGCAAGCCTCCCCGCCGCGCCGCGGACCCCGGCTCCGGCGGCATCCCCCTCGGTGAGGCCCGCGATTCA
>WVYX01000180.1 GCA_011772755.1 Gemmatimonadales bacterium
CCCGCGCGCTTCCCCGATCCGCGCGCGATGGTCGATGAGGTGCATCGGCGCAACGCACAGATCATGATTTCGGTGTGGCCCAAGTTCTATCCCACGACCGACCATTACCGCGAGCTCGATGAATCCGGGCTGCTCTATCAACGCCAGATTGCGATGCGCTCGCGCGATTGGGTCGGCCCTGGCTATCCGAGCACTTTCTATGACCCGTATTCACGCCGCGGCCGTGAAATCTTCTGGGGGCAAATTCGGGAGCATCTCGACGTGCTCGGGTTCGACGCGTGGTGGATGGATGCGACCGAACCGGATATGCAGTCGAATCTGTCCATCGAGGAGCGCACCTTGCGCATGGGGCCCACGGCCGAGGGACCGGGCGCGGAGTTCTTCAATTCCTATGTGCTAATGCAGTCGCGAGCGATCTTCGAGGGCGAGCAGAGCATCGACCCCAACGATCGCGTCTTCATCCTGACACGTTCGACGTTCGGGGGATTGCAGCGCTATGGCTCGGCGAGCTGGAGCGGCGACGTCGCTGCCCGCTGGGACGACCTGCGGGAGCAAATCTCCGCCGGCGTCAATCTCTCACTTTCGGGCCTGCCGAGTTGGACTCACGATATCGGCGGCTTCTCGGTTGAGGACCGCTATGCCAACGAGGAGCCCGAACACCTCGCGGAGTGGCGCGAACTCAATCTGCGCTGGTTCCAGTTCGGTGCCTTTTCGCCGCTGTTTCGCTCGCACGGGGAATATCCGTACCGCGAGATCTTCAATCTCGCCCCAGACGGATCGGAGGTGCAGAAGAGCCTGATTTGGCACGACCGTATGCGGTACCGGCTGTTGCCGTACATCTACACCCTGGCCGGCGACACCTATCACCGCGACGGCACGATTGTGCGCGCGCTGATCATGGACTTCCCCGACGATCCCAACGTGCGCGATCTGGGAGAGCAGTACCTGTTCGGCCCGGCCTTCCTCGTGGCGCCGGTGACCGAGTTAGGCGCGCGCACATGGCCTGTCTATTTGCCGGCGGGCACGCGTTGGTATGATTTCCACACTGGGCGCGTGCATGACGGCGGGCAAACCGTCGCCGCCGACGCCCCGCTCGCGCGCATGCCGTTGTTCGTGCGCGCCGGCTCCATCGTGCCGATCGGGCCCGCGGTCGAGTATACGGACCAGCAACTGGATGGCCCGATTACGTTGTTCGTCTATACGGGCGCGGACGGCTCGTTCGACCTCTATGAGGACGACGGCGAAACCTATGCGCACCAGGACGGGGCGTTCACCCGCATCCCGATCCGCTACGACGACGCCAGCGGAACCGTGACCATCGGCGCGCGCGAGGGTGAATATCCCGGCATGGCGGCGCGGCGCACGTTCAATATTCGCTGGATTGCCGGGCCGAGCCGCAGCGCCGCCGATTTCGATGCGGAGCCGGATCGCGCGGTGCGGTATTCCGGTGCGCAAGTGACGGTGCGGCCAGGGTGAGAAACGTTCGAACACAAGAGAGGTGCACGATGCGTAGCGCATGTTTGGAATGTCTGGCCGTACTGGTCCTCTCGATGGCGATTCACGCCGTCGCGTTTGCCGGAGAGGGCCGGGCACCGGTATCTCTGACGTATCTTCGCTGCGAATACAAGGTCGATCCGCTCGGCATCGACGTGCGGCAGCCGCGCCTGAGCTGGCAGCTCACGGCCGATGGGCGCGGCGTGGTGCAAGGAGCCTATCAGATCCGCGTCGCCGAAAGCGAGGCGGGGCTTGCTGCCAGTCCGATCTGGGATTCGGGCCGCGTCGATTCAGGCCAGTCGATTCACGTCGTCTACGAGGGTCCGGCGCTCGTCTCCGGGCGGCGGTACTACTGGCAGGTCCGCGTCTGGGACGGTGACGGGGTAGTCTCCGACTGGAGCGCACCGGCGTTCTGGGAGATGGGGCTGCTCGACGCGTCGGACTGGCAGGCGTCCTGGATCAGCCCGGCCTGGGACGAAGACCTGACGGTGCCGCAGCCCGTGCCGATGCTGCGCACGACGTTTGCAGTCGAGGGCGAGATCCAGGCGGCCCGCGCCTACATCACCAGCCTGGGGCTCTACGAGGCCGAGCTCAACGGTGAGCGCGTCGGCGACCAGGTCTTCACCCCCGGCTGGACCAGCTACGACACCCGGCTGCAATACCAGACCTACGACGTGACCGACCTGCTGCAACCAGGCGAGAACGCCATCGGCGCGATGCTGGGCGACGGCTGGTATCGCGGCTACCTGGGGTGGAGTGACCGCCGCAACCTCTACGGTGAGCGCCTGGCGCTCTTGCTCCAGCTGCGGATCACCTACACCGACGGCCGCGTGCAGGTCGTCGGCTCGGACGCCTCGTGGAAAGCCACCACCGGCCCCATTCTCATGTCCGACATCTACAACGGCGAACGGTACGACGCCCGCCTCGAGCAGCCCGGATGGAGCCGGGCCGGCTACGACGAAGGCGATTGGATCGACGTGCGCCTCGTCGACCACCCCAAGGACATCCTCATCGCGCCGGCCGGGCCCCCGGTGCGCAGGATCGAGGAGATCGCGCCTGTCGCCATCCTGCACACACCCGCCGGCGAGACGGTCTTCGACATGGGGCAGAACATGGTGGGCTGGGTGCGGCTGAGAGTGCGCGGCGACGCCGGGACGACGGTGACACTACGCCACGCCGAAGTGCTCGACCGGGACGGCAACTTCTACACGGACAACCTGCGTAATGCCGCGCAAACGGTCCGCTACACGCTCAAGGGCGGCGGCGAGGAGGTGTACGAGCCGCGCTTCACGTTCCAGGGCTTCCGCTACGTCGCCGTCGACGGCTTGCCCGGTGCGCCGACGACGGAGAGCCTCACAGGCATCGTGATCCACTCGGACATGACGCCGACCGGGAGCTTCGAGACGTCGAACACGGCAATCAACCAGCTGCAGCACAACATCGTGTGGGGGCAGAAGGGCAACTTCCTCGACGTGCCCACCGATTGCCCGCAGCGCGACGAGCGCATGGGTTGGACCGGCGACGCCCAGGTCTTCGCCCCCACCGCCGCGTTCAACATGGACGTGGCCGGCTTCTTCACCAAGTGGCTAGGCGATCTGGCCGCCGACCAGAAACCCAACGGCGCCATCCCGTTCGTAATTCCGGACGTGCTCACGCGCGGCAGCCGCATCGGCGGCGGCGCAACCGGCTGGGCCGACGCCGGGGTCGTCATCCCGTGGACGCTCTACCTCGTGTACGGCGACACCCGCATTCTCGAAGCCCAGTACGAGAGCATGCGAGCCTGGGTCGGCTACATGCAGCAGCGCGCGGGCGAGGATTTCATCTGGGACGGCGACTTCCATTTCGGCGATTGGCTCGCGTACAGCACGGACCGGTCAGACTATCCGGGTGCCACGACCGACAAAGACCTCATCGCCACCGCGTATTTCGCCTATTCGACGAGCCTGCTCCAGCGGATCGCCGCCATCCTGGGCAGGGAGGACGATGCGGCGCGGTACGGCACCTTGGTGAACGACATCAAGGAGGCATTTCGCAGCGAATACGTCACGCCCAACGGGCGCATGGCGTCCAACACGCAGACGGCCTACGCCCTGGCGCTGTCGTTCGGGCTGATGCCGGAAGGGCAGGAAGCGCAGGCGGCCCGGCGGCTCGCCCAGGACGTGCGTGCGTTCGGCAACCACCTCACGACGGGCTTCCTCGGCACACCGCTGCTGAGTCAGAGTCTGAGCGACCACGGGTATCTCGACGTGGCCTACGCCCTGCTCAACCAGGACACGTACCCGTCCTGGCTCTATCCGATCACGATGGGCGCGACCACGATCTGGGAACGGTGGGACGGCATCAAGCCCGACGGGAGCTTCCAGAATCCCGGAATGAACTCACTCAACCACTACGCCTACGGAGCCATCGGCGCGTGGCTCTACCGCGTCGTGGCCAGCCTCGAGGCCGATCCCGAGGAGCCAGGCTACAAGCACCTCCGCGTCCAGCCGCAGCCGGGGGGTGGTTTGACGCGCGCTCGCGCCGCGCTCAACACGATGTACGGCTTGGCGGTCTCGGCGTGGGAGCTTGTAGACGGACAATTCCGCCTCGACGTCACCGTCCCGCCCAACACGCACGCGACGGTTCGCCTACCCCACGCGACCCTGGCGCAGGTCACCGAGAGCGGCCAAGCCGTGGACGCCGCCGAGGGGATCGCGAGGGTTTCGCAGGAAGGCGAGGTCGTGGTCGTCGAGGTGGGCTCGGGGCGGTATCGATTCGCCTACGACGCGTGGGATTCCCGATGATTCGCAACCCGTTGTCCAACACCGAGTGAGCGATGCGTACGACATCGATCTGGTGTCATGCATGGACCCTGGTGGGACTGGTGTTGTCTTCCGTGGCGTGCAGCGGAGACACCGATGGCAGCGCCATCTCACTGCCCGGCTTGAAGGTCAGCGAGAACCGACGGTTCCTGGTGACGGACACCGGTGATCCCTTCTTCTGGCTCGGCGACACCGCCTGGGAGTTGTTTCACAGGCTCGACCGCGAGGAGGCAGACCGATACCTCGAGGATCGCGCGTCCAAGGGCTTCACGGTCATTCAGGCGGTTGCCCTGGCCGAGTTGGACGGATTGAACACGCCCAACCCCTACGGTCACCTGCCCCTGGAGGACAACGACCCCGCGCGGCCAGCCGTGACGGCTGGGCCGGACAACGACTACTGGGATCATGTGGACTACATCGTCGAGAAAGCCAATTCACTGGGCTTGTACATCGGATTCCTTCCCACGTGGGGCGACAAATGGAACCAGAAGTGGGGTGTAGGCCCGGTGGTGTTCACGCCGGAAAACGCCGAGGCCTACGGGGAATGGCTGGGACGGCGCTACAGGGATAACGCCCTGATTTGGATTCTCGGCGGCGACCGGCCGATCGAGACCGATGAGCACCGGGCGATCATGGTCGCAATGGCCCGCGGCTTGAGCATCGGGGACGGTGGCGCGCATCTCCGCACGTACCACCCCATGGGTGGGCACAGCTCGTCCGAATGGTTCCACGGTGACGACTGGCTGGACTTCAACATGCGGCAGAACGGGCACGAAGCCGAATTCACGAGGTCGTACGCGACGACAGTGGACGACTACGACCGGGAGCCGCCCAAACCGGTGATCGACGGCGAACCGATCTACGAGGATCATCCGGTGTCGTTCCGGCCCGCGGAACGCGGCCATTCCATCACCGCGGACGTGCGTCGCCCGCTGTACTGGGACCTCTTCTCGGGCGCGTTCGGGCACACCTACGGGCATCATTCGATCTGGCAGATGTGGCGGCCGGGGCGCGAGCCGATCAACTCACCGCTGATGCCGTGGTATGAAGCGATCGCTCAACCCGGTTCGGGACAGATGCAGTTCGGCCGGCGCCTCATCGAGTCGCGTCCCTTTCTCACGCGGATTCCGGACGATTCCATCCTCGCGCCCGGCCCAGTGGCGACGAACCCACTCGGCGCCGGGCGTTACCGATTCAAGGCGACCCGGGATAGCGAGGGCACGTACGCCATGGTCTACGCACCCGTCGGCCGGGCGTTCACCGTGCGGATGGAGGTCATCCGGGGCCCCCTGATCCGGGCGTGGTGGTATGACCCCCGAACGGGAGAAGCCCAGGAGATTGGCACGTTCGCGAACACCGGCGAACGCACGTTCATCCCACCCGATCCGGGCGAAATGCTGGACTGGGTGCTCGTCTTGGATGACAGGTCGAGCGACTATCCGGCCCCGGGGCAGCCGATTCGCCGCACGGGACGCTAGGACACGGGAGATGACGATGAGATGACAAGGGTGGCACTCGTGTCATGGCACGCGCTATCGGCTGCCTCCATGTGCGTCCTGACGCTTGCCTGTGTCCCACCGCACGCGGGCGTGGTGAGCGGCGAGCTCAAGAAGTGGCACAAGGTGACCATCACCTTCGACGGACCGACGGCGAGCGAGGAGGGAACACCGAATCCGTTCTTGGATTACCGGCTCAACGCCACATTCACGAACGGTGAGAAGTCCTACACGGTGCCCGGCTACTTTGCTGCAGACGGGGATGCGGCCAACTCGTCGGCAACCGCAGGCAGCACGTGGCGGGTCCATTTCGCGCCGGACGAGGTTGGAACGTGGCGCTATGCCGTGTCCTTCAGGCAAGGACCCGGTATCGCCGTGTCGGACGCCGACTCCGCAGGCGAATCGGCGGGACACATGGACGGGGCCCGGGGCTCCTTCACCGTTGAGCCGAGCGACAAGGAAGGGCGTGACTTCCGCGGCCGCGGGCGATTGCAATACGTGGGGGAGCGGTACCTGCGATTCGCCGAGACCGCGGCGTACTTCCTGAAGTGCGGTGCGGACGCGCCGGAGAACCTCCTGGCCTATCGCGACTTCGATGGGGACTTCAAGGAGGACGGGGAGTCCGACCACCTCATCAAGGATTGGGCACCTCACCTCGACGACTGGAATGAGGGCGATCCCTCCTGGCAGGATGGCAAGGGACGGGGACTCATCGGTGCCATCAATTACCTGGCATCCACGGGCATGAACGCCTTTTCCTTCCTGACCATGAACATCGCGGGCGACGACCGCAATGTGTTTCCCTACACCACATACGACGCGCGGTACCGGTTCGACGTCTCCAGACTCGATCAGTGGGAGATGGTCTTCGAGCACGCCGACCGGTTGGGTCTCTACCTTCACTTCAAGACCCAGGAATCGGAAAACCAGACATTGTTGGACGACGGCGACGTAGGCGTCCAGCGACGGTTGTACTACCGCGAGCTCATCGCCCGCTTCGGCCATCACCTGGCGTTGAACTGGAACCTGGGGGAGGAAAACGGTACCTGGGGCGACGACCCCGCGCAGACTACGGATCAGCGTCGAGCCATGGCGCAGTATTTCTTCGATCACGACCCGTATCGCCACCACGTCGTGATCCACAACGGCCAGCCGTTTGACGATCTGTTGGGTGACGCATCCCGCATCACTGGCCTCTCGGTCCAGACGGACCAGCCCGATTTCAGCCGCGTTCACGGGAGTGTGTTGCACTGGCTGCGCCGCGCTGGAGACAGCGGGAGGCCCTTGGTGGTGGCGGTGGATGAGCCGGGAGACCACCTGCATTCGTTACTCCCTGATGAGGAAGATCCCGAGCACGATAACGCGAGGAAGAATGCCCTTTGGGGAGCACTTCTCGCCGGCGGCGCAGGAGTGGAATGGTACTTCGGGTACGAGCATCCTCACTCGGACCTCACGGCACAAGACTGGCGGTCGCGCGACCGCATGTGGGATCAGTGTCGCATCGCGCTCGAGTTCTTCGAGGACAATGCGATTCCCTTCTGGGAGATGCGGAACGAAGACCGGCTGAGCTCGGCGACGGGGTCATACGTCTTCGCCAAGCCAGGTGACGTGTACGTCGTGTACCTGAAGCACGGCGAGGAGACGACGCTCGATCTAGAGGACGATCACACGAGCTTCGAGCTGCGGTGGTTCAACCCCAGAACGGGGGAGTTCGTCGCTGATCGGGTAGATGTGGAAGGCGGAACCAGAACAGAGCTTGTCCCCCCAACGGACACTGGGGGCGATTGGCTTGCGTATCTCAGGAGTTCCTCGGAGGCGTAGGCGTCCCGAGTCACGTAGCCGATCAGTTGCGTACCGAGCCCATCCCGGTGCCTTCTTGCAGCCAGATGTTGAGCAGTGGTGCGTTCCAGGCGTAGGGCTTCCCAACTACGTCGAGGTCACCGTCGCCATCGAGGTCCGCCAGGCGGCCCTCGTGGACGCCGAAACCGCGCGCCACCACGTGCTTGTGGAAATGTCCGTGCCCGTCACCGAGCAGAATACGCACCTCGGCATCCGGGTTGCCCTCGCCGAAGCGCATTTCCGCGTTGAAGATGTCGAGGTGCCCATCCCCGTCGAAGTCCACCACGTCGAGGGTGTGTCCGTTGTCTACGTGGTCGATCAGCACGGTGCCGTTCCAATAACCCGCCTGCCACTCGTACATGACCAGCGGCCCCACGCCATCGCCGACTACTAGGACGACTTCGGGCCTACCGCCCTCGATGAGTTGCCCCGCCGCGGCGCGGGTGAACGTATAGCTGGCATCGATGATGTGCTCGACGATCCGGCCGCCGTCGTATTCGAACCAGCGCCCGCCACCCACGATATCCTCTACGCCGTCGTCGTTCATATCGACGGCGACGAGCCCTTCATGTTCATGAGTGCTCCGCCAGTCCGGATAGGCGCCGCGGGCTTCCATCTCCCCGTCGACGGCGTGGCGGTACACAGGATGTATGTCCCACTCCTCCGCAGTACGGGGGTTCTCCGGGATCTCCGCGTAGAACAACCCCTGCGACCCCTGATTCCAGAACACCAGTTCTACCTGCCCATCGCCATCGAAGTCCATGAACATCTGGTCGTGGTGCTTCCCCCCGCCGCTCTTCTTGAGGGTATGGCGCGGCCAGGGCCGATCAGGGTGGAGATCGGGATACGGATTCTCCCACCACCAGATCTCATTGCTCCTGGTCTCGCCTCCGAAGACGATGTCCGTATCGCCGTCCCCGTCGATATCGTGGGCGCCGCCGCCGGCTTCGATGAGGACTTGCTCCGCATCGATGACGTGGCGCTCCCAACCCGTCCCGACCCGAACCAGGCCGACGACCGCCGGGGCGATACTGCGGTCGGTGATGATGATGTCATTGACGCCGTCGTTGTTGACGTCGACCACTAGCGAGGCGGTCTGCTGGTTACTGCCGTTGGTCATAGGAAGATCGCCGCGCTCCGTGCTGAGGCGCCGCCATGCAAACCGGCGTTCGATGCGGTCGTTGCGCCAGAGGTGCATGAACTGGTAGTGATCCCATCCTGCCCCTACGATGTCCAGGTCGCCGTCTCCGTCGAGGTCGGCCAGTTGGGTGCCGAGGTGGTTCTCCTTACCGGTGTCCAGGAGGTGTTTCGCGAACTGCCCCGTGCCGTCGTTCTCCCACAGTTGCAGTTCGAGGCGAGGGCCTTTGTGTTCGTTGGTGATCAGGTCGGCGTCGCCGTCACCGTCCACGTCCGCTACGTCGAGGTTGTTCATGGAGTACTGCGTCACGACGTGGTGGCGGGGCCAGGCTCCGGTACTCGGCTGCTCGTACCAGAACAGGTTGCCGTCCGGCTCCAGGCCAGGCCAGCGCTCCTCACTGACGACGACGTCGGCCCGCCCGTCGCCATCGAGGTCGGCGATCTCGACGCGATCCACCGGATGGTTGCTCCGCCCGATTTCCCGCGCCGACCAGTCGCCAGACCCGTCGCCGGGGTTGATGTAGACGACCACCAGCAGCGGTTCGTCGCCCCCCTCGGGCCGTCGTCCCGCCGCGATGTCCAGATCGCCGTCACCGTCGAGGTCACCCAGACCGATGCCTTCGTCGGACGTGTTGGCAGCGACGAGGGTGCGCTTCCAGGTCGTTGTGGCCGGATTGTGCGGGATCTCGAAGCAGTAGACGTTGCCGTTTCCGGCAATGACGAACTCCTCCCTCCCGCCTGCCACGAGCTGTCCTCGCTCGAAGCCCTGGCTATTGGTGTGGCTCGTTGCCGGGACCGATCCGATCCTGCGCCAGGCCCAATCCGTTCCGTCATGATCGGCGGCCTCGAACCAGTACACGTCCGGCAGCGCCTGCGCGATGACGTCGGCGTAGGCATCGCCGTCCACGTCGAGGAGGAGGATGCCATCGACATTCAGTGGCAGCATGATCCGTTCCCAGGCGCCGGTCATGTCGCCGCCTGGGTTACGGTAGATGAAGCGGCCGGACAGCACGTCGAGGTCGCCGTCACCATCGACGTCGCCCATGTCGAGGCCGAAGTATCGCAGCCAGTCGGGCGCATCCCAGTCACCCCATTTGGCCTTTTGATCGTCGAGCTGAACGTAGGTCCAGCTCCGTACGCTGCCGGATTGGGCGGTCGCCGACACGGCGAAGAGGCTGCCTGCCAGGAAGAGTACCGCTGGGAATCTGATCATGAGGCGGTATCCAATAAATCGAGGATCGAACGCTCCAGCGAAGAAGGTATACGGCGAGGCATCCTTCGCGGAATCCTGCGACGTCGTGGGCTATCACTGTTGAAGGCTTGTGTCGCCGTCTCGGGCTGGACAGCACCGAGTGAGCGCGTCATGCTTGGCGGTCGGAGGACGAACGGCTGGCAAAGGGACGGACACTCTCCAATACCTGCACCGCGTCAGGGACACCATGCGCACGCTTCGCCCGTTGCTGATGCTTCCGGCAACCCTGCTGCTCCAATGGATTGTTTCGAGCACCTGCGAGGCCCAGTCTCAGGCGCAACGCGTCTTTGACGGGGCACCCGCGGCGTTCTGGATCTTCCACCCGGACATACCGGGAGACCAATACGGGGTGTTTCACTTCCGGCGGGTCCTGGGACTGGATGCCGTGCCCGACCAATTTGTCGTACACGTCTCGGCTGACAATCGCTACCGCCTCTTCGTCAACGGGCAGCAGGTGGCAGCGGGGCCGCAGCGCTCGGATCTCCTGCACTGGCGCTACCAGACGGTGGATCTGGCCCCCCATCTCCGCGCGGGGGACAACGTGCTCGCGGCGCTGGTTTGGAATTGGGGCCCGGAACGACCAGTCGCGCAATTCAGCTACCGCAGCGGCTTTCTGCTCCAGGGCAACAGCGAGCGGGAAGCCATCGCCAACACAGACCGGGACTGGAAGGTCCTGCACAACGCGGGGTACGAACCCATCCCGATCCGCAGCAGCGATGTTGGCGGATACTACGCAGCGCCACCCGGTGAATCGCTCAGGGCGAGTCTGTATCCGTGGGGTTGGGAAGAGGTCGACTACCAGGACGAGACCTGGAGCAGCGCTGCAACGATCGCCGGTTGGAACGCCGAGATCACGCGGCTCCGCGGGATGCACCAGACGGGCGAGGCCTGGGGCTGGCACCTGGTTCCCCGCTCGATCCCGGCCATGGAAGAGCGCATGGTGCGCTACGCCACTGTGCGGCGCGCCAGCGGGGTCGCGGCGCACGAGGATTTCCTGGACGGTCGCGGCGACCTGAGGGTACCCCCGCACACCAGCGCGAGCATCGTCCTCGATCAGTCGTTCCTGACGAACGCTTACGCGGTCCTGAGAGTGAGTGGCGGCTCCGGAAGCAGGATCGCGCTGACCTATGCCGAGGCGCTGAAGGACGATCGAGGTCGCAAAGGGAACCGCGACACCATCGAGGGCAAGAGCATTGCCGGTGTCAGAGACATCTTCCTCCCCGACGGCGGCGCCGACCGCCGCTTTCAGACGCTCTGGTTTCGCACCTATCGGTACGTGCAGATGGATATCGAGACCGCGGAGGAGCCGCTGCACATACACGACGTGCACGGGATCTTCACGGCCTATCCCTTCGAGATGCGGGCACGCTTCGTGAGTGACGTTCCGTGGCTCTCGGATATGTGGGAGGTAAACTGGCGAGCACTACGGCTGTGCGCATTCGAAACGTATTTCGATACGCCGTACTACGAGCAACTGCAGTACGTCGGCGACACGAGAATCCAGGCGCTGATTTCGCTCTACATGAGCGATGACGATCGCCTGGTCCGGCAGGCGATTTCCCATTTTGACCTGTCGCGAATACCGGAGGGGATCACGGCGAGTCGCTACCCCTCGGACCTGGGGCAGTACATCCCGACCTTCTCGCTGATCTGGATTGCGATGGTGCACGACTATTGGATGCACCGCGACGACGCGCAGTTCGTGCGTAGGTTCCTTCCCGGAATCCGGAGTGTGCTCTCCTGGTTTGAGAGGCATTTGGACGGAACGGGGATGGTAGGGCCGCTCAACTGGTGGCCGTTCGTGGACTGGGCGGACGAATGGGAAACCGGCGTCCCTCCGGGCGGCAGAGACGGGCATTCCACGGTCATCACGCTGCAGTTTGTCTACGCGCTCGACAGAGCGGCCGAGATCGAACGGGCTCTGGGATTGGTGAGCGAGGCAGACCGGTACCATGCACTCGCGGACTCTATCAGAGCGGCCGTCCGGCGACTGGCATGGGATGCCGAGCGTGGGCTCTTCCGTGATGCGCCGGATCAGCGTCGCTTCAGCCAGCAGACCAACACCATGGCGCTGCTGGTAGACGCCCATGCCGCCGGTGTACAGCATCAACTCATGGAGCGCATCCTCACCGATACCACGCTGACGCAAGCGACCTACTACTTCGGGTATTACGTCCTCGAGGCGCTCGCGCGAGCCGGGCTTGGCGATCGCTATGTCGAGCAACTCGAGCCGTGGAGGACCATGCTTGCCATGGGGCTCACGACCACCCCGGAGCGGCCCGAACCGACCCGCTCGGACTCGCATGCCTGGAGCGCACATCCGAATTACGGTCTGCTCGCGACGGTCCTGGGCATACGGCCGGCCGAACCGGGCTTCCGCACGGTACGCATTGCGCCACAACTCGGCCCTCTCCGCGTTGCGGGAGGAACGGTTCCCCATCCTCTCGGGAGTATCGACGTAGCACTGGTTCGCCACGGCGACGAGGGGTTAACCGCGACGGTGGCGCTGCCGACGGACCTGCGTGGTGTGTTCGAATGGCGCGGGGAGCAACGGGTCCTTCAGGGCGGAGAACAGACGATCACCTTCCAAGCCGGAAGCTCGGGCGGACAGGATGAGTGAGCGTCTCCGACGGGCCGGCGAGTTGGGTGGCGAAGTGATTCCCCTGGCTGGTGTCCACGATGGCTTCGCGAACCCACCGGCGCCCTCCTTCTTATACCGTCGCAGCCCGATCCATCACATCCCGAGCCAGTTCTCGGCATTCTGGTAGTAGATCTTCCTCAGCACAGAGACGGGGAGTCTCAATCCCACAAATGAGCTCCGTACTTCGGGGGACGTCAGCACGCTGTCTGTGGTGAAGTAGAGCCAATCACGGCGCCATCGCTCCGCGATCCATTCCAGAGCTTCCGTACGCTCGCTCACGCCGACGTCACTCCCGTACAGCAGCCGGTCCTGGTACTCGATCATGAACTCCCGAACGCTGTCACGATCTTGAATCTGGAGATGACTAATGCGGGCGGCCATGTCCACCGCCATTTTCGGAAACCGGTCGAGCCGCTCGGCCAGTTCGCCAACATCCCACTCCAGACTGCCGAGATGCGCACCGACGAAGGTCAGATCTGGGTGTTTGGCCAGCATCTTGTCGCGCGCGTCTATTTGGTCGGCGTACGACGGGTATTCGGGGTGCAGGTACATGTGGTACTGGGGATTGTTGGTGAAGTAGCTACTGTCACCAGGGACCGTCATGGAATCGACCGGCAGCCAGCAATTGCGCGGTTCGCCGAAATGACCGATGACCGGTCTCCCTCGCGAGGCGATGTAATCGAGGATGGGGTCGAACCGTGGGTTGTCGATCATGATGAAGGAACCGTCACGGTCGCGAAACGTCATACCGATGTCCTTCCACAACTTCACGGCGTTCGCCCCATTGTCGAAGTCCCGTCTCAGCCTGGAGATCGTGCTCTCCTCCCAGGCTGGATCACCCCAGTCCTCCATGCTGATGGTCGTCGCGAAGGCCACGGTCTCAGGGAAGCTCTCATGTTGCGACCTCGCCCACGCGAACTCGCGGTCAATGTGTTCCTGAGTGCCGGACCGCGTCACGAGCGTCATGAGGCGAAAACCCTCATCCCTGGCCATCATGACGAAGTCAGGTTTGAACGTGTCTATGTGAACGTGGGCATCGATCTTGGGGAACGTGGCGTAGTCCGAAACGCGGGAGCAGCTCAGGACAGAGACAGCGCCGCACAACAGGGCAATTCGCTGGAACATTGCAGCATCCCGTAGGGGTCCCTGCCAATATACGAGATCGACGCCGCCATTCGCGTCCCTTCCCCCTGAAACACCCCCTTCTCGATCGCCTATCGGCGCTGCTGCTTGAATGGTGGCTGGAAGCAGTCTACCATTGGCTGGCGGCGCGTGACGGATCTCTCACCGGACCCTGCCTGACGTCACGCAGCCAAGCTGCGGTGATGGCGCGACCGTTATCTCTCCACAGCTGGTTTGAGCGTCCAAAGTTGCAGCCTGGTGAACTCGACGATCCGACTCATGTCGAGGTCGGTTCGGTGAACCGGCCAGTCTTTGTACGACTCGATCCGACTCACAATCTGCTCGTCGTGTTCCTTCGGCCAGGCCTCGAATGGCCTCAGACTGTGCGACTCCGTCTCCTCGCCCCTAGACAGCTCGAGGAGAAGTTCGGAGAAGAGAGCGAGCAGGGATCCCGTGCCAATCCTGGCGCCGTCAACGGTCAGCCAGTGAGGTAGGCGACCTTCGGTCGAGATGAACTCACCCGCCTCCCTCGCGAGAAAGAAGGCCTGGTCCCGTGACACGTAGTCGGTTTCCGGAGCTTCCATCGGCATTTGCACCGGCCCCAGCGGGCTCATCCGGTCCACGCTCCTTGGGAGCGTGCCGTTCCGCACATGTTCCAGTATGGAATGGGCGAGTGCGGCGAAAATCTCGGCCGGTGAAAAGCCGTCGTGAATGGCGGCCCGCCGTTCGGCGATCACCCGTTCTGCAGCCTGCTCGAGCGTTCTCCTCCGTATGGTTGTTGGCTGACTGGAGAAACGCTCGATCAGTTCCCGATAACCAACGATCCGGATATCCTGCCGCTCCTTCAGATAGATCATCAATCTACGGAAGTTCTTCCGGGCGGTCTCCATGCTCTCCAGGGGGCGCATTTCGGGAGTTCGCCATTCTGCGGAATCCGGATTGGCGCCGTAGTAGTAGTTGAAATCCCAGAACTGGATGGTGCGCACCTTACAGGGATGGCAGGCGAAGAAGTTCAGAACATCGATGTCTTCGATGTCTCCATCAAAACCCACCTTCAGTTCATCGAAGACGGGTTCGAACAACTCGTCGTCGAAATAGCTGTCGTCGAAGCCGCCATATTCGCCGTGGAAATTGAGGGTATTGCAGAACCAGACCGCGTTGTGTCCCGGCAGAGAGACCGGCGAGTATACGTACCCTCTTCCCATCTCTCCAAGGGCGGTGACTAGCTGAGGTCCGTACGAGCCACCGTGCCTGGCCAGCGCCGTTACGGGAACTCCGAAGATGCGTTCCAGGTCCTCGATTCCCTCGCCTTCCTGCGCCCGCATCAGAGCCACGCCATCGTCCCAACCCGCCAGCTCCAGCTGTTCGGTTACCGTCGGATGGATCGAGCCACGATTGGTGTGGCTGCCGATATCGTGCCGCGCCATGGCGGCGATAACATCGCTGCGTCCACGCCGCTCCAATGAGCGGGCCTTCTCGCCTATCACGAAGAAGGTCCCCCTGACCCCCACCTCGGTCATGGTCTCGGCGATCCAGAGGGGAATGTCATCGAGTCCCTCCGAGGCCGGTGTGGTATAATCCTCGACGTCGAATACGATCGTCACCCAGGTGGGCTGTTCCTTCGAGGTGCAGGAAATTGCCCACAAAAGGAAGAAAGCGATCGCTGTCAGGCGGCCGGTTCCAAGTCGGTCACATTGTCTCGACCTTGTCATCATGATCTATCGTCAGTCGGGATCGCTCGATGCCCGCGGAAGAGCCGGCGCTGTCAGATTGGCAACCGCCGCTCCAAGCGACGCAGCCACCGGCCTACGGAATCCCACCGCTTCAGAACATCCTGCGGTTGCTGCCGGACGTCCCCCGCAACAGCTGTTGAACGTTAAGAATATGGGCCTTCATATTCCACTCATGCAGAAACCGATTTCAAATTGGCACCCTGTCGGCAAAGCGTCGTGGAATCGGCAGTGTCCGGCAACACTATCTCGTCGCCGCTAGGTCTCCGAAGTAGAAGTACACTGTCGCCTCATACAGACGCCCCGATCGCGGCACTGTGTTCGGTTGTCCGGCGGGACCATGCGCGGTCGCAGGATGGAACTTGGTCCCGATCGGAGCAATGCCGTGCAGAAGGGAGATGTCTCCGTCCGGGAAGGCCACGTGGGTTGAGCGGGGGTCGAATCCGGCACCTTCCGGTTCTTTCGGTGTGAACAGTCGTAGGAACAGATCGTCGGTTGCCGCGACGACCGTGATCGGCACCTCACTGGTTGCAATTGTGGCCCAGTAGATGTCGTCGTGGAAACCCTTGAACTCGGGATAGTCCCAGACCAGACCCGTGATAGCGTCGTTGTAGGCCTTTTCCCAGACGGCGAACTCGACCCCGTTGAGCCGATTCTTCCACACGCGATAGGGTCCTTTGCCGAGCCAGCGGAGGCCGGTGACTCTGTCTTCCGGATAGTCGAAGCTGACACCCAGATAGTCGACGGCAGCACTCCCCGCGAAATGGTATGCGTAGTCCAGCTTCAGCCATCCGTTGGACAGCAAACGCCATCGGATCTCTCTCATGTTGCCGTCGAATAACGCCTCAACCACGTAGTCCTGGCCATCTGCATAGTGCCGTAGCTCCCGCAACGATGCCTCGCCGCTCGCAAGGCGCGGCCCCCTGTCGAGGGAGACGACGACACCACCACTCGTGACACGCTGCAACTGAGCCGTCGTTGTGTCGATCGCTACCTCGATGGCATTGGCGGAAAGGACAATCACATCGCACCGGACACGCGCTTCGGTACCTCCCCCGACTGCGCCCGGCGGTATCACCTTCGCTGCGTACTCATCGGGTTGAGGAATCATCCAAGTCCAGGTGTAGATCTCACGTCCGTGCGGATCGGTGGCGCCGAGGCGAAATGCATCATGTCGACGCCAGTCCTCAGGCAGTGGGATGGCGAGTTCACCGACGCCCCTGGGTCTGACCGCTGGAGCCTCGGCGGTACCGCTGACGGTCACGGTGTAGCCGGTGTCTCCTGAGCCCGGCATCGGAAGATCGACCAGTTGCCAGTGAAATCGGACGTGTGTCAGATCTGTGT
>WVYX01000204.1:0-6946 GCA_011772755.1 Gemmatimonadales bacterium
AGGCACTCGCCAGCGCGCTGCGTGGCTGCAGAGCGGGACCGGCCACCACCTCGGTTGCCGGGCACGCCGCCGCCATACAAAGCGCCGCCGTGAGGCTGCGGGATCTTGCGCGGTCGATGGGCCGTGCTACCCGCCATCTAAGCCATCCGAAATCAAGATGTCAAAGGCACTAGATGACCCACCACTCGTGCGGACGGACCCGCCACCTAGCGTAGGCGGGGAAGGCTTGGCCGTCCTCAGGCCGCACCACTCGGCCATCGCCCCTACCGCCCTTCTGTTCACCACACTGCACCGCGCCCCCAGTCTTCCGCCTGGGCTCGCACACGGGGCAGCGCCACCACGACGCTACCCCGGCGGCCGATCCAGGCTGCGATACTGTACCGCAACCCCGGGCTTGCGCCCGGGGTTAGCCCGCGCATCGGACCGCTTGGCATCCTAGCCGACGCTACGATCGAGACTGCGGTATTGAACGGCCTCGGAAACGTGCACCGGCTCGATCGCGGCACTGCCCGCCAGATCGGCTATCGTGCGGGCGATCTTGAGCACCCGGTGATACGCCCGGGCCGAGAGCTTGAGCCGGCTGATCGCCGTCTTGAGCAGCGCGTCGGCCTGCTGGCTCACCCGGCAGAAGCGCTTGAGATCCTTGGGCGCCATATGGGCGTTGGCGAACAGGCCCGGCTGCCCCGCGAACCGCTCGAGTTGCCGGTGGCGCGCCTGATTCACCCGCTCCCGCACCTCGGCGCTGGGCTCGCCACTGCGCTCGCACGACAATTCTTTGTGAGGCACCGCCGGCACCTCGACGTGAATGTCGATGCGGTCGAGCAGTGGACCTGAGATGCGCGACAGATACCGCTCCACTTCCAACGGCCCGCACACACAGGGCCGACCGGGATCGCCCCAGAAGCCACACTTGCAGGGGTTCATCGCCGCCGCGAGCATGAACCGGGCCGGATAGCACAGGGAGGTGACCGCCCGGGAGATGGTGACAAAGCCGTCTTCCAGCGGCTGCCGCAGCACCTCGAGCACGTTCTTGCGGAACTCCGGCAGCTCATCCAGAAACAGCACACCGCCGTGCGCCAGGCTCACCTCGCCGGGACGGGGATGCGAGCCCCCGCCGATCAGCCCCGCGTCGCTGATGGTATGATGCGGTGCGCGAAACGGTCGGACGGTCACCAGCGACGCCCCCGGCGGCAGCATACCCGCCACGCTGTGGATCTTGGTGGTCTCGAGGGATTCCTCCAGCGTCATCTCCGGCAGGATGGTGGGCAGCCGCCGGGCGAGCATCGTCTTGCCGGATCCCGGCGGGCCGATCATCAGCACGTTGTGCGCTCCAGCCGCCCCAACCTCCAGCGCCCGTTTGGCATGCTCCTGGCCCCGAATCTCGGCGAGATCGACGTCCTCCCGCACGGCACCCCGGAACAGTGCCCGCCGATCCACCGCCGCCCGCCGCAGGGGCCGGCCGGTGCCGAAGTACGCGGCGACCTCGGCCAGCGACCCGGCACCCAGCACCTCGATTCCGTCCACCACGCCGGCCTCGGCGAGGTTCTGGACCGGCACGATCACGCCCCTGAGTCCGTCTACCTTGGCGGCCAAGGCGATGGGCAGCGCGCCACGCACGGGACGGACTTCGCCCTCCAGACCCAGCTCTCCAATGACGACGTAGTCCGCTAGCGAAGGCGGTTCGGCGGATCGGCGGGTCGGCGGCTCGTTGGAGCCACCATCCGGCAGGCCGCCCGACCGCCCCACCGCCCCACCACCCTCTAGCTGCTCCGTCGCCGCCAGGATTCCCAACGCGATTGGCAAATCGAACGCCGAGCCGTCCTTGCGGACATCGGCCGGGGCGAGGTTGACCGTGATTCGCTTGAGAGGAAACGAGAAGTCGGAGTTGGCGACCGCGGCGCCTACCCGTTCCCTGCCCTCCTTCACCGCCCCCTGGGGGAGACCGACAGTAGTGAACGATGGCAGGCCGTTGGCTATGTCCGTCTCGACGTCAACGAGATAAGCGTCGATGCCGAGCACCGCAGCCGCGCGCACCCGGGCAAGCATACCAGACCGTAAGACGGAATGGCGGAACGGCGGTAGGTGAAATCGCGCCTGGCGGGACCAACGATTGCGGAGGCCTTCAGGCTGCCGCGCCGTCTCGTACCCGAGCTGGGCGGCATAGGTTGGCCGTTGGAGAGGAACAGGTGTTCTTGTTCCTCGAAGAGAGGACGAAGCGGGTCGACCACGAGCCCACTGCCGAAGAACGCCTCGAAGCGAAGCGGTGGAGTTGGAAGAGATGGCCGGAGTACGACTTCGTTCCCTCAGGGGTCCTGCGGCTCCGGATCGCCGATTTGGATCACACGGGCATCCGGACCACCTGGTCAGACGGCAAGGGGCAACGGATTGGGCACTGCCTCAGTGACTTCATCGCGGGGCTCTTCAAGGCCGCCGCAGCCATCAAGCGTCGTCGCGTGGAGCGCTTAGAGCAGGAGAAACGGCGGCGAGAAGAGGCCGAGCAACGTATGGCGCCATCACCGGGCTCCTGGTGGACGACGCTGTCAACTCCTGGCGGGCCCCACCCAGTGGCAAGCCCGGCGGCCAACGCGTCTACGCGAACATCGCGATTGAGGCGGCGCTAACGATCCGCATGGTCTTGCACCTTCCGCTCCGACTGACTGAAGGTTTCCTGCGGTCTCTGGCAGACATGCTTGAGGTGGCGATCCCCGTTCCCGACCACACGACGCTGTCCCGGCGGCTCAAGACGCTCGGCGAGCTCCCGTTTCGTGCGGTCGCAAGCCATCGGCCTATCCACCTGCTCATCGACAGCACCGGCCTCAGGATTCACGTCGGCAATCTGCGGAAGCCACCGAAAAACAGAGCCTGGCGCAAGCTGCACCTGGCGGTGGACGCGGGCACTGGAGAGATCGTCGCCTCAGATCTGACCAGTCGTCGAACGCATGATGGAGCTCGAGTTCCCGCGATGCTTGGGCAGATCGACCATCGAGTGAGCTCCGTCTCTGCCGATGGTGCCTACGACACCGAGGGCGTGTACGAAGCCGCTCACGCGCAGGGCCAAGGACGACACGTGAGAGTGGTCATATCACCGAGACGCGACGCCCAGCTGAGTCGGAGGCCGTCGGCTACGTTGATGGAGAGCAATCGGAACATCCGCTCCATCCGCAGACTCGGTCGACGCGAGTGGCACAAGCGGTCGGGCTACAGCAAGCGCAGCATGGTCGAGAACGCGATCTATCGATACAAGACGATCATCGGCCGAGGCATGAGGAGTCGCACCCTGGCGGGCCAAAGGGTGGAGGTGCAACTCGCATGCAGGGTTCTCAACACGATGACCCGTCTCGGGATGCCCGACAGCTACCGAGTGGCGTGATGCTCTCTTGAGAAACGGGAAACCTGTGCTCAGCTCTGAGCCATGCAACAACGCCAGTTTCGAACTGCGATGGATGCTCTGGGTGCTAGCAAACAGCGCTTAGTTGACAGTACCACCGCGATGTTGCTGTCGGTCCGTCCCGCCGCTTGACAACCTCGCCGGCTGCCGTAGATTGTCTACAAAACGACATGTAGAATCTCTACATGAACTGCGATGACCGATCACAGGGACGATTTGCTCAAGGGGACGCTGGACCTATTGATCCTGAAGACACTGGAGCTCAAGCCGATGCACGGATGGGGCATCGCCGAACGGATCCAGCTGTTCTCGGACGACGTGCTGCACGTGCCGACTGGATCGCTCTACCCGGCGCTGCAGCGGCTTCTGCGGAAGGGCCTAATCGTCGCTGAGTGGAGGCAGACGGAGAACAACCGGCGTGCACGGTACTACCGGCTCGGTTCCACCGGTCGCAAGCAGCTCAAGGTGGAGACCGAGAGCTGGAACCGCACCTCGGTGGCGATCAACCGTGTGCTGCATGCGTCTCTGTGACGGAACTGAGTAACAAGGGGATGTCTCGATGCCGTGGTTGAGGGGGCTGATACACCGAATCACCATGCTTCTCGGCAAGAACAGAGAGGCGCAAGAGTTGGACGAAGAGATCCAGTTCCACCTGGAGCAGGACATCAGACGGAACGTGCTGGCCGGGATGGACGAGGTCGAAGCACGGCGGCAAGCACGGCTTCGCTTCGGGGGCGTGGAGAACATAAAGGAGCAGGTGCGTGACGAGACCGGCGTGCGCTGGATCGAGGACCTGATCCAGGACGTCCGGCTGGCACTTCGCTCATCGCGTAGGACACCGGGTTTCACGGCGATCGCCGTGCTCACCATCGCGTTAGGTGTTAGCGCCACATCGGCGATCTTCAGCGTGGTGAACGGCGTGCTTCTGAATCCCCTTCCCCACGAAGATGCCGAGCAACTGGTGGTCCTTTGGGAGACCGACCGGCGATACTCGCCGCCCGCAACCCGAGTGAACGTGTCAGGAGCGAACTTCGCGGATTGGCGCGAGCTAGCTCGCAGTTTCGAAGGGATCGGGGCATACAGCATCGGGACGGCAACGCTGACCGGCCTTGCCGAGCCGGAAATCGTGAACAGGGCGTGGGTGACGACGGATTTCTTGCCACTCCTGCGTGCGCGCCCAGTGTTGGGCCGTGTATTCGTGGTGGGAGAGGATTCGCCCGATGGCGACGCCGTGGTTGTCCTCAGCCACCAGTTTTGGCAGGCGCGCTTCGGTGGCGAGCAAGACGTCATTGGCAGAACGGTGACCCTGAATAGCGCGGGCTTCGAGATCGTGGGCGTGCTCAAGGCCGGGGTTGATTTTCTGGCGCGCGGAGTTCAGGTCTGGACGCCGATTCGGCTGGCGCAGTCCGACCTCGAGAATCGCCGCGACCACAATCTCAACGTTCTGGCCCGCATGAGGCCCCACGTGTCACTGGAGCAAGCACAGGTTGAGATGGATGCGATCGCCGATCGAGTTCGGCTCGAGCACGCAGAGTGGATGACGGAACGCGGAGTCAATGTCGTTCCGCTCCGCGATGAGCTGGTCGGCAGCGTGCGGCCCACATTGCTCGTTCTTCTTGGAGGCGCAACCCTCGTGCTGCTCATCGCGACGGTGAACGTGGCCGGCCTACTGCTCGTACGATCCATCGGGCGCCGTCGTGAGTTCGCCGTGCAAAGCGCACTCGGCGCTGGGCGTGGTCGGCTCATCCGGCAAACCCTGACCGAGAGCCTCACACTCTCGCTGATGGGCGGTGCCCTGGGTTTGGCGCTTGCAACCGCCGGAACGAATGCTCTGCTTGCTCTCGCGCCCAACAACATTCCGCGTGTCGACGAAGTGGGGCTGGACATCAAGGTGTTGGGGTTCGCCATCGGTATCTCGGTTTTCACCGGTGCCGCCGTCGGGTTGTTTTGCGCCTTGCAACCTTTCGGCACAAGCCTCAGCGAGGCGCTCACGGAAGGCGGCCGCTGGGCTACGTGCAGCAGCAGAAAGCGACTCCGCCAGGCCCTCGTGATAGGCGAGATGGCGCTCTCGATGATACTGCTGATCGGCGCGGGACTGCTCACTCAGACCTTTTGGCGCCTCGTCTCGATCGATCCCGGATTCACGTCTGAGCACATCCTGACGGCGAGGTTCCGGCTGCCACAAAACAAGTACCCAGACAACGCGCGTATGACGACGTTCTACAACCAGTTGTTGAATGAGGTTCGGGCGATGCCACAGGTCAACTCGGCGGCAATGACTCGGTTTCTTCCATTGAGCGACGGTCCCTGGACGTTCTCATTCGCGGTTGAGGGACAACCTCCCGCGCTAGAGGGTGAAAAGCGGACGTACGGATACCACCCGATCAGCACCGACTACTTCCGGACGGCCGGCATCACGCTCTTGCACGGCCGGGATCTGACCGAAACCGACAACGCGGACGCGGCTCCAGTGTTGATCATCAACGATGCGATGAAGAGACAGTTCTGGCCAGACGAGAATCCAATAGGCACGCGCATCCGATTCGACCGCGATGGAGATGAAGGGCCGTGGCGTGAAATCGTGGGCATTGTCAGGAACGTTAGACACCACGCCTTGCACATCGACCCACGCCCGACGCTATATGGGCCACAGTCCCAGGCGTCCGCGTGGATGTCGGACCGCATGCGACTGCTCGTGCGCACGTCATCGGATCCCTTCCAGTTGGCGCCGACGATTCGCAACATCGTGTCCGGGCTCGACCCGAACCTGCCTGTCATCGACGTGCAGTCGATGGATCAAATCGTCGCCGGCTCAGTCGCTCGACCCCGATTCTCGATGTTGCTTCAGCTGACATTCGCAATTGTCGCTGGTGTTCTCGCACTGATCGGCGTGTACGGGGCGATCTCGTACTCGGTTCGACAGCGCACAGCGGAGTTCGGCCTTCGCATCGCACTCGGTGCCCCGAGCGGAGCGATTGGGCGTCTCGTACTCTCGCAGGGTATGGCGCTGTCGTGTACTGGGATCGGCATTGGTGTCTTGGGCGCGCTTTTTTCGACCCGGTTGCTGAAGGGCCTTCTCTTCGGAGTCAGCGCGGCTGACCCATTGACCTACGGCGTGCTTGCCATACTCCTTGGAGCCGCCGCAGCGCTGGCGTGCTACATCCCCTCGCGGAGGGCGACCGCAGCGGATCCGATGGTAGCGCTTAGAGCTGAGTAGCGATGCTCCAATGCGCATCAGTTACCTGAGGATAGGAGTCCCTGACAAGACCAAGGTCCAATCCCACACAGCAGCGGCTGTCTTCGCATTGTTTTTCGCTCTCCCCCTGATTGGCCAGGACATGGATTTCACAGGGAAATGGCTGATCGACAAGGAGAGGACTGAGCTCGCCGGTCTTCCAGACGTGACGATCGAGATATCGGTGACGGGGGACGCCATCGAGTTCAAGAAGGCGCAGGTGAGCCAGCCACGAAATATCGTCTGGCATATGATTCTCTCTCCTGACGGCAGAGAAGGGACTTACACGACCATCCGCGGCAACGAGTTGAGATGCTCGGGCC
>WVYX01000204.1:6953-7188 GCA_011772755.1 Gemmatimonadales bacterium
GGTATTCAGGGACGTGAGAGAGGAGTATTAGCTGTCCGCCGACGGCAACGTTCTGTTCTTATCTCATCGGTCAACCGTCGACGGAGAGACATCGATCTTGCCGAGGCCGATCATTTTCAGCAGAGTGATAGAGTAGCGTGGCATTGGTGCATGGCTCCGGGTTTCGGCGCATCATGGTGGTGATGCTCCCCATCCGGAGTCGCCACTGATGGAGTATCCGAAACGGAGCCAGTAC
>WVYX01000204.1:7318-7464 GCA_011772755.1 Gemmatimonadales bacterium
AGCCCGGCGGCCAACGCGTCTACGCACTCAGGCATACGTAGAGGCCACTAGAGACCGTCAGTCTCTCGGGCTGACTGGAGGTGGTAACAAGGTCAGCCGTCTTCCAGCGGTAAGGGGAATATGTCCAGCGCCTGCACACCACGCGC
>WVYX01000295.1:0-1089 GCA_011772755.1 Gemmatimonadales bacterium
TGAGCGGGGCCACCGGGGCGCCAGAACCGCACGAAGGCGCTGTCGAACAGCTGCGCTCGGACGAATACCTGGGCACTGATGCTGTTGTGGGGAACTTCCCCAACGTCCACCCCGAGGTACTCGGGTTCTGGAGTCGGAGTCAGGATCTCGTTGCCAGATTCACAGCCTATGGCCATAGCGGCAAGGGCCACGAGCCACGTGCCGCGACGATCGATAACCGTCATTTGGTACCCTGAGTGCTGAGTGTTTGCAGGGGAGGTCTCCCCTGCCAAACGCTACCCGGAGGCCGCCGGTTCCCGCTGCGTGGGTTCACTCAGTCGGCCGAAGGCGATCCAGGTGAGCCAGACCAGCCCCACCCACAGCGCCGTCCCCAGCGCGGCGTGGAGCGCCCGCCACACCGGCGGCAGATGGGACAACACCATGATGGCCCCAACGGCTACCTGGGCCACCCCGAGGCCGAACGCGAGCCACGCCACCTCGCCCAGCCGCGCCGGCGCGCTTTTCCGCTGAAGGCCTATGGCCAACCCCAGTAGGTGAAAGAACAGGGCGTACGCGAGAAGTCTGTGCGTCCAGTGGATATGTGGGAGACCGCTGGCGGCCGCCGCCGGCCACAGCTGGCCCGAGCAGAGTGGGAAGCCCTGGCACGCCGGGGCAGCCCCGGTAGTGGCGGTGACGCCGCCGAAGAGGATCACAGCCGTGCCCAGGGTGACCGCACCGACGATAGCCCCTCGGGCAGGGGTCTCTCCGGCTGGGGCAGGCGGCTGCGTCAGCCCGCCATGGACGCCCGCGCGCAGTCCCACCACCATCAGTGCCGCCACCAGGGCCATCCCGGTTCCAAGATGTAACACCACAGTGGATGGAGGCAGCTCGAGCCAGACTGTCACGGCCCCTAGGAGGGACTGGACGACGAGGAGCACCACGGCCAGGACCGCCGGGCGCAGCGTGCCGTGCTTGCCAGAGCCGCCGGGTACCGCCCGGTTGGAGAACGCGTATCCCACGACGCCCAGCGCCAACACGGTGAGCCCGAGGACCGCAAGGCGATGGAAGTACTCGAGCACGGTCTCGAGGTTGTCGAGCGGCGGGATGATG
>WVYX01000295.1:1095-56213 GCA_011772755.1 Gemmatimonadales bacterium
ACCACGAAGCCCAGGACAATCACGGCGTAGGCGAATGCGGCGGTGGTGAATGCCAGAGTGCGGAGAGTCTTCATGGGGCGGAAGGTGATCAAAGCGGTCGCCGGGGGCAAGCGCTGTCTGGCGTGAGCGGTGTGTGGTGAGCGGTGCGCGGTGGCTGGCGGCGTTACGACTGACTCCGAACGATTTCAATGGGCTGCGCGTTCAGGCCGCTACGAGCTCGAGTTCGAGGCCAGTTGCAGCCATTCGGGGTCAAACCGCACACCGTCTACCCCCCGCGCACAGCTCACAGTATCCAGCCAACGATCAGAAACAGCACCGTCGCTGCCGCAGCCGCGACCAGCGCATAGGGCAGCTGCGTTCTGACGTGATCAATATGATCGGTTGCCGAGGCCATGGAGGCGACGATGGTGGTGTCGGAAATGGGCGAGCAGTGATCGCCGAAGATCCCGCCGCCCAGGGCGGCCCCGAGGGCGAGCGCCGGGTGCAGGTCCAGCAGCTCGACCATGGGGATCACGATGGGAATCATGATGGCGAAAGTGCCCCACGACGTGCCGGTGGAGAAGGCGATGAAGCAAGCGAGCAGGAACACGAGGGCCGGAATGACTCCGCTGGGGAGCGTGGCCTGCGCAGCTTGGGCTACGAATACACCGGTGCCCAGGGCCCGGGTGGTTGTGCCGATCGCGAAGGCCAGCGACAGGACGATCACCAGGGGAATGAGCCCCTGAATGCCCTTGATGATCTCCTGCGTGGATTCCTCGATGGTCAGGATGTCTTGGATTCGGTACGACACGACCGCAACGAGCACCCCCACGATCACGCCCCACAGGACCGCTTGTGACCCGCTGCCGGCTGACAGGTCGCCGTCACCGGTGAACCACAACACGATCGGTACCGTACCGACCATAGTCGTGATCGGCAGCACCATGTTGATCGCCCTCCGGGGGGCGCCTTCCTTGGCGCGCTCACCCGATACCTCTTCTGAGACCATTGGCTTGGCACCGTCCCGCAGCACCTTGCCGTCCTCCGACACGCGCCGCTCGGCCTCACGCATCGAACCGAGGTTCCACCCGGTGAGGATGACGACGAAGGCGAGCAGCAGGGCGAGGACGCTGTAGAAATTCAAGGGCACAGCCGCTGCCAGCAGCGTCGCGGGGCGCTCGATACCCTGCACCACGAGGAGCCGCGCCACATAGGCGCCCCAAGCGTTCAGCGGCAGCAGGCTGCCGATGAGGATACACTTAGGCGAGCAGGTGGCATCGATGACGTAGCTCAGCTTCTCGCGGGAGATGCGGAACTTGTCATAGAGGGGGCGGGCCACCGACCCCGAGACCAGCAGCCCGAAGTTGGACTCGAGGAAGACCGCCATGCTCACCCCCGCCGTCATGAGCCCTACTGAGCGCTTCGACCGGGCGAGCCCGAGCCGCTCCACACCGCTGACAAACCCCTCCATCCCTCCGGAGGCCTGCGTGAGGGTGATCATGGACCCGATCAGCACGCTGAACATCAGCACCCGCGCATTGTCCAGATCCGTCACGGACGCGACGTAGACATCCACCGACTGGATCAACCCGGCTAACGGGTCCCAACCGTTCATGATGGTCCAGCCCAGCCAGACGAAGAGCGCCAGGGAGAGATAGACCTGCTTCGTCTTGATCGCGAGTGCAATCGCGACGACGGGCGGGACGATGGACAGCCAACCGAAGGATTCCATGGGCCGTGAACAGGTGAAAAGTGAATCGTGAAGCGCGAACTGTGATAGGCGGAACGGGCGAGGACGATCCTCACGGAGCTGCCCGACCCGCCCCTATCATGATTCGCGTTTCACGAGTGCAAGCCGCAATTGGGGCTTAACTATAGAACGAGCGGTTGGCTGCGCAATCTTCGTGGCCTGGTGAGTCCGGAGATACCGCTGGGCAGCGGGAAAGATCCAGCGGTAGATGAGTCGGGGCTCGATTCGTTCGTGCCCTCGCTGAGCGAAGCAAGTCCTTGCACTGCTTGACGATCCGGAGCGGAACGCCCAGCTTTTGTACGCCCTTACTAACCTGCAGTTTGCCCAACCCCAAGGAGAAAGCCTCATGCACAGTCTTGTTCGTGCCTGCTTGGCGGCAGGGGCAGCACTGTTCGTCGCGGCGGCTGCTGCGGTACCCTTGGCCGCCCAGGGTGTGACCAGCGCAGCGGTGCGCGGGCAAGTGGTGGACGAGGCCGGGACCCCTGTCGGGGGGGCCACACTCGTGCTGATCAACCAGAGCACGGGTCAACGTTACGTAGGCATCTCGCGGGGGGACGGGCGCTACAACATCGAGAACGTCGCAGTGGGCGGTCCCTACATCATCCAGGCGCGCCTGCTGGGGTTCCAGCCGGCCCAGCGCGGCGAGTTCAGACTCTCCCTGGGCCAGGCGCTAGAGCTGAATCTCATGATGCCCCGCGCCATCGTGACGCTCGAGGCGGTTACGGTAACGGCAGAGGAGCAGGATCCCCTCACTGCGGTCTCCCGCACGGGAACTGCGGGATTCGTGTTTGACAGCGCGATCCGACGCCTACCTACCCTGGATCGCAACTTCACCGATTTCGTGATCACCGCGCCCCAGGTCGTGGAGATCTTCCCTGAAGAAGGGCTGTCCCTCGCCGGAAGCCACCGGAAGATGAACAACATCCAGATCGATGGGGTGTCGGACAACGACCTGTTCGGTCTGGGTGATACGGGTCAGCCCGGTGGCCAGGTGGGTGCCAAGAGCATCACCCTCGAGGCGGTGAAAGAGTACCAGATCCTCATAGCCCCGTTCGACGTCCGCCAGAGCGGCTTTGCCGGCGGCCTGGTCAACGCAATCACGCGCAATGGCACCAATGACTTCCACGGCTCCGCGTTCTGGTACTACCGAAATGACGCCATCGTGCGGGACACGCTGATCGTCACGGAACAAACCGACACGCTCCTGGTGTCGCCGTTCGGCGAGTTCACGGAACACAAGCGCGGGTTCAGCTTCGGTGGTCCCCTGGTGAGAGACAAGGTCATGTTCTTCGCAGCGGGCGAGTGGCAAACGAGGAACGTACCCGCCGCCGCGGATCCCATCGACCGGAGCATCGCCCAGGACTCGGCACAGCGGGTGGTGGACATCTTTCGGACCACCTACGGTGTCAGCGCCGGCACCTTCAAGCCGACCACCGTCGAGACGCCGAATAGAAACCTGTTTGGCCGCCTGGACTTCCAGCTGGGCGAAGACCACCAGCTCACCTTGCGGCACAACCACGTGACGGCGTCGGGCGACAACATCCCTCGCTCCAGCGCCGGCTTCTACGGCTTCACCACGTTCAACAATACCATCCGGAGCAACACCAACTCGACCGTGTTACAGCTCAACTCCACACTAGGAGGCGGCAGGTGGTACAACGAGTTGCGGCTGGGCTATACCCGAATCCGCGACCGGCGTACGCCGGAGAACCTGGATGACCGGGACCTGAACCAGATCCGGCCACAGATCGAGATCACCAACTTCAGCAACGTGGGCGGCTCGACGAACTTCAACGAGTTCCTTGTGGGGGGTGAGCGATTCTCGCACCGCAACGAGCTGGACCAGGACATATTCGAGCTCGACGATGCGCTGACGTTCGCCAAGGGAGGTCACACGTTAACCGTCGGCACGCACAATGAGTGGATCTCTTTTCGGAACCTGTTTTTCCACTCGGCGTTCGGACGGTGGCAATTCAGCTCGCTGGCCGATTTGCAGGCAGGCAATCCCAGCAGCTACTTCGTCCAGATCCCGTATTCCGACGCCGCGGCCGGCCGCCCGGGCAATACCGTGAAGGGCGAGCCTCTGGCCGACTGGGGCGTCATCCAGGTCGGTGCCTACGCCCAAGACCAGTGGGCGGTAACGCCGAGCTTGCGCATCACCGCCGGGCTGCGGGTGGACGTGCCGATTCTCCTCGACGAACCGCTTCTGAGCGGCGCGGTGGACACCGCGTTCGGTATTCGAACCGACCGGATGCCGTCGGGCAACATCCACTGGGCGCCCCGGTTCGGCCTCAACTGGGACGTGACGCGGAACCGGAGCACAGTGGTGCGCGGCGGCGGCGGCATCTTCACCGGGCGGCCGCCTTACGTCTGGCTGAGCAACGCGTTCACCAACACTGGGCGTGAGGTGCTCCAGGTCTCGTGCAGTGGCGCCGCGGTTCCGACGTTCACTGCGTCGGTCTTCACGGACCCTCCGACGCAGTGTGCTGGCGGGGGAGCGGCAACGGCCCCAGCCGCCGAGGTGAACACGTTCGATACCGGCTTCCGGTTTCCCCAGTACCTCAAGGCCTCCATCGGGGTCGACCAGCGGTTGCCCCTGGGCATCATCGGCACGGTGGAGCTCCTTTACTCCCGGGGCATCAACACCGTGTTCCAGCAGGAGCTGAACATCCCGCAGGAGCACATCAGCATCAACGGGGAACGCCGGCTGATGTTCGGCACGATCGATGCGGCGACCGGTGCGGCCACGCCCCAGCGAGTCGACACCAACTTCGTGCAGGTCGTGAACCACAAGAATGCCAGCAAGGACTGGTCGTACAGTATCACCGTCCAGTTCCAGAAGCGGTTCGCGGCTGGACTGGAGTTCAACGCCGGTTACAGCTACTCACAGTTCAAGGATCTCACCAGCCTGACCTCGAGCATTGGAACGTCGAACTTCGGCCGCCGACCGGTGAGCAAGGGCGGCAATCCCAACGATCCCGAGATATCCACGTCCAGCTGGGAGATCCCCCACAAGATCACCCTGAGCGGCACGTATGATCTCCCAATCCCAACCTTGCCGATGTCGCTGACGGTGATCTACACGGGGCAGTCGGGATTCCCCTACACCTGGGTGACCTCGGGCGATGCCAACGCCGACGGCTACGAGGCCCCGAACATCAGCCGTCGCCGCAACGATATCGTCTACGTGCCGGTGGGCCCGTCGGACTTCACCGGCGAGTCGGCGCTAGCGGACTACCAGCGGTATAGCACGCTCATCGAGAGCGAGCCGTGCTTACGGGAGGCGCGGGGGAAGATTCCCGCACGCAATTCGTGCCGCAATCCCTGGCGCAATCGCTTGGATGCCAGCTTGCGGGTCTCAGTGGGTAATTGGCTCAGCGGCGGGCAGCACAGCCTGACGCTAATCTGTGACGTGTTCAATGTGCTGAACCTGATCAACCGCAATTGGGGCCTGGTGAAGACCGTGGGTGGAGTCATTGGCGAGCCGGCGCTCCAGCTGGTGGGCTACGATACAGCGAACGACCGGGGTATCTACCGGTTCATCGGTCCCTCTCCCGATACCAAGGAGAGCTTCAGCAGTATCCTCTCCCGCTGGCAGATGCAGATCGGGTTGCGGTACGACTTCTGATCGGCCTGACCCTACAACGCAAACGGGGGCTCGATCTGAGCCCCCGTTTTGTGACTGCTTCCGAGGAGGGGCGCTGCCGCTCCTGCCGCCGGGGAGGGGAGGGCGGTGAGGTGGGGCTGCCGCTCCTGCCGCCGGGAAGGGAGGGTGGCTAGGCGCCGCTGCCCCTTCTCCCCCTCCTCCCCCAACTTCCCTCTCCCCCCACTACGTAGGCGCCCGCTTCAGCATCCAGGCCCCCGTTGTGCCGAACGCCATGTTGGGTAGCCAGGCCGCGAGAGTGGGCGGAAGGGCACCGCCGATGGCGATGGTGCGGGAGAGCTGCACCAGCACGAGAAACACCACGGTGGTGCCGAGGGCTACCGCGATACTGAAGGCACCACCTTGCCGCGCACCAGTGCCGACGACTGCTAGGGGCGCGGCGAACAGGGCGATAATGATGCAGGTGGCCGGGACGGCGACCTTGAGTGCTCGGTCCACTCGAAGCCGGCGACCGTCGCCGCCTGAGCGCTCCAGGGCGTCGATGTAGCGCCCGAGCTCGGCGTACCGCATCTCCTTCGGTTCCTTGGGCTCTGCCAGCAGCGCCGCCGGATCCTCCACCAACCCGCGATTGCGCATGGAGTCGAACGCGAAGCTGAGCTCGCCCAGGGAATCCGTCATGATGCGGAATCGCCCGTCAGCCAGGGTCCATCCGCCAGCCGAGTCGGAGTATTGAGCACGTCGTGCCTGAATCGCCAGCGAGGGGTACGCGGTTCCGCTGCCCTCCCGCTCCAGCACGACGTGCCGCATCCGTCGCAGGTCGATGGTCAGTTCCCGGACGGTGTACACCCATCCCGCCTCGGCGCGGTACACGAAGTTGTACCGATTGCGCTGGCTGCGCGTTTCCAGCACTCCCAGCAGCTCCAACTGTCGGCGGGTCGCCGGAGGCGCGAGCTCCACGATGACCAGGTCCAGCCCCGCCGCCAGCACGGCGGCTACGAACACCGGAACCACGATACGGTGAACGCCAAGTCCGGATGCCTTGGCGGCGGCCAGCTCGGAGTGGCGGTTCATGGCGCCTATGCTGAACACCGTACCGAACAGCACCGCTGCGGGGAGCACGTCCACCATCTTCTCCGGGATGCTGAACAGGTAGGCAAGGGCGATGGTCCCGAGCTCCAGGTCCCGTACCAGGTAATCGTCGAGCTTCTCCGCCAGCTCGATGAGAATGACGAACAGGGGGAATCCCACCGCGGCGGCCAGGAAGATCTTCACCCACTCCCGCAGGAGGTAGCGATCCAGGATCGGGAGCGTCAGACGCGGAGCCACTGCCTGACCCTACTTCTCAGCCTACGGTGTGCGCCGGCGCGAACGGTGCCTGCCTGCCTGATCCACCACATCCCCCCGAGTCCCAGACAGCACGTCACGATGTTGGAGGCCCACATCGCCAGGAACGGCGCCACGATCCGGCGGTTGGCCAGCGTCTCTCCCGCAATGAGCCCGATGTAGTACATGGAGAAGACCACCAGCCCCGCCCCGATCACGAGGCCCACGCCGCCCCGTGGAAACCGCACGGCCAGCGGCACGCCCACCAGGACCAAGACGATACACGCTGCTGGGATTGCGTATTTCTTGTGCATCTCCACGAGGTAGACGGCTTCCCGCACCCGAGCGCTCCTCACCCGATCCCGCAGTACGCGCACCTCGCTGGCGCGCTGGCGCGGCAGCACTCCGGTGGTAAGGACCCTCCGGGCCGGTTCGTTGAACTGGCCCACCAGCTCGCGGGACGCGGAGTCCTGCCGGGATTCCTGTGCCTCGAGCTGTTTCGGCCTGATCCAATCGCCAATGGCGGCGAGCACCCGGCAGTAGAGGCTGGGCCCGAGGGGCTCGCTCACCGTGTCGGGTTCGACGTCGGGAAGCCCTACCAGACGCCGCAGCCCATTGGTCTGTGTCACATCGGCTTGTCGTTCCGCCGCGAGCGCCTCACGTTTGGCGTTCAGCACCACGTCCTCGAGCTGGCACACGCCCATCTCCCGATCTCCGCGGAATTCGTCGGTCTCCCGGCGGACGAATCCTCTGCCAACGTCGCGGATCTGGACTAGCTGTCGCGTGAAGTCGGTACGCTGGAACATCCAGGGGCTATCACGGTCAAACTCATGTATCGAGCCGTCGTGCAGCGTCAGGTGAAGGTCCTCCTGGTTGGGGGCGAACTCCAGCAGTCCGCTGTCGGCATAGATGATGCGATTGCCGTTCTGCTCGAGTTGGTACAGCGTGACGTCCCACATTTGATACGTTGCCTGGTCGATCCGCGCCGCCCTGAGCGAGAGTCGGCCCTTCTTGACCTCGTTGATCACGTGCTCCTTCAGGGAGAAGGTTGGCCGCGTCTGGTAGATGCTGGTCATGAGGCTGCGGAGGCGGTGGTTGGTGCGTGGCAGGACCTGGTCGCCGAACAAGAAGGAGACGAGCGCCACACCGGTGGCGGCGGTCAACAGCGGCCGGACGAGCTGTCCGATCGAGACCCCTCCCGCACGGATTGCCGTGATTTCGTGGTCGCCCGTCATCCTGCTAACCGTATAGAGGACGGCCACGAGCACGGACATGGACAGGGTGATCGCGATGAGGAAGGGGATCGTGAGGAGGAAGAACTCTGCGATGATGGTCCAAGGCAGCCCCTTGCCGAGCAGATCCCCCAACCTCCGTGCGATCTGGCGGACCAGCTCGAAGCTGGTGAGCGCCGAGAACGCGAACACGAACGGCAGGATATGCTGCCGCAGGACATACCTGCGTAGGATCTTCATCTAAAGACCGTAACTTACGGACTTGTAACGACTTGAGGCGCTCATTATATTGCCGGGCCTCACCCTACACAAGGCTTACCCCGCTCGCTGGTCGAAAGTGTCCAGGCTCGGCGTAGCGCTCGCTTCCGTAGCCGCCCTCGCAGCGGGGGGGCCCCTCTTGGCCCAAGAAGTTGCTGCGCCCACGCCGCGTGTCACCCTGGTGTTGCCGCTGCGCGACTCGCTTGCTCTCCGAATGAGGCCGGAGTTCGCGGCTGGCGGGCGCCTTGGGAGCCACACCACCCCGGCACTGGCAGCACAGCAGTGGGTGGTTCACGCCCGTGCCCTCATTGCGCGCTCTCGCTCGGCGCGTTTCCGCCAGCGCCTGCTGACGGCCCTCGGGCTGGCTCCTGTGGCGCCGGCCGATACGGTGCGGCCGCCCGTGGTTATACCGCGTCCTGAGGATCTCGTGACCCCGGAACGGCCCCGGACCGTTCGGGCGTTGGCGAGCTATGCCGATCTGGGACTGGATCTCAGGGCCCGTCTTGAGCTGAAGTTCGATCGGCTGCGCAACGAGCGCTGTACTGCCGCGGACGTGAACGACCCTGCGTCCGGGTGCCAAGGCGGCTTCCCCACACCGTCGTTCGATCAGCAATTCCGAGTCCGCGCCGGCGGCATCGTGAGTCAGCGGGTCAACGTGAATGTGGACTTCGACAGCGAGCGAGAGTTCAACGCGAACAATAACATCAATGTCTTCTACCAGGGTCTGGAAGACGAGATCCTCCGGCGCGTGGAGGTGGGAAACGTCACCTTCCTAGCGCCGCCGTCCCGTTTCATTACCGCCGCCATTCCGGGGAACTCGTTCGGCGTGCAGACGGAGGCGCAGTTGGGTCCACTCATGTTCCGGACTATCGTGGCTCAGCAGAAGGGTTCGGCGCTGCGGACTCGTGAGTTCACCGTGGGGGAGGTGACCACCCAGCCCGTGGACTTCGAGGCCCGTGACCTCGATTTCGAGTCGGGGCGGTTCTTCTTCGTTGTGAATCCCGTTGAGCTGGTGGGCTACCCGGACGTCGACATTCTGAACCTCAGCCGCGAGATGTTGCTGCCTGAGCAACAGATCGCTGAGGTGCGCATCTACCGGCTGAAGGCACAGGGCGGGCAGGTGGGCGGCAACCTGAATCTCGGTGGGATCGAAGCGATCGCGATTCGGCGTGACAGCCCGCAGCGTGTGGGCCCGTTCTCGTGGGAGCTGCTGGTCGAGGGACGCGACTACTATCTGGATCCGTCTGGGGCGTGGTTCGCTCTGGCAACGCGGCTGGGTGCCGATGATTTCCTGGCCGTCTCGTACGTCACCACTGCGGGCGATACGGTGGGCACGTTCCCGTCGGTCAATGCCGAGCAGGATACGCTGGAGCTGATCCACGAGCCCCGGCGCGCACCCGATGTTCCCACGTTTGCCTACGAGATGCGCAATTTCTACCGGGTTGGCGGCCAGGACATTGATCGCGCCACCCTAGCGCTCACGCTGCGTGTCGGCAACTCGGAGGCGCCGCTAGATGGCCAGGGGACATACCTGTCGCGTCTCGGGCTTGCGTTGTCTACCGACTTCTCGACGATCGACGAGTTCAATCGTGTATTTCCGCGACCGCGGGATCCAGGAGGCGGGGCGCCGGTTCGCGACCTCTATCTCGTGTTCCCCCACCTCACGCCGTTTGCCGACAGCACGCGCCTCCAGATCGGGGAGCGCAACGACTCGCTGTACCGCACGCCGACCTATCTGCTGTTTTCGCAGGGGCCGGCGCCGAGATTCTCCCTTCATTACAACTATGAGGCGACTGGTGCGGGTGACCGCTCGAATATTCACCTCGGCGCGATTCAGATCCGTGCTGGCAGCGAGCAGATCTTCGTGGGTAACCGTCGGCTGGTTCGTGGCACCGACTACGAGATCGACTATGAGCTGGGTCAGGTGTCGTTTCTCGATCCGGATGCGCTGTTCACTGGGCTCGCACGGGTGCGCGCGGAATTCGAGGAGAATCAGCTATTTGACGATGCTCCCAAGACCATCTTCGGGCTCTCGACTACGTACGATCTTGGTGTCGGAAGTCTGAGCGCCGTGGGCATATTCCAGCGTGAGCGCACGATCAGCACGCGCCCCACACTTGGCTTCGAGCCAGAAGCCACCTTCATCGGAGGGATGCGGACCAACCTGGAGTTCCGCGCGGATTGGTTGACCCGCGCGCTCAACGCCCTCCCATTGCTCCGCACGAGTGTTCCGTCGGCGCTCGTCGTGAATGGCGAGGTCGCGATGTCGCTGCCGAACGCAAACCGGGCGGGCGCCGCCTACATCGAGGACTTCGATCGTGAGTCGGCCTTGAGCATCCCACTGACAGAGCACCGCTTCCAGCTTGGAAGTGCACCCTCGTCGGGACTCGGGCTCCCGGTCACACATCTCAGCGCCCAGGGCGGGTTCGGGGCATTCGATGCGGTACCGCTGATCTGGCAGAATCTCGTAGCATCGGCGACCGGTGCGCTCCAGTTCGGGCCCAGGGACATCGACTCGACCATTGCGCTGGCGGGAACCGGTCAGACGGTGGAGACGGTGCTGTGGTTGTCGCTCAAGCCTGACACCGTGGGCGGCCTACCGGACCCCATCACAGGACTGCCCAGGTGGTATCGGCAACACACCCCCGGCCCGCGCTGGCGCAGCATCGCCCAGGCCCTGGGCAGGGGGTCCGGCGTCGGAATCGATCTGTCGCGCTCGGAGTTCTTCGAGTTCTGGGTGCTCGAGGATGCCCTGCTGACGGCGAGGGAGCAGGGGGCGTATCTCGTGTTCGACTTTGGAACGGTCTTCGAGGATGCCGTGGCCTTCGCTCCCCGGTCCTTCACGGCCAGTGGAGCTGACACGACGTTCAGTGGATTTCAGTTCACGGGACTCGGCCGCCTCGACTCCGAGAAGGACTCACTGACGAACGTGTTCAACGCCGTGCTGGACGACGTAGGCATTCACGGCGACCGGCCTGATACGATGGTGAACGACCAAACCGGTGAGTTCGTGGAGGGCATCTCTTTGTGCGACATCCGCGGGTTGAGCGGACTCAGCGCCTTCCCCTTGGGTGACCTTGCCGTCCGGTGCACCCGGGGCAACAGATCCCTCGATACCGAAGATCTAGACGGGGACAATCGGCTCGACGTGCAGGTCGGTACCCTGGGCGAAGCATTCGTTCGGTACGTGTTCCCCGTCGGGGATGACCGGTTCTTCGTTCGCGACGGCGCCAGTCATATCGATGGCGCAGGCCGGACGTTGAAGTGGCGGCTGTATCGAATCCCGTTTCGCGCGGACACTCTCCGGGTTGGACAGCCCAACCTCCGGCAGATTGAGGCGCTGCGGGTCACGGTGGTCGCACCGGACCAGGGCGGGGACGAGAGCGAATTCTGGCTGGCGCTCGCCAGGATGCGCATCACCGGCGCCCCGTGGCTCAAACGTGCCGCTACGCCGATTACGGGACTGAGCGGTAGTCGTGCGGTGGCACGAGGTGAAGTGATCGCGTCGATCGTGACGACCGAAAACACCGATCTGGGATACACACCTCCTCCGGGGGTGACCAATCAGCCGGAGCGGTTCGATGTGGGGTTGGGCATCGGCACCGTGCAAATCAACGAAAAATCACTGCGACTGCTCGCACGGGACCTGCGCGAAAACGAGCGGGCCGAGGCCTTCATCCGGTTCGCCGACGAGGCTGATAAGAACTTCCTGACGTATGAGAAGCTGCGGGTGTGGGCGCGGGGTCGAGGCAGTGGTTGGAGCGAAGGTGACCTCGACTTCTACATCAAGGTGGGGCGCGATGAACACAACTTCTATCTGTACCGGGCTCCCGCCCGCACTGACACCTGGGAACCTGAGGTCATCGTCGATCTGCAGCGGTGGCTGACGCTGAGGGCGCAGGTTGAATCGGCCTGGCTGCGGGGAGAGCCGCCCTCCGGCGCCGGCGCATGCGGCGGTGATAGCACCGCCTACGTCGCGTGCGACGGCCCGTACTTCGTCCAGGTGAGGGATCCCGGGACGTCGCCGCCCAACCTCGCCAGGGTGTCGGAAGTCGCCGTCGGCATGTTCCGGGCCCGCGAGACCGTGGCTATCCAGCAAGCCGAGGTGTGGGTGGACGAGATTCGGCTCAGCGAGGTCGTGGACGATAGGGGACTGGCGGCCGCTTTCGATGTCCGGTTGTCGGCAGCGGACATAGCCGAAGTCAACGTGTCACTCTCCCGCCGCGACGACCGATTCCGCCAGCTTGGGGAGGACCCCACCTACGTGACCGACGCTGCCACCCGAATCGGCACGGTATTCCGGGCGGACAAGCTGCTCCCGGAATCGTGGGGACTCAGCATACCGGTGAACATACAATACGTCCGATCCAGCGCGGACCCGTTCTACGTGAATCGCACTGATGTCCGGGCGGACGCGCTGCCGTCACTACGCCGCCCGCGTGGGTCGGGGACGGTGTATGACGTCTCCATCAGACGCGCGAGGCGAGGTCAGACCTTTGGGGAGCGCGCTTTTCTCGATCCAATTGTGATTCAGGCGCGGCGCGAGACGGCGGAAAACGTGTTGTCGCTCAGCCGGACCTCAACCACCAATCGTCAACTGCGCGCGCAGTACAACAACACAGCGGGCGCGCGAACGGTGCGAGCCGCGCCCGGGTTCTTGGTGCGGTTGGTCAACTCGCTTCCCGAGTGGCTCAGGGACAGCGAGTTCGGTAAGGCCCTTCGCACGGCTCGGTTTCGCTGGAATCCCTACCAAATCAGATTCGCTTCGACGTTCACGAATAATGTGACCGAGCGGCTTGCGTTTCGCGTTCCAGTCGAGTTACCACAGGATACGGCGCTCCGATCGCTGCCAAGCATCGTGCACACCTGGCGGAACGAAGCGGGGATCGATCTCCGCCCCTTCTCCACGCTCACGCTGGCGGTGAACTACTCTAGCACCCGAGACCTTCAGGACTACGGAGACTCTACCACGGTCGGCCGCTTACTTCGACAGCGACGCCGCGGCTTGTTCGGGACGGACGTCGGCTTCGAGCGGAGCCGCGCGCTCACTACAAGCTTGAACGTCGCGCCGGTGATCAGCAGTTGGCTCAGGCCGACTTTCGTCTTCTCGAGCAACTTTCTGTTCAATCGAAATCCCAACCGCCAGGACGCTGTGAGGGTGGGGGCAGGTTCGGGCGGTGCGTTCCGCGTGCCTGAGACGCTGACCAACTTTCGCCGGCGGGAGATCGGCACGTCCCTCGATCTGGCTCGCCTGGCTCAAGGTATCTCTGGGGACTCGGGCCTCGTGGCTGCGCTGTTTCGCGGGTTGCTGCCGGCAAACCTGTCGTACACCCTCGACCGCCGCTCGAGCTTCGATCGGGCGCCGTTCGAGCCGGGCCTGCGGTTCCAGCTCGGGTTAGGGGGGCTCGACGAATTCCGTGAACAGGCTGGCGTTCCGGCCACAGCGGCGAATGAGACGGCCACGATCGCTGTCGGGGGTGGGGTGCGGCTGCCCCTCGGGATCCAGGCACGGCTCAGCTATCGCAGCCTGCGCAACACGTCGTGGCAGCGCCGCGGCGAGGTGCAGACCCAGATCGAGCAGCGAAACCGGGAGTGGCCGTCGCTGAGCGTCACGATGGCCTACACTCCCCCGGAGGCGATTCGGGCGCTGCTGTCGAACATCACCGCTCAAGGGCAGTACCGCGTGCAGCGAGCGTCGAGTCTGCAGCCGTCCTTCGGCGGTGCGGACACAGGAGTCGACGAAGAGGCTTCAGCTGTCCGCACGGAGAACAACTCGAGGATGGTGGCACCGTCCATTACGGCCACGTGGATCGGGGGTGTGGTGACAACGGCGCACTACTCGGTGGCCACAACCGAGGCCGTGACCTCGGGCAACGTGACGGAGAGCGAGCGCCGAAACTGGGGTGGAAACGTGAGCTTTGCATTCCGCCCGCCCCGGAGCCTGGTTCGCCTGCGGAGCCGCATCGGAACCACGCTCGCCTTCAGTTCGTCGTTGCTCGCTGTCTGCGTGCAACTGGCGGGCTCGGACGAGTGCCGCACGGTGTCCGACAGTCGGCGACAACAATTCGACTTTCGGATGGATACGGGTCTGACCGACGCACTCCGGGGCGGCCTCACATTCAGCTACGTGCTGACGGACCAACGGCATACTTCCAGCAAACTCTCGCAGATCGTTTTCACGGTTTTTGCCGACATCAACTTCTCCGCGGGCCAGGTTCGATGAAACTCCTCACAGCCACCCTCCTAGCAGCGTCCGCCGCTTGCAGCATGGGCGCCAGCGCGCAGGGGGAATTCGACGGGGCGTCTGCCTTCGGGTACGTGGAAACCCAGGTGTCGTTCGGACCTCGGGTGCCCAATACCGAAGGACACCGCAGAGCAGGTGACTGGATCTTGGAGCACCTCCGGGGGCGGGCCGATTCGGTGGAAGTACAGGCGTTCACCCATGTTACGAGTGCCGGCGACACGCTCCAGCTGCGCAACCTGATCGCGCGCTTCCGACCCGAGGTGCCGGACCGCATCCTGTATCTGGCGCACTGGGACACGCGCCCGCGGGCGGATCAGAGCGCCAACATGGGACAGCGGCAGTTGCCGATACTTGGGGCCAATGACGGCGCCTCCGGGGTCGCCGTGCTGCTGGGCGTGGCCGACGTGCTGGCCCGGCGTCCTCCAGCGGTGGGGGTGGACCTGGTGTTCGTGGACGGGGAGGACTACGGCGACTGGGCTGCCCGCGACGACGTGCTGCTGGGATCACGGCACTACGCCGCCAGCCTCGACCCATCGGCCAGGCCCCTGTTCGCGGTGGTCTGGGACATGGTGGGCGACCGGGACCTCGAGATCTTCCAGGAGCGACACTCCGCCGTACGAGCCCCGGAGGTGGTTGAACGGGTATGGAGTCGGGCGGGGGAGCTGGGCTATGGGCGATTCTTCCGCCCTTCGGTACTTCATAGCATGGTGGACGACCACATCCCCCTGTTGGACGTCGGCGTCCGGGCCATCGACGTGATTGACTTCGACTACGGGCCCAATAACGCCTACTGGCACACGACAGATGACACCCTGGACAAGGTGAGCGCAGAGAGTCTCAAGATCGTGGGGGATGTTGCGGTTGCGCTCTTGAGGTAGGTGCTGGGTGCCCACCCGGCCCCCGACACCTCCCGATGCGGAAGATGGCCCCCGCTGGCACGGCAATGGCTATCTCCGCCACAGCAGCCGGCCGTACTCTGTGTGGCATGCCGACCAGCGACGATCGCCGGGCGGCGGCAATTCTCCTGGCGCTGGCAGCCGCCGGCGTGCTGCTCCGGGTGCTTGTGGCTGGAGAGGGCGCGCCCGGGGCAGTAGCCTACCGGCTGGGAACCGGGCCGCGCCCCGCCCAGGACTCAGTGGCCGCCAGAGCCGCACGACTGGCCCGCCCGTTGGGCCGCTATGAGAAGATCGACGTCGATCGTGCCGGCGCCGACGAGCTCACTCGGCTGCCGCGGATCGGGCCGGCCCTCGCCGGCCGCATCGTCGCCGACCGCGAGGCCGCAGGGCCATTCGGCTCCCTGGAGGCACTCGATCGGGTACCCGGGGTGGGGCCAGCCCTCCTTGCGGCAATCCGTCGCCACGTGACGTTCTCTGCCGGGCCCTGGGGACGCCCGAGACGGCCGCCGGCAGCGGGAATTGTGACAATCAACACTGCGACCGTGGAGGAGTTAGCGCAGCTTCCCGGAATCGGGAGGGTCCGTGCGCAGGCGATCGTGGAGGATCGACGCCGCCGGGGCCCATTTCGTCGGCTGGAAGATCTGGTTCGAGTCCGAGGAATCGGCTCGGCTACTGTGGAGCGGTTGAGGGGCAAGGTGCGCGTCCCTTGACACGCCCTTCGAGGATGGGGAATCTTTAGCTCGTTGCGCCCAAAGGATTTGACTGATCTCCGACTCTTCCCCCCAGAGCAGTCATGGCAACCGCGGCGACAAGTACTGAGCGACTCGGCGACCTCTTAGTCCGCGAGGGCTTGATCACCCGCGAGCAGCTCCAGCAGGCGCTGGAGCAGCAGCGGGGGTCGGGCATGAGGCTGGGCTACACCCTCGTCAAGCTCGGGATGGTCCAGGAGATCGAGATCACCAAGATGCTGGCTCGGCAGTATCGCGTGCCGGCGGTTGATCTTTCCCGTTTCGAGGTTGAGTCCAAGATCGTCAAGCTGGTGCCTGCCGATGTGGCAGTGAAACACACGGTGCTCCCGCTGAAGCGCGAGGGGCGCACCCTGACGGTGGCGATGGCGGATCCCACCAACGTGAGCGTGCTGGACGATCTCAAGTTCATCACCCGGTGCGATGTCTTTCCGGTGATCGCGGGGGAGTACACCCTCCGCACCGCCATTGAGCGGTACTACGAGCAGACCGACGCCCAGCTGCAGAACATCCTGAAGGACATCGAGGAAGAAGACCTCGAGGTCATCGAAGAAGAGGAGGAAGACGAGGGCCCGACGCTGGTGGCGGACGATGCGCCGGTGGTCAAGCTCATCAACGGCATCATGACCGACGCGGTGAGGCGAGGCGCCAGCGATATCCATATCGAGCCCTTCGAGAAGGAGATCCGGGTACGATATCGCATTGACGGCGCGCTTCAGGAGGTGATGAAGCCGCCGGTCAAGCTCAAGGCCGCCCTGACGAGCCGCGTCAAGATCATGTCGAACCTGAACATCGCCGAGCGCCGGGTCCCCCAAGATGGGCGCATCAAGATGAAGATGGGGCAGCGTGTGATCGATTTTCGAGTCTCCACGCTACCGGTGATCTTCGGCGAGAAGATCGTGCTGCGGATCCTGGACAAGGGGAACCTGACGCTCGACTTGACGAAGTTCGGGTTCGAGCCCAAGGCGGAGCAGGATCTCATGCGGGCGATCCTGAATCCGTACGGGATGGTGTTGGTGACTGGGCCGACCGGCTCGGGGAAGACGACGACGCTCTATTCGGCGCTGTCGCGCATCAACACCATGGAAGTGAACATCATGACCGCGGAAGACCCCGTGGAATACAACATCCACGGGATCAATCAGGTGCTGGTGCGGACGGAGATCGGCATGACGTTCGCGGCGGCGCTAAGGGCGTTTCTGCGACAGGACCCGAATATCATCATGGTGGGGGAGATCCGGGATCTTGAGACCGGCAGCATCGCGATCAAGGCGGCGCTCACCGGCCACTTGGTGCTGTCGACGCTCCACACCAACGACGCGCCCTCCACGATCACCCGTATGATCGACATGGGCATCGAGCCGTTCAACGTGGCCAGCGCCGTCAACCTCATCGTGGCGCAGCGCCTGGTGCGGCGCGTCTGCAGCAGCTGTAAGCATGAGACCGAGTATTCGGAGGAGGAGCTGAGTGCGCTGGGGATCTCGCAGGATGAAGCGGCTGACATCACGTTCCAGAGGGGCGAGGGATGTGACGCCTGCGGGGGGACGGGCTACAAGGGCCGGCAAGGTCTCTATGAGGTGATGGCCCTGTCGCCGGAGCTGCGGCGCATGATACTCAGGGGCGCTTCCACTGCCGAGCTTCAGGAGCAGGCGGTCGAAGAGGGGATGTTGACGCTTCGGATGGATGGCCTGATGAAGCTCAGGAAGGGCGTCACATCGCTCGAAGAAATCGGTAAGGAGACAGCGGGGTGAGCACATGACAGCAGCTGAACAGAGTGGTGGTCGCTCAATCAATCTCCGGGAGCTGCTCCAGGAGATGATCGAACGGGAAGCGTCGGACTTGCACATCACGGCGGGCGAGCGTCCCAAGCTCCGGGTTGACGGCGACATCACCAACTCGAAGGTCGATCATCAGCTCACCCCCAAGGAGACGCTGCAGATCGCGTATTCCGTGCTCACCGAGAATCAGAAGAAGCGATTCGAGAACGAGGACGAGCTGGATTTCTCCTTTGGGATTCAGAACTTGGCACGGTTTCGCGGCAACTGCTTCAAGCAGCGGGGCTGTGTGTCCCTGGTCATCCGGCAAATTCCGTTCAGCGTGAAGACATTCGACGACCTCGGGTTGCCGCCCGTGATGAGGAAGTTGGCGGAGCGGCCCCGGGGGCTGGTGCTGGTGACCGGACCGACGGGCTCGGGCAAGTCCACGACCCTGGCGGCCATGATCGACAAGATCAACAAGGAACGAAAGGCCCACATCATCACCATCGAGGATCCGATCGAGTTCATCCACCGTCACCAGAGGTGCATCGTCAATCAGCGGGAAGTGGGCACGGACACGAAGTCGTTTGCCAACGCCCTCAAGTACGCCCTGCGGCAGGATCCCGATATCGTGCTCATTGGCGAGATGCGTGACCTGGAGACCATCGCCGCCGCGCTGACCATTGCGGAGACGGGCCACTTGGCGTTCGCCACGCTCCACACCAACTCGGCGGCGGAGACGATCAACCGGATCATCGACGTGTTCCCCTCGCACCAGCAGTCGCAGGTGCGGGCTCAGCTAGCATTCGTGCTGGAAGGCGTGGTCACTCAGCTCTTGCTGCAGAAGGCCACCGGCAGGGGTCGGGTCATGGCCTGTGAGATCATGGTGGCGACGCCGGCGATTCGCGCCCTCATCCGGGACGACAAGGTGCACCAGATCTACTCCACGATGCAGGCTGGTAAGAAGCACGGAATGCAAACGCTGATCGACTCGCTGTATCAGCTCTATATGGCGCGACAGGTCTCCCTGGAGGAGTGCCTTCGGGTAGTTCCCGATCAGAACGACTTCCTGCGCGCCATCGGCGAGCCGGTGGCTGAGGAGGAACGGACAGGCGCCAGAGCGATGGCAGGCCGGCGATAACCTACGCGGAGAACACCCATGCCAGTCTACGAGTACACTGCCCGCACTGCTACCGGTGACGAAACCAAAGGCACGGTGGATCTGCCCTCGGTCGATGCGGTCCGTGAGCACCTACGGAAGAATCGGCTCATGGTCATCCGCGTCCGCGAGCAGCAGAAGAGGAAGCGCGGCGGACGGATCCCTACGCGGGACGTGGTGGTCTTCACACGGCAGTTCGCCACCATGATCAACTCGGGGCTCCCGCTGGTCCAGGCTCTCGACATCCTCGCCCAGCAGACGGAAAACAAGGCCCTGGCTGACGTGACGCGCCAGGTGGTATACGACGTCGAGAGCGGGAATACCCTCGCCGACGCCCTGGACAAGCACAAGAACGCGTTCAGCCAGCTCTACGTTAACATGGTCGCGGCCGGTGAGGCGGGGGGTATTCTCGATACGATCCTGCTGCGCCTGGCAACCTTCCTCGAGAAGAACGACGCCATTGTCCGGAAGGTGAAGGGCGCCATGATCTATCCGGCTGTGATCTTCTCGGTTGCCGGCATTGCCGTGGTCGTCCTGTTGATCTTCGTGATCCCGACCTTCGAGAGCATGTTCGCCTCGGTGAACCTGCAGCTGCCGTTGCCCACGCGAGTGGTGATCGCGTTGAGCGAAATTCTGCAGGGGTACTGGTGGGCAATCATCGGCGGCGCCGTCGGTGGGTTCTTCATCGTGAGGCAGTACTACGCGACCGACGGCGGCAAGCTGGTGATCGACCGGGCCTTGCTGAAGATGCCCGTGCTAGGCGACTTGCTGCGGAAATCGGCCGTCTCGCGGTTCACCCGGACGCTGGGGACGCTGCTGTCGTCAGGTGTGTCGATTCTCGAGGGCCTCGAGATCACGGCGCGCACGGCGGGCAACCGAGTGATCCACGACGCGGTGATGCGGTCCCGGGGGTCGATTGCCGGTGGTGAGACGATCGCCCAACCCCTTGAGAAGTCCGGCGTCTTTCCGCCCATGGTGACGTCGATGATCGCGGTCGGTGAGGCAACCGGCGGCCTGGACGAAATGCTGGCCAAGATCGCCGACTTTTATGACGATGAGGTCGACACGGCGGTCAGCGCCCTCCTGTCCCTGATGGAACCGGTCATGATCGTGGTCCTCGGCGTCGTCGTCGGTGGGATGATCGTCGCCATGTACCTGCCGATCTTCGACATGATCAACGCCGTACAGTGACGGCATGAACGCACGAGGGGCGCGACGGTAGTCGGCTGGTTTGGCGCCAGACGTCGCCGATACATCAGCACCACGCAAGGAGTATGGGAATGCGCACCACTGGAAAAGTGAAGTGGTTCAACGACAGCAAGGGGTATGGCTTCATCACGCCGGATGACGGCGTAAAGGACTGTTTCGTCCACTATTCCGCAATTGCCGAAGAGGGATTCAAGTCGCTGCGGGAAGGCGAGCGGGTCGAATTCGACATCGTGGAGGGCGAGAAGGGTCCTGCGGCGCAGAACGTGACCAAAGTGGCCGAATAGACCGCCCCGCGCCGATGGGTGCGGGCAGGGCGGGGCCGCCCGGCTAGGAACCGGGCGAGCCCCGCCTGTTTCCGTGTGCTTGGAAGCGGCGGTCCGGCGCCTGGTGCACCAGGCCTCTGGCATTGTCGCCGGTCCGAGGGCAACATCAGGGTCCTGAACCTCTGGAGCGGGGAGGCCGACCCTCAGGCCGCCTTCAGGAAGTGCTGAAGAAGGGTGGGGTGATGTTCGAGACGGCAGAAGTTGGCAACAAGGTCGACAAGGCCACCTACAAGCAGGAAGTGCCCGGAGTTCGTGCCGAGCTGCTGGACGTCCAGCGCGAAGTCGCGGCCTCGGACCTGGCTCCGGTGATCCACATGGGTGGTGTCGAAGGGCCGGGCAAGGGCGAAGTCGTGAATCTCCTCCTGGCGTGGATGGATGCCCGTGGAATCGAAGCCCACGCCCTGTGGGACATCACCGACGAAGAGCGAGAGCGGCCGCGGTTCTGGAGATTCTGGCGAGTCCTGCCTCCTCGCGGCCAGACGGCGATCCTGCTGGGGTCCTGGTACACCGACCCCATCATCGATCGGGTGTACGGTCGGATCGATGATTTCACCCTCGAGCGGGAAATGCGGCGCATCCGGGATTTCGAGCGCATGCTCCACCAGGAGGGCGTTCCCGTCGTCAAGTTCTGGCTTCACCTGGCCAGGGCGGTTCAGAAGAAACAGCTCAAGAAGCTCGCGGCCAATCCCAAGAAGTGGTGGCTCGTGAGTGACCAGGCGGTGAGGTTCTTCAAACGGTACCAGGAATTCCGTCAGGTCTCGGAGACCGCCCTCCGTCTCACCAGCACCGGCGCGGCTCCGTGGCACATCATCGAGGCGGCAGACTGGCGCTACCGCAATCTCGCCGTTACCACGACCCTGCTCCAAGCCCTGCGGGACGCCCTGGATGAGGCCGGGGCACGTCGGGCGAAGCGGAATGCGGCCAAGCGCAAGCCGGCGCTTCCCAAGCCACGCAAGATCAACGTAATCCAGCAACTCGACCTCAGCCTCGCCCTGGATGATCCCGAGTACGAGGCACAGTTGCTCAAGTATCAGGGGATGCTGCCTAAGCTGCTCAGGCAGCTCCACGATGTCGGCCGGTCACTGATCTTGGTCTTCGAGGGGCCGGACGCGGGCGGGAAGGGCGGGACTATCCGAAGGCTCACCGAGGCGATGGATGCCCGGCTCTACCGAGTGATCTCGGTGGCGGCCCCCACCGACGAAGAGGCGGCGCACCCGTACCTGTGGCGCTTCTGGCGCCACCTTCCAAGACAGGGACGCGTGACGATCTACGACCGCTCGTGGTACGGGCGTGTGCTGGTGGAGCGCATCGAAGGGTTCGCGCAGCGGGAGGACTGGCGGCGGGCCTACTCGGAGATCAACGACTTCGAGGCCCAGCTAGCGGATTTCGGCATCATTGTCCTCAAGTTCTGGCTGGCTATCGGTGCCGATGAGCAGCTTCAGCGCTTCAAAGACCGCCAGACCACCCCGTACAAGCAGTACAAGCTCACCGAAGAGGACTGGCGCAATCGCCAGAAGTGGGACGCCTACGAGGCCGCCGCCTGCGACATGATCGAGCGGACCAGTACTGACTACGCACCCTGGGTCCTGGTGGAGGCCAACGACAAGCGCTGGGCCAGGATCAAGGTGCTGCGGAGCGTCAGTCAGCGGCTCAAGCAGGAGCTGCGCTCCTCCTAGCCACCTGCGGTTTCCGCTCGGGCAGCGCGGCCGGGACCCCTTGTGGCACAACAGGATATCGTGATGGTGCCGGGGGTGCGCCGTGCTGGAGTGTGACGTCCGACACGGTTCCGGGCGCTCGATTGCGGCATCTCAGAGCCCGGCAGTCGCAGCCGCATGGCCGGCCACGCATGATGGACCCGAACGCCAAGGAGACGGTGCGTGTCGACAGAGCCCAGGTTCGGTGCAGCGCAGACTCCGCGACGGCTCCAGGTCGTCGTCGCCCTGGCCGTGGTGGGGTGGATGCTGTTCGCCGCTGGATCCTATTGGGGTGATGCGGTCGACTCGTGGGCCGATCTCGTCCTGGTCGGCAGCCCGGTCGCGCTGGCGCTGCTCATTGGCGTGCTGTCGCGCACCTGGGACCGGTGGTGGCCCGCGCTCAGGGGAGTGCTTGAGGCGCACACGGTGGCCATCGACGGCACCGCGCTGGCGCGGGTGGGGCCGTCCATCGCGCTCGCGGCTGGCCTGGGCCTGTTTGCGGAGCTTATGATCATCCGGCTCCACGCGTCCTACTTCCAGCTGTTCGCCTACTTCAAGAACGTGAGCCTGCTGTCATGCTTCCTCGGGCTGGGCATCGGATACACGCTGGGCGCGAGGCGGCCGCTGACGACCCCGCTCGTGCTCCCGCTCGTGGCGCTGCTGAGCGGTATGCTCTATCTGTTGCGCTACCACCCCGTGGCGGCCCAGCTCCAGACGCCGGTCGCCGAGCAGGTGGGGCTGGGCATCGACATCGTGCAGACGGTGAGTCGGGCGGTGGCGGTCTACGGGTTCCTCGCCGCCGTCTTCGCGGTGAACTCACTATGCTTCATACCGCTGGGGCACCTGGCCTCCCGGCTCATGTTGCGGACGGGGAAGCTGGTCTCCTACTCGTGGAACCTCGTCGGGAGCCTGTTGGGCATCCTGCTGTTCAACCTGCTCTCGTTCCTGTGGGCCCCGCCGGCAGTGTGGTTCCTCGTCGTGACCCTGTTGCTGCTGCCCTTCATGACCGGACGGACCGGCATACTGGTGCCGACGGCCGCGGCCGGAGTGCTGGTCGTCGCGCTGTTGGGGGTCTCCTTCCGGCCCAATCAGTGGGATGTCTATTCGCCCTACCAGGTGCTCACGCTGACGGTGGAGGGCAACCGGCCGCCGGAAGTGCGCGTCAACAACGTCTACTACCAGCGGCTCCTGTCGATGAGCCCCGGCTCCCGGGCCGTGTCCGCGCCCAGCGGGTGGACCAGCCACTACGCGGTCCCGTATCAGTTCAAGCCCGAACCCGAGCGCGTGCTGATTCTCGGCAGCGGGACCGGGAATGACGTGTCGGCGGCCCTGCGTTTCGGGGCGCGGGAGATCGACGCGGTCGAGATCGATCCCGCCATCTTGCGGTACGGGGAGCTGTTGCATCCCGACGCGCCGTACGCGTCGTCCAACGTGAACGTCGTCGTCAACGATGCCCGGGCGTTCGTGCGGCGCACCGACAAGGCATATGACCTGATCGTGTACGGCCTGTTGGACTCGCATACGCTGCTGTCGGGGCAGGGAGGGGTGCGGCTGGATAGCTACGTGTACACGGTCGAGGCCTTCCGGGAGGCCCGGGCACGGCTGCGCGAGGGCGGCCTCATATGCCTCACGTTCAGCGTCATCAACCCGCAACTCGGCCGCAAGCTGTACCTCATGCTCCAGCAGGCATTCGATGGACAGACACCGCTGGTGTACCGCACGGTGTACGATCAAGGCTACACCTTCGTCATCGGTGAGGACGTGGGCGAGCCCGTGACCGCGATCGCCGGCGAGATCGTGCGCCGCAGTTCCATGTTCGAGCAGGAAGCGATCCGCGCCGACGTGTCGACCGACGACTGGCCGTTCTTCTACATGCCGGTGCGCCGGTATCCGCTGTCCTACCTCGCCATGGTCGGCCTGCTGCTGGTGCTCTCGCTGGTCATGATCCGCCAGTTTACGCCGGAGGGCCGTGGAGCCTGGTCGGCGCCGTGCTTTTTCCTGGGCGCCGGGTTCATGCTCGTCGAGACCAAGGGCATCACGGAACTCGCGCTCGTGTACGGCAGCACGTGGGTCGTCGTGGGAAGCGTCATCGCTGGCATCCTGATCATGGCATTCCTGGCCAACATGGTCGTCATCCGCCGCGGCGCGCCGCAGCCGGTGGTAGTGTATGGGCTGCTGGGAGCCTCGCTGCTGCTCGGGAGGTCGCTGGCGACCGCCGACTTGAGCGCGGCGCCCGCCTGGGCGGCACGCGTGTTTCTCACCGGGCTGCTGACGTTACCGCTGTTCTTCTCGGGGTTCGCGTTCTCCTCCGAGGTCCGCCGAGCCAAGTCGGTCGCCGTGGCGCTCTCGTCCAACCTGTTCGGCGCGATGCTGGGCGGGTTCCTGGAGTACAACTCCATGTACTTCGGGTTCCGGTCGCTCTACCTGCTGGCGCTGGCGATGTACGTTCTGGCGTTCGTCAGCTCGGTGGGGCTGCCTGGCATGGCGCGCGCCGGGCGCACGGCGTAGCCCTCCGCCTCTGGCCCGTGTGCGAAACCGGCGCCGCTGCTGGAGGGCTGATGGCTCAATCAGGTATTGCATTTTGCCATAGTCGGCCGGATACTTGAACCCATGCGTTCGGTAGGTGGCGGGTCCGGCCCCGGTCAGGGGGGGCGGGGAGCAGCCGGCGCTATCCCAGGGGCCCGAGGCGTCCTCAGGTGGGTCTACACTGGCCGGGTGACGGTTGCCATGGTGCTGTTCGCCGCCGCGGCCTTGCGCTTCAGGGACGTCTCCGCCGAGACGATCCTGCTCCTCGCCGTGGCGGCGATAGCCAGCGTCATTGCCACCTCCTTGTCGGTCTGGTACACCCACATCCGCGGTGTCGAGCCGGGGATGACCTTCCTCTACGCCCAGGCGGTCTTCGACCTCGCGCTGGTGACCACCGTGGTCCATGTCACCGAGGGGCCGGCCAGCCAGTTTCCCGCTCTGTACATCCTGGTCATTGCGGTCAGCGCGGTGATGATGCCGCTGGCATCAAGTTTGCTGATCACCAGTCTGGCGAGTTTGGTCTACCTGGCCGACATCGTCTTTGGGCACCCGGGCCAGATGTCGGTCGTGGTAGGGCTGCAGATCGCCGTGTTCGTGGCCGTATTCGCTGCCACCGGGATCATCGGGAGTCGGGTGCGTGTGATGAGCGCTGAGCGGGACGTGCTACAGGAGGAGGTACGGCGCCTCAAGCTCGAGGCCAGTGACATCCTGCGGAATATCCGCAGTGGGATCGTGACGGTGGACAGTGATGGGACCGTTCTCTATGCCAATCCTGCTGCCCAGGAGTTGCTCGGTTTGTTCGATGTCGACATCGTGGGGCGCCGGCTCTCGGACCTCGTGAGTGATCGTGCGCCGGAGCTCCTGCAGGCGATCGAGACGACCCAGGCGGGTCGGCAGCGGACCTTCCGGGCCGAGGGGGAGGTCAACGTCGGTGGGCGGTCATTCCCCGTCGGTGTCACCACCACGAGCATCGACATGGACAGCACGGTGCCTCCTTCGGTCACCGCCATCTTCACCGACATCTCGGATCAGAAGCGAGTCGAGGAATTGCGCTTGCGGGCCGAGCGGCTCGAGGCTGTCGCGGAGCTGTCCGCGTCGCTGGCGCACGAGATCAAGAATCCCCTTGCCTCTATCCGCTCCTCCATCGAGCAGCTGTCTCGATCGGCCCGGGCCGATGCAGATGAACGGTTCCTCAGCCAGCTGGTGGTTCGGGAGAGCGATCGGTTGAGCCGGCTCCTGACTGAGTTTCTCGATTTCTCACGGGTTCGGGTGACCAACACCCGGTCTCTGGATCTTGGCGGCGTGGTGGAGGCCGCCATCGAAGTAGTCAGAGAACATCCGGATTGCCCCGAGGACGCGGTCATCGAGGTGGCGCGGCGGCCGGCGCCGATCGACGGAGACGAGGACCTGCTGCACCGCGTCGTTGTCAACTTGATACTCAACGCTGTCCAGGCACCCGCGCAGTCGCCCCGGGTGAGGGTGGAAGTGCGCGAAGCTGAGGGCCGAGAACTGCCTGCGGGCGTGACGCTTCGCAGCGCCGTCCTGCTTCGGGTTGCTGACAACGGTCCCGGGATTCCGCCGGAGCTAAAGGAGCGGGTGTTTGAGCCCTTCGTTACCGGCCGGGCAGGCGGATCGGGTCTCGGTCTCGCCATTGTCCAGCGGGCGGTGCAGGCCCACCGGGGCGTCATCCTGGTGGAGTCGGCCCCGGGAGAAGGCTCGGTGTTCAACGTGCTGTTGCCTGCCAGCGGGACGACGGAGGTCGCTGCGTGATGCAGGAACGGCCGAGCATCCTCGTCATTGACGACGAGTCGGGTATCCTCGATACCCTGCGGATCCTCCTCAGGAAATCGGGCTTCCAACCGGAGACGGCGCAGGGAGGTAAGGCGGGACTCGAGGCGATGCGATCCCTCAGCCCAGACATCGTGCTGGCTGATATCCGGATGCCCCAGGTCTCGGGGATCGACGTCCTGGCCGCAGCCCGGGACCAAGACCCTGAGATGCCCGTGATCCTGATGACGGCGCAGGCGTCCCTGCAGTCGGCCATTCAGGCGGTGAATGAGGGTGCCTTCTACTACATCCAGAAGCCGTTCTCCAACGACGATCTCGTGGCTATCTGTCGGCGCGCGGCCGAATACCGGGCGCTACGATCGGAGAACAAGCACCTCAGGTGGGAGATCCGCCGCAGGGATCGGGCGACGGCGGTCACGCCCATCGGAAAGGCCAAGTGCTTCACGGACGTTCTGGCCCTTGCCGAACAGGTAGCGCCCACCGAGTCGACGGTGCTCATCCAGGGGGAAAGCGGTACCGGCAAAGAGGTGGTCGCCCGCTACATCCACGAGCTCTCTGAGCGTAGTGCAGGTCCATTCTTCTCTATCAATTGCGGGGCTTTGCCGGAGAGCCTGCTGGAGTCGGAGCTGTTCGGCCACGTGAAGGGGTCGTTCACGGGCGCCGTGCGGGACAAGCAGGGGATGTTCGCGGCGGCGCGGGCGGGGACCTTCTTCCTCGACGAGATCGCCGAGATGAAGCCGTCGACGCAGGTGAAGTTGCTCCGGGTGCTGCAGGAGCGCGAAGCCCTGCCGGTGGGAGGCACGGAGCCGATCCGCGTGGACGTGCGGGTGATCGCGGCTACCAACCGGGACCTGGACGAGGAGCTGCGGCGGGGGAGCTTCCGCTCGGACCTGTACTATCGGCTGAACGTGATCGCGCTGCACTTGCCGCCGCTCAGGGACCGCCGGGAGGACATCCCGTTGCTGAGCGAGTCGTTTCTTCGCCGCATTACGGAAGCTCGCGGGGAGGCCCCGAAGTCGCTTGCTGCCGCTACCCTGGACGCCGTCATGGCGTACGACTGGCCCGGTAACGTGCGGGAGCTGGAAAACGCCTTGGAGCACGCGGTAATTCTGAGCCACGGCGACTTTGTGGAGGCGGCAGCGCTGCCCGAACGGGTCACCGCGCGCAAAGCGGAGCCGCTGGTTGCCGAAGGGGTGCCGCAGAACCCTACACTGGAGACCATCGAGCGCGCCTACATCCTGTGGGTGCTTCAGGCGGAAGGCGGGAACAAGACGCGGACCGCCGAAGTCCTCGGTATCGATCCTTCGACGCTGTATCGCAAGCTCGCACGGTACGATGCTGACGCGATCTAAGCAGGCCTTCCGCGCTGCTGCGCTCCCGAGCGACTGGAACGACTTGGTCGTGACCGTGGTCATGCCGGCGTACAACGAGGAGGCCACCATTGAGGAAGGGGTACAGCGCGTCCGCCGGGTACCGCTCAATGTCGAGATCGTAGCGGTCAATGACGCCTCCCGTGACCGCACGGGTGAGGTGCTGGACCGTCTCAAACAGGACGGTCTCGTCGATAAAGTCATCCACCAGCCCAAGAACAAGGGAAAGGGCGCGGCGGTGCGGGCCGGAATCAACGCGGCCGGCGGTGATGTGATAGTGATTCAAGACGCCGATCTCGAGTACGATCCGATGGAGTACCCGGTGCTCCTGGAGCCGATCCGTCTCAACAAGGCTGATGCCGTTTTCGGGTCTCGCTTTCAGTCGGGGCCCCGACGTGTCCTGTACTTCTGGCACTCGGTGGGCAACCGGTTTCTCACCCTGCTCTCCAACATGCTCACCGATCTGAACCTCACGGACATGGAAACCTGCTACAAGATGGTGCGAGCCGATCTCCTGAAATCGCTCCCCTTGGTGTCCAATCGGTTTGGCTTCGAGCCGGAGGTCACTGCGCGTCTGGCGAGGGCCGGGGCGCGAATCTGGGAAGTGCCGATCAGCTACAGCGGTCGCACGTACGCTGAGGGGAAGAAGATTGATTGGCGCGACGGGCTCGCCGCGTTGTGGCACATCCTCCGTTTCAATCTGTTCTCCGGTAACCGGGTGCGGCGGTAGGCCGGCGAGCCGCGCAAAGCCTGTCCGTGCCGCAACTGCGTCACATTGCACATGCCCAATGCATTCTGCATGGGCGGCTGCCATGCGATCGGGGTCGTCACGCCGAGCATGTCGCTGGCTGCCGGGCCCAGAGCTTTCGCGCACCGCATGCTGCGGCTGGCACCAACCTTGCGCAGTGACTGTCCCCGGGACCGGCGGGATTACCGGGGCGTTGGCCAGCCCTGTGCAGAATGAGTCGTCGGCTCCCTCGGCGCAGCCGTCCCGACATGTCCGCTTCCGCAGAGGTGTGCGAATGACGGGGTCACTGGCACGGATGGGAGATCGTTGGCCCAGCGTCGCGCGACTTGTTGGCTATTCGTTCCTGGGCCTCTTCCTCGAGCTCCGGCTCGCCGGACGACCGCTGCCGACGCCTGCTCAGGTCCCGACTCAGTGAGGTCCGCTTCGCAGGCGGGGCACCCAACGGTCATGGCGGCGGTGGCGCGTGCCCTCCCTCGCTGGCTTTGGTGGGGGGTCGGCGCTGCGCTGGTTCTGCTGGCCGCGCTCCCGCTATCGGCGTGGCTCGGGGGGCACGACCCAGGTCCGCTCTGGGCGCCGCACGTGGAGGCTTGGGTGCTCGGGCTGGTCGTCGTGGTGGTGGTCGGCATCCTGGGTGGGCGCCTGGCCTGTCGGCTGCTTCCTACGGGTTTTCCGTGGCCCGACGTGAATGGGCCTGCACTGGCGGCTGTGCTGGCAGCCGGGCTCACGGCGCTCTCGGCCTGGGTAATGCACTCGGTGTTCGCCGGCAACCCACACCTTGTGGATGAGATGGCCCAGCTCTTCCACGCGCGGGTCTTTGCGGGTGGACGGCTCGCGGCGCCCGTGCCCCAACCGGCCGACGCCTTCCTAATCACCCACACGTGGATCACTGACGCTGGTTGGGTATCACAATACCCGCCTGGCCAGACGATTCTATTCGCCGTGGGTCTCCTCACGCATGCCGAGTGGTTGGTGAATCCTCTCCTGGGCGGAGTGAGTGCAATTCTGGTCTATGTAGCAGCGCGAGGGCTCTACGGAGACAGAACGGCGAAGGCAGCGGTGTTCCTGTGGGCTGCGTCAGCCTGGGTGATGTTCATGTCTGGGACCTATATGAACCATGTGGGTGCCGTCACGTACGCCCTCGTGGCGTGGGCAGCGCTCTGGGGACCACGGCGGCTGCGGCTTGCCCACGTGGTCGCCGCCGGGCTCGCGTTGGGCGCGGCGACGGCCACGCGGCCCCTCGACGGCATAGCCGCGGCTCTTCCGGTGTTGGCTTGGCTTGCGGTAAGACGTGAGTGGCGCTGGTTGCCATCGCTGGCGCTTGGCGGGCTACCGGTCGCGGTGGCGTGGGGCTACATCAACTGGCGGATGTACGGACACCCGCTGACCCTCGGCTACACGGCCATGTATGGACCCGAGCACGGGCTCGGGTTTCACACCGACCCCTGGGGCTTGCCCTTCACTCCGCTCATTGCGCTGAGCAACGCCGCCGCTGCGGTCCGGAGGCTCAACATCTATCTGTTCGAATGGCCTCTACCGGCTTTGCTGCCCCTCATCCTGTGGGCGGTTTTCGCACGGCACCGGCACGTTGGTGACATCGTCGTAGCGATCGGGATCCTGGCGGCACCGCTGCTCTATTTCTTCTACTGGCATTCGGGGTTCTATCCGGGTCCGCGGTTCTACTACGCTGCCGCCCCGATGTTGGTGATCGCCACTGCCCGGGCGTGGCGTTGGGGGTGGACTGTGGCCCGGCGGAAGCGGTCGAATCACGTCCGCTGGGACGTCACCCTCGCGACAGCGGCCGTGGTCGCCTTCGTCTGGGGATGGGTGACCCTGCTTCCGGCTCGATGGGACATCTACCGCAGCGGGCTGAGTTCGCTCAAGCATCATCCCGAGCGGCTGCTGAAGCAGCGCGGCGTCAGCCAGGCGCTTGTCATCATTCCAGAGAGCTGGGGGAGTCGCATTGTCACCGGTCTCTGGCGCCTTGGTGCGCCGCCGGGGTTGGTGGAAATCGCGTACCGCCGCCTGGACTCGTGTGACCTCTACCAGTTCGGCGAGAGCGCGCGCCGAAGCGGGCTGGGACGCCGCGCGATCATCGACAGTCTCGAGCACCTCATCGAGACCCGGCAGCCTGCGCCCCTGGTCCCGGACTGGCCCGACTGGACCCTGCGCTTGGCGCCGCGCGATTCGATCCCGGAGGACTGCCGGCTTGAAATGGAGCGCGATCTGGGTGGCTTCACCCTGTATGGCAACCACGCTTGGCGAAACGCGCTCACCCTCGATACGGGCATAGTGTTCGCTCGCGATCTGTACGAGCGGAATGAGGAGCTGTTTGCCCGGTACCCAGGCTGGGAAGTGTGGCGCTTCGCCCCTCGGGGCGGCCCCGATGCGCCGCCGGAGCTGGAGCAGATCCGGCCCCGCAACCGCGCTGCAATCGGACCATGAGCGATCGCGCGCCGTCGCTCCGAATGGCTCCCGGCGACCGGTGGGGGCTTGCCGCTTCAGCGCTGTTGGCGTTCGGAGCTTACGCGTCCAGCGTGGGGCACGGGTTCGTGTACGACGACCTGCACGTGATTGTCAATAACCCGCTGATCCATACCCTGGCCAACTGGAGTTCCATCCTCGCCTCACCATGGTCGGGCCCGGAACTCTACCGCCCCCTCACGTTGCTGACCCTGGCGCTTGACTGGTCCATCAGCGGTGGGAACCCCCACGTGTTCCACGCTGCCAATGTCTTGTTCCATTGCGTGGCGACCGGGCTGGTGTTTCTGCTGGTACGGGCATACCTCCCGCCCCTCGGCGCGACCGCAGCGGCGCTTTGCTTCGCAGTGCACCCGGTGCACGTGGAGGCAGTCGCCAACGTGGTCGGGCGAGCGGAGGTGCTGGCGGCGCTCTTCGTGGTGGCGGCGGCGCTCGTCTACCGGGCCGACGGGGCCCTGGCGAGGACGCGAGATCGCACCTGGCGGCGGTGGTTGACGTCGTTTGGCACCCTCGGGCTGCTAGCGCTTGCCCTCGGCTCGAAGGAGATCGCCTTCGCCACGCCCGGCATTTTCTTGATAGTGGACTGGCTCGACGCCAAGCAGGTGGGTACGCGCCCATCAGGGCGGCTTGCGAATCACTGGGTGCTGTGGCTCGCCTCCGTCGCGCTGGCGGTCGAGTTCTTGTGGGTCAGACATCTGGTCGTAGGTGACCTGGCTGGTGTGCATCCGGCACCGGGGATCGAAGGTGAGGGACTGGGCGGTAGGGCGTTGGTGATGGCGCCGGTGGTGCTCGAGTACGTCCGCTTGCTGTTCTTCCCGCTGGACCTTTCGGCAGACTACTCGCCGGACTTCCTGCGCCCGGTGGCCGCGCTGAAGCCCGGAGCGGTGGTCGGCTTTGCCATGGTTGTGGCCGCGGTCGCCTTGGCTGTTGCCGTCAGGGACCGAGCGCCGGCTGTCTCGTTTGGCCTCGCCTGGATCGGCGGTACGCTCCTCGTGGTGTCGAACGTGCTGGTCCCCACAGGTGTCATCCTTGCGGAGCGATCCATGTACCTCCCCTCGGTGGGCGCCGTCCTGCTGTTCGGCTGGGTGGTGACTTGGGGCGTCACTCGTTGGCGAGTGGCGACGATCACGGCGGTCACGCTGGCACTGGCTCTCGGCATGGTGCGAACGCTCACCCGCGTCCCGGTCTGGAGAACCCTGGACGGGTTCTTCACACAGTTGGTGAAGGATGCACCAGGCTCCTATCGGGGCTACTGGGTAGCCAGCGCCTTGGCGTATCAGGCGGCCGATCGCGAGCGGGGTGAGGCGCTGGCGATCCGCGCCCTTCAGATCCAGCCCGTGTTCGCGAATCTGTGGGAGTATGTGGCTCGGCGATATGAAGAGGACCAACGCTGGCTCGACGCCGGGAACGCGCTGAATGCGGGGTTCCGGTTGGACAGCTCACGGCTGGTCACGGCGGCCGAGGCGATGGTGGACTACGTGCGGGCTGGCGCTCTCGACAGCGCTGCCGCCGTCGGGCGTCGTGCCCGGCGGCTCGATCCTCACGACTTTCGCGTGAAGATCGCCATGTCCGACCTGGCACTTGCCCGGGGCCGTCCGCTCGAGGCCATGACGTTGCGGCGGCAGGTGGCATGGCGGTTTCCCGGCGCGTGGCAGTACTGGCTCCTCACAGCGCGAGCCGCGGTGCAGGCCAGCTTCTGCCCGGAGGTGGGGCGCTCGCTGGCACGCCTGCGGGCGCTCAAGCCTGATCTACCGGAGCTGGCAGCGCTGGATGGAGAGGCGAGGGAGGCGGGGTGTCTGCCGGCCAAGTGAACTGGCGGGAGCACGCGTGGAGGCTATGGCCCGAGATTCTGGCTTTCGTGGTCTTCGCGGCTGCGATCTGGGCGCAGACCGGAGCGCGGGTCGGTGTGTTCTTCGACGACGGCATCTACGTCGTGCTGGCCAAGGCACTGGCGTCGGGCGAGGGCTATCACAACATCCACCTGCCCGGTGCTCCTCCAGCGGTGCACTATCCGTTCCTGTACCCCGCGGCGCTGAGCCTCCTCTGGCAGGTGTGGCCCTCGTTTCCTTCCAATGTCGCGCTGTTTGGGATCTTCGATTCCGCTGCGCTCGCGCTCGCGGCCTGGGCGATCGCGAGGCACGCGCGCCGCTGGCAGATTCCGCGGGCAGTGCACTTCGTGGCGCTGCCGGCCGGGTTTCTCGCGTTTCCCCTGCTGACGATCGTCGGTGTGCGTTTCTCGGAGCCGATGTTTCTCGCTCTCACGGCTCTAGCAGTGCTCGCTGCTGACCGGGAACAGGTCACCTATCGAGGGGCGGCATTGGCGGGTGTTCTCGCGGGGCTGGCGGCCCTGACTCGGACGGCGGGCGTGGCGATCATCGGAGGCATTGCCCTCGCATATTGGTTGCGGCGCCGCCGTGGCGCGGCCGCACTGGTCGCAGGAGCGGGGGTGCTGATGGTGCTTCCCTGGATCGCGTGGCTGGTGGCGCGTGGCAACGCAATCGACCCCCTACTCGCGGCCAACTATGGCACCTATCTCGCTGAAGCGCGCCAGGCTGGTGCGGCGGGCTTTCTTGCGGGCGTGAACCCAGGTGTGTTCGCACCGCTAGCACGCCTCTCCCTGCCAGCAGTGCCGGGATGGCTGTGGTACCCCATGGCGGTGACGCTCGTTGGGATCGTGGTGTGGGGTGCCGTGCTAGTGGCGCGCCGGGTGCCGGCGTGCGTGATCTCCCTCGGCTGTTATCTGTTGTTGGTGGGGTTGTGGCCGTTTGCGCCGGACCGGTTCGTGTGGATCCTGCTCCCCTGGTTAGCGCTGCTCGCGCTGGTGGGTGGGGTGGACGCGTGGCGCCGGGGAGGGGCTGCCCAAGGGGTGATTGCAGTGCTGGCCGTTGCCGTGTCGGCTGGATACCTGCCGCGGGAAGCCATTTCGCTGGGGACTCGGGGCTTCGCCCGGACTGCCGAACGGATCAGCCTGCCGTTTGACCTTCTGGTACCGAGCATTGCTCAAGAGACCCCGGACGACGCCGTAGTCGCCGTCGCGGACGAGGCGTTGGTCTACCTCTACACGGGCCGCAAAGCCACCCCGAACCACCTGTTCCGCTGGGAGCGACGGGGCACAGAGGCGTACTCGACCGACGTCACTATGTCGTACCTATGTGCCAGCGGAGTAACCCACGTTGCCCTCACTGGCCCCAACGCACCTGCCGCTCCGCTGGTGAACCAGGGGATCCGCGGGCCCGATCCGCTGCTCACGCGGCTGTTCAGGGTGACCGACGGCCCGGCGCTGTATCGTCTCACATGTCCCAGCTGACAGCGGGCCGCGCCGCCGCGATCGCGGCTGTCGCCGCGTGCATCGTTTACGCCAACGCCTACCGTAACGGTTGGGCCCTCGACGACTCCGGAGTGATTCGGGACAACTCTAGCGCTCACTCCATCGCTGCTGCGTGGGAAGGACGATTCTCGACCTATTGGCCTGTGGTGCAAGGGGTGAGTGCCGGTCTCTATCGCCCAGTGACCATCATGTCATATGCCATTGACTGGTCGCTTTCGGGTGGCAAGCCGTGGTGGTTCCACGTCAACAACGTACTGCTCCACGCGCTGGCGACCGTGCTCGTGGTGCTGGTCGTGGCCCCGTGGCTGACGCCCGGGGGCGCCCTCGCGGCAGGGCTCATGTTCGCCGTCCATCCGGTGCACGTGGAAGCTGTGTCCAACGTAGTGGGGCGAGCGGAGATTCTCGTGGCCATCGGACTGCTCGGTGCCGTCCTGACGTTCCGTCGCTCGAGGTTCGCCCCCACTGCGCGCAGCCGGGCTAGCTGGTTCGCCGTCACCCTAGGCTTGGTGCTACTCGCCCTACTCTCCAAGGAACACGGTGCCGTAGCGGTGGTGGTCCTGGCACTAGATGCCTATGTGCTCCGTGGATCGACACGGCCGGTCGTCAGGCAGCTGCTGGCGGTTGCCGGCGTGACCATTGCGTTCTTTGCAGTGTGGGAGATGGTGGCGGGGGTTTGGGTGAGGCCCAGCACCGCCGTCACTGTGCGGTACCTCCCGCCGGAGGGGCGGCTGGCCACCATGTTTCCGGTGTACCTTGAGGTGGTCCGGCTCTTGGCGTGGCCACTGGATCTCGCGCACGACTACAACCCCCAGGTCATTCCCCGACGCACCGAGTTGGGAGCCGTAGCCCTCCTAGGGCTAGCGACGTCGGGTGCCCTCCTATCCCTTGCGGTAGCTGCCGTGCGCCGCGCGCCGGCGGTGGCCTTCGGGATCCTGGTGGGAGTGGCCAGCTACGCTCCGACCTCGAACCTGTTTTTTGCCGCCGGCACCATCCTTGGGGAACGCACCCTGTATCTCGCAGTGCTGGCACCCGCGTGCGCGCTGGGTTGGATCGTGTCGAGCGGACGATCGCGGAAACTTGTCCTCGTCGCGTCGGGCGTGCTCCTGGCCGTCTACAGTGTTCGCACATTCACCCGGACGCCGTTTTGGGAGAGTGGCCAGAACGTGACGATCGAGGGCGTGCTGCAGCACCCCGAGAACTTTCGGGCGCACGTAGCGCTCGGTCGCCTTCTGGTGTACGCCGGCGACTCAGCGCGCGGGCTGGCGGAGTACCTGGTGGCAGGCGCGCTGTTCGATCAGGATCCCTTCACCGCGATGTGGAGTGGCGGACTCGCGCTGGAGATGGGTCGCGCAGAGGTTGCCCTGGCGGAGGCGAAACGGGTTCGGCCATTAGCACCCAACCATTCGGCCATCAACGGTCTCCTGGCAGGTGCCTATCGCGCGACGGGCCAGTGGGATTCGGCTCTCAGCGTGGCCCGGGAGGGGACCGAGCGCGCCCCTGGGAGCCGCACGGCCGCCGTGGTCTATGCCACGCTGCTGGAGGCTTGGGACGCGCCTGACTGGCAGCGGACTCTCGCCGAGGCACGCCTGTCCTGGCGCAAGGGACAGCTAGTTCGCGCCAGCGAGAAGCTGCGCATGGCGGAAGCGCTCATCGGTCCTGCGGAGGAGCTCCAAGGGTTCTGCTGGGAGATCGGAAACCTGCGGCCGGCAATCGAGGCACTGCATCCCCAGTTGCTGCACCGAGCCCGAGAGGTGGCAAGGGCGGCCGAGCTTGGGTGCACCTTTGAGCAGCCAGGGGACACCGCTCGAAGCAGCTAGACTGGCGCCCCAGTGCGTGAGTCCAGGAAATGCCTGCCTCGGGTCCCGACGACGCCGGCGGCTGACGAGTGTCGCTACACTGACGTTGGTCCCTTTTGTACCACACCGTCGCGCTGAACCCTTGCGTCTGGCGGAACGCCTTGCAAATTGAGGCTCCCGCAGGGGCCTGCTGTAGCAGCGTCGCGGCCGGGCGTTGTTCGTAATCCGCTGTATTGCTTTCGCTTAGGCTCTTGGGGGGGCGTCTGGGCATGGAGCTTGCTTAAAAGACCTACAGAACTTACGCGCCCGGAGGTCCGGGCGGGGTAAACGGGCTCTCGTCACTACAATCCGTGGAGGTGTGTAGATGTTGAGCCGCAAGGGGTTCACGCTGATCGAGCTTCTGATCGTGGTGGTGATCATCGGCATTCTGGCCGCGATCGCGATTCCGAAGTTCGCCAACACGAAGGAGAAGGCGTACGTGGCGTCGATGAAGTCGGACCTGCGTAACCTGGTCAACGCTGAGGAGAGCTACTTCGCCGACTACACGACGTACACCACTGACCTGGGCACGGCCTACGGCGAGTCGCCGGGCGTGACCGTCACGCTGGCGAGCGTGTCTGGGACCGGCTGGCAGGCCACGTCTGCGCACAACGGCACGACCAAGACCTGCATCATCTATCTTGGTGGGACGGTGCCGTCAGGCAGCAACGAAGGGGAACCCTACTGCAACTGAGCCGCGGTAGGCTGAGAGTGTGGCGAGGCGGTAGAGGCGATCCTCCACCGCCTCGCCATTTCCGTGGGGATAACCGTGAGGGATACGCCCTATGGATAGCGAACCGAAGGGCTTTACTATGATCGAGCTCCTTATTGTGATCGTGATCATCGGGATCATTGCCGCCATCGCGATTCCGAAGTTCGCGAACACCAAGGAGAGGGCCATCGTCGCCTCGATGAAGTCCGATCTTCGGAACCTGGTGACGGCCCAGGAAGGCTATCTGGCAGACTTTCAGACCTACACCACGGACCTGGGCAACCGCTTCGTGGAGACAACCGGGATCTCCGTGACCATTCAGGGCGTGAGTTCCTCAGGTTGGGCGGCGACTGCGTCCCACGTCGGGAGCGTCAAGACCTGCGCTATTTTCTATGGCTCGGGTGCCACGCCGGTGGCTCCAGCCACTAGGGAGGGGGAGTCCAAGTGTAGCTGACTGTGGACTGTCCTGAGTGTTCCAGGCGGCGGGCAACGCCCGTCGCCTTTTCTTTTGGGAACTTGCGGCTGGCAGCTAGCGCTTCATCACGGCCGCTACCCTCCGTATTGCCTCGTATTGCCGCCGGCGGTCACTCGGTACTCCGCAGTTTCTCGTACATCCGCAGTCCATTTTGAGACTGCGGTTTCCGGCTCGCGACTTACCTTGCCGGTGTGAGCGTCGTCCCGCCATGTGATGCTGCTCAGGGCTCGAGGGCCGCCGCTGGAGGCCGATAGCCGCTCTGCCATGAATCGACTTGGGTTCACCATCGCTGAGGTTGTCGTCGCAGTCCTGATTCTGTCGCTGGGTCTGTTGAGTCTGGTGGGAACTGCGGCGCTAGCGACGCGAATGGTGGCGCAGGGCCAACGCCACACCCGGGCCAGCGTCCTGGGAGCTCAGCAGTTGGCAATCCTGACGAGTGGAGGATGTCCACAGGAAGGCAGCGGCGCTGCGGTCCACGGGGGTTTCCGCATCGCGTGGTCCGTCTCGTCCGAGGCTGGCGGTCGGATGCGGAGAGCGCACGTTGTCGTGGCGTCGCGAACCCATGGCGGTATGCGGCTGGACACCTTCTCCACAGCCGTGCTGTGCCGGGGGCGCGGGTGACGGGGCGCGGAACTACTCTGGTAGAACTGGTAGTGGCGCTCGTCCTGTTTGCGATCGTTTCCGTGTCGGTCTACGGGCTGCTCCTGAGGGGTGAGCGGATCTACCGCCGCCAGTCGCAGCGGGTCGCTCTCAGCGCCACGCTCCGCGCCGGGGTGACGATCTTGAGCGCAGAGCTTCAAGGCCTGAGTGCCGCCGGTTCTGCGGGTAGCGACATCGCCGAGATGGCGCCTGCGGCGCTCACCTACAGGGCGCCACGCTCACTCCATTTCGCATGTCGGCCGCCTCAGGTAACCGGCTCGTCGTCGGGCACGTTGGTGGTGGCCGCCGATCCGTGGTTCGGGCTGCGGGCGCATGATCCCGCGCGGGACTCGGTCTTGGTGTTCGCCGAAGCTGACCCCACTTCGGATTCGGATGACTACTGGCTGCGGGCGAGCGTCTCTGCGGCGCCGCGGGGGGGCACTGGGTGCCCTGAGGGCGGGAAGAGCCTGTCAATACCCGTCACCGGGATCTCGCCCAGGGACGCTTTGAAGGATGTGTGGCCTGGGGCACCGGTGCAGGGCTTCGAGCTTGTGCGAATCTATGCATATCCCGATGGCCGGGGCGATTGGTGGGTGGGTGCCAGGAGCAGTGCCAAAGGGGGCGGCTGGCGGCAGACACAACCAGTGTTTGGTCCCATCGCGTCGTCGGGGCTTCGGTTCTCCTACTACGACACGAACGGGGGCGTTGCCACTGCGCCGCAGCAGGTGGCGCGCATAGGTGTGACCGTGATAGGTCGTAGTAGTGAAGCGGTTCGCAGCGTTGCTGGAACCACGGTACACCACGTTGATTCGCTCACCACACAGATCTCTCTCCGGAACGTCCGCCAGCTAGGGGCGGAGCGGTCCTAGCGGGCAACCGCGGCGTGACCGGTCAACTGTGCCCCGTTGATCCATGAGCCGGTCCGAAGCGCCGGGCGTTGGCATCCGTCGTGCTCCGCTACCAGGGGACGGAGCTGGTTTGGCGGGAAGGCGCCGTCTGCTGCCGCCAGCCGGCGGGGACCCGGGGGGGCGGGGTGTCGCGCTGCCGTCGGCCGTGGTCGCCCTGGTCGTGATCGGCGCGCTGGTAGGAGCAGGCCTCTTCATCGCCATGCAGGAACAACGCCTGGGGCGAAACACCATCAGTCTCCAGCAGGCCCAGGGGGCGGCAGAGGAGGGCGCCGCCCTCCAGGTCGCAGACTGGAACGCCGGCGCCCATAGCCAGCTCGGCATCGGGGACACCAGTTCTTTCGAGGGCCGACTCGCCGATGGAACTGGCTGGTACCGGGGTGAGGTAAGGCGGCTGAGTGATTGGCTGTTTCTGGTCCAGTCTGAGGGCTTCAGCAGGGGGAGCCGGGCGCGAAGGCGAATGGGCCTGCTGGTACGGCTCCACCCCTTGGACATCCCCGTGAGTGCTGCCCTGACTGTGCTGGATTCCGCGCAGATCTCGGGCTCCTCATACGTCGACGGCGGGGACGGGCAGCCGACAGGCTGGCGTTGTCTCACCTCCAGGCCGCCACTGGCGGGCATTCGCTTGGTGGGCGATGGAGATGTCGGCACCCAGGGATGCAAGCTCGCCTCGTGCGTGGCTGGGGAGCCTGGCATTCTCCGAGATGAGGCTGGCAGGGAGTCGATCGGGGCTCTGTTAGGGCGTGCGCAGCTCGACGGCCTCCGGCTGGCGGCCAACAAGCTCATCGGACCGGGGCATTGGATGATCGGGCCCCGCTTGGCCGGGGGAGCGTGTGACGCCAGCGACGCTTCGAATTGGGGGGATCCGGACGACCCGGACGGTCCCTGCGGTGGCTATTTCCCCCTGGTCTATGCCAGTGGAGACATCACGCTTCACGGCGGTCGAGGTCAGGGGCTCCTGGTCGTGGATGGGGACCTCTCGGTTCGGGGCGGCTTTCGCTTCTATGGGGCGGTCGTGGTCGCTGGCCGGTTTAAGACCCACGGTGAGGGAGGTCACTTCAGCGGCGGCGTGGTGGCAGCTACTGTGGTGCTAGGCCAAAACACCCTCGTCGGCGGCCCCGCGATCCAGTACTCGAGCTGCGCTCTCGGACGGGCTCTGCGGGGCTCGGCCGCCGAGGTGCGTGTTCTGGAGCGGGGTTGGCTGATGCTGCACTGAACCCCGTAAGTGAATGTCGGAAGGGTATTTGTTGGGCGTAGGTTAAAGTAGGTTGGAGCTTGACAAAAATACTGGTGGGCGGTACTGTAGTCTGCCGCATTCGGCTCTTATCTCGTTTAACGGTCAGCAGATATGGCGATTTTCGGGGTTGGTGGTTCCAAATCGACGGTCGCCCTGGACGTAGGCAGCGGGCTGCTCAAGCTGGCTGCGGTTGATCACGGTAAGGGTGATCCCGTTCTCTCCCGCGTAGCAGTGGCCCCCGTCTTGGCGGACGCGATCGTCGAGGGGGAGGTCATGGACCCGGATATCGTGGCGGATGCTATCCGGGGTCTCTTCAAGACGGCCGGAGTCAAGACCAAGCAGGTGGTGGTGGCAGTTGGCGGTCGCGACGTAATCATCAAGAAGATTCAGGTCGACCGAATGAAGGAGTCTGACGCCTACGAGGTCGTACGGTGGGAAGCGCAGCAGCACGTCCCGTTCGACATCGAGGCGGTGGAGTTGGACTTCCAGATTCTGGACCCTGAAGGCGAGGGGCTCCAGATGGATGTGCTGCTGGTGGCGGCCAAGCGGGACTTGGTGGAGGACAAGCTTCAGCTGTTGACGCAGGCCGGTCTGGAGCCGGCGATCGTTGATGTGGACGCCTTCGCCCTGCACAACGCGTTCGAGCTCAACTATCCCGACGCCATGATGGGGGTCGTGGCCCTCCTCAACATCGGTCATGAGATCACCAACGTGAACATCCTGCTGGATGGGGTGCCGCTGCTGACCCGTGACCTGAGCGTCGGCACGAGGAAGTTCCGGGAGGACCTGCAACGAGACCGGGGGATGTCGGCTGAGGACGCTGATGCCTTGCTTCAAGGATATGAGCGCACTCCGGACCTCGAGCCGTACGTGGAGAACCGGGGGGAGGAGATGGCGGTGGGGCTCGAGCGGGCTAGTGCGTTCTTGCAGACGGCGGCCCGAGACGCCGGGAACTTGCAGCGAGTGTACTGCTGTGGCGGTGGCGCCCGAATTCCCGGGCTCAGCGACGTCTTGGGTCAGCGACTCCAGATGTCGGTGGAGGTGGCCAGCCCGCTGCAACGCCTGCGCGCAAGAGAGGGGGTGTTCGACACCCTCAATGCAGACGAGGTCGGTCCGCTGTTGATGTTGGTGACGGGCCTAGCGCTCCGGAAACGGAGCTAGCGTAGCTAGGGGAGTAGGACGATGAGAATTCAGATCAACCTGCTCGGAGGTCCGAAAAAGAGGCGCAAGGCGCGCGCCGGCATATCGTTGCCGGACTTTGGCGAGTTCGCCGCGAAGGTCAAGGATCCGCTCCTCGTCGGCGCGGTGGGTGCCTGGACCGTGGCCCTTGCGGCGATCGGGTTTTTCTACTTCACCCAAGGTGGCCAGCTGGCCAGTCTGGAAGCTGAGGCTAACCGTGTCCGGTCTGACTCCCGACGGTTTTCCAACATGATCCTCCAGAAGCGGCGTGCGGAGCGGCTGCGGGATTCCCTCGAGGTCGAGTTGCGGGGCATTCGGCAGATCGATGCGGACCGCTACATCTGGCCCCACATTCTCGAGGAGGTCACCAAGGCGCTGCCGGACTACACGTGGCTGGTGGGGTTGAACGTGGTCACGACGGCCGCTGGGATGGGTGCGGCGGCGGATACTGCCCTCGCCGGGGAGGTGCGGTTCATCATCGAGGGGCGGACCTCGGACTACAACGCGTATACGCGATTCCTGAGGCAGCTGTCGGATTCGCCGTGGATCGGCAACGTCGTGCCGGGGGCCATCAGCACGGTGGTCGAGCAAGAGAAGGCGCTTCGATCCTTCACTGTCACCGCAACGTTCGCACCGGCCGATTCGGCCTTCATCCGCACCGTTCCGGTAGCGGAATCGGTGCGCTAGGGAGGAGGCATGGCTCTCTCCCAAAAAGACCGGCAGCAACTGCTCTTCCTCCTGATCCTCCTGGCGGTTGGTGCCGTCGGCGCCTTCTGGTTTCTCTGGCGGCAGCCGCGGGTGCAGCAGTTGTCCGCAGTCCAGGAGGAGATCGACTCACTCCGTGCGGCGGTGGACTCGGCCAGGCAGGATCTGGCACGGGGGACGGTGGAGGATCTGCGGCAGCGGGCGGAGGACTATGAGGCGAGCCTCCGTCTCATGCGGCAGCTCGTGCCGCTGGAGAATGAGATGCCGACGCTGATCGACAACATTGCTTCCCGGGCCACGCTTCGGGGAGTGCATGTGGAGCAGTTCAGCCCGCCCACCACGGAAGAGTCGGGAATCTTCGACGTGCAGCAGTTTCAGCTAACCGTTGTGGGGCACTACGACGGGATCGGTGAGTTTCTGGCTGATGTCGCGTCGCTTCCCCGAATCATGGTTCCCTATGAGCTCACCCTCGGACCCGCGACATTGACGGCCCAAACCACGTACGGGGACACCACGGGTGCCCTGCTGGAGGCGCAGTTCCAGCTGCGCACGTTCGTGAAGCCCCCGGCGGCTGGAGGCAGCGGTGACGGCTCGTAACGGCCTCGTCTGGTTGCTGGTCGGGGCTGGCCTGGCTGGCGGGTGCGATAGGAGCGGGGCGCCTCCGCCTCCGCCACCCGGCGCCGGGGCCCCAGCGGCGGCGGAGCAAGCACAGCAGGCGGGTGAAGCTGCTGAAGAGGCCCAGCAGCGAGATCCCGGGATCGAGCTGGTGCGAGAGGTGTTCGCGTACCGGGGATCGGGCCGCGATCCCTTTCTCTCGCTCCTCAGGTCGGGTGAGGTTCGGCCGCTGCTGGAAGACTTGCGGGTAACTACCATTCACTTCAACGAGCGGTACCCGAGTGCTAGCGTCGCCGTGCTGCGCGACACGACCGTCAATCAGCGCTACACCGTGCGAGTCGGCGACGAGTTGGGCCGGATGCGCATCGCAGAGATTCGCGCCCAGGCGGTCATGCTGATCATCGAGGAATTCGGCGTCGAACGGGAGCACATACTGCGACTGCGGCGCAGGCAGGAGGGAACATAATGAAGCGGTCACTGATGCTCGCACTTGCCGGGCTCGTCCTGGTGGCGCCCCGAGCCCTTGCGGGGCCAGGCGAGGTCACCGCGGTGAGCGTGTTGCCGGGTCCTGGCCGTGCCCACGTCGTAATCGACGTGCGCGGCAGCGTGAGCGTGCAGGACTTCACGCTGCAGAACCCGGCGCGCCTGGTGATCGACGTGTTGGGGGCGAAGCTGAGTGCACCCGGGGTGGTGTACGACGGCCAGAACCGCGGTGGCATTGTGAACATCCGCTACGCCCAGTTTCGCCCCGACGTGGTGCGGATCGTCCTCGAGCTCGAGTCCCTCAGGGGTTATGAGCTGGAGTACGCCGACGACGCCATCCGCGTCACTCTGGGCACGGATCGCAGTTTCACGGCGTGGTCCTCCACCGCTCCTGCCCAGCTTCAGGCGCCTGACGAGGACCGCACCTTTGCGCCACCGCCGGCAGTGCTTCCCCCGGCCACGCCGATCCAAGTCTCCCAGCAGCCTCCCGTGACGGCGTCGTACGATTCGGCGACCATCGGCGAGGTGATGGCTGGGTTCGCCGAACTGAGCGGCAAGAGCATCGTTCTCGGCAAAGACCTCGGGGATTTGTACGTAACTGCTGAGATCAACAACCAGCCGTGGGACGTGGCGTTCCAGGCGATCCTCGAATCTCAGGGGCTGAGCGCCATCGAAGAGCCACCTGGGATTATCCGGGTGGACTCGCGCGCGGCCCTCGCTGCTCGGGACTCCCTCGAGGCACTGGAAACCCGGATCGTGCGGATCAACTACGCCCGGGCAGCGGCCCTGGTCCCGGTTCTGCAGAGCATCGTGACGCCGGAGCGAGGCAAGGTTGTGGTGGACACGGGGACGAACAGCTTGATCATCACGGACATCGAGAGTCGGATCGATGACGACGTGGCGTTCATCGGCGAGCTCGACATCCAGACGCCTCAGGTGTCCATCCAGGGCAAACTGATCTTCGTTAACCGGACGGACATCGAGGAACTCGGGGTGAAGTACGACTTGGGTAGCCCCACCCAGTTCTTCAACCAGCTCGTCCAGCGATCCGACCCGCGCACCGCGCAGCCGATTGATACGGATGGCGATGGCGTGCCCGACCAGATCGCCCCAACCTCGTTCTTCAGCGAGGACGTGAACATCATTGACCTGGGTGGCAATTCGCTTTCGGCGGTCACGAACGCCGAGGCCACGATCATTCAGCCTGCGCTGCAGCTCATCTTCTCCACGGCGATCGGGAACTTCAGCCTCACGTCGTTCGTGGATGCGCTTCAGCGGGTCGAGTTGGCGGACCTCCAAGCGGAGCCCTTGACTTCCACGGCAGACAATACCGAGGCCTACATCCTGGTAGGTGAGCGGACACCGGTGCGCGTCCTCGAGGCGGGAGCGCAGCAGGCCGAGGCAAGGATTGCGGTCGAATATGTCCAGACCGGTATCCTGCTGCGCGTCACTCCGCACGTGACCAACAATCGTCAAGTGCTGATGAGCGTGCGTGCCGAAAACTCGTCGCTCGCAGCTGCGCCGTCCGATGTGGGCTTCACGTTCCAAACGCAAGAGGCGGAGAGCCAAGTTCTGGTGGACGATGGCCAGACCGCCGTGATCGCAGGGCTCACCGTGACGGAGGTCACGGTATCCAAGAGCGGGATCCCTTTTCTTGTAGACCTGCCGATCATTGGAAGCCTGTTCGGGTTCTCACAGCGGCGGGAACAGCGACGGGACCTGCTGATCCTGGTCACGCCGCACATCATCGATAGCCCGACCGCGTCGGCGGAGACCCAGTAACGCGGGTGTTGGGGCTATGACCAAGCGAGCGAATATGCGTACCGTCAGTACGCTGGCGGGTGTGCTGCTGTTGGCTGCCTGTAACGAGCAGCAGCTGCAGATCGGTGTGCGGGACGACTTGACGAGGCCGAGCGTCGCGATAATCAAGTCGGCCGACACCGTCGACGTGGCGGAGGGGCTCCGCTTCGCGGTGGCGGCGTCTGACAACCTCGGGCTCAAGACGGTGTCCATCGGATTCAGCGGCGGGGTCGTCGGCGTGCTGGACACAACGTTTACCAGCGCTGTGACCGAGGTCACACTCGGGGTCGACCTCCAGTTTCCCGAAGACACTCCCGTGGGTGGTAGGGTCTTGATCACCGCCACCGCGACTGACGGCAACGACAACAGCGAGTCCGCGGTGGATTCGGTGTTCCTATTCAACGAAGACGCTCTCATCGTCGAGCTGCTGATTCCTCCCGACTCGGCGGTCACGTCACAGGGTAAGCAGCTGCTCGTGGAAGTCCGTGCGGCGCAACAGGACGGCGTGCGGCGGCTGGGCTACCTCGTAACCGGCGTTGTCACCGGCGGAGACTCCACCAGTCAGCTGTCACCCATGCCTCTCGACACCACGTTCACCGACACGCTCGACGTTCCGGCCGGTGCGGCCGAGGGAGCGTTCACGATCACGGGGTTCGCCGTGGATTCCGCGGACCGGCGTGTCGAGGCGCCGCCGGTCACTGTCTTTGTTCAGTCCGTGACCAATGACACCGAGCCGCCCGTGGTGAGCTTCACCGTAGCCGCCCGGGTGGAAGTGGATGACTCGATCACGGTGACCGCAAGCGACCCGAGCGGCATCACCGAGATCGGTTGGGAAGCCAGGGACACTGCCGGTACAGTGGTCGGTGGGGCAAGCACCACCCTGGCGGGTAACCTCTCTCCCGTGACCGAGACTTGGTCGCTGGAGGACTTCAAGGGCCTCGAGCTCCCCCACCTGGTGATCATTCGCGCGTTTGCGACTGACGGTGCGGGCAATGCGGACACCACGGGAGTTCCGGCCGGAGCCCCGCCGGCCGGCCCATTGGGCTCGGCGGCCGCCGCCCAGCAGCAAGATACGGTCACGGTGGTGCACGGCATCACGGTGCCGCTCCCGCCGGGAAGCCGAATCAACGACGCGATCTACAACCGCAATCGGAATGAGATCTATCTCACGAACACCGAGTTCGATCGCTTGGAGGTATTCCGGGTCACGGATTCCACGTTGAATCCAGAAGACCGCCAGCCGATCTTCGTGGGCTCCCGCCCCTGGGGCATCGCGCTGTGGCCGAGCGATACTCTGGGCAATAACGCCGACACCGTGGTCGTAGCGAACTCCGGTGGGACCAACTTTTCGATCGTAGACGTGGCTGAGCGCCGGGAAAAGCGGCGACACCACCTGCCGCTGTTCCGGGTCCAGACAGTGCAGACCAAGATCGACGAGGCAACGGGCCTCATCAAGCTCGACATCGTCGAGTACGATCTGTCGGACCGGCCCCAGTACCTGGGCACGTTTTGCCGCACTGGTGGTGGTACCGCCTGTCAGCCGGACAGCGTCTATGCCGTCTACTCGACCACGCCGACGGCCGGTCAGTCGGGCGTGCTCCGCAATCGGTCCACCGTGCGCTGGGAGAACATTTCTTCAAACAGCGCGAACGAATCGCATTTCTTCTGGGAACACGCTTCAGCGACTATCACCGACGCCAATGATACGCTGCAGATCTTCGTGCCTCGAGGCCCTGGGGTGCAGGACACGCTCCTGAGCTCGATTTGCGGGGAGATCGTCAGCGTGGTACAGCTCGGGTTCGTCGATACCACGTTCGTCCGCAACTCGGGCAACTTCACCCACATGCTGGTGGGCGAGGGTGGCTCCATCGTGGAGCCGCCGATGGAGTTTGCTCGAGCGATGGGGCATAGCATGCTGCCGGGAGTGACAGAGTACACCTGCAGCTTCTTCAACCCCCTAGACAGCACGACCATCAGCGGCCCCGAGATCATCGACTTCGGGATCTCGCCATCCATCCGGCTGCGGGATTTCATCGCCAACACCGCGACTCGGGTGAAGTCCATTGCGATCAACTTCAATGGGCTGACCAATCTGATTCGGGCCGACTCCATCTACGTGCTGGACGAGAAGCTCCGCCTTCAGGGCCTGGTCGCAGTGGGCGGTGAGAACGCCGGGATGGACCTCAACTTCGATCACGCGTTTGACGCGGGGAATGCTGGCACGCCGACGTTCGGCGGCACGCTGGATCCCAACGATCGGTTCGTGTTCGCCGCCAGCGAGGATCCGGTGATTGACGTGTTCGACACCTTCTTCTATGAACCGGTGAGGAGCATCGCGATTCGGGATCCCGTCATCGGGCCGCTCCGGGTGGCGCGATCGGTTACTGGCGACCAGATTCTCATCGGGGTGACAGGGGCCGGCGTCGTGGTGGTACAGCTTCCTGCAGTCACCAACATCTTCCCGACCCCGGTCGTCGGCTCGCCGAGGCGGTAACCAGCAGCGTTGTCAGGCGGTCTTCCCGAGCCCGGCCCCTGGTCGGGCTCGTTTTTTGAAGCACCGCGCCGGTCGGCACGAGGTCGCAGAGGCGTTGTGGGGCGTGAGTGAGTCTGCTGTGGCAGGAATGCAGGCGTCCGGGCGGCTATCCTTTGTACTATATGAATATGACAGAGAACTCTCCCCTGGTCCGGACATGATCCGCTTCACCACAGGCGGCGAATCGCACGGGAAGGGGCTCGTGGCGCTGCTCGAGGGGATCCCCGCCGGGGTCCCCTTGGTCGCCGAGGACGTGAACCGGGAGCTGCGGCGGCGGATGGCTGGGTACGGGCGAGGCGCCCGGATGAAGATCGAGGCGGACGCGGTCGAGTTGCTGGGCGGTGTCCGGGCTGGTGCGACTCTCGGGTCGCCCATCGCCATGCTGATCTGGAACCGGGACTGGGAGAACTGGAAAGACGTCATGACTCCCGAGCCGGATCCCGGGGGCGCTGGCGTGCGCCGGCGGCGTGTGACGCGGCCCCGCCCGGGGCACGCTGACCTGGTTGGCATGCTCAAATACGACCGGGAAGACGCCCGGGACATTCTCGAGCGGGCCAGCGCCCGGGAGACGGTGGCCCGTGTGGCGTGCGGTGCAGTGTGCCGGCGCCTTCTGGGGGAATTCGGAGTCGAGATCGGTAGCCACGTGGTCGAGCTGGGATCGGTCAAAGTACCTGAAGGGGTGCCGCTCCCCACGCCGATCAACCAGGCGGCAGACCAGTCTCCGGTGCGGTGCCTCGATGCGGGAGCATCCCAGGCCATGGTGGCGGCCGTGGATGCGGCCACCAAAGCGCGGGACACACTTGGGGGAGTCGCCGAAGTCGTGGTCCGGGGGCTGGTGCTGGGGCTGGGCGCTCACGTGTCGTGGGATCGGAAGCTCGACGGACGTCTTGCCCAGGCCGTGATGTCGATTCCCGCCGTCAAGGGCATTGAGATCGGGCTGGGGTTCGAGGCTGCCCGGCGCCGCGGGTCTGAGGCACACGACGCGATCCGGCGGGGCGGGGGCGACGCTACCGGCGGCTTCGCCCGGCGCACCAATCGGGCGGGTGGCCTGGAGGGAGGAATGACCACCGGAGAGCCCCTGGTGATCCGTGCCGCCATGAAGCCGTTGTCCACCCTGCGGCGACCCCTGGAGACGGTCGACATGGACACTGGGGAAGCCGCGAAAGCCCAGTCGGAACGCTCCGACGTGACGGCGGTCCCGGCCATGGGCGTGGTGGCGGAAGCGATGGTGGCCATCGTCGTGGCCCAAGCCATGGTAGAGAAGTTTGGGGGCGATACACTTGCCGAGATGCGGGAGAACTACGACGCGTACCTCCGTCGGCTGAATCGCCGGCGGGAGCAGCTGGCAAGCGACGGCGAGTGAGACAACACCTGCTCCTGGTTGGGCTTCCGGGCTCGGGCAAGTCGGCGGCGGGGCGGATGGCTGCTGCCACGCTGGGTGCTCGGTTCGTGGACGTGGACCAGTTGATAGAGGAACAGGAGCGGCTACCCATCAGCCGCATCTTCGCCGAGCGGGGCGAAGCCGCGTTTCGCGAACTGGAGCGCCGGCAGGTCCGCTCCATCCTGTCAGACGATCCCTGTGTGGTGGTGCCAGGCGGTGGGTGGGCCGCTCAGTCTGGGAACCTGGAGGAGGCCAGCGGACGGGCTCTCATCGTTTACCTCCGCGCCGCGCCTGAGGTCGCCGCTTCCCGGGCCGCACCCCACGGCGACCGGCCACTGCTGGCCGGCAGAGATCCCGTGGCACGTATGCGGGAACTGCTGGCGCGGCGACGAGCTTGCTATGAGGCCGCCGATGCGGTGGTGGACACCGGCGAGAGAACGGTGGGAGAGGTGGGCGCGGCCTTGGTCGCGCTTGCGCGATCCAAGGCGGGGTGGTAATTATGCGCCCCCTGCGGGGCGCGCCCCGGGGCGCCGTCTGTGTCTGTAACGTGTTGAAAATAAATAGCTTACGGTGGTTGGCCTAGGTGGGTGCGCGGTCCCGTCTAGGCCTCGCGGGCCTCTGGAAGGGGAACCGCGGTGCCGCGCGGCGGTAGTGTGTTGAGGCAGCGTTGAGGGTGGAACTCCACCTCTTGGCTAGGCCCAGCGACTTACTCAAGGACCATGGTGAAGAAGGCAGCGAAGAAGGCGAAGAACAAGCGCGCGTTGGTCGTTGTTGAGTCGCCCGCGAAGGCGCGGACGATCAGCAAGTATCTCCCGTCGGGCTACACGGTGAAGGCCACCGTGGGGCACGTCCGCGATCTGCCACAGCGCGAACTCGGCGTCGATATAGACCACGGGTTCGAGCCCAAGTACGTCACCATCCGGGGTAGAGGGAAGCAGCTGGCTGAGATCAAGAAGGCGGCCAAGGCATCCGCCAAGGTACTCCTGGCCACCGACCCCGACCGCGAAGGCGAGGCCATTGCCTCTCACGTGGCGGAGCAGCTCGGCAACGGATCGAAGATTCGGCGGATCCTGTTCCACGAGATCACGAAGGACGCCGTTCGCAGGGCGATCAAGCAGCCGGTCGACATCGACGGTCAGAAAGTCGAGGCGCAGCAGGCTCGCAGGATTCTCGATCGGCTGGTGGGCTACAAGGCGAGTCCCTTGCTGTGGAGGTCGGTCAAGACAGGCCTGTCGGCCGGCCGAGTACAGACGGTGGCTTTGCGGATCATCGTTGAGCGGGAACAGGAGATTCGTGCTTTCAAGCCGCAGGAGTACTGGTCGATCGATGCGGAACTGGAGGCGCAGCAGCGTAGGTTCGCGGCCAAGCTGCACAAAGTGGACGGCAAGAAGCCTGCCCTCCAGTCAGAGAAGGCTGCCCGGGAAGTGGTCAAGGCGGTGGAGGGAAAGCCGTTCGTCGTCAGCGCCGTCGAGAAGAAGCAGCGGCGCAGGCGGCCGAGCCCACCCTTCATTACCAGCACACTGCAGCAGGAAGCGGCCAAGCGACTGGGCTTTTCGTCGAACCGGACGATGCGCACCGCGCAGCAGCTCTACGAGGGTATGGAGCTCGGCGAGGAGGGCGCCGTCGGGCTGATCACCTACATGCGGACTGACTCTCCACGGGTGGCGGCGAGTGCCATCCAGGCGGTTAGGGAGTTCATTGGGGGTCACTACGACGAGCGATACCTACCGGCCAAGCCCAACTACTACCGGACCAAGAAGGCCGCCCGGGCCCAGGGTGCCCACGAGGCCATTCGGCCCACCGATGTGGGGCGCCGACCGGAGCAGGTGAGGAAGTACCTGAACGCCGACCAGTTCAAGCTCTACCGGCTCATCTGGCTCCGCTTCGTGGCATCCCAGATGACCCCGGCAGTTTACGACACGACCACGATCGACTTCGCGGTCGGGAAGTATCTGTTCCGGGCCACCGGGTCGGTGACGGTGTTCGATGGCTTCCACGTGCTATACACTGAGACGAAGGAAGCCGAAGAGGAAAGGACGTACGAGGATCTGGCGCCGGTGCCCGCGCTCCGGAAGGGCGACGAAGCGGCGGTGCGCTCCATCACGCCCAATCAGCACTTCACCGAGCCGCCACCGCGTTTCAGTGAGGCCAGTCTGGTGCGGGAGCTCGAGGGTGACGGGATTGGAAGACCTAGCACCTACAGTGCGATCATCTCCACGCTGCGAGAGCGCGGATATGTGCGGACGGTGAACCGTCGTTTCCATCCCACCGATTTGGGGGAGACGGTTGCTCGAGTCATGGTCAGCCGGTTTCCCGATATCTTCAACGTCGAGTTCACCTCCGAGATGGAGAACGAGCTCGACAAGGTGGAGGAGGGGGATCTGAAGTGGCAGGAGGTGTTGGAGGATTTCTACGGTCCCTTCTCCAAAGCGCTCGAGTCCGTGGACACCGCCTCGTTGATTCGTGAGGCGCACGACGTGGAGGAAGTCGAGAAGGAGCCGTGTCCTGAGTGCGGCGGCAAGCTCACCGTGAAGAGTGGTCGGTTCGGGCCGTTCATCGCGTGCACCAATTACCCCGACTGTCGCTACACCAAGCCGCTCAAGCGCGACAAGAAGCCGGACCAACCCACGGACGAGATTTGCCAGGTGTGCGGGTCACCCATGGTGATCAAGACTGGCCGCTACGGGGAGTTCCTGGCTTGCACGCAGTATCCCAAGTGCAAGCATAGTCGGCCGGTGCCCCTGGGCGTGAAGTGCCCCAAGTGCGGAACGGGGGATTTGGCGGAGCGCCGGACCCGACGTGGCCGATCGTTCTTCGGTTGCTCAAACTACCCCGGCTGTGATTTCTCCACTTGGTACCGGCCCGAGCCAGTTCGGTGTCCGTCGTGCGGCTACGTCGGTGGCGAGCGGCGATCGTCCAAGGCGCGGGGCCAGTATCGCCGCTGCCTCAAGTGCGAACACGAATTCGCGGTCGAGGAGGCCGTCGCTGAAGTAACGTCCCAGTGAGTGTCACGGTGGTCGGTGGGGGCCTTGCGGGCTGCGAGGCCGCTTGGGCGTTGGCGCGACGGGGGGTCGACGTCACACTCCACGAAATGCGACCGCTGGTCGGGACGGCTGCCCACCACACGGATCGTCTCGCCGAAATCGTCTGCAGCAACACCTTCAAGTCGCTGGAGCTCACCAACGCTCACGGCCTGCTCAAGGCCGAGCTCAGGGTCCTGGGTAGCCTCCTGATGGACGTAGCCGAGGCGGCCCGGATTCCCGGAGGGGCCGCGCTGACGGTGGACCGGGATGTGTTCAGCCGCGAGGTAACTCGGCGGGTGGCGGAGCACCCGAAGATCACGGTGGTGCGGGGTGAGGTGACCGAACTACCGTCTCCGGGGATAGTGGCCACCGGTCCCCTCACGTCGGACCGGCTTGCGGACAGCTTCACCCGCCGGCTGGGCGTCGAGTCCCTGGCGTTCTACGACGCCATCGCGCCCATCGTCAGCGGCGACTCCCTTGACGTGTCGCGGCTGTATCGGTTGTCTCGCTACGGCAAGGGCGGAGGCGACGACTACCTGAATGCACCGCTGGAGGCGGAGCAGTACAACGCGTTTGTCGACGCGTTGGTCGCGGCCGATCAGCACGCTGGGCACGATTTTGATCGTATCCCGTTCTTCGAGGGATGCTTGCCCATCGAGGAAATGGCGCGGCGGGGCCGGGAGACGTTGCGGTTCGGTCCCTTGAAGCCAGTCGGCCTGCCTGATCCGCAGACCGGTCGGGAGCCGCATGCAGTGGTCCAGTTGCGACAAGAAGACCGGGCGGGGCAGATGTGGAACCTGGTAGGGTTTCAGACGAGGCTCCGGATTCCCGAGCAGAAGCGGGTCTTCACCACGCTGCCTGGTCTCGAAGCGGCCGAGTTCTACCGCTTCGGGAGCGTTCACCGTAACACCTACCTCAACTCGCCTGCCACGCTCACGGCGCACCTGTCGGCCCGGGACGATGACCGACTGCTGTTCGCCGGCCAGCTCGTGGGGGTGGAAGGGTACACCGAGTCCCTCGCAACGGGACTCGTGGCAGGGGTCAACTTGGCTCGCATGCTTGAGGGGCTGGAACCCGTGATCCCACCGGTGCAGACTATGTTGGGAGCACTGATGCGGTACGTGAGCGGCGCCGACCCCGAGCACTTCCAGCCCATGAATGCCAACTACGGGTTGTTGCCGCCCCTGGAGGCGCCGGTCCGAGATAAGCGGGCGAAGAAGAGGCTCCTGTCTGAGCGCGCCCTTGCGGCCATGGGCGAGTTCGCAACCTCCACCTCAGTCGTTCCGGCATGACCCGGCAACGCGGGACCGACGCGCGGGTGCCGCCGGACCTGCGTCCCGAGGTCGGCGAGTTCCTCACCTATCTGGCGAAGGAGCGCAACGACTCGCCGCACACGGTCAAGGCGTACGGGCGTGACCTCGAGGCGTTTCAGACGTTCTGCGACGAGTACTACGGCGGTGCGGAGCGCTGGCGCTGGACGACCGTCGACCGCCTCGCACTCAGGAGCTTCATGGGTGAGCTCAAGCGGCGCGGTCTCGCCAAACGCTCCATCGCTCGGGCAGTATCGGGTCTTCGGACGTTCTACCGATTCCTCGGTGGGCGCTACGGGATCGAGGAGAACCCGGCGAAGGGCGTGCGGCTGCCGAAGCTCGACCGTCGTTTGCCTGCGGTTCTGGACCGGGCGCAGGTAGATCTGATGTTCGAGTACGCTGAGTCCCTGGCGGCGGAGGGGGGATTCCGGGAGCGTCGTGACCACGCCGTATTGGAGCTGTTCTACGCAACCGGGATGCGGTTGTCGGAGCTGGCAGGCCTCAACGTCAGCGATGTGGACGTGGTCTCCGAGCAGGTCAAGGTGCGGGGCAAGGGCAAGAAAGAGCGTATCGTCCCGTTCGGCAGCTATGCTGCGAGGGCTTTGCGCAGGTACTACGGGGAGCGGGATGATCTCCTGGCGGAGTCGCGTCGCGGCGATCGGCGGGCGGTTTTCCTATCGCAGCGGGGCAGACGCCTTTCCCCACGCGGGGTGCAGCTGGTGGTACAGCGGTTCCTGCGTGTCCTGGGCCAGAGCGCGGGGTTCAAGGTACATACACTGCGACACAGCTTCGCCACCCATCTCCTGGACGCCGGGGCTGACCTGCGGGCGGTCCAGGAACTCCTGGGCCATGCGTCGCTGAGCACGACGCAGGTGTATACTCATACGAGTGTGGAGCGGTTGAAGAAGGTGTATCAGAAGGCCCATCCACGCGCTTGAGTGCTGCGGATTGAGATGGGGCCCGCCTGCGCCCACTCAGTCGTTCTTGACCTAGATTGTGATTGTGCGGAGCAGGGCGAACCATGACACAAACGGACAACTCAGGGTTCCACTCGACCACCATCCTCTGCGTCCGGAAGGACGGGCAAGTCGCAATGGGGGGTGACGGTCAGGTGACAGTGGGCGAGACGGTGATGAAGGCCCACGCGAACAAGGTGCGCACGCTGGCTGACGGCAAGGTCGTGGCTGGATTCGCCGGCGCAGCCGCTGACGCATTTACGCTGTTCGAGAAGTTCGAGCAGAAGCTGGAGCGGTACCCGGGCAACCTGTCGCGTGCTGCGGTGGAGCTGGCCAAGGACTGGCGCAGCGACCGGGTGCTCCGGCGGTTGGAGGCGCTCCTCGTGGTAGCCAACGTCGAGCACGGCTACGTGATCAGTGGAAGCGGCGAGTTGATCGAGCCCGACGACGGTATTCTGGCCATTGGCAGCGGCGGCAACTACGCGCTCGCCGCCGCCCGGGCTCTCATTGCGAATGCCGGACTATCGGCACGGGAGATCGTGCAGCGCAGCCTAGAGATCGCCGCTGACATCTGCGTGTTTTCGAACCGGAACATCTCCATTGTCGAGCTCGGGTAGGTCTGGGGCGCTCAGCGCTGCCGCTGCGCTGTGGGTTGGACACTGCGCCGCCGGGGAGCGCATCGGTGGAGACCAAGCAGTAATGAAGGCGTTATGACGACCGATCCGAAGCCAATCGAAGAGAGGCTCAAGGCGCTGGACAGCGGTCCCGAACCAGTGCCGTGGCTGGAAGAACTCCCCCCTAGGAAGATCGTAGCCGAGCTGGACCGGTATATCGTTGGGCAGCAGGGAGCGAAGAAGGCCGTGGCGATCGCCATCCGGAACCGCTGGCGTCGACAGCAAGCGCCCGAAGAGATCCGCG
>WVYX01000295.1:56219-71175 GCA_011772755.1 Gemmatimonadales bacterium
TGCGCCGTTCATCAAGGTAGAAGCATCCAAGTTCACCGAAGTGGGGTACGTCGGCCGGGACGTGGAGTCCATGGTGCGGGACCTGGTAGACGCTTCGCTCAACATGGTGCGGAGCGAGCGGGAAGATGAGGTCTACCCCACGGCGGAGCGGCGGGCCGAGGAGCGTCTCCTCGACCTCATGTTGCCGCCGCCGCCCTCCACCCGGAAGCGTGAAGCCGTTCCGCGTCGGCCGTCCGCCCAGCGGGAGGGCCAGCCCGAGGGGACCGGGAAGTCGCTATTCATCGTTTCCTCGAGCGGAGAGGCGCGACAGGGCGAGGAGGAACCGCAGGACGAGGCTGAAGTCGAAGAGCGTCGCAAACGGACGCGGGAGAAGCTCCGCAAGCTGCTCCAGGACGGAAAGCTGGAGGAGCGTGAGGTCGAGATCGAGGTTACCCAGCAGTCCTTCCCCGCCTTCGAGTTCATGCAGTTCACGCCCGGGATGGAAGGCGCCGATGTCAACATCGGCGAGATGCTGCAGGACATGCTGCCCAAGCGCACCAAGAGGCGGCAGGTGCGGTTGAGCGAGGCCCGGCGCATACTGGTTGATGAAGAGCTGCGCAAGCTGGTTGATATGGACGATGTGGTGAACGAGGCTCTCGAACGGGTCGAGAACCACGGCATCATCTTCGTAGACGAGCTGGACAAGATCGCGGGCGAGCGCGGCCAGTTCGGGCCCGACGTGTCGCGTGAAGGCGTGCAGCGGGACCTCCTGCCGATCGTCGAAGGCTCCACGGTGCAGACACGCTATGGCTACGTTCGGACAGAGCACGTTCTGTTCATCGCGGCCGGTGCGTTTCACGTCTCGAAGCCGTCGGATCTGATCCCAGAGCTTCAGGGACGGTTCCCCATCCGTGCGGAGCTTTCCTCGCTGAGCCAGGAAGACTTCGTGCGGATCATGACGGAGCCTGAGAACTCCCTGGTGAGGCAATATCAGGCGCTGTGTACCGCGGAAGGTGCCGAGCTCACGTTCAGCGAAAGTGGGGTGGCGGAGATCGCGCGCATCGCGATGGTGATGAATGAACAGACGGAGAACATCGGCGCTCGCCGGCTGCACACGGTGATGACCACGCTGCTCGAGGACGTCCTCTACGAGCTGCCGGACGTTCCCGACAAGCGCATCACGTTCGACGCCCCCCAGGTACGCGAGCGGTTGATGCGCATCGTGGAGGACGAGGACCTGAGGAAGTACATTCTGTAGCGGCGGTAGCCCGCCGCCGCCCCGGTGGTCAGCTTTACACCCTCCTTCCCGCCGGGTTAAAATCACTCTGCGACCCTGTCATTTTGACCGACCTCGATGACCATATATGCCGAAACGTGACTTCTTGCAGATTCCGGACCTCACCGCCGCTGAAATCGTTCAGCTAATCGACCTCGCGGCAGAGATAAAGGCAGGACGCTACCAGAAGCGGCCCCTCGCGGGCAAAACCCTCGCGATGGTGTTCGCCAAGAGCAGTACCCGCACCCGTGTGTCGTTTGAGGTCGGGGTGCACCATCTGGGCGGGCACGGGTTGTTTCTGTCGGGGCGGGATCTGCAGCTGGGTCGGGGGGAGCCGATCAAGGATACCGCCCGTGTGCTCTCCCGTTACACCGATGGCATCATGATCCGCACCTTCGCCCACTCGGATGTAGAGGAGCTGGCACGTCACGCGACTATTCCGGTGATCAACGGGCTCACCGATCGCTTGCATCCGTGCCAGGTGCTGTCGGACGTGTTCACCGTGCGCGAGATGTTGGGTGGGTGGGAAGGGAAGAAGGTTGCCTGGGTCGGGGACGGCAACAATATGGCGAACTCGTGGCTCAACGCGGCCTCGGTGCTCGGCTTCGAGTTGCGGTTGGCCTGTCCCGAGGGGTACGAGCCCGAGCGGGAGATCTTCGAGCGTGCCAAGCGGTGTGCCGATGTCTCGATGCACGAGGACCCCGAAGAAGCGGTGCAGGGTGCCAACGTGGTGAACACCGACGTGTGGGCATCCATGGGGCAAGAGGGAGAGGAGGATGCTCGTCGGCTAGCTTTCAAGGGTTACACGGTGGACGCGGCGCTGATGAAGCGGGCGGATCCCGGGGCGATCTTCCTTCACTGTCTCCCTGCACACCGGGGGGAGGAGGTAGCCGACGAGGTGTTCGAGGGTCCACAGTCTCGGGTGTTCGATCAAGCAGAGAACCGGCTGCACGTGCAGAAGGCGTTGCTGGCCAAGCTGATGGGTAGAGAGGAAGGCTAGATGAGCGGAGAGAGTGTGAAGCGTACTCCCTTCCACGAGATGCACGTTTCCCTGAAGGCGAAGATGGTGCCCTTCGCGGGCTATGAGATGCCCGTGCAGTATCCGTCGGGGATCACCAAGGAGCACGACGCGGTGCGCACCGCGGTTGGCGTGTTTGACGTGTCGCACATGGGCGAGTTCGAGTTCACGGGCCCCGACCGTAACGCGTTTGTGAACCGGCTAACCTGCAACGACATCGGTGCCATCGGCGACGGACAGGCACAGTACACGGCCCTTCTGACGGACGAGGGAACCTTCATCGACGACTGCATCGTGTATCGGTTCGGCGACAAGGTGATGATGGTCGTCAACGCGGCGAACATCGAGAAGGACTGGACACACATCGTCGGCAAGAAGGGCAACGTCAACTGCCGTGTGAAGGACATTTCTGACGAGGTGGCCCTCCTGGCGGTGCAGGGGCCCAAGAGCGAGGAGATGCTCCAGCCCCTCACCCGGGTCGATCTCTCCAAGATCCGCTATTACCGCTTTGACGTGGGGCAGGTGGCTGGTGTGGAGTGCTTCATCGCCCGCACCGGCTACACCGGCGAGGATGGCTTTGAACTCTACTTCCGGCCGAAGCACGCCGAGGTGATGTGGCATGCGGTTGTGGGCCCAGGTCGGGGTGCGCCTTGCGGGTTGGGCGCCCGAGACTTGTTGCGTCTCGAGGTCGGCCTCGCGTTGTACGGCAGCGATATCGACGACACGGTGAATCCCTACGAGGCGCGGCTGGGCTGGATCGTGAAGCTGGGTAAGGGCGTGCCGTTTACGGGAAAGCGGGCACTGGAGCAGATCAAGGCCAAAGGTCCCACGCGCCGAATTGTTGGCTTCGCGTGCACGCAGAAGGGAGTCATTGCGCGTCCGGGGTACGACGTGTACCTCAAGGACCGGAAGGTAGATGTGGTGCGGAGCGGCGGCTACAGTCCTTCACTCAAGCATGCGATCGGCACCACGTATCTGCCAACGCACTCCATCGAGCCGGGCACCGAGATCGGGATTGAGTGCCGGGGCAAACGCGTGGCCGCAGAGGTCGTGAAGATGCCGTTCTACACCGAGGGCAGCGTCAAGAGGTCGTGAGCTAGCCCGGCGAGGCAAAACCACCATGGCCATCCGCGTAGCCGTGCTCACGGTATCCGATATGGGCGCGGCGGGGAAGCGTGAAGATTCCTCCGGCGATGCCATCGCAGCCTGGGCTGGGGGCCGCGGGTTCGAAATCACCGCGCGAGAGGTAGTGCCCGACGAGACTGACCAGATCGCCGGAGTACTAGCCCGCTGGGCCGACGGAGACGCTGCTGATCTCATTGTGACCACCGGTGGCACCGGTCTGGCACCGCGGGACGTCACACCGGAGGCAACTCGGGCGGTCTTGGAGCGGGAGGCCCCGGGCATCGCGGAGGCGATTCGGGCGTTCGGCCGCCAGCACTCCAGGCGCAGCGCGCTCTCGCGGGCGGTGGCGGGCACCCGTGCCGCAGCCCTCATCGTCAACCTGCCGGGGGGCATAAACGGCGTGAACGACGGCCTCGCAGTGCTCGAGCCACTCGTCGAGCATGCCGTCCAGCTCCTCAAGGGCGAGCCCACGGATCACGGATGACCGACCGCGTCCTGTTAACCATGGATGACCTCGAGGTCGCGGTTCGGGCCAATGCAGCGTTCGAGCAGGCCGGCTTCGACACGACACTCGTGTCGTCGCAAGATGATGCCCGTGATGTGTTCGAGCGTGCCGAGCCGGATGTGGTCATCCTCACTGGTGCATTACTCGAGCACCGGGCCGAGACCCTGGTGGCCCTGGCCCGCGACCGCTCGGTCTCCACGCTGGGTCTGGTAGAGGAGGCCACTCCCGATCCCACCCAGCAGGCCCGCCATCTCAATCTCACGGCGTGGATGGTGAAACCGGCTGATCCCGGCGACATCGTGGCGGCCGCTGGTCGGTTGATCACCCGGCGCCGGTTGCAGGAGCGCACGGGCATCATCGGCGAGAGCCCGGCCATTCAGGAGGTTCTCGTCAAGATCGAGCAGATGGCGCCGGTGTCCAGCACTGTGCTCGTCGAAGGCGAGTCGGGTACGGGCAAAGAGCTGGTGGCTCACGCCATCCATCACCTGTCACCCCGGCGGGATGGTCCGTTCGTGCCGGTCAATTGCGCTGCTCTGCCGGAGACATTGCTGGAATCGGAGCTGTTCGGACATGAGAAGGGATCCTTCACCGGGGCAGCAGAGCGCCGGCTCGGGCGATTCGAGCTGGCCGATGGCGGAACCATCTTCCTGGACGAGATCGCCGAAATGCCCCCTGCGCTTCAGGTGAAGCTGCTGCGGGTGTTGGAGGATCACAGCTTTTTCCGGGTGGGCGGTACCCAGCCCATCCGCGTGAATGTGAGGGCTATCGCTGCCACCAACCAGCCCCTGAAAGAAGTGGTTGCTCTGGGCGAGTTCCGGGAGGATCTGTTCTTCCGGCTCAATGTCCTGAGCATTTACCTCCCACCTCTGAGAGAGCGGAAACGTGACATCCCCATCCTGGTCGAGCGGTTCATCAACGAGCTGAGCGCCCAGCACGGCCGTTCCTTCGTGGGGATCACCCCCGAGGCCATGCAGATCCTGGTGGATGCGCACTGGCCCGGTAACGTGCGGCAGCTCCGCAATCTCATCGAGTCCATGGTGGTGTTGGCACCGGGCCGCGAGATCGGACCCAGCGACATTCCCGCCGATGTGCGGGAGGCTGGCACGCGGCTCCTTCCCATGCGCGTGCCTGGCGGTACCCAGAGTGTGCCGGGCAAGGAGCTCGAGTTCATCTTCCGCAGCTTGGTGGAGCTCAAGCTCCAGATCGAGGAGCTGCGTCGGCGGATGGACGAGGTTCCGCAGCGTGTGGAGGTGGTGGACTTCGGTCGTCGGCCCTACGAGGAAGTCCCGTTGGGCGAGGTCGTCCTGGGGGTTGAGGTGGGGACGGGGGCGAAGGAGGACGAGGGGGAGAGGGATGATCGCCTACGGGTGGTTTACCGGCCCGGGATGAAGATGGTGGATGTCGAGCGGGCGGCCATCGAGGCGGCATTGGCGGAGACCCGGGGTAACCGGCGCCGTGCCGCGGAGAAGCTGGGGATTGGCGAGCGGACGCTCTACCGCAAGATCAAGGAGTACGAGTTGGCGTAGGCCCCGGCCGCCTTCAGCGATAGTCCTCCCGAACCGGGTGAAACACGTCGATGACGTAGCAGTCCGTCAGAGCCTTCCCTGAATGCGGCGTGTTTGAGGGGATGACTGCCGCCGAACCTGGGCCCAACTGCTTCGCCTCTCCACCCAGGTCAGCTCGAACTCGCCCTTGATCACGTTGGCGACCTGCTCGTGAGGGTGGGAGTGCTCGGGGACGGCGGCCCCAGCCTCGATGCTGAAGTGGGCTATGGTCATGGTCTCGGAGTGTACGAACCGGTGTCGATAGCCTGGAAAGGGCTCGTGTTCCTTCACTTCCTGGAGGTTCAGGAAGGGCACGGTGCTCAGCTCCAGTGGCGTCTCCATTGCAACATGTGCGTGGCTGTGGGCCGGAGCAACGAGCTGGAGCGCCCACCAAGCCGCTGACTGCCGGCCACACTGCCTCTGCGAGAGTCGGGCGGCCCGCTTGACGTCCAGGGGGTCGACCCCGCCGGCGGTCGCGAGTCCCTCGCTGGCCGCCCGGGGACTCCCCGAGGGCCGGCAACAGCCCGATCATGACACCGAGAGGGGTGTGGTTTTCACCCCGCTGCCCATGGCTCTCTGGGCTGGTGGCACGGGCTGGATTCCAGTGGTAACAGGCTCCAGATTTTATGGGAAGCTCCGGCTGTCGCGGTCCTCCCGGAGCGGGCTGCCCGAGTGCGTCGCGGCACCCCAGCCCCCTATGCTGGCAACCTATTGACAGGGGGTGGAGTTGAAGTCCATTGTAGCCATCGCCCTGCGTACCCTTGTTCCATCAGGCCCGGTGTCCGGGCCAGTCCAGACGTGCGGTTTGAGATAAACGATAAGTGTGTCGGCTGCCTGGCATGCGTGCGGGCGTGTCCATCGCAGGCCATCGCGGTTAACCGCGACACAGTCCGTATTGTCGAGGAATCCTGCATCCGGGCTGGCAACTGCGTTCCGGCGTGTCCCCATAGCGCCATCGACGCGGTAGGGGACTTCTCGGAGGCGCTGGCGCTGGCGAAGCGGGGTGATGCAGTGGTGGTGTTGAGCGTGGAAGCCGAAGTGCACTTCCACCCTAGCACCCCGGAGCAGGTGGTGAATGCCTGCTATGAGGCGGGATTCCAGGCGGTGCACCGTGGGGTGCTCGGCGACGAGCTGGTGGCGGAGGAGTACCGCCGCCTGTTGGGCGACCCGGCCTGGGGGACGATGATCCGGTCTACCTGCCCGGTGGTGGTGGAGCGGATTCGGCACGGCTTCCCCGAGCTGGTGCCCTATCTGGCGCCGGTGAAGACGCCGCTGGCGGCCGAGGCCGCCTACCTGCGCAGGCTGTACGGACCGGAGGTGGGGATCGTGTACGCCGGCGTCTGTAATGCCGAGGCGAACGGCGACGTGGACGCGATCATCACGTTCGACGAGCTGGCGGGCCTCCTGAAGGTGCGAGGGGTGGACGTGACGCAACAGCCGCGGCACTTCCACCGAGTTCCCGAGGTGCGGCAGCGGCACCTGAGCACTGCCGGCGGGCTTCCGCTCCCGGTGCTGGCGCTGGAGCCGCAGACGAGTCGCCGGTTCAGAAAGGTCCGCGGCATGAGGGCCCTGGACGTGATTGCCCGGGCGGTGGCGGTGGACCAGCTGGATCTGGGGTTTGTTGACCTGCTGCCCTGCGAAGGCTGTCTCGATCACCCGCTCATGGGACCACGGGAGGAGCTGTACCGGAGGCGCCGCTTGGCCCAGGAGGCGGAGCCGCCCCGGAGCCCGACCCCGGTGGTCGACCCGGCGGTGCCGGTGAAGGTGGGCGCCGCGTTCGGGTTCATTCACAACGGCAAACGGCCCAGCAAGAGTGAGCTGGACGAGGTCATTGACAAGATCGGTCGCGCGTCGAGCGGGGCGCACTGGGACTGTGGTGCTTGCGGCTATGGTACCTGTGTCAACTTCGCTGTTGCGTTGCTGAGCGATCGGGCCACGTTGCGGCAGTGTCCGCCGTACCAGGAGCGGCGGGCGCTGGAGGCCCGGCTTCAGGCGGCGGTGGATGAGCTCACGGGACTTGCCACCTATCGGGTGCTCCAGGGTCGGCTTCAGGAGGAGATTGCCCGGAGCCACCGGAATCGGGAGCCGTTCGGCGTCCTGTTCCTAGATCTGGACCGGTTCAAGCAGGTGAACGACCAGCACGGTCACGAGGCGGGGAACCGGGTGCTGTCGGCTGTGGGCCATGAGCTCAAGCGGGTGGTGCGGAAGACGGATGTGGCTGCCCGGTACGGTGGCGATGAGTTCGTGGTGGTGCTGGTGGGGACGGGTCCCGGTGGTACTACGCGGGTGGCGGAGGTGTTGCGGGAGGCTGTGGAGGGGGTCGGTCGGGAGCTGGGCCACGACCCCGGGGTGGTGACCGTTTCCGTGGGGGCGGCGGCCTACAATCCCGAGACCGGTCTCCCGCCGGACGTGCTGGACGCGTCGGACAAAGCTCTTTATCGGGCGAAGGCGGCGGGGGGGAACCAGGTCGTGGTAGGGGAGACTGGCGAAGACGGGGAATTTAGGCTCGATTAGAGGTGGTGTGCTAGACGGGAGTACGGTGGAGGTGATGAGTCGCTCTTCACTTTGTTCCCATCGTGGCTTCATTCGGGCCGACGTGTCTCAGCTCAAGAGTGTATCCGCACGGGCGGGTTGCGTTGGGTCGGGGTGTGGTGAAGGGCTAACGAAGGACGATCATGCGGAGATCTCGTGAGTCCGAGTGATCCGAGACCGCAGCCCGAGGAAGCACCGACGGCCGGCGAGGCGGTGCAGCGGGCGGACCCCTGGGGGGTGAAGCGGGCGGAGAACCTGCTCACCAGCCTGCGGGGCGTGCTGTCGGCGCGGGTCGAGGTGTCGCCCATTGGCGAGGTGACGGCGGTGCACGTGCTCACCAATGCGGAGGGCTCGCCCAAGCAGATGGTGCGCAACGTCGAGAGCGCGTTGCTGGCGCAGCTCGGACTCAAGGTAGACCATCGCAAGATCAGCATCGCTCAGACGGCGGAGGTCAGGCCGCTCGAGGCGTTGGAGCAGTCGGCGGTGCGTGACGATGCCCTCAAGCGTCAGGTGGTGTTCAAGAAGCTGGAGGTGGAGCCGGCGGAAGAACACCGGGTGCGTGTGCGGGTGACGTTGGTGGTATCGGGCGAGGAGGAGTCGGCGGAGGAGGAGGTGGGGGACACCACTAAGGCGCGGATGTTGGGTGCGGCGCGGGCGGCGGTGGCGGTGTTGGACCGGACGATCGAGGGGGGGACGCTGGAGCTCGAGGGTGTGAAGTTGGTGGATGAATTCGACTCAAAGCTCGTCATGGTGGGGGTTCACACCATTGACGGCCGCGAGGCGCATCTGGTGTTGGGCACGGCGGAGGTGAGGCGGAGCGCGGAGGGTGCAGCGGTGTTGGCGGTATTGGATGCCACCAACCGCTGGGTGCAGTCGCGGTCGTAGGGCGGGGTGAGCGACGGAGTATCGGTCCCCCGCCGAGGAGTCGGTAGGGTTTTTGGCCTAAGGAGTTACGCAGGTTGAAGGTGCTCCGACACCGAGCGTAGGCCTGCTACAGAAAGGAGGAAAGGGGGCCCCCGGAGGAAGAGCCAGGGCCACTCACACAGCGGAGCGGATCGGTCAGCAGGAGAGCGGAGCCTCGGGCATGCCGTAGCGGGGCGTGCTACTTCCCGTGCAGTCCGAGTGGCTGCCGAAAGGAGGTGAGGCTCTCATGGTATTCGGCTGGCTCGCAGCTTTTTTCGCCGCGCTGGCACGGCTCTTCCTCGCCCATGGTGGTCAGATAAGCGTCTAGCCAGGACAGGGGGCCTCCCTCGCCTTCATAGTGCGCGTCAGCCGCCGTACTCTATTCCACGCCTTCGTGCTCGCCATGTGCGTACTGGCGATCGTGCTGGTTGTGCGCGCTTCATACGAAGTTCCCCTCGGCCCCGATCGGGCTCTACTGTGGAACACCGTTGGTGTGCTGCTGGCGGTCGGGCTAGTGGCGGAAGCAGCGGCGATCCGCATTCCGGGAACCAGCCTCACCACCTCCGTCGTCTATGTGCCCATTCTTGCGGGGCTTCTACTCGTCGGACCGGCATGGACGATGTTGGTGGCTGCGGTCACAGAGGTGCTGAGCAACTCTGTCATTCGACACAAGCCTTTGGTTAAGATCGCCCACAATGCAGCAAGGACCGTTCTTGGAGTTGCCGCCGCCGGGACCTTGTTCGCTTACGCCGGTGGGACAGCATCGTACTCGGACTTCAGCCCTCAGAGTGTCCCGGCTTTCTTTGGAGCCGCGATCACGTACTTCCTCGTGGTGAACGGTGCCACGGCCACGTTTGTCGCTCTGAGTTCGACAACACAGTTGAGCGAGGCCTGGAACCGAATAGTGAGCAGGGACCTGGTGTGGAATGTCCTGTCAAGCTCGATTTCGGTCCTGCTCGCCTACCTGTATGTAGAAATGGGGGTCGTTGGCCTTGTCCTCCTCATCGTTCCCATGTTCCTGGTGCGGCAGACACTGCAGCAGAACATGCAGCTCGAGCAGGCGAACCGAGATCTGCTGGAGTTGATGGTGAAGTCCATCGAGGCGCGTGACCCGTACACATCAGGGCATTCCCTGCGCGTGGCGGCGTATGCCAAGGCCCTGGCGCGAGCCTTAGGGCTACCCATTAGAGAGATCGAGCAGATCGAGACCGCCGCCCTGCTGCACGACGTCGGCAAGATCTACGAGGAGTACGCCCCCGTTCTCCGTAAGCGTGGAAAGCTCACGCAGCACGAGTATCTGCTGATGCAGAGTCACCCGGCCCGGAGCGCGGAGTTGATCAGGACGATCTCCAGTCTCCGGGGGTACGTGGAGCGATGCGTGCGGCACCACCACGAGAACTACGACGGGAGCGGCTATCCTGATGGCCTGGCCGGCGATGAGATTGCGATAGGTGCCAGGATCATCATGGTTGCGGACACCGTTGACGCGATGCTGACGGATCGCCCCTACCGCAATGCCCGGACGTACGAGGACGTGCTGGCGGAGTTCAGCAAGTACAGCGGGAGGCAGTTCGATCCACAGGTTGTGGAGGCATTTCGGCGGAGTGTAGTGTTCCAGCACCTCATAGAGGAGCGGAGGCCGAAGGAGGAACCGGAGCCTGCGGTTGCGGCGGAGGGTCAGCGACGCTGGCTCCTGGCTGAGTCGCCATCATCGCGAGAACGAAAAGTAGTCCGCTAGAGTCGCCGCGTATTCATACACAGTGCCATGTCGGCCAGGGCCCGCAGCAACCTTCGCTTCTTGGAGTACTGACCCGCGAGTACGGCGCGTCCCCCACTATGAAGTCCCCTCGCCAGTCCCGGTGTCGGTGATGTGCAGTGCTCTCAGGTAGGCCAAAGTGCCGTGGAGCTTGCGCTGGCGCAGTTCCTCAAAGGCGGAAGCTCCTAGCTGTGGCCTCAAGCCCTCCTTCTTAAGAACCCACTCCTCGAAGGCGCGTACCTCCAACTGACCTCTGATGGTGGTCAGGTGTCTTGCGCGTTCACTCCGGGCGAATCGCGTCATGGCTTCAACGCCCTCCGTGGCCCAGAGGTAGTGCCGCGTAAGTCGTTGGAATCTCGGCATGCCACCCAGTGCATAGGTGCGTCCCCGCCCGAAGACTTGAGCCTCCTCAACCAGCGGCCAGGCTGACTCGGGGTTTCCCTCGGCGATGTGATAGTCGGCCTCTATCAGCAGCGAGTTCCGTTCGAGCCACCAGAGTTGCGATAGCGTGCCTTGCTGCTTTGCGATCTCGATCGACTGCCGCGCTCTGATGAAGTCTCCCACCAGAATCATCAGGCCCGCCAGGTTTACATGAATCTCGCATGCTCGGCGTGGGTTCGATGCCAGAGCGACGGCCTTCGTATAACACTCCTCTGCAGTTGTCACTCTGCCGAGATCTTCGTACACGACGCCCAGGCTTGACCAGCAGACTCCGCACGCCGCAGAGTCACCGCTGCGTGATGCTACTTGTAACGCACGGCGAAGAGTGGAGATCGCTTCGCGGTAGGAGCCCGTGTAGACCAAAGCAACGGCGAGGAGGTTAAGAGCTAACCGCAACTCAGGGTCCAGGGACAGACCGTCCAGCAGCCGAGCCGAGTTGCGCAGCAGTCCCGTTGCCTGATCCGGGAAGCCGCCGAATATCAGGCAGCTGCCCTGCGTCAGTTGAGCCATCGCTCTCGTCTCGTCGGCGCCGCTGGATTGCTCAAGACGGGCCGCCCGGGCCCTGCCGGCAGCAAGCGCCCCGAGGTCGCTGGTTTCCGCGGCTACCTCGACACTCACTTGCAGAGCACGCACCTGTAGTGTTTCGTCGCCGCAACTCTCCGCGAGGCGCAGCGCCCGGGCAGAAACGTCCGCGATAGTCCTGTCATCGGATAGCCTACCGCGGTGTAGCGCCTGTGCACGTACCGTGGCCGCAAGGGCCTCATCGTCGGCTCTTGGATCGTGAGGCTGCCAGTTCGACAGCGCGTTGATCGCTTCGTGGTATCTACCCTCCGAGTTCAGGGCCTTGGCCAGAAGAAGGTGCAGCCGTTGTGCGGGTGGCGTGTTGCAATGCGACATCACCGCTCGCAGGGCCCGTTCCGCCTCTGTTGGAGCACCTCTAGTTACTGCCAGGTCGGCACCGACGGAGACAGCTTCCATGGCTTCCTCGACCATGCCGCCCTTCAAGAAGTGATGAGACGCTTCCAACGCCCGCTGAAAATCTTGGGGGTCTCTCGTGTCGTTGAGGGATTGGGCCAGCCGAGCATGATGGTACGTCCGCGCCTCATGGGACATCGCGTAGTACACGAACGCCCGGTGAAGCTCGTTCTTGAAGGCGAGTGTCCCGCCATTCGCCGTGAGGATGCCCCTTTCGATGAGCTCGAGGGCAGCCTGGTCGGCCGCGGCCAGGGCCATCCCCGCCAGCCTGGCCAACTGTTGCTGTGCCACGTTGCGCCCCGCCACAGCCAGGAGATTCAGCAGGTGGCGGGCATCCCGCGACAGACCATCGTATTGCCGGGCGAAGGCTCGATGCATAGTCTCGGGTGGACGCCACGTGTCACTCGTTCTGGCCCCTCGCAATTCGATTGCCGCGAGACAGTCCGTTGCGTTCTGGCGCCAGTCCCAGATCAGCATCTCGATCAGGTAAGGATTACCCTCCGAGAGTTCGGCGATCTTTGCGACCAGGGGCTTGCTGAGCTCCTCTCCACCGGCACCGAGGTGTTCCGTGAGCTGTCGGCACGGCCGCGAGGCAAGGGGCCCGAGGGCAATACCCTCGTTCCATGTAACGCCCTCGGCTCCCGGCGCCACTCCCTTCGCTCCCTGCGTGACTCCGTCCGTCCGTGCCGCCCCAACGAGGAGCGTTGGCGTTTCCGAAAGACGGCGGGCGAGCACGTGCAGCACATGCCGGCTTGCCGGATCCATGTGCTGCAGGTCGTCGAATACCAGCAGCGTGGCACCGCCGTCTGCCACCGCGTCCAGCATCCGCAAAATGGCCTCGGCGACGCGCAGGCGAATTGACTCGGCCGGTGCCACCGGAGGTTCGGGCACGCCCGGATAAACGGTTCGCAGACCTGGTGTGACGCGGGTCGCCTCCGCGAGCCACTGGGGGTCCGTGCCACTCACCGCGGGATCTCGGGCCAGCGCATGAATGAGATCGGAGACGGCGGCAAAGGGGATGTTCTTGCCGATCTCTTGGCACGAGACCTCGAGGGCAGGCCACGCTCGTGCGGCGACGGATGTGGCAAACCGGTGGATCAGCAAGCTCTTGCCGATCCCGGGGGAACCCGTGACCAATATGGTCTTCAATCCGCCAGCACTCGCCGCGGCCCAGAGCGCCTCAAGCCGGGCCATCTGCTCTTCCCTGCCGACAAAGAGCTGGGGGCGTGGCGTTGTCGGGGTACCCGGAGACGGCTGCTGCTGCCTGGCCGGGCGGATCGCCCCTCTCTCGAGACGCCGGAGCAGCCGTGCCACGTCCGGTTGCGGATCGCACTGCAACTCCTTGCGGACTTGAGCCAGATGCTTGCGCAGCATGCGGATGGCTCCCACCGTGTCTCCCGCAAGCAGCGACCGCTCAGCCAGGGCGTGTGCCGCTACGTCGCTGAGAGGATCCACCCCGTACAGTTGAGCCGCGCGCTCCTGGACTTGCTGAAGCTTTCCTTCCGACCGAGCGGCCTGGAGCTGCTTCAGCAAGACGTCGCGGACTGTGTTGAGACAGTGGATACGGACGCCGTCGACCCAGTGGGCGAAGCTGGGAGCGCCGATATCGTCGAGGTCTTTGAGGGGCTCGGTGAGGTCGCCTGGGGCTTCCTCACCGCGCTTGAGAAGGTCGAGATCGGTGCACAGCCCGCCGGCAAGGCGCACCGAGTCACGTTCTCGGCTCACCGCTTGGGCACCCAGCCGTGCCCGTATGGCGGTGAGTCCTTGGGACAGCGAGTGGCGCCCCCGGTCCGGGGGCACGTCAGGCCATAGGAGCTCGATCAGCCGCTCCCGAGACACCGGCCGGCGTTGGGCCTCCAGCGCGAGGTACACCAACAGGCCGAGCTGTTTCCTTGTCCGGAACCGGAGGGGCTGTCCCGATGCCCCGCGGAGTTCGGGGCTACCGAAGATCCTCAGGTGGGGAGCTGACTCCATCTCCCGGTCACTCCACGAGCTCTGGGCCAGACTGCCGCCCTGGTCTCAACAGTTTCTCAACACATGGACCGGCAGCGCGTTAGCGCCAGGTGAGCTGAGCCGGTGGGTACTCCCGGGGGCAAGCTTCAACATCGTACGGCTCCTGCAGCGGACCTGCAAGAGTGAACCTGGGCGGCGCGCTGCTGTCGAACGCCCGGCGCTACCTGGCGCGGGTGGGGCAATAGGCGCCCCACCGAGCTCAGAAGCCCGGTGACATGACGCAGCGACCGTCAACTCGGTTGGAGCGATCGATGAAGCGCGTTTCCACACTCGTCCTGTTGTTTCCGGCCCTGCTCATACTCAGTACGCTCCAGGCCCAGGAGTCCCCCTATGTCCACGCACAGCAGCGGGAGATCAAGGCACTCTCGCCGGAGGAGGTGGCAGGGTACCTAGCCGGGGAGGGAATGGGGTTCGCCCTGGCCGCGGAGTTGAGCTCGTACCCGGGACCCAAGCATACCCTGGAGCTGGCTGAACCCATTGGCCTGACCCCACGGCAGCGGACGGAGACGCAACGGGTATTCGAAGTGATGCGGCAGGCGGCGATACGGCTGGGCGGCGAGATCGTGGCGCGGGAGCGCCAACTCGACTCACTGTTTGCTCATGGAAGCATCACGCAGGACCAACTGCGTGGGCTGGTTAATGATCTCGCTAGGCTTCGGGGTGAGTTACGGTACGCGCACTTGCGCGCCCATCTGGAAATGAAGCAGATCCTCACGCCGGAGCAGGTGCGGCGTTACGTCGGGCTGCGGGGCTACCATAAAGGCGAGCATCACTAGGCCATCGCCTCTCTCGCCCTCTCTTCCGCGCCCTGCTAGAGGCTGGCCAGTGCTCCCTCCAGGTCGGCCTTGAGATCCTCCAGATCCTCGATGCCGACGGCGTAACGGATCAG
>WVYX01000057.1 GCA_011772755.1 Gemmatimonadales bacterium
GCGAACAGCAGGGAGCTTTGTCTCATGGTCGTGTACCGGTTCTCGGGTAAATGGAAAACTACAACGACGAGAAGCCGGATTGAACGCGCAGGTCTGGTCCTAGGTCCTGGGTCCTAGGTCCTCGGGGGTGAGCCCCATGGCGGTGGAGTCGCCCGAGCGACCCCTAAGGCCCAGAACCCAGGATTCAGTCCCTCACCGTGTTCCCCCACGGTAGACGACACGATATATCCGGCCGTTCCGATCGTCACCCACGTACAACGACCCGTCCGGTCCTTCAGCGACGCCCACCGGCCGATGGGCTGCACCCCTGGGACTCACGTTCTCACCGGCAAACCCATCTGCGAACACATCCCATTCTCCGGTGGGCTCGCCACCATCGAAGGGCGCAAACACGATGTTGTACCCCGCCTGCGGCAGCGGCGCCCGGTTCCACGAGCCGTGGAACGCGATGAATGCGCCACCGCGATACCGAGCCGGAAACTGCGTTCCACTGTAGAAGTGCAGGCCGTTGGGTGCCCAGTGGGCAGGAAACCCGATGAGCGGATCCTTCTTTTCACTGCAGCGCCCAAGGGTCTCACCATCACCGCCGTACTCTGGTGCTAGCACCTTCTGACCACGCTCCGGGTCGTGGTAGCAATACGGCCACCCGAAATCGTCGCCCTCCTCGATCCGCACGAACTCCTCCGACGGCTTCTCGGCGCTCTGGTCATCGGTGAAATAGCGGGGCCACAAGCCGGAAAGCTGATCCCGCCCATGCACGACACCATAGAGCTTCCCGTCTTGTGGGCGCGCCGCCAAGGCAACGGTGTTGCGCAGCCCCGTGGCGAATCGTCTGCCGTCCCGCTGGCGCTGGTCGGTCCGATCGGCATCGAACCGCCAGATGCCGGCGCGGGTCTCCAATTCGTCGCAGGGGTCCTTCCCCGCGGAACCCGCCGTGCGGCTCTGCTGCTGACACGCGTTCGACGGCGATCCCACATTCACATACAGGGCGCCGCCGGAGCCGAACGCGATGCTCTTGGCCCGGTGGCCGCGCGTGGCCGGGAGGTCCCGCGCGATCGTATCCGCGGGTCCCGCTGGCTCGAGGGAACCGACACGCCACGGATACCGCACCACGGCATTGTTCGTCGAGTAGTAGAGATAGCCACCCCGGAATTCCACGTCGTCCCCCGCCCCACTACCGAACCGCACCTGAACGTCGGCGACCCCGTCGCCGGTAGTGTCGCGCAGCGCCAGCACGCCGCCTGCGGAGCCTCTCGTGGCACCAATCGCCACGAACACGTCACCATTCGGCGCCACGGTCAGGTGTCTAGCACGGCCCACACCGTCAGCCACCACCAAGGCACAGAAGCCCTCGGGCAGTGTGATGCCGGCATTGTCCGGGGCGCAGCGCGGCACCGGCTGTTGAGCCGCCGCGCCCGCGGCTTGAAGTGACGCAACGAGAAGGAGGGTTACACCAAGGGAGGTTCGGGATTTGTGCTTCAACATGGCCTCTCTCCAGGATTGTGCTAGGAAGTGCGCATTCGCGCCGGGAAGTTCGTGATGATACCTGCAACGCCGAGGGACCGCAGCCGCCGTGCATCAGCGGGATCGTCCACCGTCCAGACGTGGACTGGCTTGCCCCGGCGTCGCGCAGCCCAGACGAAGGCTCCGTCTACGACCTTCAACCGCCGGTGATGCTCCGGTACGGTAAAGGCACCGTACGCGCTGCCAGCCGGCGCCAGGTGTGCACGGGACGCCACCCAGAATACCGTCGTCTCGCGCCGAGACGCCGACCGTGCGTAGGCAGGAGGCACAAACGGTCGCAGTGCGGCATGGTCGAACGAACCGAGTAGCACCCGCCCGCTGGCCTCGCGTTGGGTGAGGGCCTGCGCAACGGGAGCTGAGGCGGCCCGGTCCTTGATTTCGACAATGATGGGGGTGCTGGGATACCGCTCCAGCACCTCCGCCAGGGTCGGGACCCGCTCCCCCTGCCCCGCGTCCAGGCTCCGCAACCTGTCGAGCGTGTATGCGCGGACCTCGCCGGTGCCGCTGGTAGTCCGATCAACGGTGGGATCGTGAATCACTACAGGAACACCGTCCGCGGTTGCCCGCACATCCAACTCCAGGGCATCTGCCCCTTGCTCGAGGGCCCGATCGAACGCGAGCAGGGTATTCTCGGGACACTCTCCCGACGCACCCCGGTGTCCGATGAGCGGCCGCGCATCCGGGTCGAGTAGAATCACCAGCTAGTCACAGCGGTTTGCAATTCGCAGTTAGCCGTTACAGGGGTACCACACTTCCGCCCGACCATCAAGCTCCACCTCCGGAAACCGATCCGGATGGAGCAACGCCCCAAGGATCTCGATCCCGTCCACCATCCGCGGCCCCGAGCGGTTGAAGTACGCGGAGCCGTCGACCACAAACGCCCGTCCATTCCTCATGGCCCTCCCGGCCACCCGTGCAAGGTTCCTGGCGTAGCGATCCGCATCCGCCCGCGCCGCGGCCAGTCCGTAGCCGCAGGGCATCACCACTAGCACGTCCGGGTCGAGCCCCGCAAGGGCATCCCAGGAGACCTCCCTGGAGGGCGCTGCCGCCTCGCTGACCAGAAGTTGGCCGCCCGCGAACTCGACCATTTGCGGCGTCCAGTGGCCGGGAACGAACGGCGGATCGAGCCACTCAACCGCCAGCACCTGCAACCGGGGAGCGCCAGCCACCCGGTCCACCACCGCTGCAATCCTCCCGCGGAGGCTCGCCACCAGCTCCTCGGCCTGCTCCACTACACCTGCGGCCCGGCCCACAACAGCCACACTTGCGAAGAGGTCGTCTACGGTGTGACAGTCGAGAGAAACGACTCGTGGTCGGTTGCCGAGCATCGCGGCAGCCTGCTGGGCCATTGAGGTGGGCACTGCGCACACCTCACACACGGCCTGGGCCAGGATCAGCTCCGGGCGGACCGCTCGCAAGCGATCTTCGTCCAGTTCGTACACGCTGCCATGCCGCTCCATGGCTTTGCGCACCGCCGCGTCGACTTCACGACTGCTCTTGGCCGCCGGATCGAAGCGCGGCCGACTGATGCGGGGCTTGATCAGCGCCTCCGGCGGGAAGTCGCATTCATGGGAGATCGCCACTAACTGATCGCCGAGTCCCAGGTCGTACACGATCTCAGTGGCGCTTCCGAGCAGTGACGCGATACGCATGTGGTCGAGATGGGGATACCGTGTACCGCAAGAAACACAGCTCGACTTGTCAGGGTTTCAGGTGCGGGATAGATTGTGGCCGTCTACGCCAGGGTTACCGTTTCGCGAGGACAAGCCTATGACCTATATCATCGCCGAGCCCTGCATCGGCACGATCGATAGAGGCTGTGTAGATGTGTGCCCGGTCGACTGCATCTATGAAGGTGATGACCAGCTCTACATCCATCCTGAGGAGTGCATCGACTGCGGGGCCTGCGAACCGGAATGCCCGGTGTCCGCCATCTTTCCCGAGGAAGAAGTGCCTGAAGAGTGGAAGAGCTACATCGACAAGAACTACAAGTACTTCGAAGGTGACGTAGAGCGGCAGGTGGCCCGGGGGCGCGGCGGCTGAACACGGGCCGAGACCGTTGCAGGGCCCTGGCGACGGCGTCGGGGCCCTTTTTCTCGCAATTCGCTGTCAGCAATTCGCAGTTCGTGATGGCCGGAGCCGGCGCTTCATCACCAGCGGCGGACCATTTGGAATCAGCGGGAGTGGGGGAAAAGGTCGGGCTGGGGGTCGTCTGGCAGCTGGTAGACAATATGACCCTCCGGCTGCGGATGAGC
>WVYX01000060.1:0-8140 GCA_011772755.1 Gemmatimonadales bacterium
CTGCGTCTACCGGTGGACGAAGAGGGCGTGGTGGTGACGGCGCGGGCTTTTCTGCCAAACGGGAGCGCCAGCAGGCCCCGGTCGGCCCGTTTTGCCAAGACCTCACTCCGTCCGGCGACCACGATCGACGCCGAGAGACTCAGCGGCGGCATGCGTTACGCCTACTACGAGGTCGAGGTCTCCTCCGTTGACGAACTCGCTGGGCATCAGCCGGCACGTGAGGGGATCGCACAGGCGGTGTCGCTGCAAGGCTTTGAGCGAGACGAACGGTTCGGCCTCGTGCTCGACGGCTATATCCGTGCGCCGGCAGACGGCGTGTACACGTTCTATCTCACATCAGATGACGGAAGCAAGCTCACCATCGGCGAGGAGACCGTCGTCGATCATGACGGCTACCATGGTGCCAGCACGAAGCAGGGTATGATCGCGCTTCAGGCCGGGTATCACCCCATCACAGTGAGGTTCTTCCAGGGCGGCGGGGGGAGAGGATTGAGGTTGGCGGTGGCAAGGGGAGATCGAGGGAAGCGAGAGGAGGCCTCAGGGTGGCTATTCCACAGGCGCTGATCCAGACCCAGGGGTCAGCGTAGTCGCCGCAAGAACACTAGTCGCAGAAGTCACAGGTCGCCTGCGGCGCGAACTGGATCCCGTGGGCCTCCCACCACCGGGCGGCGCGTTCGGCCGTCCACGGCTCCCGCAGCTCCACGGCCGATAGCCGCCGGGCCAGCACCTCGGCAGTCTGCGGCCGGCCGGCTGGTTCCTTCTCGAGACACGCAAGCACCAAGTCATCGAGTGCCGGCGGGATGTCCAACTCCGAGCGGAGGCTGGGGCGCACGGGATGCTTGCTCGCGTGGGCAACGATCATCGCGGCGGCTGTCGGCTCCTCGAATACCGTGTGACCCGTCAGCATCCAGTATGCGACACAGCCCACGGCGTAGATGTCTGCTCGCCCATCGACATTATTCTCGCCGTGTATCATCTCGGGAGCTATATAAGACGGTGTCCCGGCAATCACGCCGGTCGTGGACACCCCTAGCTGTTCACTCCCCTCGGCGCTCGGATGGTGCTTCACCAAACCGAAGTCGAGCACCTTTGCGAAGTCGTACTCGAACGCATGTTGGCACAGGAAGATGTTGGCGGGCTTGACGTCTCGGTGCACGAGGCCGCGTTGATGGGCCTCGCCCAACGAGTGACAGACCTGCGTGAGCACATGAACCGCGCGTTCCGCAGCCACGGGCCCGTACTTCTTCACTAGAGACTCCAGATCGACCCCGTCGAGAAGCTCCATGACGTAGTAGAACGCGCCATCCTCACTGGTCCCGAAGTCGTACAGCTCCACAGTGTGGGGGGACTGAAGACATGCGGTGACCTGCGCCTCTCGCTCGAACCGCGCCATCACTGCTTCATGCAAGCCAGCCCCGACGCCTAGGGCATCACCCCGGATCAGCTTGACGGCGGCAGGCCGGACCAGCAACCGGTGACTAGCCCGCCAGACCTCCCCCATTCCCCCACGCCCGATGAGGGACTCCAGGCGGTAGGCACCCATCTCCCGTGCACGGCGGACATCTTGACCCAGCCGGTAGACGACGCGCGCGGCGATGTACGCCACTATCACCGTCAACACGTACGGAAACACGAAGACCCAGAAGAAGGTATCCGCAGCGATGACCGGCGCGCGCCCGGACTGTGTCTCCAACAGAACGGTGAGCGGCGGGGCCGCCGCCGAAACCACCATTGCAGCAAGGGCACGCCGCGGCGGAGCCGGCACCAGGGTCGCAAAAAGGATGATCCAGATGGCGACCGCTGACACACCAATCAGATCACCCCCTACCTGGTCGGCAGTAACACCAACGAACGCGCTCCAATACGTGCTGACGGCGATGCCGAGACTCACCACGACCTCGTAGATGAGTCCGATGTTCAGAAGCGCTGCCGGAGGGACGCGCGCAGTTCCGGTGAGACCGAACACGGCTAGGGAAGCCGCCATGATGAGCACCGGCGGCCCCCACTGGTAGGCGTGTATGAACTCCAGCGCGAGCTCACCCTGAACTAGGTTGGAGCCGAACCACGTCACTACCTCCAAGACGAAGACCACTCCGCTCACGATGCGGAGCCGCTTCACCGCCTGGAGGAGCAAGGACCGAGGCAGGCCGGTGGTCCTAACCCTCTCAGCAGCGGGAGGGCTCGGACTGGGACCCTTGGTGACGAAGAGGTGGTCCTGTTCGGTCATTGGGGAGCTTGGGAGCCCACGGCGAAACCGGAGGACCCTACAACTGATCCTCCGGTGTGCAGGTCAGCGCTTGGCAAGCGAGGTGCTAGAAGAACCTGAATGCCGGCGGGGGCATGCCGTGCTTTCGGAAGTTGGCCACCACCTGGCCCGCCGTCCACATGGTGTGCATGTGGATCTCGTCCCATATCTGCCACTTGGGCATGTCCTGGCCAAACAGGCTCGCCGTGGCTTGCCGATCCTCCTCGGACTGGTTCTGCAACGCCCGGCTAGCCAGGTCGTACACGCCGTTCACGTAGCCCTTTAGCCCCTGACGGCTGTCAAAAATCCCGACGGTGTCCGGCACCGCGGAGCCGTCGGCGCCGAAGAAGCGCACGCACACAAATGCCACCACGGACGCCACATGGTGCAGCTGGTGGGCGAAATCCCGCTGCTCCGGCGTCACTTTGTCGCGGTACAGCGACTCCGGCATCGAGTCGGCCATGGCCAGGAGCAAGTCCCGTTCTGTATCGAGCTTCCGCAGCTGCACCCCTCGATAATCCTGCGGCGGAACCTGGGCCTGCGCCTGTTGGACCCCCAACGCCGTCGCCGCAACCGTGAGTAGAGCCAACCATCCGAGACAACGCATGGAAACCTCGCTTGCTTGTTGACATCTCTCGAGCACGCTGGGCGAGGCTGGGACACCCCGCCCTCGGGTCTAAGTAGAATACGAGCCTCGGCGGGCGGAGGCCAGCGCCGGACCGGGGTCGCCCGGATGCTCGGTACCGCCGCCAGGGCATTATCTTGACACCGTTCGAGCATTGCTGTGCGGGCACGGCAGCATCCCCAGCAGACGCACGAGAATTGGACACACCAAGGGGAGGGCTGGGATGAGACGGCTGCATGTTCTCCCGACGACTGCGCTGGTGGCCGCGTCGCTGGCGGCCTGTAGTGACTCCACCGGGTCCGGCGACCGGGATTTCGAGTGGCGCGGGCAGATCGCTCAGGGTGACGAGATCGAGATCAAGGGCGTGATTGGGAGCATCCAGGCGTCGGCGACCTCCGGGGATTCAGTGGTGGTCTCCTGGACGAAGACGAGCCAGGAGAGCGAGCTGTCGTCGGTGAGCATCCAGGTCATCCCACACGGCGACGGCGTCACGATCTGCGCAGTCTACCCGGACGTGCCTGGGGAGACGCCAAATCAATGCCTGCCGGGTGACCGGGGCAACATGAGCGTGCAGGACAACGACGTACGAGTGACGTTCACCGTGAGCGTTCCCGCCGGTGTGGTGTTTGACGGCCGCACCGTCAGCGGTGACGTCACCGCACAATCCATCTCGAGCGATGCCTTTCTCCGCACGGTGAACGGCGACGTGCTGGTTTCCACCAGTGGTATCGCCGAGGGCAGTACAGTCGTCGGCAGTGTCACGGCCACCATCGGCGCGGCCGAATGGGACCGCGATCTGGATTTCGTCACTGTATCCGGGAACGTCACTGTGACGGTGCCCGCCAACACCAACGCCAACGTTGACGCTGCGGTCGTCACCGGCAGCATTGTTTCGGACTTTCCACTGACGGATGTGTCACCGGGGCACAAGCAGGGCACCCTGGGCACCGGGGGCCGGACGCTCACCTTGGCGACGGTGACCGGGAACATCACGCTGAGGAGTGGGACGTAGGGTCAGCCGAGGCAGCCCGGGTTTCACTGGTGGTCTCAAAGGAACCAAGCATCTCGATTTCCAGGCTGGCCATCGCCGGCCCCGGTTCCTGCCGCCGCCGGGTGACTAGCCGGCCGTCGGCGGCAGCGGGCGCGCCAACGCACCGGATTCACCACGCCGTGCGGTCCAGCACGATGCGCCCGTCGTTAATGACCATGAGCACGTCTTGATACGCGCCGATGTCCTCCAGGGGGTTCCGCTCCAACACCAGGAGATCGGCGTCGCAGCCAGGAGCCACACGTCCGGTGTGGTCGTCGACGCCGATCAGCTCGGCGGCCACCGGAGCGGGGGCTCGCGCCACGGTGATTGCCGCACACTGCGCTACGGCAGGAAGGTGGCTACTTTCCCAGCCGCAGTCCGAGGCCCACACTGAGCCTCGAGAGCTGCTCGCTACGAGTGACGCCGCTCTGATCGGGGAAGTCGTAGCGCTCCAGCCGGTACATCACGCTCGCGGCAATCAGGTGCGGGCAAGACGACCCGCAAACCCGAGGCCGTGAGTTCCATTTAGAGCCCCTGGCCGGACAGCAGCGCAGACGGTGGTACCGCGCGGCGACTCATGCCTCACGCCGCCAGCAAGATCACCAGCGTCACAACGTTCCCCGTGACAAGCGACCATCCCACGATGCGCAACCGTCGGGGATGCACGCGTAGCACGCTGAACACGACGGCCACCACGCTCGACGGCAGGAGCGCCGCCACGATCGCAGGCGGCACGGCACCCGCCGCAGCGGCCAGCGCAGCGATTGCGACCAGCATCGGCGCCAGAACCACCGGCACATACGGCGTCCATCGGGTGCCGAACGTCTGTTTGTGAGCTGCCTTGATCCCGTGCACCGTGACGGTGCCGAGCACGAAGCTCACGAACCAGACCGCGGCCGCAAGCCACGCCAGGGACCATTCGACCCCGCCCGCCAGACCCACTGGAAGCACCATCCCAGACAGGGCTGCTATGAGGACTATTTCGGCCCCCAGCGTCTTCTGACGGCCCCGCAGGACGGCGGGAGCCAGCGCCACACCACACGAGATGGGAACCAGCACTGCGAGTCGCGCATCCGGATCGGCGAACAGGACCGCAGCCAGGCCCGCGACCGCACCCCCTCCCAACAGCATCCGGAGTCGCGCCCGTGCCCGAGCAGACAGGATCTCCCTAGCCCGCGCTCCTCGCACACCTGTCAGCACCGCGAACGGCTCATGCATCAGGAACCAGGCCACCGCGGCCGCCGCGAAGAGGACAGCCGCCGCTGTCGGTCGACCGAGCGCCAGGCCGGTGGTGAGGGGGAACAACAGCTCTGCGTACGCGCCGTATTCCCGGGGCAGTAGCGACCGACGTTGTGCCACCGCTGGACTCGCCTCCTTTCTCCGCGATCGCCCGACGCCTAGCCAGCCGCCCGCACCAACCCCTGCTGCCGACCGAAGCCGATCCCCGCTTGCTGCGGTAGCTCACGCACTTTCTCGTTGCTCGAAGTGGGGGTCCCGCGAAGCTAGTCCTCGCGCAGAAGCAGCCGCTGAAAGCGCGGGTGTTCCCGCAACGCATCCCACGCCGGATCGATGCGGAGCAGCGGCACGGAGAGGCGACCGGGAACGCGGAGCAGGAACTGAATCTCATCGATCGCCGCGTCGTGGTCTCCCACCATCGCATAGATCTGGGCGAGGTGAGCAGGGGGCGCCGACCCGTAGAAGGCATCCTTCGAGATTGGCAACAGCTCGACCGCCCGGCGCCCGTGTCGGATCGCCTCATCCCCTCGCCCTAGCCCGGCATAGGCGAGACCCATGAGCGAGTGGAACGTCGGGTCGTCGACACGTGCCCCACCCTGGGGCTCCAACAACGCCCGTGCCGAGTCGTAGTACGCAGCGGCAAGCTGCGCCTCGCCTCGGCGACGTTGGAACTCGCCCTGAAACAGGTAGTACAACGCCTCCTCCGGCCCGAACGATTCTCGCTGGATGGCCCCCAGGACCTCTCCGTCGTCGGCGCTCAGGATTCTCATCAGTGCCCTGACGCCGAACACGGTGGGAAACTCCGANNGCCTGGACCGCGTCACCGCGCCAGCGCAGATAGAGAAGGGCCTTCCATACGTAGGGGGATTCCCAGTCCGGGGCCAACGCGATTGCGCGGTCGAAGTGCTGCTCGGCGTTTTCATAGTCCCGGTTCAGGGAGTACGTCATCCCCAGCTCCAGGGCCTCCCGGTTGGAGCGGGGATTCAGCATCGCCGCAGTTTCGAGATTCCTGATCGCCTCGTCGAACAGGCCCTGCCGCCGCTGGACCATGGCTTGGGCGACCATCAGCTCGCTGTTCTGCGGCGCAAGCTGGCGGCCCATTGCGAATTGCTCGAGAGCGTGGCCGTAGTCCCGGCTTCCCCAGTAGTAGTAGTATCCCAGCGCCAGGTGCGCCTCGGGTAGCGCCGGTGCCAGTTCGAACGCCCGCTCCACCGCCGCCCTGGCCCGATCGAGGTGTTCCTGAGTCGGCTCCGCGAACCAGTAGAGGGACGCGTACGTCCGGGAGAGCCTGGCGTGTGCCTCGGCGAACTGTGGATCGCGCGCCAGCGCCTGCTGGTACATTTCCCCCGCGATCCGAAAGTTCTCGGCCGAGTGGCCGCGATTGAAATAGTCGTTGCCCTGAAGGTAGAAAACGTACGCGTCGAGGTCGTCCGTCGGCTGCTTACCCAGGGTCTGCTGTTCGGGCTCGAGCAGTGCGATGCCCAGCGCGCTCACCACCTGCTCGGCGATGTTGGTCTGCACTCGGAAGACCTCGTCCAACTCTTCGTCGTACACCCCGGCCCACACGTGGCTGGCATCCTGTGCTCTGATCAACTGAGGTCGGACCCGGACGCGACTGGGCGCGTCTGTAGCGCGCTGCCAGCTGATCGTGGCCTCGAGGATGTAGTCCACGTCGAGCTCATCTCGAATCTGGTTGGGTGTCTTGGGACTGTCCTTATAGAGGATGGCACTCTGCCGGGCGATGACATCGAGGCCAGTCACGCCGGCGAGGCGCGCGGTGATCTCATCGGTGATGCCGGCGGCGAAGTACTCGTCTTCGGGTGACCCGAGATTGTCGAACGGCAGTACCACCAACCGGGGCCGGTCTCCGACCCGACCTACTGTGCCCGCTGACCACGGCCGAACGAGCCAACTGAGGCCGGCCACAATGGCCAGTACCACGACCGCGATGAGCGCTGCGGCGCGCGGTGATATCCGCTCGCCACCCGACCACGCACGAATCGCCGAAATGCGTGGCGGTTTGAGGGCCTCCACCATCTGCTTCGCCGTCTGGAACCGGTCGGCGGGGCTCCGGGCCAGCGCCTTCATGGTCACTCGGGCGATCCCGTGTGGCACGGTGTCCCGCACGGCTTGGAGCGGCCGCACCGGCTCCGACAGCTTCCGCGCCGTGATCGCCTGGGCGCTGGGCCCGGTATGAGGTGGCTCGCCAGCGAGCATCTCATACAACACGCAGCCGAGGCCGTAGATGTCCGTCCGGGCATCGAGGCGGTGCTCCCCACTCGCCTGCTCGGGGCTCATGTAGGTGGGCGTCCCTACGGCGAGGCCGGTGCCAGTCAGCGACTCCTCGCTCGCCACCGACACGGCTCGCGCCACCCCAAAGTCGGTCACGACAGCTTCACCTGCCGAGAGCAGAATGTTCTCAGGCTTGATGTCCCGATGAATGACACCCCGCTCGTGGGCATACGCCAGCGCCGCGGCCACCTCCCGAGCGATCTCGACGGCATCCGTCAGGCTCAGCTGTCCCTCGCGCCTGAGGCGCTGCCGCAGCGACTCCCCCTCGATGTACGGCATTACGTAGAACAGGAAGCCGCTCACCTCGCCGGAGTCGTGGAGCGACACGATGTGGGGATGCTGGAGCTGAGCGATGATCTTGATCTCTCGCAGGAATCGCTCGCCACCCAGGGTCGCCGCCAGCTCGGGGCGCAGCACCTTCACGGCGACGCGGCGATCGTGCCGCAGATCGCGGGCTAGATAGACGGTGGCCATGCCCCCGCTACCGAGCACCCGCTCGATGGTGTAGCGGTCGGAGAGGGCCGTCTTGATGCTGTCGAAAAGGTCGGTCACACCACTCTGAACCGGTCAGGCGCACCTCTAGAATACGGCACGCCCGGCTGCGTGGCCAGCGCTCGGTCATTCGCACCGCTGACCTGCAAGCCCTCTGTCGCGCGGTGCCAGCGCCTGCCCGAACTAGGGGCGTAGCACGCCAAGCCCCTACGGGCCGCGC
>WVYX01000060.1:8172-33309 GCA_011772755.1 Gemmatimonadales bacterium
TCACCGATGGCGTCACCGGACGCTCATCCTCCGCGGCGCCCGGCGCTACCTGACAAGGGAGGATCCGATGCGTGGCCGCACCCTATTCCGCGTTCCCGTTGTTCTCGCAGCCTGTCTCACATCGATCGTTGTGAGTGCCTGGGCTCAATCGAACGACTCGACCTACGGTGCCCGCATTCGCGAGCACACCACCGACGAGCGGTTCCTGAACGAGCTGGTGGATCACCTTCCCCTGTCGGAGGCCGTGCCCTCCCCGCTGGACTACTTCGGCACGATCATCGGCGCGCCGAACATCCTGCATAACACCAACGAGATCCACGGCTACATGCGGGCGCTGGCCGAGGCGTCGCCGCGGGTGACCGTGCGCACTATCGGGAAGACTGAGGAAGATCGGGACATGATCGAGGTGCTTGTGGCGGACGAGGCCACCATCGCGGATCTGGAGCGCTACCGAGGATTCCTCAACCAGCTGGCCGATCCACGTGACCTGTCGCAGCAGCAGGCGCAGACAATCATCGCCGATGCGAAGCCGATCTACTACATCACGGCCGGGCTGCACTCCCCGGAAACGGGCCCGCCGGAGATGGTGATGGAACTGGCGTATCGGCTGGCGGTGGAGGAATCACCCCTCATCCGGGCGATTCGAGACAATGTCATCGTGATCATCGTGCCCGCCACGGAGCCTGACGGGCGCGACCGGATGGTGGATATCTACAACTACCGCAAGGCGCATCGCGATATCGGGCCGGGCCTGCGATACTGGGGCAAGTACGTCGCGCACGACAACAATCGGGACGGCTTTGGCTTCGGCCTGGCGCTCACACGGAACATCCTGGCTGCATATCTCCACTGGAAGCCGACCATCATGCACGACCTGCATGAGTCGGGATACTACCTCTACACCTCCACCGGCTCGGGGCCCTACAACGAGGTCATCGATCCTATCACGATCGACGAGTGGCACAACCTCGCCCATGAGGAGGTCACCGAGTTGACCAAGCGGGGAATGCCCGGCGTCTGGACCCACGCATTCTACACCGGTTGGGCGGCGAACTACTTGATGTGGATCGCCAACACCCGCAACAGTGTCGGACGGTTCTACGAGACCCTGGGAAACGGCGGCGCCGATACCCGGGAGCGCGAACTGTCGGACCGAGCGACCTCGCGGCAGTGGTACCGTCCGAACCCTCCGCTCAAGAAGGTGATGTGGTCGTTGCGGAACAACACTAACTACATGCAGAGCGGCGTGCTGGTGGCGCTCAAGTATGTGGCGGACAACCGAGAGGATTTCGTCGAGAACTTCTACCTCAAGAGCCAGCGAGCCGTCGAACGAGGCAAGTCCGAGGCGCCGCACGCCTGGGTCATCCCCCGGGAGCAGCATCGGCCCCTCGCCACCGTGGGCCTGGCGAATCTCCTGCTCGGCCAGGGCATCGAGGTACACGTAGCCGACGAGGAGCTCAGCTGGGCAGTGAGCGGCAAAGGCAGCGGCGATGATGCGGAAGAGATGAAGGCTCCCAAAGGCTCGTTCGTCGTCCGGATGGACCAGCCGTATCGCAACCTGATCCAGATCCTCCTCGGAAAACAGAACTTCCCCAAGGACGCGACACCCCCCTATGACGACACGGGTTGGACACTGCCGTTCCTGCATCAGGTCGAAGCCTACGCGGTGGATGACGCGGACATCCTCTCGGCGAAGATGCAGCCTCTGGCGGAGCCCGTACGGGTGGCCGGTCGCGTAGAACGGACTGGACGCCCGTTTTATCTGGTGAACAACACGACTGACGACAACGTTACGGTGTTCCGCTTCAAGTTGAGCGACGCGCAGATGGACGCCGCCGAGGAGGCGTTCGAGGCGGACGGACGGGAGTACAACGCCGGGAGCTTCATCGTCCCGACGGAAGGAAACCCACCAGATCTCGCAGAACGCCTCGAGGCCACGGCGGCCGAGCTTGGGTTGGAGGTGCGAGGCGTCAGGCGGAAGCCCGACGTCCCTACCCATGCCGTGGAAGTGCCCCGGGTGGCGCTGGTCCACACCTGGGTCTCAACGCCGCAGGACGCCGGCTGGTGGCGACTCGCGTTCGATCGCTTGGGCATTCCCTACACGTACCTTTCGGAACAGGACCTCGGCACGACCGATCTCTCCCGCTTCGACGTCATCATCATGCCCCGGAATCGGGCCAACCCACAGACCCTGGTTGCGGGCACGACTGAGGCTGGAGATCCCATCCCCTGGAAGCGGAGCCCAGACTACCCGGCGATCGGGATCATCGACGAGACCGATGATCTCCGGGGAGGGATGGGGTACGAAGGCGTGATGCGTCTGAACCAGTTCATCGAGGGGGGCGGGGTCTTCATTACGGAAGGCGGCACCGCTCAGTTCCCCATTCAGATGGCCATCACGCGTCGAGTGAGCATTCGCAACACGCGGGAGCTCGCCGCCCGCGGCACGGTGCTCCAGACCGTAGTGGAGGACAAGGCAAGTCCCATCGTGTACGGCTACACCGACTCCCTGGCCGCCTACTTCAACCAGAGGCCGGTGCTCCAGGTGAGCAAGAACGTGGGCGGCTCCTCCACGCCGGACTGGTACAAGGACGACGTGTGGAACAAGGAAGTCCCTCGCGTCGTGCTGAGCTTTGCCAAGAAGAACATCTTGATGAGCGGCATGCTCCGCGGTGAGAGCGAGATCGCCGGCACGCCTGCGGTGGTCGACGTGCCGGTGGGTGAGGGGCATGTGGTTCTGTTCGCCATCCGCCCTTTCTGGCGGCTGGAGACCTACGGCAGCCATGCCCTGGTGTTCAACACCGTGCTGCACTGGAACGACCTGCGGGCCGGCTGGCCCACGCGACCAAAGGAGGAAGAGGAAAGGACCGTCGCCGGTAATGGTCGTAGGCAGTAATACCGGCATCAATGCAGGATGGGCGGGCGCTCCCTGACGGAGCGCCCGCCCGACGGTGAGAAACAGGTTACAATTCAAGTATGACTGCGGAACGAGGCAACCGGGATCGTCGCCACACCCGGACCATCGGTGCGAAGCCGTACGTCGGGCGGCGCTTCGTCGAGAACGGCAAGGTAAGGATCCAGTGGACCGAGCAGGGCAAGCGCCGCAGCAAGACCGTCGGCTCCGACAGCGCTGAGACGAGGCGCCAGGCGGATGCGGAACTGGAAGAGATCCTCGAGCGACTTCGAGCCTCCGCAGGAGAGGCGGAGGCGCCCAGAGAAGAAGGACTGCGCTCCGTAGAGGAGGCGGTGAGGAGCTGGGCACTCGCTCTCACTGACGCTGCCGATGAGCTCGCAGACTGGTTCGAGGAAGCGATCCTCGGGGGACCCGGCCCATCCGAAACTCCTGAGGAGACGGGCGACACCGAGTAGCCGGGGCTGAAGCTCCGACATCAACCCGACGTGCCGGCCCGCACAACTGTCGGCGGATCGGCGGTTGGTCGGATCGGCGGTTCGTGACGTCCCTGGGTGGGAGGGGCCTCGATCCGCCGATTCGCCGTCCCGTCGACATCGTAAGTGAACGGTCTTGATCACAGCACCGCACGAACGATGTTGCTCGGCGAGCCTCCGCCCGCCTTGTTCACCGCGATGACCTGGTACTCGAACTCGATGCCCGGCTTCTGGTCGCTGAGCAGGACCTCGCTGTCGACGACGGCTCGCCCTCCCATTATCGATATGCATTTGCATGGTGGGTTCGAGGCGGGAAAGTTCGTAACCGAACCTGACGGCACACCGCTTCCGCGGCCTTGCTTTCCGGAACGCTGTTCGCACTCTCCGGCGCGTGTCCAAATGGAGTCCGAAATCCTACCTCTTACCCTGGAAGCGATGAGGCAGCACAAGAGGACAGGGACATAGATCGTTCAGTAGGCCCACGAACATTGGTCCAAAGTCAATTCTGTCAGCGCACTCGAAATACTCCACGACCATGCCGCCCCATGCTTCCGGAGAGACAACCTGTTGCATCCTTAGACCTGGTTGCTCCATCGTGACAGGCATTGCTTGTACTTGCTCCCGCATGCTGTTTTCCTCCTTCCTCCAAACGATTCTTTGCATAACGGTTGGCGCTTCAGCTGCGGGCCGCGGAGCGGACCGACAGCTGCGAGCGCGTGTTAGCCTGCTCGCTTCTGACGTCGCCACTCGCTCACGCCTCTCACCGCGAGCCAGATCCCGGCGACGTAACACAACAGCACTCCCGCAGTTCCTACCAGAAGGGCACCAGCGATCGCTCCCAGGTGCCCAAGAACAACCGTGAGCAGCCCGACCACCACCTTGGCGATCGGAGTGACAGGTTCGTGTCTTGCGATCCAGATGATAGCGCTGCCAATCACGACCGCCGTAACACCAGCCCAAACCCCGACGTGCCCGAACACCCCTCCAGGGTCAGGCTCGTACAACATGTATCCGGCACGCCCACCGACCCAAAGACTCACCAGTCCGCTGGCCACTATGAGGATCCCGCCATAGAGGGCGACTCTCTCGCACCGTAAGCGCATTCGGTGTCCCATCGCAGCCTAACTCATAGTGGACTGAGTCGTCCCTCCCCGGCCACGGTCTATCTCACCGTCACTGTTCACGCATGCTGATCTGCTGCAGGACAGCCGCAATCGGCTGTTCAGCAGGCGGGTTGCCTCCGATACCAACCTCGATCCGAGATGGGAGCGGCCCCCAGATGTCTCCGGCGACGATTCGGCCGTCGACAAGGGACAAGGCGAGTTCCCCGCGGAAGTACTCAGTGCCTTCGGTGTGCACCGACAACAGGTCCGTCTCGATGTCGGCAATCACGGTGTTCCCCTCGGCGGAGAACCAAATGATCGCGCACGGCTCACCGTGCCATCGCGTGACCCCAGCCGGCACGGTACGCATCTCACCCAGCTGGTAGCTGCCGGCGGCACCTGTTCCGCCCGTTTGAGAGATCGTGGCCGCCTGACTCCACGGTGTGCTGTATGCCACACTCCCAATGACCGCCGAGTCGCCGATCTGATCCCTCAAGCCGATCACGATCGCGTCGAACGCGGATGCATCCATCGCCAGGATCTTCATGAGCGTGCCCTCCATCCCGGTTCCCAGGCGGGCAAAGTCGGCGGGGATATTGATGTGGTCGAATTCTCCCGGCACAAACTCGTACCGAATGCCCCGGGCAGCTTCGACATCGGCGGTGGTCGGGTATGCATCCGCTTGCTGGGACTGTCCCAGGGCAAACGCCTCCCACTCGAACTCCTCGGCCCACCGCCCCGGAGCTACTTCGTTGAGCAGCGTTCTGATCAGTCGCCCTTCCACCACGAGACGGCCAATCACACGCCCCAGGCGGTCGAGGTTCAGGTTCGTTCGGCGGATCAGGTACCGCCGCGCTTCACCCGCTGCTCCTCTCCGAGTCAAGTCGAACGGTTTGTTCAGCAGATCTACCCAGCTTCCACGTTCCACCTCGCGGTCGTCCCACGGAAGCTCAGGCCACGGTCCCCAGACCGCTGAGGTGGACGGCTGATGCTGCTCCTGAAGGATGCGAGCTGGTGGGTTTGCCTCTTGCGTGTCTTGTGCGCGAACGGTTGCTGTGTCGGCGAGGCTGAACACCGCGGTGAGCCCCACCCAGACACCGATAGTCGTAGGCGTTGGCCGTGGCCTAGTCATCACATACCTCCCTTGCTGCAGACGCTGCTGACGAGGAAACGGAGTGAGTGGACTCGCGCTCGAGCGCCCGCTCTAGCTCGGCGATCGCGTGCTCAGGCCAGCGAGCCTGGCACCTGTATCCCTCGATCCCTTGCTCCAACGAGAGCCGCGGGTGGATGGCCCCACTGGACGGCAGCTCCCATTAGGAATTTCCTTTCGCCTCTGTGAAGTATGGGGCACGGGACTGGAGGCGTCGAGCCGACGATCGAGGTCTCGGGGCGCCGAGTTGGTGGCTTGAACGCCCTGTGGAGTGAGAATTCGCACCGCGGTTCGGGCAGTCGAGGGGCGTGCGGAGCGCCGGTTGGCGCACACTGGCAAGCCAGCGATCCCCCAACAGTGATCGTCAGGGGCGGCATCATGCTTGGTGTCAGGCCGAGACGGTTGTGGCGGCGGACTTCCAGCGTCTTGGCGGAGCGCGGGGGCGTCGGCGTGTTGCTGTACTGCGTCGCAGCTGGTCGAGGATGCGGTCGAACAGAGGGACAGTGAGGAGTGAGGGGTAAGGAGTGAGGGGTAGGTAAGTAAGGAGTACTCCTGACTCCTCACTGCAGTTTGCTCCTCACTCCTCACTGCAGTTTGCGAAGATGCGCCGCAGCAACTCGGCCCAGCGTCGCTGTGCCTCGCAGACGGCCTTGGGCTCCGGGTCGACCCAGACGATGGGGTGGTCCTCCCCTGCCGCGGTGGCCTTCCGGCGCCTGCCCCGCACCCGGGACGCGTACCAGCCGTAGTAGCGCTGCAGGACCTGGCCCTTGTTGGGGATGTGACTGGTCAGCCGAGCGAGGAACTCCAGGGCCTCGGTCGTCTCACTGCCCACGGTGGGGCCCGTAGGCTTGTCGGAGTGATAGGTGACGGCGCGGGCGTGTGCGTCGTACGTCAGGCGGCCGAGCGCCACAGGATTGCGGGCGCAGTAGCGGGCGAGGCGGACGGCGAACTCCTTGTCGTCGGCTGCGGCCCAGACGCCGTCGTGTACGTGGAATCCCGAGTGTGGCCAGGCGAGCAGGCTTTGAGCCGTCTCGACGTCCATCAGCTCGCGCTTGACGAACATCTTGAGGACGGCGCGGCGGAACGCCTCGGTGAGCGTCGCGACATCGTGGAGCGGCAAGTGCACGAACGTACCGTCAGGCAGGAAGCCGCCGTCGGTGACCAGTAAGTGCAGGTGCGGGTGCCAGTTGGCCAGGGACCCGTTTCGACCACAGTCCGCTCGCCGGGGTCACGATGTACGGGATCCTGGAGTTCGTGGACAACGATGCGTTCCGGCTGGACCTCGAGCCGGGGCCACCCGGTGATGAGAGTGCCGCGGCGCGGCCTGCGGAGTTCGCGGACGACGCAGTGAGCTTCGCACGGGTAGCGCGCGTGCGGTGACAGGGGCGACGCACCTTCCGGAGGCGCCGGAGCGGCAGGCGCACGCGAAGGAGAGAAGGGCCGTGAGCGCGATCGCCCAGTAGGGGAGGCGTGCGCTGCGGATCGTACTGGGAGGCACGAGAATGCGACTCACGGCCCGAGCATTCGAGTGCGTTCGTCCGATGAGAACGCGGGCTGCCGGCCAGAGGTTCCCGGCGGGGCGCGGGTGGGTCCCGCGCGGGTCGCCCGCCGGTGCAGCGATGCCTAGCGGACGCCGTACGGCCGGCCGTACCGTACCTGCGCCCGAGCGACCTCGATCTGCGACTCGGTGAGCCGCGTCCGGTCGCCCTCGCTACAGCCGGGTGCCATGAGATTCCCCTCGGGAGTGCACGGGGCGTGGAACAGGCCGAACGAGTGCCCCAACTCGTGTGCCAGCGTGTGCGCGACCGACCCACCGAGATCCCGCTGTCCGGTCCGGTCGAGCTCGGCGCAGACCACGGCCGGTACCTCGGCAACGTAGATCCCCAGGACGAAGCCCCCCAAGTCGTGGACGAAGAAGACGTTCCACCCGTCCGGGAGCACGTGCGTCCTCGGGAGGACCGACGCCACGGCCCCGGTCGTGAAGCCGACCTCGCCCCGCAAGGCCCGGTCGAACTCCTCCGAGTCGCGGGCCTGCTCTCGCACGACCGACTCGATCGTCAGGTTGATGCTCGCCTGGACCCAGACCGCGTTCGCCCCGTCGAACACGACCTGCACCTCGGTTGTGCTGAGGAACGTGTTGAGGGAGGAGTTCTCGGGGTGCTCGAGGAGGTGGGTCCGAACCGCGACCGAGAGCGGTCGGCCGTCGTCGATTGGCGGTGGCGCGCTTGTGGAAGGTGCGGTGCCGTCGCCGCATGCGAACACGAACAGCGCCGCGACCGCACCGATGCAGCGGTGCAGCGTGGCACGGTGGATCGTGCTCGTCGGCTTCGCCGTCAGGCCCACTGCGCGCCCTCCCTTGGATACGACGTGGGGTACCTCCCATTGGTTTCACGCGATGGTATCGACCAGAACGCCTTCGGTATCGAATAGAAGGTGGAAGATGGTGTCCTCGTAGACGCCGGTCGTGAGCGAGCCCGACCCGAAAAAGCGTTGCGCGCCGACGAGCAGCGAGCCGTCGCTGAGGGATACGGGGTTGATGTGCGAAGGCGGCGCGTGGCTCAGAGCTGGCAGCACGGAGGCTCGAGCATACTCCCCGGCCGCGTCGAAGACCGAGATTTGTCGGCCGGGCCAATCGTAGGCGAGCAGCGAGTCGGCCCCCGATGCGCCCAACCAGCTTAGACCCTCGAACTCGCCGGGTCCGCCGCCTTTGCGCCCGGAACTGCGCAGGTATCTGCCCGACGAATCGTAGAAGCGAAGCTCGTTCGTTCCGGAGTTCGCGACGACGAGACGACCGTCGCTCAGTCTCAAGGCCCCGACGACCCGGAAGAGCTGGTAGTTCGGGTCGCCGTCCAGCACGCCGATCTCCACCAGCGGTTCGTCCGAAACGTCAACGGAGCCCTCAGCGAACTGGGAAAGCCGATCCAAGGATGTGCCCAGGTTGCACACGGTGGTGACTCCATCGACCAAGAAGGTGCGGCGGATCGAGGCACCGTGAGTACTGTGGGTGTGAGCGTCGACGATGCCGGGGAGTACGGTGCCCCCTCCCGCATCGATGATCCTTACGCCCTCGGGGATATTGAATCCAGCAGCCTCACCAATCGCCAGAATCCGGTCACCCTGGACTACCACCACACCATCGACGATCGGTGGTGCTCCCGTCCCGTCAATGACCGTGCCGTGCCGCACGAGCAGTGCATCCTCGGGTATCCGAGAGCCGTCGCGTCCGCATGCGACGAACGTGACGATCGCCAATGCCAAACAGGGACCGTAGCTCGTTCTCAGGCGTCCCATCCGAGACCTCCGCCGTATCGGCCTTGCCGTAGCTCCCTACCCTCGTGCCTTCGTCAGCCGACGACGATTTCGGTCCGTCTTCATAGCGGCTGCTGCCGACAGACTCTCTGCAGTCCCTACGTTTGATGACCTATCGGGTTTCCTCAGCATAGGAATTTCAATCGTCCCCACCCCAGTAAGAGCCGTGCGAGTGGCGTCGTCCAGCGCTGGGCGGGCGGGTACCGGCCGTGCCCGGGATCTCGCGCCCCGGCTAGTACGCGGCTCGGGTCGCTTGCGGGGCCTGCTGCCGGGGGGCAAGGCGCATGTGGGTACCCCAGCGCCCCCCCAACCGGCGAACGTCGAGGGGCACGGGAGTCGAGTCAGGCTGAGGCGGTGCCAGCGGTGGCCTTCCAGCGCCTGCCCCGCACCCGGGACGCGTACCAGCCGTAGTAGCGCTGCAGGACCTCCAGCACCTACGTAGCTATGGTCGCCGTGTTGCTACTGGTCTCGCTGGTGATGATCCGCGACCTGACCCCGGGGGCGCGGGGAGCCTGGTCGGCGCCCTGCTTCTTCTTGGGCACAGGGTTCATGCTGATCGAGACCAAGGGGATCACGGAGCTGGCTCTGGTCTACGGCAGCACCTGGGTGGTCGTGGGTGCGGTGATCGCCGGGATCCTGACCATGGCGTTCCTGGCGAACCTGGTGGTCATCCGGTTCGGGGTGCCGCGCCCGGTGCTGGTGTACGGCCTGCTGCGGCTGTCCCTGCTCGCGGGGATGTTCCTCTCGACCGCCGACCTGAGTGCCGTGCCCGCATGGGTCGCGCGGCTGTTCCTGACGGCGCTGCTCACGCTGCCGGCGTTCTTCTCCGGGTTCGCCTTCTCGACCGAGCTCAAGCGGTCGAGCTCGGTGGCGGTGGCGCTGTCGTCCAACCTGTTCGGGGCGATGCTCGGAGGGTTCCTCGAGTACAACTCGATGTACTTCGGCTTCCGGCCGCTCTACCTGCTGGCGCTGGCGATGTACCTGCTGGCCTTCGTGACGTCGCTGGGCGGCATGCGGCGCGCCGCCGCGGCCAGTCCGGCGTGAGCCTAGTCTGACGCCAGCAAACACATAGATGGCAATAACTTAGCGGCTTGGTCTCTGTAGCGGCCAGGCTCGCGGTGTGACGCAGTACCTAGCCCCATCCCGTTGCGGTGCCTATTCTTGCGCCGTTCCGTCGCCGCCCCCCGCGATCGGGTCCCCCGGCAAGATCGAGGACCGCTGCATGGGAACGCCCGAGCTCGCTTCAGACCGCTGGCAAACGCTGCGTCGCAATCCTGTGACCTGGATAGCGGGCGGCGCCTTCGCGGTCGTGCTCGTTCCCTACGTAATCCCGATCCTCCCCCCGAGCGTTCTGGCGTACTTCGCCGAGTACTACGCCGACTTCCCGCTGCTCCTGGCTTCCGTGGCGGCGTTCCAGTATCGCCGCGGCGCGATAGCCCGCCACGCCGAACGGCGGTTCTGGGATCTGTGGACGCTGGCTTTCGGCTGCTGGCTTGTAGTGCGGGTGATGTACGCCAGCGTGCCGCTGGAGTACCTGGTGTGGTGGCTCGATCTGGTCGTGGACGCCCTGTACCTGCTCTTCTACCTCTGCATAGTCCTGGCCCTCGAGCTCCGCCCCGACCGACCCGCTCCCGCGAGTCTCGGGACCATGCGACGGCGGGTAGAGGCACTGGGCGCGTGCGTCTTCCTGTTCGCGCTGATGTTCTACTTCGCGATCATCCCGGGCATGCTGAGTTACGAGGCGTACTGGACGTGGGTGCCCTCGATGCTGCTGTACGTGACGCTCGACGTCTTCGTGGTGGGACGGCTGCTCTACCTGCGGCACGACGCTCGCTCGAAGCGCTGGCGCACCATCTACGGTCTGATGGCCCTCACGGTCGCCATGTGGGCTCTGACGGACGCGTACGAGACGTTGACTTATGCCGAGGTCGCCACGCTGCTGCAGCCCGCTGGCGGGCCGTGGGACCTGGTATGGTACTTGCCCTTCGTGCCGATCACGCTCGCCGCCCTGCTGCGATCGCACGAGTTCCCCCATACCACGCCGAATCAGGATGCATTCGCGGAGGGACCGGAGCCGCACCGCGGCCGCGGGACGATGCTGCTGGTCTACACGGGGCTGCTGCCCGCCATCCACTTCCTGCTCTACAGCACGGGGATCGGCGATGCCGGCAGTCGCGGCCCCCGCGAGGTCATGGCGCTGGTCGCGGTCATAGTCCTCGCCGGCATTGCGCTGGGCTGGCAACGACTGCTGCAGTGGGAGAACCGCCGACTGGAGGCGGAACGGCAGCTCAACGAGCAGCGTCGCATGGAGACGGTGCGGCGCTTCGAGCGGGAGCGCGCGGAGAAGGAGCGTATCTCGGAGCAGCGCGCGCTGGAGGCGCAGCTCCAGCAGGCGCAGAAGATGGAGGCGGTGGGTCAGCTGTCGGGTGGGATGGCGCACGACTTCAACAACATCCTCACGGTGATCATGGCCCACGCCGACCTGGTCGACGCCGCGCTGCCCCCCGAGTGCTTCGACCAGCGGTCGGATCTGCAGGAGCTGAGGGCGGCGGCGCGCCGGGGGTCGGTCATGGTCAAGCGGCTGCTGGGATTCAGCCGGCGCGCGCTGCTCTCGCTGCGGTCCGTCAGTCTGCCGGAGCTGGTGGAGAGCTTCCTCACAACGTTGCGCCGCCTGATACCCGAGAGCATCGTCATCCGCTACTCGGCCGCCGAGCCAGTGGAGCCGGTGCTGGCCGACCCCGGGGCCGTGGAGCAGATCATCGTGAACCTAGCCACCAATGCCCGTGACGCCATGCCCGATGGCGGTACGCTCACGGTCGACGTCCGTGCCGAGAGCCTGGACGAGCGGCACCGCGCAGTCCACGGTTGGGGCGACCCGGGAGATTACGTGTGCCTATCGGTGCGGGACGAGGGCGTCGGCATGGACGAGGAGACGAGGCGCAGGGTGTTCGAGCCGTTCTTCACCACCAAGCAGCCGGGCGAGGGGACCGGCCTCGGCATGGCGATGATCTACGGTCTGGTGAAGCAGCACCGCGGCTTCGCCGAGGTCCAGAGTGAGCTGGGCGTGGGGACCGTGGTGAAGATCTACTTCCCCGTGGCGGGTGCCAGGGCGGGAGCGGCGGCGCTCGAGGCTCCGGAGGGCAGACTGCAGGGCGGCAGCGAGACGGTGCTGCTGGTGGAGGACGAGGAGCCGATCCGCAAGGCCACCGAGAGGGTGCTCACGCAGTACGGCTACAGAGTAATGGCGGCGGCCGACGGCGACGAGGCGCTGCGCATATTCGAGAGCAGCGAGGACGAGATAGATCTGGTCATCTCCGACGTGGTGATGCCCAAGATGAATGGCCCGGACCTGTACCGGGCCATTCGGGAGAGGAAGCCGGCTGCCAAGTGTATCCTAATCAGCGGGTACGCCGATCCGGCGCGGCCGCGCGATCAGGACGAGTCGGCCGTACCGCTTTTGGCCAAGCCGTGGACCCTCGGTGAGCTGCTGCATCAGGTGAGGCGGACGCTGGATCAGCGCTAGCCGGTCGCGGCCGACCACAGCCGCAACGCCCGCCCAGATCAGCATAGGAATTTCCATCGTCCCCACCCCAGCATGAGCCGTGCGAGTGGCGTCGTCCAACGCTGGAGAACCGTGGGGTTGCCCCCGGCCGCGTAGGGCTGAACCCTGCTGAACCCTGAGGAGCAGAATCCTAGATCGTCACGGTTCTCAGGAACTCGATGCTCCTCCTCAACCCTTCGAGCGGTTCTTCGGTCTCGATCTCGACGATGAAACCGTGGTCGGCGATGTCGCTCTGCAACGCCGCCTGCAGCAGCGCAGGCCAGTCGATCATCCCTTCACCGCAGGGCACGATGCCGCCCAGTCTCCCAGGCTCCCTGCCTTTCATGGCGGGATCGTAGTCGTGCATATGAAGGGATGAGTAGCGGCCGGCGTACCGCTCCAGGTAGTACACGATGTCATAGCCGCCCGCGATGGACGCGAGCTGAAACTGCATCGTGACCAGGTCCGGATCGAGCGCTTCCATGATGTGCTCGTACTGTGGCCTTCCCTCCACCTGAGGGCCGATCGCGTGATTGTGGTAGCCCAGCCGAAGGCCCGCCGCCCTGACAACCTCGGCCGCCCTATTGGCGATCTCCGCCCACCTCCTGATGTCGTCGACGGTCCCGTCGTCAGCGATACCCGATCCCGACATCACGATGTCCTGCAAGCCGAGGGCGGCGGCATAGTCGGCCGTCCTGGCTGGATCATCCACCACGACCTCGTGGGGCTCGAAATGAGCGGACTTACAGACGAGCCCGGCATCCTCGATCTGCTGCTTGATCTCGGCAGGCGGCAGATCCGTCAGATTCCCGTAACCCGCGGTCCTGTAGTAGTTGCCGCGCGGTGAGCACATCTCGACGCTGGCATACCCCAGCTCCCGCACCCTCTCCAGCGTTCCGGTGAAATCCCTCTCGATCTCTCGTCTCACGCCATACGACTGAAAGCCGAGCGGTCTGTCGAACGGTGAGGTCCCAGAGGTGGCAGTGGATCGTTGTCCCCGCTCCTCCGTGCAGCCGATGCCGGCACCCACCGCAAGTATACCGAGCGCACTTGTCCCCAAGAACTGCCTTCGACTGAGATTCCCTGCTGCATCTCCCATCGCATCGATTTCCAGGTATCCGTCTGGCTCATGGTCGGGCTGCTTCGCGTCGCTAGTCATCTCCGTGTGTCCTCCTCCTCCTATTGCCCGGGTCGCGGCTGGCTCAACGGATTGCCTCCAGACTCGAAATAGGCATCCGACAGCGCATCTCTCGGCGCCCAGCTACCGTCGGAGTCTATCAGCCAGTTCCTTTCCTTGTCGAGATTGAACCAGATGAACGCGTCGACGAAGGGGTGGTTCGTCTTCAGGCGGTTGAACGCATCCGACATCCAGTCACTCTTGGCAGCGTTCCTGTGCGCGCTCGCAAATTCGGCGATGATCACCGGCTTCTCCGTGGTAATCGCGCGTAACCTGCCGAGCGCACTGTCGAAGACCTGCTGGAAGGATTCCCAGTCCGCACCGCCCCAGTTGTAGCCGTCAACCCCGAGCCAGTCCACGTAGGCATCACCAGGATAGTAGTTCTCAAACCTGTTCCAGTATCCCTGTGGCCAATCCTCGTGGTTCACCGACCAGACCCAGGCCACATTGTCTGCACCGGCCGCCTCGAAGATGCCGTGGATGTGCCGCCAGGCGTCGACGTATCTCTCCGGTCCGTCCGGCTTTGTCGGGTCGCCGTAGCCGTCGAGTGTGCCGCCGCCGTTGGCAGCCCCCGAGCCGTTGTGCCAGTCCCCGTTCATCTCGCCGTCGAAGCATATCCACACCGGCTCGCCGAATTCCCTCGTCTGCTGGGCCCAGGCTTGGAAATGGCCGTCATACTCGCCGCCGATGATCTCCTGGAGATGAGGCGTACTGTCATTGGCGCCGATGCTGGGGTGTATATCGATGTACGGGCTCGTAGGTGAACCCTCGCTCCCGTGATTACGAACGGTCGAGGCCGGTTCAACGGGGAACCCATCGACCATTCTCCTGTAGATCTTCACCGCAGCCAGTTTCCTCTGGATAATGTCTTCAAAGTTGGCAATCCCCTGCTCGCTGATCTGGTCAACGACCGCGCCAATCTGACATCCCGCTGTCGTATCGGTGGTCGTGAAGCTCCACACATCTCCCGTCCAGACCGTGGGGCCGTGGACCTCGTCGACCCGCCAGTAGTAGGAGGTATTGGCGTCCAGAATGCCGGGGTCGAAGACCGTGCCGGTCTGATTGCCCCGGAACTCGCCGGGATCTGGTGTCGGGTCCGTCCCGAAGTAGACATCGTGCGAAGCCGCACAATGTCCCGCCGACCAGGTAAGGCCGGCGCTGGCGCCTATGCCTTCGTCGAAATCAGCAGGATTGGGATTGGACGCGGCACCGGATGGGGCACCGGGCGGAAGGCAACCATCATCCTTACAAGCAGCAAGCGGTGCGGCGCACAGCAGCGCCAGCTTGGCGACCGTCAAGAGCCCGGGGCCCTGGTGAGGCCATGGCTGCCGGTGGGGTCTGGTCAACGGCCGGAACCTCACATCGGTTGGTTCTCGGCTCCGGTGGTTCGATCTCTTCGCAGCGTGCCGCCTCTGCCTTCTGCATCAACAACATAAAGGGTCGGGTCTTCCTGCGCGATTCACTCCGGGCGTACGATCGCCGGCCGGCCGCCGTCCGACGCGCGGATGATCATGACGCGGCGGTGGGCGGACTCATGGGGCGCATCAGCATAGGAATTTCAATCGTCCCCACCCCAGTATGAGCCGTGCGAGTGGCGTCGTCCAGCGCTGGGCGGGCGGGTGCCGGCCGTGCCCGGGGTCTCGCGCCGCCGGCTGGTACGCGGCTCGGGTCGCTTGCGGCATCGCAGGACGGAACACGTGTGCACTCAGTCCCTGTCCATTGACTTCACGGTACGTGATGGTGCTTCGCTGGTCAGATGCTGGTTCCTGCGCCGCTGCTGAAGGGGCTGCGACGGCCCAGATCTGCACACCTTCTCCCTCAACACCAAATGCCAATAGGGCGCCGTCGGGCGAGAAAGCGACTGAGAAGACCTCATGCGGGTTGGCTACGACTTTCAGAGCCTCTCCGGTTTCCGCGTGCCACAGCCGAACTGTCCCATCATGAGAAGCAGACGCCAACAGTGAGCCATCCGGAGAGAACGCTAGCTGATAGGGCGCACTGGCGTGCCCGCTCAGCACCCTTGCGACCTGCTTGGTGGTCATATCCAGGAATTCCAGGTCATTCCGGGTACTTGCTATCACCAGGTATCTGCCATCCGGAGTAAAGACGGCATCGTGGTAGTCGATGCGTTCTGTCACGTGACTGAAGGTAGAGATCTCCTGCCACGTAGTCGTGTTCCACGTTGACATCACATTCCGGGGCCGTTCGTAGCCTGCCAGCAGCGTATTCCCGTCGGGGGAGAAAGCCAGGACCGAGATATACTCGCGATCGGTGTGCAAGTCGGCCACCTGCCGCCTTGTTTCGAGATCGAGAACGAGGATGTTGCCCCTCACTCCTGCCACTGCCAGGTACCTACCATTGGGAGAAATCGCGGTGCTGTACACCCGGGCTCCATACGAGATGGCAAACAGCTCATTTCCATCCCAATCCCGGCCTCTGACGTCGCCCTCCGGACTAGTGGTAACGACGGTTCTTCCGTCGGGTGAAAGCGCCAGAGTGCCATAGAAATGGATCTGTGCTTCGTCGTCGGCTTGGAGATTGCCCTGGCGTGCCTGATAGGTGCGCCTGTTCCACGTTCCTCGCTCCCACACGATCACTTCCCGACTTCTGTCAGCGCTGATCAGGTAGCGACTGTCAGGTGAGAAGACAACGGCATTGACGAACGACGAGGGCAGGTCAAGAGCAACGATCCTCTGAAGGCGTGCAGCATTCTCGATGGAGATGACCTCGCCTCCTGTCACACTGCAGCTCGCGACCAACGTCACGAGCACGATTGGGGTGATTGCTGCGAGAATACGCTTGAACACCATAACGCTCCTTAGGACGAAGGGTCCATCCACATCACGCTACACCCTTGCGCATCGCAACGCCCATCGAGCAAAGCAGCAACACCGTGGTCGCCACGGTGATGAGCCACAGTGTCCGATTCAAGCGGAACATCGGTAGCCCCATCAGTAGGATTGCGCCGAAGAAGAGCACGAGGTACGGCACGAGCACGTCGTAGCGCATCGGGGAGCGGAACTCGATGGGCCGGGCATAGTCCACGACGACCATGAGCGCGATGAAGGTGAGGAACACCGCCGGACCGACCCACTACAGCCAACCGGCGCCAGTGCGAACGAACGCGGCGAGGGGCGCACCCCCGCCGGGGACACCTCGATGCCCCGCTTCCGCAGCTCGTTCGCCACCCGCACCTGCCCCAGAGCCGGGTTCTCCCGGGCCAGCTCGCACGCCGCCTGCTCCACGTGCGGTGGCGCCCGATTCGGGAAGTTCGGCTTGCGCCGGTTCTTGTCCCGCAACGCCTCGAGCCCGCCCGCCTCGAACGCTCGTCTGATGTCGTAGAAATGCTGGCGGCTCACCCCCATCACCCGGCACGCCTCACTCACGTTCTGCAGATACTCCGCCAGCTCTAGCACACTGAGCTTCCGCTGCATAAGCTTCTCTTGTGTCGTCATGGTACCCTCTCGGTTAAGTGGCGTTGCCTACTCCATACCTAACCCAAGAGGGGGGACCTGGCGACACACCCCTTGTGGGGCCTGTCGCTCAGATCACCTCACCTGTCAAGAGAAGTCGTAACTAGTCCACCTTACTCCTTACCCCTCACTCCTTACTGCAGTTTGCTCCCCACTCCTGACTGCAGTTTGCTCCTCACTCCTGACTGCAGTTTGCTCCCCACTCGTTCAGCGGGTCCACCTCGAAGATGCGCCGCAGCGACTCGGCCCAGCGTCGCTGTGCCTCGCGGAGTGCCTCGAGCTCCGGGTCGACTGTTGCGAGCGGTTGTTGCTCGTCTCCCTCGGTGGCCTTGCGCCGCATTCCCCGCAGGCGAGATGAGTAGCAACCGTAGTAGGGGCGTAGCATGCTACGCCCCTACCTGGCCCTTATTTGGGATATGGCTGGTGAGCCGCGCGAGAAACTCCAAGGCATCCGTAGTCTCACAGCCCGCCGTAGGGCCGGTGGGCTTGTCGGAGTGGTAGGCGACCATCCCGTCAGCCGGCTGATACTCTATGGGCCATACGATGAAGCTTCGGTGGTGGTTTGGCGAGGTTTGTCCACACGCCAGATCGTCTTGTTCTTGGCACCGCGATGCGGCAGCTTTGGGGTTGGATGCAAAACGGAGGATATGGCCTTGCGGTTGTTCTTGGGCTACGGATTGGTGGGCGTCAGTCTCTTCATGTTGCTCGGTTTCTTCAACGCCGACGTGGGATCCGGCGTTGCGCGAGCCTTGGCGTTTCTCGTTGCAGTGGGAATCCCAGGTGCGGCCGGTGCCGTTCTTCTCAAGCAGCACTATGGAGGCGGAAGACGACTGGCCAGCAGCCGCGAGGAACTCAAACGTAAGACCCAGGAAGCGGAACTCCTTCGGATGGCGGGCGAACACGACGGCCGGCTAACCGTCGTCGAGGTCGTGCGGGAATTGGCCATGGGCCAGGCCGAGGCCGAGAGCATGCTGCGTTCACTGGTCGAGCGCGGGATCTCCGAGGTGCAGGTGACAGACAGTGGATTGCTCGTCTATTCGTTCCCCGACGTTAAGCTGCTGGGCGAGAAACACACCAGTCGGGGGGTGCTCGATGACTGAGGTCGAAACCCGCCTGCCGTGTCCCGCGTGCCTCGGCGTGACAATGGAGAAGCTGAAGCCGGTCAAGCGCGGCGACTTGGTGCTCGACTACTGCCGCAGGTGTGGAGGGGTGTGGTTTGACGCAGGGGAAGTGGCAATGCTGCGAAAACTACAGCCCAAGGGCATTGGGCACGCCATAGAGCTTCGCCAGAGTGCGTTCCGGATGCCATGTCATTCGTGCCACGCGTTGATGGATCGTAATGAACCGACGTGTCCGGCGTGTGGCTGGAAGAATATTCTATCATGTCCCACCTGCGAGAAGTCTCTCCAGCGCGTGGAGCGTGACGGAATGACGTTGGACGTGTGTCGGGCGTGCCGAGGGGTGTGGTTCGACAACTACGAGCTTGCCGACATCTGGAACATGGAGGTTCGACGCAACTTGCCGACCGTGACCGGTGCAGGGGGAAGCGTGGGTGTAGCCGACTATTTCCTCCTCGACGCCGTGCTGTGGGCGCCGGATCTGGTGTTCCTCTCGGCCCATGGTGTGGCGCACGGCGCGGCGAGTGTTGCCGGCGGTGTGGCGGAGGTGGCCGGCGGGGGGATCGAGGGTGTCGCCGACGTCGCTGGCGGGGCGGTTGAGGGCGCCACCGAAGTGGCCGGCGGTGTGTTCGAGATCATCGCGGAAATTATTGCAGGAATTTTCTCCTGACATCCGGGTCAGATGGCGGATCTCAGGCGGGGTTTTCCGTGCGTTGATCTCAGTCGCTCCGGCTTACGCGCCCGTAGATTCCGTGGCTAACTGTCTAATCGCCGTGACAGAGCTACACGCCGGCTAGCAACCGCGATCTCCTCACGAAAACCAAGGGACTGAACGCCGCCAACGTCGATGCTGGCCAGAATTCGGCTGTGGCAGACATCAGCTGAGGAATAGCCACGGAACCCACGGAACCCCGCACCACCCCTCGCTTGTGTGTGTTTCCCCCACCCCGGCCTCCGAACGGGAAGTGTAAGGCGTGCGAAAAAAAACAAAACGAAGTTCACTCGTGGTAATCCACGGGTGAGCTGGCGGGACCTGGGCCCGGGAGCGCACGCGCCGGCGCCCGTCGCGTCGACGCTCTGGCCGCGCGTCTCGATCTCCGTGATCGCGGCCTGGACGTCCTCGAGCTGTTGGGCGTAGGTCTTAATGGCCATCCGCCTCATCAGCTCGACCAATCTACTCGAAAGAGCTTCTCCGATCCGGCGGTCAGCTCTTCCAGACCACTGGCTTCTTTTCCTCGTACCACTTGCTGTTGAGCGGCTGATACGCCTCCTCGATCTTGGCGCGCTTGATCTTCATGGTCGGAGTCAGAAAGCCATTTTCCGGCAGCCAAGCGTCATCCACGATAGTCAGGAACTCCAGCCGCTCGTAGGTCGCCAGGGTCTCATTTACTTTCCGCAGGTGCTCTTCGAGATCCCTGATAATGCTCTCCCGTTCGCCCTTGCACGCCGCTTCTTGAGCATCCTCTGACAGCTGCACCACGGCGTGCGGTTGTGGGAAGCCAGAGCCGGTCACGCAGCAGAGCTCGATGCATGGGTGGTTGACCACTTTGTTTTCAATCGGTGCCGGTGCGATGTACTTCCCTTTGGAGGTCTTGAAGATCTCCTTGATCCGTCCAGTGATCATCAGTCGACCCTTCTCGTCGATCTCGCCACAATCGCCGGTCTTGAGGAATCCGTCTTTGGTGATCGTCTCCTCTGTCTCCTCCGGCATCTTGAAGTAGCCGATCATCGAGCCGGGACCCTTCACCTGGATCTCTCCCGCCTCACCGATGCGACATTCGACCTCGGGGTAGGTCGTGCCGACGTAACCGGGTCGCGAGTCGCCCGGCATGGTGAGATGGGAATAATTGAAATTCTCGCTCAGGCCGTATCCTTCGAGCAGCTCGAGCCCCAGGTCGTGGTACCACTCCATGACTTCCTTCGGAATCGGCGCCGACCCGGAGCCAGCGAAGCGGACCTGGTCGAGACCGAGCTGCTTGAGGATTTTCTTTTTCACGATCCGGTTGAGGATCGGGATCTTGAACAGCCGCTCGAGCTTTTTCGGCGGCAGCTTCTGATACACGCCGAGTTGGAATTTTAGCCACAGCCGGGGGACTGACAGAAAGAGCGTCGGGCGCGCACGCCGCAGGTCCTGCACAAAGGTATCCAGGCTCTCTGCAAAAAAGAGGTGCTCACCGGTGTAAATGGAGAGGCACTCGCCGACCCATCGCTCCATGGCGTGAGCGAGCGGCAGATAGGAGAGGTAGCGGTCGCTCGAGGTCGCGTTTACCACCTTGCAGATGCCGATGGTGCAGGTCAGCATGGTGCCGAAGTTGTGCATCACGCCCTTCGGTCTTCCCGTGCTGCCCGAGGTATAGATGATCGTCGCCATCTCGTCCGGCGCACGAGCGACTGGCTCCTCGAGAGGCTCGTGCTTCTCCATGATCGCGTCCCATTGCTCGTGGTCGTTCGGTGGCGCGACTGGGAAGGCTACCCTGGCTAGACCCTCTGGCACACCTTTCTTCATCTCGTCCCAGACCGGGTCGAGCTTGCCGACAAACAACAGCTTCGATTCGGAGTGCTCCATGATGTACGCGACAGTCTCTGGTGTGAGTGTCGGGAAAATCGGGATACTGACGTGCCCTGCCATCCAGATGGCGAGGTCCGCCATGAGCCAATAGACGCAATTCTTCGAGCAGATCGCGATATGGCTCTTCTCCGGCAGGTCGAGGCTCTTGAGGTACGTCGCCATGCGGCGCGTCTCGTCCATGAACTGCCGCCACGTCCAGTCCCTAATATTGGCGTCACCACCTCCCATCGGCTGCGTCACGAAGACCTGGTCCGCCGCCGTGCGCTCCCAGTGATAGGCTGACTCGAGGAGATTCTTGTACTCAGGCATTGATTCCCCCTTTCCCGCTAGAGACCGGAGATTCAATCAGTGACTCAAAAGTTCAGCGAAGAGGTTCTATTGTTAGACGACCTCTTAGATGTTGGATGCCTGGAACGCAGCGCCGCTGTGCCCTCCAACTGTAAGTGCAACTAGGGAATCGCGATTGCGACTGCCCAGCGTGATCGCGGTGATTCCCTTCAGTTCCTCATTCTGGAAGAACTTCTCCCGATTGAAGAGTCCCGACCCAACCACGACCCCGGTATCCGGCACCTGCTGTGAGCTTGCGCGCGATCCCAACGCGATCAACTGTGTCACATTGCGCCGAGGTGCGGCGGGAGCGATGAACAACAGAAGAAGCAGCCACAGGGGAGACCGCATGGTGTCACCTCCAGGAACGGGGGCGGCTTGCCAACTACTCCGCCGCTGGCTCAGGGTCTCGTCGTCGGTGGGCGTCCTACGGGGCGTCGCTCTGGCGGGGGACTGTCGAGGCCATCAGCGGTTCGACGGACTGAAGCAAAGATGCGCGCCTTGCGCTGGCGCCGTTAGGCCCCTCCTGGGGCATGAGGTGCCCTAGATGTGACATTTGGCACGCTAGATCGTGAAGTAGGATTCTCGGAGTTAGGGATCGGACGCGACACCGCCCGGCGGGGGCCGGGCGGTGTGAGTGCGTGTTTGGGGATCTCGCCGCTACATGGATTCAGGCGTGGGAAGGGACTTGTGAACGATGAGCGCCTTCCACTCTCCGCCGCGACGCACGTAGAAAGCAGTATTAGCAAACGGACTCGCCCATCCGACCACCCCTGCCGACACGGGGGTGGCTGCAGGAGGCTCGCCACTCGCGGGCGCGCATGGGCCGCTCGTCGTTGACCCCTTGGGGGGCCTCGCCGCTGATTAGGGCCCGGCGGCGCTTCCGGTAGACCGCGATGTAGTGGGGACGGTCCTGGGCCTCCTCCATTGCCGGGTTCCACGCCAGGTGCCTGTGGTGGAGGTGAGTCTGGCAAGGGCCGCTCTCCCACGCCACCACACACCCCCACCGGCCACCCGAGGGGTGGGGTCGGGTGAAACCCCATCCCTTGCGCCACGTAGTAGGACAGTGGTAGCCGGCTTTCAACCCAGCTCGAGCGAGGCCTACGACATGTCCCCCCCAACATGGCGCAGTGGGGGTCTCCTCGCCTTGCTGACCGCGGCCGCGGTCGGCTGCTCGTCAGCAGGCGGCGGCGAGGAGACACCTGACTATCCGTTCAGGGTGAATGTTGCCGATCGGGGCGCGATTCGCGTCACGATCGAGGAGACCGGCGTCGTCGAGCCGGAACGACAGATCACCGTCAAGTCACCGATCTCAGGTGTGGTGCGCCGCCTGCACATCCGGGCCGGGGATTCCGTGCGCGCCGGGCAGCTCATGGCGACGATCGTGCCCGATATAGCGCAGGCCAATGCCCTGGCGCAGCTGCGGAGCGAAATCAGCGGCGCTGAGATCTCAGTCGGCAACCTGCGCCGCGAATACGAACGCGCCAAGGAGCTCCGGGCTCGCTCGCTCATCTCGGAATCCGACGTGGAGGCGAGCCGCGTGGCCGCGGAACAGGCGGAGAATCAGCTCCGAGCGGCACAGGAGCGGCTGCGGCTCATCGAGGAGAGCGGGGTCCAGGCGACCGACGTGACTCAGTCCGCCCGCATCGTGGCGCCCAGCGCCGGAGTGGTGATCATGCGGGGCGTAGAGGAGGGCGAGACCGTGGTCGGCGGCACGAGCACCTTTGGTGGCGGCACTGAGCTCTTTACCATCGCCGATCTCTCCACCCTGCTGATCCTCGCAGCGATCAATGAGGTCGACATCGGCAAGGTGAAGGCAGGGGACACGGTAGCGATTACGGTCGACGCGTTCCCGGGGGATACAGCCTCGGGTGTGGTGCGCCTGGTACCGCCGGCGGCGCGGCAGCAAGAACGCATACGGGTGTTCGACGTCGAGATCGAGGTACGATCGGGCGCCGACATCCTCCGTCCTGGTATGACGGCAAACGTGCAAATCGCCGGCCCCACCCGTGAGAACGTGGTTCGCGTCCCGGTCGAGGCAGTCTTCTTCTCAGAGGGCCAGCCAATCGTCTACCGGCTCGAGAACGGGAACCCGCAGCGGACCCCAGTCACCCTGGGCCTGAGCGACCTCTCCTATGTCGAGATCCTGGACGGAGTTGCCGAAGGCGACTCCGTCGCGTTGGATGATCCCATCGAGGCCGCGCGACGGGCTCGCACCCGAGGAGGGCGCTAGCCATGGCACTGTTGCAAGCACGGGGACTCACCAAGGTCTACCGGCTGGGCCGCGTGGACGTCCCGGCGCTGCGGGGCGTGGACATCGACGTCGAGGCAGGAGAGTACGTCGCCATCATGGGGCCGTCGGGGTCTGGCAAGAGCACGCTCATGCACATTCTCGGTTGTCTCGACACGGCCACCGCCGGCACCTATCACCTCGACGGCGAAGACGTCAGCACCCTCCGCGGCCGGCCCCTGGCACGGGTTCGCAATCAGAAGGTCGGATTCGTGTTCCAGACCTTCAACCTCATGCCCCGCATGACCGTCGAGGAGAATGTCGCATTGCCGCTGCAGTACCGGGGCGGCTTCTCCCGGCGCGCTCGACGCCGGCGGGCCCGCGCGCTGCTTGACCGACTTGGCCTCGGCGAGCGCGGACGACACCGCCCCGACGAGTTGTCAGGCGGAGAGCGACAGCGGGTTGCCATCGCGCGGGCCTTGATCGGTGAGCCGGCAATCCTGCTGGTGGACGAGCCCACCGGAAACCTGGACTCGCAGGCGGGAGCCGAGGTCCTGAGTACGTTCCGCGAAGTGCACTTGGCGGGGAACACCATCGTGCTGGTCACCCACGATCCCAACGTCGCCGCCGAAGCCCGGCGAACCGTCCACCTCGCCGACGGGCAGGTTGCCGCGTGAACTTCACTGAGGCGCTGCTCATCGGTCTCGATGAGGCGCGGCGCCACCTGGGTCAGACGCTTCTCTCCCTCCTAGGCCTCGTCTTGGGCACGGGGAGCATCGTCACAGTGCTCGCGCTGTTCGGCGGCCAGTCAAAGTTGACCCAAGACTTCATCGCCGAAGTGGGCGGGTTTGGGACCGTCATCGTGCGCGATCGTGAACAGTCGGAGCAACCCACGGCCCGGGAGCTCGCATCGGATCGGTTGTCCTACCGTGACGCCGCTTACCTGAAGGATCGCGCCACGATGCTGTCGGCCGTGGCGCCGGGCTGGTTCGACCAGCTCGAGTATCACGTCGGCGACGTCCACTTCAGAGGGCCTGTGATCGGCACTACGCCCGACTACGCCAGGATCAATGACATCCGTCCCTTGGCGGGTCGTTATCTGAGCGACCTCGACGTGCGGCGCAAGGCCCGGGTGATGGTCCTCGGCTGGAAGTACGCTGACTCGCTCTTCGGGCATCCGCAGCGGGGCCTGGGCCAACTGGTCTCTCTGGACGGAGCGAACTACACGGTCGTCGGCGTGCTGGAGCGCGAGGAGTTTTACTTCGCCCCGTGGAGTGGGAACCAGCTGGAGTACCGCAACGAACGCGCTTACATCCCGATCACAACCGCGTTCACCCAATACACCGGTGATGACGATCGCTTGAGCTTCCTCACGCTCAAGGCGAGCACGCCCACCGGCGCCCGCGCCGCAGAGGACCAGGTGGCCGCCATGCTCTACCTCCGGCACGGCGTGGAAGACTTCGATATCACGCCGTCGGGCTCACGGGGAGGCAACGAGGCGGCGTTTTTCTTGATGTTCANNGGCGTGGTCTCGCTGTTCGCGGGCGGCGTGGTGATCGCCAACATCCTTCTGGCCTCCGTCGCGGAGCGGGTCCGCGAGTTCGGCACCAGGATGGCATTGGGGGCGTCCGGGGCTCATGTGTTCGCTCAGGTTATCGCCCAGGTGCTGGTGATCACGACCCTCGGCGGTCTCACGGGACTGGGGCTGGGCTCGGCCCTCACGGGCACCGTCGCCCATTTCATGAGTATGCCC
>WVYX01000060.1:33433-38868 GCA_011772755.1 Gemmatimonadales bacterium
CTGCGCTATGGCTAGCCGGTCGTGGTGGCAGGGGGCTACCGGCACCGTAGGCGAGCTCGTGCTAGACGCCCTGCGGGAGATCCGGGAGCACCCGCTTCGTTCCCTGCTCACCCTCACCGCGATCGTGTTCGGTGCCGCGTCTGTGGTCTCGATGACGTCGCTGTCCGCAGCGATCAAGAACGTGGCGTACGACGAGCTGGAGCGGATGGGAATGCCGGGGACCTTCGAGCTTTATGATCGGGGTCCCCGGTCGGATGCTCGGCGCGCTGCCGACCTGCGCCACGCCGGTATCAGGCTCCCGGACGTGGAGGCGCTGCGCCGATTGCCGGGAGTCGAGGCGTCCTTCGCCCGCAACTTCACCGGCCGTCATCTGGCGAGCACGCCGTTGGACCAGCGCACAGTCCCGGTGGATGGTATCGACGCGGGCTATCTGCGATTCCGTAACTGGCCCATCGTCAGGGGCCGAGAGTTCGCGGCACTCGACGTCAGGAATGGCGCCCGTGTCGCGGTGATCGGCGAGGAGCTGGTACAGCCGTTCTTCGGATCCGCTGACCCGATCGGGCGCACGATCCTCATCGCCGGTATTCGCTTCCGGGTGGTTGGGGTGGTGGCGCCCATCGAGCTGGAGCTGGTGCCGGCCGACTTCTCGTTTCTCGCCCGGCGGATCTACGTCCCCTTCACCTACTTGACACTGTACCACAAGGGACAGGGTCGCGTCGACAATGTGCTGTTGAAGGTTGCAGACGCTGCGGATTTCCCCTCCGTCATGCAGGCAGGCAGAATCCGGCTGCGGCAGCGTCACCTCGGTGTCGAGGACTTTGGTGTCGACAACGAAGCGGCCAACGTCGCCTCGGACCTGGCCATGGCTGAGGGTATCGCCACCGGATGGGACGCGGTGCTCTTCACCATCGCCGGCGTCACGCTCATGGTCGGTGGGATCGGTTTGTTCAGCATCCTGTTGATCTCGGTACGGGAGCGCGTCCGGGAGATCGGGATTCGGAAGGCCGTCGGAGCGGACGACCCGGACATCCGCAGGCTCTTCCTTACCGAGTCCCTCACTCTCGCGCTGCTGGGAGCCACGCTGGGCGTCGGCGGGGGCACAGCTCTCATCGTCGTTACTGAGGCGATCGCCCAGGGGTTCGGCCGGAACTTGCAGATACCGTTACACATTCCGGGCGCGATACTCGCAGTGATCTTCGCTCTGGTAGTCGGATTCCTATTCGGCTGGTACCCGGCAAGCCGCGCGGCGAAGCTGGATCCGATCGAGGCGATTAGGGAGCTATAGGTCGGCAAGACGGAGGACCGGAGGGAAGCATGCTGCCCCCCCTACAGAGCTACACAGTAACTAGATCTTGATGAAGATCCGCCTGCGATACAGCAGTTCCATCAGGACGGACCACATGAGGATGTTGGCCACGGCAAACGCCAGTGAGCCGTTCAGCGAACCGGCCCACGGCACGAACAGATGCTGGTAGATCCAGGCATAGAGCGACGTGGTTGCACCGTCAGCGGCCGGGATGCGGATCTGGATCAGCGACTTCACGAATAGACCCGACAAGAAGAATACCGCGATGGAGTTCATGCCGAAGGCAATCGCTGGACGGCTCCAGGGTTTCCGTCCCTTCACATCGATCAACCAGTAGCAGACCGCCAGGAACTGGAGCGCCGCTCCAGCTGTGAACACGACATACGAGCTGGTCCACAAGTTCTTGTTGATGGGAAAGAGCGGATTCCAGGCAATCCCCAGGAGAATTCCCGCCCACCCGAGCACGAACAGCCACGCTACGATCTCCAGCCGTTCCTTCCCCGACCGCAGCAAGTGTCCGGTCAGCAACCCGCACAATGTGGTGGCGACGGCGGGCACAGTGCTGAGGAGTCCCTCCGGATCCCACGTCTCCCGCCACATGTGCGTTCCGAAGATGGCCCGGTCGATGTACGCGGCGAGGTTTCCGTCTGCCGTCAGGTTCCCTGCACCGTAGCCCGGCACCGGCACGAGGGTCATGATCGCCCAGTAGAACAGCAGCAACCCTGCAGCAATCAGCGCTTGCCCCCGAATGCCCGCCCTCAGCACGACCAGGGAAGCGAAGAAGTACGCAAGGCCAATTCGCTGCAGCACCCCGGGAAACCGCATCGCACCGATGTCAAATCGCGGGAAGCCACTCAGGAACAGCCCGAGAGCGATGAGAATCAAGCTTCGCCGGAGCACCTTGAGGAAGATTTGCCGTCGGTCATCGCCACGCTCGAGGCGTGCCACGAGGGAAAAGCTCATCGCCACACCGACGATGAACAGAAAGAATGGAAAGATGAGGTCGGTGGGCGTCCACCCGTGCCACTCGGCGTGACGCAGCGGCGGGTATACGTAGCTCCAGCTTCCGGGATTATTCACCAGAATCATCCCGGCGATGGTGATGCCCCGGAAGGCATCGAGGGAGGCTAGTCGCGGTCTCAGCTTGTCCGTTGGCACCACTCCCTGGCGTTCTGGAACATCTTGAGCCACGGCGAGGCCTCGAGCGTGCGCTTCCACTCTTCGGGCATCCAGCCCCACTGCCAGGTGAGGAACGCCCGCTCCGGATGTGGCATCATGACCAGGTGGCGGCCGTCGGGCGAGCACAGCCCCGCAATGCCGTGAGGCGAGCCATTGGGATTGAAGGGGTACGTCTCGCTGACCTGCCCGGCGTCGTCCACGAAACGGATCGGGGCCAGGTGCTCTCTTTCGATGCGATCGAGGATACCACCGTCGGGGAAGAACCCCCGTCCCTCCCCGTGGGCGACCCAGATGCCGAGAGTGGCACCATCCATGTCCTGCAGCATGAGCGCGGGGCTCTCCCGGATCTGGACCGCCACAAACCGGGACTCGAACCGACCGGAAGCGTTCTGGATGAACCGTGGCTGCTGCTCACCGGCGATGCCGTGCCAGGGCACCCAACCGAGCAGTGCCAAGAGCTGACAGCCATTGCACACGCCCAGGCTGAAGGTGTCGGCGCGGTCGCGAAATTCCTCGAACTGTCGGCGCAAGTCGTCATTGAAGCGGATCACCCCGGCCCAGCCCTTGGCGGAGTCGAGGACGTCCGCGTAGCTGAAGCCACCCACCGCCACGACGCCGCGGAATCCTTTGAGATCAACCCGCCCGCTCAAGAGATCTGACATGACCACGTCCCAGGGCTCGAACCCCGCGGCGTAGAACGCCGAGGTCATCTCCCGATCGCCGTTGCTGCCTTCTTCCCGGAGGATCGCGACACGCGGCTTACGGTTCCCTTCCAAGATGGCCGGTGCAGTGGGGTTGGGTGTGTAAGGCACTACAAATGTGGGGCCGGTTCGGTGGCGGAGCCCGGTGTTCTCTTCCTCGACACAATCGGGGTTGGCTTGTAGCCGATCGAGCTGGAAGCTGGTCTCTTCCCATAGATCCCGCAGATCCCGCACGTCGTCGTGCAGGACCTCTTCGCCGTTGCAGCGAATGCGCACTGCCTTGTTCTCGGTAGTAGATCCAACGAGCACGCACGGGACGCTCGCCCGCTGGAACACGTCCATCGCGCGCGACTCGTTGTCGGGGCCGACTTCGAGAACCAGCCCGAGCTCCTCGGAGAAGAGCAGCGATATCGGATCGAGGCCGTCCGCCTCCAGCGAAACGTCGATCCCGCAGTTCCCCGCGAAGGCCATCTCCAAGAGCGTGGTGATGAGACCGCCGTCACTGCGGTCGTGGCCGGCGGTGATGATGCCGTCAGCAATCAGTTCCTGAACCGCGTTGAAGCCGCGCTTCAAGAGCCCGGCATCTTCCACGTCCGGCGACTCGTCACCCACCTGCTCGAAGACCTGTGCCAGGGCGGAGCCACCGAGGCGGTGTCTACCACCGCTGAGATCTGCGTAGAGGAGGCGGCCCACCCCCGGCAGCTTGAGGTGCGGGGTCACCGTCTTGGTGATGTCGGGACAGGTGACGTAGGCGGAGATCACGAGTGAGCCCGGCGCCTTGACCGTCTCGTCGCCGCCCGTCCCATCGGGGGCGTGAGCAGCCATGGATAGACTGTCCTTGCCGCCGTCAATGGCGATGCCGAGGTCCAGCAGGATGCGATGCAGCGCCGCCGCCGCATCGTAGAGAGCGGCGCCTTCACCCGGGAGCTTGGCCGCCCACATCCAGTTCCCGGAACACTTGACGTCTTCCAGGGCGCTCACCTGCGCCCAGACCAGGTTGGTCAACGCCTCCCCGACACACATGCGTGCCATGGCCGCGTTGTCCACCAGACCCTTGATTGGCTGCTCACCGATGGCGGTGGCCGCCCCAGTCGTGCCAAAGTGGCTCTGAGCAATCACCGCAACATCCGACACCGTCAGCTGCAGCGGTCCTGTACACTGCTGCTGGGCGATGAGCCCGGTAACACTCCGGTCCACCTTGGTGGTGAGGAAGCGTTTCGATCCTACGGAGAGCAGCCTGAGCACCCGGTCAAGAGCATCTTTGACGGTGAGCCTTTCCGGCAGACGCAACGGCTCGAGCTTGGGTGGGACGCGCTGGAACTCGAAGGTCTTCTGAGGCATGTCGCCCAGGACCGCGTCCAGATCCAGGTTCACCGGCGTGGAGTCGTCCCCCTCATCGTGGACGACGATCTTGCCGTCGCCAGTGATCCGTCCCACGAAGGCCACGGGTACCTTCTCCCGCCCACAGAGGGCACGGAACAGATCGGCATGCTCTGGTCGCAGCAGCAGCGCGTTGTTCTCCTGGTATTCCGCACCCCAGATCTCCAGCACCGACAGGGTATCGTCGCCCAGGGGAATGTTGCGGATCTCGAACCGAGCGCCCGTGGGGTCCACGATCTCCTTCAGCACGTTGCAGTTGCCGCCGGCTCCCTGGTCGTGGATGCTGACGATGGGATTCCGATCCCCCAGCTCCACGCACGCCCGGATCACCCGGTTCACCTTCTGTTCCATCTCCGCATCGCCCCGCTGCACCGCGTTGAAGTCGAGCTCTTCGACGTTCTCGCCCTGCACCATGCTGGATGCCGCACCGCCACCCATGCCAATGCGGTAGGCAGGGCCGCCGATCTTCACGACCCACATGTCCCGCTCGGGACTGTCTTTCTCGGTGTGCCGGGCATCGATCTGCCCGATCCCGCCCGTGAACATGATGGGCTTGATCCACTCGCGGCGCTCACCGTTGGCCAACCGCATGCCGAACGAGCGGGTGTACCCCTGGATCACCGGCTCCCCAAACTTGTTACCGTAGTCGGAGGCACCGTTGCTGGCTTCGATCTCGATCTCCAACGGGGACGCCAGGTTATCGGGGTAGGCGAAGTCAGGGTGCTCCCAAGGCAGCCGGTAGTCAGGGATGCGCAGGTTTCCCACGCAGTACGCCGCGGTTCCGGCGACGACCAGCGCCCCCCGACCGGTCGCGTGCACGTCGCGGATGCGTCCGCCGGTACCGGTCTCCGCACCTGGAAACGGGGCGA
>WVYX01000148.1:0-21685 GCA_011772755.1 Gemmatimonadales bacterium
CAACTGAGCAAATGGAAACGCGCACGGATACGCTGGTCGAGTATCGCGTGGAGGATGGCTTGGCAATCATGGAGCTGAGCGATCCCCCGGCCAACACCTACACCTACGAGATGATGCGTCAGCTGGACGATCGCATCCTCCAGGCACGGATGGATGACAGCGTCCAGGTCATCATCCTCCGCGGCACGGGGAGCAAGTTCTTCTCCGCAGGCGCGAACATCAGGATGCTCAATGACGTCACGCCGCGCTTCAAGTACTACTTCTGTCTCCACGCCAATGAGACCCTCAACCGGCTGGAGCACACGCCAAAGCTCGTGATCGCCGCGCTGAACGGGCACACGGTGGGCGGTGGTCTCGAGATCGCGATGGCCTGCGACATCCGGCTCGCCTGCAAGGACGCCGGCAAGATCGGCCTCCCGGAGGTCAACCTCGGCGTGCTACCGGGAACGGGGGGTACCCAGCGCCTGTCCCGGCTCGTCGGCAAGGCCAGGGCGATGGAGATGATGATGAAGGGCGAGACGTTCTCGTTCGAGAAGGCCCAGGAGATGGGTCTGGTCAACGACGTGTTTCCCAAGGACAGCTTTTGGGATCAAGTGGTGATGTACGCGAAGCAGTTCTGCACGCCCAACAAGGCGGCCAGGGCCGTGGGCCATATCAAGCGGGCCGTCTGCTCCGGTCTGGAGGTTCCCTTCGAGAGTGGGTTGGCCATCGAGCGTGAGCTGCAGCAGCTCCTGTTCCAGAGCGACGACGCCAAGGAAGGGCTGGCGGCCTACGTCGAGAAACGCATGGCGCAGTTCAAGGGCGAGTAGTGCGGACCGGGCTCTACATCAACAACGAGTGGCGCCGGCCTGCCTCGGGGGCGACGCTCGAGGTCATTAACCCGGCGACCGAGGAGGTCCTAGCCTGCGTGGCGGTGGCCGAGGAAACCGATGTCAACGCCGCCGTGGCCGCCGCCCGGAGCTGCTTCGAGAGCGACGAGTGGAGGGCGCTCTCACCCCGCCGCCGCGGTGCCCTGCTCCACCGTGCCGGTGAGCTGCTTGCCGCCCGACGCAATGAGATGGCTGAGCTGGAGTCGCGCCAAAACGGCAAGCCGCTCTTCGAGTCGAAGATCGATGCCGCCATGACGGTGCAAGTCCTGCAGTACTACGCCGGCTGGGCGGACAAGGTGGCAGGGTCCGTGATACCCGTGGATGGTACCGATTTCGTGTACACGACTCGAGAGCCCGTCGGGGTCGTGGCCGCCATCGTTCCGTGGAACTTCCCCCTCAATCTGGCGAGCTGGAAGTTCGCCCCAGCCCTCGCGGCCGGGTGCACTGTGGTGCTCAAGCCGGCGTCGGAGACTCCGCTCACGGCCCTTGCAATGGCGGAGATCATGGAGGAAGCGGGATTCCCCCCGGGGGCTTTCAACGTGATTACGGGCGGAGGCTCCACCACCGGCGCGATGCTGGTCAGGCATCCCGACGTCGACAAGATCGCCTTCACAGGCTCCACCGCCGTGGGGAAGGAGATCATGCGGCAAGCGGCGGACACGCTGAAACGCGTGACTCTCGAGCTCGGCGGCAAGAGTCCCAACATCATCTTCGCCGACGCGGATCTCAAGTCGGCGGTTCGCGGCGCGCAGAGCGGCATCTTCTACGGGAAGGGAGAGGTGTGCGCCGCGGGCTCGCGACTACTGGTGGAGAAATCGGTGCACGACCAGGTGATCGAGCAGCTCGCCGCTCGAGCTAGGAAACTGGTTCCCGGTGATCCCTTCGACAGCAACACCCGCCTGGGAGCAATCGCGTCCAAGCAGCGACAGGACGCGGTCCTCTCCTACATCGAGGCTGGAAAGGGGGAGGCGACACTGGTTGCGGGCGGGAATGCCACAACGGTGAACGGCAAGGGCTATTTCATCGAGGCCACCGTGTTCGACGATGCTCGCCCCGGCATGCGGATCGTGGACGAGGAGATCTTCGGACCTGTGCTCTCTGTCATCACCTTCGACGGCCTGGAGGAGGGCGTGCAACTGGCCAACCAGACCGTGTACGGCCTCGCGGCGGGGATTTGGACGAGGGATATCCAGAAGGCCTTTGAGGCCGCCCGAGGCATCCGGGCGGGTACCGTCTGGGTCAACACCTACAACCTGTACGACGCCGCGGCGCCGTTCGGTGGCTTCAAGGACAGCGGGTTTGGGCGGGATCTCGGCCGCGAAGCCCTGCACGGCTACACCGAGGCGAAGACCGTGTGGATGGGGCTGCAATGATCGGCGGTTCGGCGGGTCGCCGGAACGACGGAACGAGGGAACGACAGAAGGACGGAACGCGTCGTCGCTCTGCTCGGCCGGCGAACCGCGGTTGCGGGGGAGGATGGAGGGGGAAGGAGGATCCGCTGACGAATGGGTGGGCCTCCGGGCACTGGGAGCATCCTCCTCCCTCCTCCCACCTCCCTTTGCTCGCCGATCCGGCGGCGGCGGAGGGGAGGCTGCCAGAATGAGAGATGCGTTCATCTGCTCAGCCGTCCGCACGCCAGTGGGTCGCCATGGTGGAGCGTTGGCGGAGGTTCGGCCCGACGATCTGGCTGGGCTGGTCGTGAAAGCGGCGGTGGAGCGCGTGGGATTCGATCCGGCCAAGCTGGACGATGTCATCCTGGGGTGCGCCAATCAGGCTGGTGAGGACAACCGGAACGTGGCCCGGATGGCTGCCCTGCTGGCGGGATTCCCCGTTGAAGTCCCGGGACAGACGGTGAACCGCCTGTGTGGTTCCGGCCTCCAGGCGGTGGCCAGCGCCGCCCAGGCCATCAAGGCGGAAGAGGGTGATGCCTTCGTGGCGGGCGGCGTCGAGAGCATGACCCGGGCGCCGTACGTGATGCTCAAGCGCAGCACCACCTGGGATCGGCGCCCGCCGGACATGGCCGATAGCACCGTCGGGTGGCGGTTCGTGAATCCCGACATGCCTGCCGAGTGGACCATCCCCCTAGGAGCGACCGCCGAGCTGGTTGCCAAGCGGTACGACATCAGCCGCGATGAGCAGGACGAGTTCGCGTTCGAGAGTCAGCAACGGGCGAAGGCAGCGCTCGAGCAGCTCTCGTTCCAGGAGGAGATCGTACCGGTGTGCGTGCGGCATGGGAAGCAGACCGTAACCGTAGACACGGACGAGCACCCGAGGCCCGATGTCACCCTCGACAAGCTGGGAACGCTCAAGCCGGCATTTCTGAAGGGCGGGTCGGTAACGGCTGGCAACTCCAGCGGGATCAACGACGGTGCTGCAGCACTGCTGGTTATGGGTCCCACCCCGCACGGGTTGGGCGGTGCCGAGCCCCTGGCGCGGGTGGTTGCGACGGCCGTGGCTGGTGTCGAACCATCATGGATGGGTTTAGGCCCTGTACCGGCCACCCGGACGGTGCTGCGACGAGCCGGGATCTCGGTACATGATCTCGATCTGGTGGAGCTCAACGAGGCGTTTGCTGCGCAGGCCATTGCCTGCATTCGGGAGCTCGATCTCGATCCCGCCCGCGTGAACATCTACGGTGGCGCCATTGCCCTGGGACATCCCCTCGGTGCCACTGGGGGGAAGATCCTGACCACGCTGGTGCACGCCCTGCGGCGAACCGGTGGCCGGTACGGCCTCGCCACCATGTGTATCGGCGTCGGCCAAGGGATCGCCCTGGTGGTGGAGCGGTTGTGAGCGGCTTCCAGCACGTCCTCGTCTCCAGACACAACGGGCTGGGCACCATCACGCTCAACCGGCCTGAAAAGCTGAACGCCTTCGCTGGGTTGATGCGGCAGGAGCTTGCCACGGCGGTGCGACAGGTAGCCGATAGTGATGACATCCGCGTCGTCGTCATCACAGGCGCGGGACGCGCCTTCTGTGCCGGCGCGGATGTCGCTTACATGCGCGAGGTGCTCGAGAGCGAGGACTGGGAGGCAGCCGAGGGGCTGGTCGAGGCCGGTCGGCAGGTGGTGACGACGATCCGATCCGTTCCCAAACCGGTGATTGCCAGCGTGAATGGGCCAGCAGCGGGCGGCGGTGCCAATCTGGCTCTCGCGTGCGACGTGCGGATCGCGTCCGATCGGGCCTCCATCGGCCAGACGTTCAACCGGATCGGCCTCCACCCCGACTGGGGTGGGATGTACTTCCTGCCTCGGCTGGTGGGTCCGTCCAAGGCCCTGGAGCTGGTCTTCACTGCCGAGATGGTGGACGCCCACGAGGCTCATCGGCTCGGGCTGTTCAATCGGGTAGTGCCGCACGACGAGCTCACCGCCGAGACCGAGGCGTTCGCCCGGATGCTGGCGGAGAAGCCGCCTATCGCCCTGGCGTTGGCGAAGCAGGCCGTCTATGAGAGCGGTGGTCGGCAACTGTCGGAGATGCTCGAGATCGAGCTCGAGCACCAGCTCCAGTGTTTCCGAAGCAACGACGCATCAGAAGGACTTCGAGCGTTTCTCGACAAGCGCGCCCCAACCTTCCACGGCACCTGACGGGAGTCTGCTATGCGGAAAGTCGGCAACTGGGATGATTGGACTGACTACTTCTACTACTGGCAGGACTCGATCGGCCTCGAGCGCGCTGAGCTTCGCAAGTTCAGGTTCGGTGTGCTGTTCGGGCCGCCGGAGGCGGAGTCCATCGAGTTCGGACACTACAGAGGTCAGCGGAAGTGGCCGACGATCATGCACATTCCCGATCAGCGTATTCGTGACACGCTGCAGAACCTGATCGTGTATCAGGGTGACACGGAGTTTGCCTCGGTCGAACAGCAGCGCAACCTGCTGGTCAATCCGCCCAGCGATTACGACCTGTACTCCATCATGCGGGTCATGTGCGAGGAGATGCGCCACGGCTGGCAGATGTCGTATCTCCTGTGCGAGCATTTCGGCGACGAAGGTCGCCGCGAGGCGCAGAAGCTGTTGGAGCGCCGCGCGGAGGAAGGCGAGCGCTTGCTGGGCAGCTTCAACGAGCTGGTCGACAATTGGCTCGACTTCTTCACCTACACCCAGTTCATCGACCGGGACGGCAAGTTCCAGCTGAAGATGCTGTCCACGTCGGCGTTCGACCCGCTGGCGCGCTCCATGGGCCCCATGCTCAAGGAGGAGAGCTACCACCTCGGCACGGGCAACCACGGCCTGATGCGGATCATCAAGGCCGGCCGCATCCAGCCCGAGCTGGTCCAGAAGTTCTTCAACAAGTGGATTCCCACCGCGTTCGACCTGTTCGGCAACGATCAGTCGTCGTCGGCCCACTGGGCGTACGTTTGGGGGCTCAAGGGCCGGTTTGACGAGCGGGAGAACGCGAGGGAGGCGGACAAGGGCCGCCTCAACGAACACGCCCGGGAGCTGTACCGTCAGGAGTGCCAGCGGTTGGTCGACAGGTTGAACCGGTATGTTCCGGAGCGCGAGCGCTGGCTCAAGCTTCCTGACATCAAGTTCAACCGCCGTATCGGGCAGTATGCACGCCAGCACTATGATATCGACGGCAACGAGATGAGCGCCGACCGCTACAAGGCGTACCTAGCGGAGGTGCTCCCCAACGAGGAGGACTACCGGACCGTCCGCGACCTATGCAAGAATCCAGGCTGGATCGAGGAGCGCAGCCTTCCGCAGAGTTGACCCTCGTCATCGCCCATCGGGGCGCGTCGGCCTATGAAGTCGAAAATTCCCTGGCCGCGTTTCGAGCCGCGAGCGCCATGGGTGCGGATGGCGTGGAGCTCGACGTTCATGTGACCGCCGACGGCGTGCCGGTGGTACACCACGACCCCGCTGCCGGCCCGCGCCTTATCGCCGCCGTCGACTACCAAGATCTCACTGGGTACCGGCTCTCCAACGGGGAGCCGGTACCCACATTGGCGCAGGCACTCGGGGTCATGGGACCTGACCTCAGCGTCTTCGTCGAGGTGAAGAGCCTAGCGCCGGAGCACGATGCCGTGCTGCTGGATGTGTTGGACCGCGGGCCGCATCCAGCACGATACCAGGTGCACTCATTCGATCATCGGATTGTGCAGCGACTGCATGCTCAACGCCCTGCCCTCCCGGGCGGGATCCTGTCTTCGTCGTATCCGATCCTGCCGTTCGCCCCCCTCGAGCAAGTCGGCGCCGCCGTCCTCTGGCAGCAGGAATCACTGATCGATCGCGATCTAGTCCGGGGAGCGCATGAGCGCGGCTACCAACTGTATGCCTGGACGGTGGACGAGCCCGAGCGAATGCGCTTACTCATTGAAATGGAAGTGGACGCTCTCTGCACCAATAGGCCCGACGTGGGAAGGAGGGTGGTGGGATGACACGCTTGACCGTGGTGGGTGCAGGTACCATGGGTCACGGCATCGCCCAGGTGGGGGCGATTGCCGGCTGTGACACAGTCGTTACGGATGCTCGGGCAGAGGCCCTCGATGCCGCTTTGGCGCGCGTCAGAGCGAACCTCGAGGGCGCAGTCCAGCGCGGCAAGCTCACGGCGGATGAGGCCGAGGCGGCACTTGGCCGTATCACGCTCGTTCCCGACGTCGAGACGGCGGCACGGGATGCCGACTTCGTGGTCGAGGCGATCATCGAGGACCTGGAGGCCAAGCGGCAGCTCTTCTCGACGCTGGATGATCTAGTCGCCAGCGACGCCGTTCTGGCGACTAATACGTCGTCACTCTCAGTCACCCAGATCGCCGGAGCTACCAAGCGGCCCGGCCGAGTGCTGGGCATGCATTTCTTCAATCCGGTGCACATCATGAAGCTGGTGGAGCTCGTGGTCCACCGGGGAACGGATGAGGCGACCCTGGGGCGGGCCAAGCACATGGTGGTCCAGATGGGGAAGCATCCCGTCGTGGTGCAGGATAGCCCGGGGTTCGCATCATCCCGCCTGGGCGTGGTGCTCGGGCTCGAGGCAATGCGCATGGTGGAAGCTGGGGTGGCGACGGCCGAAGACATCGACAAGGCGATGGAGCTTGGCTACGGTCATCCGATGGGACCCCTCAAGGTGAGTGATCTGGTTGGGCTCGACGTACGGCTTGCGATTGCCGATTATTTGCACCGAGAGCTGAAGGGGGCTCATTACGCTGCGCCCGAGGTGCTGCGGCGCAAAGTGCAGGCAGGTGAGCTGGGGAAGAAAACCGGGAAGGGGTTCTACGAATGGCCGACCAAGAAACCGTCCTAGTCGACATCGCTCCTCCGGTCGCGACCCTGACAATCAATCGCCCCGACAAGCTCAACGCCCTCAACGCGTCCGTGCGGCGGGAGTTCGTGGAATCACTCGGTCTGCTCCAGGCGACTGATGCGGTTCGTGTGGTGATCGTGACCGGGGCCGGCGACAAGGCGTTTGTCGCGGGCGCGGACATCAAGGAGTTCGAGGATCGGGCGGCGGTCGAGCAGTTTCGGGTCATGAAGGGGTTCGAGATCTTCGAGGCCACCGATGCCTTCCCCAAGCCAACCATCGCCGCCATCAACGGCTTTTGCCTCGGGGGTGGTTGCGAGCTGGCCATGGCGTGCGACATACGCATCGCATCCGACAAGGCCAGGTTGGGCCAGCCGGAGGTCAACCTCGGTATTCTGCCTGGTGGCGGGGGTACCCAGCGGTTGCCTCGCCTGGTTGGACTGGGCAATGCCTTCAAGCTGTTGTACACGGGCGATCTGATCCCCGCCGCTGAGGCGCTCCGCATGGGCCTGGTCGACGAAGTGGTGCCGCACGAGGCGGTTCGGGAACGCGTACAGGAATTGGCGAGCAAGATTGCGCAGAAGAGTCCGGTGGCGCTCCAGCTCATCAAGGAGGCGGTCCGGGCCAGCGTGCGCGCTCCGTTGGACGAGGGGATACGACTCGAGACCACCCTGTTCGGACTGGCGTTCTCGTCGGAGGACAAGGAAGAGGGGATCAAGGCGTTTCTCGAGAAGCGCCAGCCGGACTTCACGGGAAGATGATCCTGCATCGCGGGCTGCGATGAGCAGCGCCGAACGACGCGGGGTCACGGATCTCCACGTCCATATCCAGCCTTGGCACCAGCTGAAGCCGGCGGTGGCAGAGGCCATGCGCCGGGGCAAGGAGGAGCACTGGGAGCGGCTGATCGCCATGATGGACGACCCTAAGGCGCTCCTCGACATCCTCGACGCTGCCGGGATCTGGCGCGTGGGGTTGGTGAACTACCCCAGTCCCGATCTCATGGGGTTCACGGACGAGACCAATCAGTTTGCGGCCCAGTATGCTGCCGCCGCTCCCGACCGACTGTTGCCGTACGGCGGAGTGCATCCCCGATTCACCAACGACCCGGAAGGCCAGGTAGAGGGCCTCCTCCAGCTCGGCATCCGCTGCCTCAAGATCCATCCGCCGCATCAACTGTTCCCCGCCAACGCGTACACGATGGGGCTGGAGGCCCTGGGCCGGATCTACCGGCGCTGTGAGGAGCGAGGGCTCCCCGTGATGATCCACACCGGTACCTCGATCTTTCCGGGCGCGCGGTGTAAGTACGGACGTCCCATGGAGCTCGACGACGTGGCCCTGGATTTCCCTGATCTCGTCATCATCATGGCCCACGGCGGACGGCCCCTCTGGATGGACGAGGCGTTTTTCATCATGCGGCGACATCGCAACGTGTATCTGGAGATCTCAGGCATTCCGCCGTCCAAGCTGCTGGAATACTTCCCACGGCTGCACGAGATCACTGACCGGGTGCTCTGGGGTACGGACTGGCCCAGTCCGGGTGTGAGGGATCTGCGGCTCAACCTGGAGGAGTTTCTGGCATTGCCGCTGTCCGACGAGGGAAAAGACCGGATCACTCGCACCACGCCCCTCGAACTCTTCCCCCAGCGATGATGCGCCGTCTGCCACTGGTGGTCGGCCCTCTGGTATTCGCTGCGGCGCTGGCGCTGCCGGCGCCGGCCAGCCTCTCCGAGTCCGCCTGGCACGTGGCGGGCCTGGCGGCCTGGATGGCCACCTGGTGGCTCAGCGCGGTGGTGCCCCTCGAGGCGACGGCCTTGTTACCGATAGTCGTGCTGCCCCTCGCTGGCGTCGCCCCAATAGGCGAAGTCACGGCGTCCTATGCCGATCCCATCATCTTCCTCTTCTTGGGTGGCTTCTTCTTGGCGGCGACCCTGGAGCGCTGGAACCTGCACAAGCGCTTCGCACTGGCAACGGTGCGGGCGGTCGGCACTGACGCGCCACGAGTGGTCCTCGCGTTCATGCTCGCCTCTGCCGTGGCGAGTATGTGGATCTCGAACACCGCCACGACGGTGATGATGCTGCCGATTGCAATGGCGGTGCTCGGCGGACGCAGCGAGGGGCCGCCGGGCCGCCGAACCGCCGAACCGTCGGCCCGCGGTGGCTTCCCCACTGCCTTGATGCTCGGAGTGGCCTATGCCGCGTCGATCGGTGGCGTAGCCACCCTCATAGGCACGCCACCAAATGCCATCTTCGCAGGAGCCGCCCGCGAGCTGTTGAGTGTTGATATTGGGTTCGCGTCTTGGATGGCGGTGGCATTTCCCATTTCCGCACTGATGCTGGCGGGATGTTGGCTGTTCCTCGTGTGGCTCTTCGGGGTGCGGGGTTCGGTGCCCGGGTTGGCGTCGATTGTTGAGCGGGAGAGCAAGACGCTGGGTGCACTCTCGAGGGCCGAGCGCTTCGTGCTTACGGTGTTTGGCCTGACGGCGCTGGCGTGGATCTTCCGGGCCCCAAAGACCCTGGGCGATGTCCGCATTCCGGGGCTGTCGGATGTGCTGCCCGGCATTTCGGATGCTGCCATCGCCGTCGCAGCAGCCCTGATTCTCTTCGTGGTTCCGCTGCGCCGATCTCGCTTCCCGGTGGGACTGGACTGGGAGTCAGCACGGAAGGTACCGTGGGGGATCCTGCTACTTTTCGGAGGTGGGCTAGCGCTGGCGGGGGCGTTTGCGTCGAGCGGACTCACGGAATGGCTGGGGGGCCGCCTAACCGGTCTCAAAGGCACCCCGCTTCCGGTAGTACTCGCTGCGACAGCCGGCCTGTTTGTGCTGCTCACCGAGCTCACCAGCAACACGGCCACCGCGGCATTGGGCATGCCCCTCATGGCGGGGGTGGCCCAAGGGCTCGGCGTAGCTGCGTTGCCTCTGATGGCGACCGCCGCCATGGCAGCCTCGATGGCATTCATGCTCCCGGTTGCGACGCCGCCCAATGCCATCGTGTTTGGCAGCGGTGCAGTGACGCCGTCGTCCATGGCGCGGGCGGGAGTAGGACTCAACGTAGTTGCCGTTGTTATCGTCACCATCGCCGTATGGATCTGGACCGCGTGAGCGCGGAGGTGGAGGGGTCTGACACTGTGATGATTGCGGCAGCAACATGACGCCGGATCGTCTCTTGGGCGCCCTTGGCGGCATCTCGGCCCTGGTGGCGGTCGCCGCCGGTGCGTTTGGCGCCCATAGCTTGAGGGCCCGGCTGTCCAGCGATCTGCTTTCGATCTTCGAAACGGGCGTCCGCTACCAGATGTACCATGCTCTGGCGCTGATCGCGGTGGCGTTGGCGTACAGCCGCTGGGGCGGCTCCTGGTTCGTGTGGGCGGGCTGGCTGTTCGTGGCCGGCACGGTAATCTTTACAGGTAGCCTCTATGTCCTGGCGTTGAGTGGTGCCCGGTGGTGGGGGGCGATCACGCCGATTGGCGGTGTATGCTTGTTAGTCGGCTGGGGGCTGTTTGTGTGGGGCGTCCTTGTAGCGTCGCGCTGATCCGGGCCCTTGCCAGGTACCAGGAGAGTACTTTAGCGAGTAGCGGGTTGTGGTCATGATGAAGAAGTTAGGCTGGATCGCCGCAGTCTGCTTGACAGCTGGGTGCTTGACGGGTCCGGAGGGCGTGGTCTTGGTGGCAATTGACCCCGAGCCCCCTTCCGTCACGTCGAGCGACACGCTGGAGATTGCTGGCCAGGTGATACGGTCCCCTATTCGGCAGCCGCTCGTGTTTACCGTGACCGTAACAGGTGGCGCGGCCACCGTCGATACCGTAACTAGCGAGTTTGGACTGTTCGTGATAGGCGTTCCCCTCACCAAGAACGCCGAAAACCGATTGGTGCTGACGGCCCGCGATGTCGACGGGAACGTGAGCCAGCCGAGGGAGATCACGGTGACGCACCAGGAATCGGCTACGTGAGCCTCCGGCATGACTGGCGCCGTGAGGTCGCGATGCCCCGGCGAGCCGTGACCACCAGGGGCCAGTGGTTGTCCCTCGGTGCCGTGCTGCTACTGGGAGCCTGCGGCACCGAACCGTCCGCCGTCCTCACAATCACGCTGGACGACGTCCCGTCGCCGGTCCGGTCGGCAACGGTGGCCATCAGCGGCCTCGTGACCCGCACGCCGGCCAAGGAGACCACCATCATCGTCACGGCCGCCGGTGGTCAGACGGCAGCGAGCGATACAGCCGGTGTGGGTGGCCGGTTCACCGTCGAGGTATCGCTGAATCCGAATACTCGGCACCAGATCGTGCTCACGGCGCAGGATGCCAGCGGCGCAGTCAGCCTGCCCGACACGGTGTTCGTCGAGCACGACGGCGTGGCACCCTCCGTTGTCTCCACGACACCGGAGGGAGACGGCGCCGGCACCGCAGTGAGCGTGGAAGTCCAATTCAGCGAACCGGTGGTATTGACCGGCGCCGGTGCGCTCGAGCTGGTGAACCAGGGCCTCTCGGTCGCCGGCGCAACCACCCTCTCGGCCGACTCGCTCACCGCCACGTTCGTGCCGCAACAGGCACTGCAAGAAAACGCGATCTATACGATCGGGTTCCCAGGGGTGACCGATGCTGCGGGCAATCCTGTGGAGGAGGGTCTGACGCGGTGCTTCATCACCGAGCTCACGGCTGCCACGGGCACCGAACTCGATTCCACCAATGACCTCTTCGCCCTTGGCCAGCCTACGGGCGCGTCACCAGCCGATCTGGTCGAGATTCGCCTTGGAGCAGAGACCGGGCGACTACTGGGCGTCCTGAAATTCACCACCCCCCGCCAGTTCGAGCCCGACTCGGCCAACAACGCATTTGCGTATCTCGACCTCGATCTCGACCAAGACTCGACCACCGGCTTCGTCACCCTCAAGGACGCGCTCTTCTCCACGCTGGATCCCACTCTGTCCAGCGGCGCGCGGGCCGAGTACGTGATCGGGTTGGATTGGTTTCCGTCCCTTGCGGACAGCGGTGCAGTGGGGCGCTACGTTGACACGGGTGTCTTCGAGATCGTGGCGCTCCTGCTCCCCGACGTCTGTGGGGAGTTCTTCGGGTTCTCGGTGAGCTTTGGCCTGCTTGGATCAGACGATGGGAACTTCAACTACGTCGTCTTGGCAGGGAATGTTGAGGCCAACGGCATCCTCGTTGATCCGGCTCCCCAGTCGGGGCATTACACGGCGGGCTTGGCCGGCCAGTTTGCCTCACCATTCATCGCCGAGAGCGATGTGGCCAGACGGTCCCCTGGCCAAGTCGTGCGAGCACGGTTCCCGTTCAGAAGGCGGTGACCGCCCGTCAGCGATTCACTGCAGCGGAGCGGCGTGTGATTGCTCGGTGCGCAACGCCCCGGGCTGCGCAGCGCTGGATTCGATCACTCAATTACAACTGGGAAGAAGACGGCGAAACGCTCCGCTCGTTCCGGGGGGTGGTAGCACACCAGTCGGCACACTGCTTGGAGGCAGCGCTCGCCGCCGCCACGGTCCTGGAACAGCACGGGCGTCCGCCGCTGCTGCTGGATCTTGAGTCGCAGGACGGCCTGGACCACGTAGTGTGCGCGTTCCGCAGCAACGGGCGCTGGGGAGCGATTGGGGGCTCCCGGGACATGGGGCTGTGGGGTCGCAGGCCCGTGTTCCGTTCCGTGGAGGCGCTGGCTCGCAGCTATTACGATCCGTATGTCGACCTCACTGGCAGGATCGTCGGGTACGCGCTGGTGGACCTGCGGGTCCTGGATCCCTACGACTGGCGCCTGTCGGATCGCAACGTGTGGAAGGTAGAGCGGTTTCTTATCGAGGTGCCCCACCGCCCGATTCACACTGATGACCGGCGTTATATTCGGTTGCGGGAGTGCTATCGTGAGTTCATTCGCGATCACGATGCCCGAGATACGCCTTTTACCCGCGGCCGCAAGCACTGGATGTGACAATCATGAGTGACGTCGCGTACTTCAACGGATCATACCTGCCCCGGGAGGAGGTCCACCTGTCGCCGGACGACAGGGGGTTCCTGTTTGCTGACGGAGTATACGAGGTGGCACGTAGCTACGGGGGGAAGTTCTTCGCCCTCGAGGAGCATCTGGAGCGCATGGCTCGGGGACTCACCGCGCTGCGGATCGCAGGCGTCGAGGCCACGTCGCTGGCGCCGGTGTGCCGCGGTCTGCTGGAGCGCAACGGCCTCGGGAAGGCGGATGCAATGGTCTACATCCAGGTCACCCGGGGAGCGGCGCCTCGTGTTCATGCCTTTCCCAACCCTCCCGTTGCGCCGACGGTGTACGTGGTAACGAAGCCGTTCAAGCCGAAAGGCGATCCCCGTACCGGCGTGTCGATCATCACGGTACCAGACCAGCGCTGGACCCGCTGTGACATCAAGTCTGTTGCCCTGCTCCCAAACTGTCTTGCCGCTCAGCAGGCGCTTGATGCCGGGGCCGATGAAGCGGTCTTGGTGCGGGACGGCGTTGTGCTCGAGGGGACTCACACGAGCTTCTTCGGCGTGTTTGGCGGGGTGGTACGGACCGCCCCGAAGAGCAACTACATCCTGCCGAGCATCACCCGCGGTGTCGCGCTGGAGCTGTGCCGGGAGCACGGGATTCCAGCCGAAGAGGCACCGATCTTCCTCAGCGAGCTCGGTAGCGCCGAAGAGATGTTCTTGGCGGGTACCACGGTGGAGATCATGCCGGTCGTGTGCGCCGACGGTCGGCCGGTGGGTGATGGCAAGCCCGGCCCCATGGTGCAGCGTCTTCTCGAGCTGTTCCGGGCGAAAACCGGCTGAGGTGTAACCGCCCGGGCGGGCCGTGCGTAGGTAGTCCAGATGGGCACACCCGAGCGGTGCGAGCGGTGCGGTCATGCGCTGCGGGTTCTGAGGAAGCCCGTGCGGCGGCTGCGGTGGACCCGCTATTGGTGGCGGGGGGTCACGAGTCTCTTCACCGGGCAGCTCCGAATCTGTCCCCAATGCGGAGCGATGTACTCGGGCGAGGGTGAGCTGCTCGCCGCCGGAGCGATTGAGACCGACGCGGAGCGCCGCCTGAGTGTCTACCGCAAGGACATGGCGTACCTGCGGGACGCCTTCGGCGCCGTGTTCATAGCGGCGGAGTTCGTGGTCATCTGGCTGATCGCCGGTACCGAGTCGATGGAGCTCGCGAAGGTGGTCGCTGCCGCCTCTGTGGGTGCTGGATCGCTCGTTCCCTTCTTCTACTTCGGCCGCAAGGCCCGTCTGGCCAAACGGGACCTCAAGCAGCTCCGGGGTGCGCGGCAGCGGGGGCAGATCCTGCAGCCACCGCAGAATTGACGGACCCGGCTCGCGACGATAGCGTAGACATTCGTCTCGACACTTGGCTCCTCCGGAGGGTCTCCATGTTACGTGTCGCAATACCAGTGGCGCTCGCGGTGACGTGTACCGCAGTGTCCCTCTCCGCTCAACAGAGAATTGAGTTCGATCGCTACACCCTGCCGAACGGCCTCCGGGTAATCCTCTCGCAGGATCACTCCACCCCCATTGTGACGGTCAGCGTGTGGTACAACGTGGGAAGCGCGGATGAGTTGCTGGGGCGCAGCGGCTTCGCGCACCTGTTCGAGCACATGATGTTCCAGGGTTCGGAGCATGTGCAGAAGCGGGAGCACACCAATACAATCCAGCGCGCGGGTGGCACGGTCAACGGGACCACGAACGAGGATCGTACAAACTACTTCGAGACGCTTCCGGCGAACCGCCTGAACGTGGGCCTATGGCTGGAAGCCGACCGGATGCGCTCGCTCGCGGTCACCACCGAGAACTTCGAGAACCAGCGCGACGTCGTGAAGGAGGAACGCCGTCTCCGGCTCGACAACCAGCCCTACACCCCAGCGATCATCGAGGGAACCACGCTGCTGTTCGACTCGACGACCTGCTTCCCCTACTCCCATTCCGTCATCGGGTCGATGGACGATCTGGACGCGGCGCAAGTGGAGGACGTTCAGGCGTTCTTCGATCTGTACTACGCGCCCAACAATGCGACGTTGACCGTGGTCGGTGACTTCGAGCCCGCCGACGCCAAGCGCCTGATCGATCAGTACTACGGCGACATCCCCCGGGGTCGAGATGCACCGCGTCCGGAATGTCAGGTCACATACGGCCAGGGCGCGGGTGAGCGGGTGTGGGAAGACAAGTTGGCGACCCTGCCCGGCGTCATCATCGCGTACCTCGCCCCACCGCACGCTCATCCAGACACGCGCGCCCTCCAGTTGCTGAGCACGATCCTGGGAGCAGGGGAGAGTTCCCGGCTCAACCGGGCGCTGGTGCGCGACGCGAAGACCGCAGTGGTCTCCGTCGTGCAGATGAGCTCGCGGCGCGGACCCGGGCTATTTGCCGCCATCGCGATCGCCAACCAGGGGTTCACCACGGATACCATCAAGGCGCAGCTGCAGGAGCAGGTTGCGAAGGTGCTCGCCGAAGGAGTGACCGAGCAAGAGCTCACCAAAGCGAAGAACTCGTTTCGCGCCCAGGATGTGTTCGGCCGGCAGACGACATTTGCCATAGCGGAGGAGTTGCAGCATTTCGCGCACTTTCACGAGTCGCTGGATGAGATTCACACGGACCTCGACGGGTACATGCAAGTGACGGCGGCGGATATCCAGCGCGTCGCAGAGAAGTATCTCGTGCCGGAGAACAGCCTGACCATCATCATCGTGCCGGCCACGGCGGCGGGTGCGGGAGGGACATACTGATGAAGCGCATCACCTTCGGTCTGTCGATGGCATTGCTGGGCGCTGCAGTCTTGCCGCTCGAAGCGCAGTATCCTACGACTCCGCCACCCGCCGCCCCCCTCCGGCGACTCGAGTTCCCGCCGTTTCAGCTGGCACAGCTCAACAACGGTCTCGAGCTACTGGTGGTCGAGAATCACGAGCTGCCGGTCGTCAGCATCTCGCTCACCATGCGGGCCGGCTCGAAGTACGAGCCGGAGGGGCTCGAGGGGCTGACGGGCTTCGTGGCCGAGCTCATGACCAAGGGCACGGAGTCCAGGACCGCCGAGCAGATAGCGGAGACGATTGAGGGCGTCGGCAGCAGCCTGTTCGCGGCGCCGGGCGGGGACTTCCTGACGATCTCGACAACCGTGCTTACGGACTACGTACCGTTGGCCTTCGACCTGGCAAGCGACATCCTGCTGCGGGCGACGTTCCCTGAGGAGGAGATCGAGTTGGCGCGCACGCGCTTCTTGTCGGCGCTGCAGGCGGAAAAATCCAGCCCCGGTGCCCTGGCCGCCCGATACTTCGCCAGAGAGCTGTACGGAGATCATCCGTACGGCCGGCAGCCGAGCGAAGCCTCGACCAAGGCCGTCACACGAGAGAGCATCCGGGACTTCGTGAAGGCGCGGCTCAGTCCCCAGGGAGCCCTGCTCGTCGTGGCGGGGGACATTGACCTCAGCCGCACGCGAGAACTCGCCCAACGGTATCTGGGGGACTGGAGGGGAGCGGCACCGGCAGAGACGTTCCCGGCCCCACCCCGCGCCAGGCCAACCGATATCCTGTTGGTGCACCGTCCCGGATCTGCACAGTCCAACATCCTGGTCGGAAACCTGGCCATGCGTCCGGGCGATCCCCAGTACTACGCGGCCGTTATCGCGAACCGAGTATTGGGTGGCGGGTCAGACGCCCGGCTGTTCAAGATCCTGCGGGAAGCACGGGGCTGGACCTATGGTGCCTACTGCCGCGTGACCCGGCCGCAGGAGATCGGCTATTTCCAGGCCAACGCGGAAGTCCGCAACGAGGTGACCGACAGCGCGCTGGTTGAGCTGCTGAGCCAGCTTCGCCGCATCAGAGCCGAGGCGCCACCGGATAGCGAGATGACCGCCGCTAAGGGGTATCTCGTGGGATCCTTCCCGCGGCAGATCGAGACGCCAAGCCAGATTGCCAGCCAGGTCTCGACCACTCGACTCCTCGGCCTCGGGGACGATTATCTCCAGACCTACCGCGAGCGGCTGTCGGCGGTCTCGGCACAGGACGCAATGCAGGCCACCCGTCGGGTGATCCACCCCGATTCAGCGGTGATCGTGGTGGTGGGTGACGGACAAGCGATCTACGACAAGCTCGCGTCGGTCGCGCCGGTCCGGATCATCGACGTGGAGGGCAATCCGCTCACGGCCGATGACCTCATCGTGACGGCCGTTGCCCTTGAAGTAGACGCGGCCCGGCTCGTCGCCCGGCGGGATTCCTTCGAAATGATAGCGCAAGGATCGCCCATAGGATTCCAGGTGACCGAACTCAGTCGCGCCAACGGCACGGTGGTGTACACGGAGACTCTGTCCATTGCGATGTTCGGCATGAGTCAGGAAACCCGCGTGGAGATGGCGATCGAACCGGTCACGATGGGTAAGGTCGACCAGACCATCGAGTTTGGGGGCCAGAAGGCTGAAACGCACCTGGCGTTCTCCGAGGGCCGGGTGACGGGACACGCCGAGTCGCCTCAGCCCACGGGCGAGTTCAAAGCCATTGATATCGATACGACGGTAGTGGAGGGCGCGGTGGAAGAGAACGCCATTCAGGCGTTGCTCCCTGCGCTCCTGCTTGCCGAGGGCGCGTCGATCGCCCTCAACGTGTTCGCCGGCTCCGAGGGAACCACGAAGCCGATGACGCTCAAGGTCACCGGCGTGGAAGAGGTGACGGTGCCGGCGGGCACCTTTTCCGCCTTTCGCGTGGAACTCACTGGTGGAGAACAACCGCTGGCATTCTTCGTCAGCCGTGACACGCCACGGCGGCTGGTAAAGATCGAGGCCATCGGGCAGCCGTTCAGCTTCGTGTTGGTGCAGTGAACTAGGAATGGCGCGCGGCAGGCGGGAGTGAGCCGCCAAGTTGGGGCGGTCGGGACTCAGGTTGCCGGCCGCCCCATTCTTCGTCGCGCGACGCGGAGTATCCTGACAGGTATCGTCCTGTTCTTGAATTGCCCTCTCGCATCGCGACTGTCCTCCTTCTTGACGGCCTCCAGGCCGCACGGCAAGTTGCGAGAACCTCGCCCTCGCGCCTAGTACCACGAGGAGGGACGCTCCACGCATGGAGTGCGTCCACTGTTCCACTCCCGTTCCGGACACGGCTCGGTTCTGCCCGAACTGTGGATCCCAGGTGTCAGATGCGGAGGGACAAGCGGCGGCCACTGCCGCGATGGACGCTGCGGCCTTCCGCCACATGGAGCAGCTCCTCCGGGAAGACACTGAAGGGGAGTTCGATATCGAAAGGCCCCTCGGCAAGGGCGGGATGGCGGTGGTCTACCTCGCCACCGAGGTGCACCTGGCCCGGAAGGTGGCCATCAAGGTTCTCCCCCCCGAGCTCACCTTCGGTCATGGCGTCGAGCGTTTCAAGCGGGAAGCCAAGACCGCTGCAGCCCTGGACCATCCCAACATCATCCCGATTTACCGCATTGCATCCGGGGGAAAGATCTTCTGGTACGCGATGAAGTACCTCGAAGGACGCTCCCTCGATGAGATGCTGAAGGAACGCCACCGCTTCTCCCTCGGCGAGACTATCAGGATCCTGGGCCAGGTTGCGGACGCACTGGAATACGCCCACGAGCATCACGTCATCCACCGCGACGTGAAGCCCGCCAACGTGATGCTGGACAAGCGGCAACGGGTGGTGGTCACGGATTTCGGCATCGCAAAGGCGCTGACGGAAGGCACGCTCACGGCATCGGGCTCGATCGTCGGCACGCCCTACTACATGTCGCCTGAACAGGGAATGGGGAAACCAGTGAGCGGCGCGTCGGACCAGTACTCCGTGGGCGTGATGGCTTACCGAATGCTGTCCGGGCAGGTCCCCTTCGAAGGCGACTCGGCCATCGACATCCTGCACAAACACTGCATGGTGCCCCCGCCGCCGCTATCGGTGATCCAAAGCGGGTTGCCGCCCCATGTGTACGTGGCTGTTCACAAGGCGCTGGAGAAACAGCCCGAAGACCGGTTCTCGAGCGTGACTGACCTCGTGGACGCCTTGAGGCAACCCACGGCGGAAGCGACTTCCCAGGATGCGGCCACCGTCCTCGTGCCAGGCGAGCCGTCGCTCTCCCCGGCTCCTGCCCCACCGCCGCCGGTTCCCCCTATTGCTCCCGAGGTCAGCCGCGTCAGCACGGAGGTGATCTCGGTACCCCGCAAGCGCAAGCGGAGAATGCTCAGTGCCGTGCTCGGCGTGGTGGCCATCGCCGGGACGGCGGGTGCGGCCTGGTGGTTTGCCTCGCAGGAGCGTCGTGGGCAGCTCCCCCCTGTTGCCCAGGGTCCCGACACGAGCCTCGCGCCTCCTGTCGTTGCCGTACTGCAAGAGGACACTAGCGCCGCCCGTGACACAACGGTGGAGCCGGAACCGGTGCAGCAGCCAGTGACACAGCCAACGGAGCGACCGCCCCCGGCCGAGCCCCCACCGCGGGCCGTGACCCCGGCTCGCCCCACAACGGGCCGGCTCATCGTCAGCCAATTGCCCGCAGGCGGAGCGGTTGCAATCGACGGACGGCGCCGCAGCGGGACGAGTTTCGAGCTGCCCGCAGGCGTCCGGGTCCTCCGCATGACCGCGCCTGGGTTTGAGACGGTCGTTGACACGGTCGTGCTCGCTGCCGGGGAGCGAGTGACGGTGCCCTTCACAGGCCAGCGGGTGAGCCCGCAGCAGCCTCCGCGGCAGCCTGTAGTGCGCCAGCCGGCACGGCGGCCGCCCCCAGCTGCGCCGCAAGTCGGGGTGCTACGGGTACTCGTGCGGCCCTGGGCCATTGTCGTGCTGGATGGAGTGAATCGGGGCCGGGGCACCCAGTTGGTGGACACGTTGGTGGCCGGCGCCCACACTCTGCGGTTCCAGCGGCCTGGGTTTCGCACCAAAGACACGACCGTCACCGTGAGGCCAGGTCAGCTGTTGGAACTGCGGATCCGCATGGAAAGAGGAAACCCGTAATGCGCTTACTTCGCAGCGGTTGGATGGTTCTGTGTCTGCTGTGCCTCTGCCTACCTAGGTCTGTGGCGGCGCAAGAGACGCGGGACGAGATGCTCACCCGCGCCATGACGGCGTACAACGATTTCGAGGCGGAGCGCGCCCGTGAGTTGCTCCTGGCGGCACTCGACCCTGCGGCTGGCCCGCCGGACAGCCTGTGGGCGCAAGGGGTGCAGTTGCTGGCACAGATCCTGTTCGAGGACGGAGAGGAAGAGCTGGCGGCCACATGGTTGCGCTGGGCGACGCGGCTGGCGCCGGCGATGCATGTGGATAGACTCACCTTCTTGCCCGAGGTGGTTGCCGCTGTGGAGACGGCCCGTCGGGTCGCCGGAGGCCGAACTCCGGGTGACGAGGTCGCGCGCACTAGGTGGAGCTGGCCTCCTCCGGGCAGCACGGACACGCTCGGAGTCCTGGCAATCGAGATCTCAGCGCAGCCCGTTCGGGCGCTGGTGGAACGCGTGGGACTGCTCCGCGCCGGCCGCGCTGTGTCTTTGCCGCCGGGCAGCTATGAGATCCAGGCGGCGGCGGACGGCTTTCTCACAGCAGTGGTCACCCGGGAAGTCCTGCCTGGAGTGACCACGTCCCTCGCGTTCGATCTCCTGCCAGTGGCTGCGGTTGTGGAAGCGGAGCCACGGCCCACCCCCCCCGATTCGGTGCTGCCCGAGGAAGTCAGGCTGCGGAGCCTTGGTCAACTGGCGCGGCTCTCGGTGCACCGCTTTGGATCGGAGCCCGGTTGCGCAGCCGGCGTCTTTGTGGGGCGTGAAGGGCTGCTGCTGACCACGTATCACGCCATTCGAGGCGCGCAGACGGTCGAGGTGGAGCTAGCCAGCGGGAGGCGGATCAGCCAGGGGGTGATGGTGGCCGACTATGACGTGGGGCGGAACGTAGCGGTCATCAGAGTCCCGGCACCCCGCACCGACAGCCTGGTGCTGGCCCGGGATATCACCGAAGGCCAGTTCGCCTGGGGGCTAGGCTATCCCGAGTGTGGCAATGCGACGATGGCTGAGTTCCGCGTCACGGCCTGGCGCAACCGCCCCCGGGGGATGCTGGAGCTGAGTGACAGCCTGCCAGGCGGGGGCCAGGGTGGTCCGGTGATTGATCGCACAGGGGCCGTCATTGGTCTCGGCGTGAGTCCACGCTCGGCGGTGCCGGTGACCCAGGCCGACAACACGCTGCAGCAGGCGCGGCGCAACGTCCGCGTGCAGCAACTGCTCGCGGCCAGTGAGGTGGCACGGCGTGAACGACACCTCTACGGCTCGGTGGCTATCAGCTCCAGCATGGTTGGGGTGATGGCGCGGATTGTGCCCCTGGAGAGCTGGCAGTGGCCGGAGACGGCCCGCACGGGGCTCCTGCCCCTCACGTACGTCGGGCCGATGGGGCGCTACCAGCTGGAGCTAGTGCTGGACCAGCAAGTGCTGCGCCGGACGGAGCTCACCGTCCGGTCCCAGATAGCTGACCAGCTGAGCGTGCCGGTGGAGGCCCTGCCACAGCCAGCCCAGGTGGCCATTACACCAAAGAAGGGCAAGTTCCCCTGGCCAATCGCGTTGCTGGGTGTGGCGGGCGCCGGGGCGGCGGTGGCGCTACTGGCTGGTGGGGGTGGCGACGGTGGTGAACAGCCCGGACCGGGCCCCGGCCCAGAGCCTGAAGACACC
>WVYX01000148.1:21717-79018 GCA_011772755.1 Gemmatimonadales bacterium
GACGACCCCACGGCGCCTTCCACGACGGGAGGCATCGTCTTGCGTCTGGTACCGGTGACCGACGCCAGCCAGAGCCGTGCCGCGCCTCGCCCCTCCGTGTGGCAAGCGGAGCGTAGGCGCTCCCCGCGGTCGGAGCGACAAGGCACGGCGGGTTCTCCCCTCCAAGGAGCGGCGCCCGCAGGCACTCGCCGCAGGATCACCCGTGCTCCAGATGAGCAGCCCGATAGTATGGAGGCTAACGTCGCTGCCGCCCCGCCGGACTCGGGTGGTGCGGTGTCACAACCTCGTCTGGGCGTCGCGGCGCTGGATGCGGCTCGGGCGCGGGCCACTGGCCCCACCAACAAGCAGATCGACCTCACGCTGGTGAGTGGGTATTGGGAGGGGACGATCGACGGGTTGGCCCCGGGCTCGTACACCGTCATCGTCGAAGGTCTGGTAGGCGGACAGGTCGACTACTACGGCCAGACCTCCGGCGTAGAGGTCACAGCTGGCCAGAATCGGACCGCCAGCATCAGCTTCAGCACGTTCCGTCCCCAGCTCAACGTTGGGTCACCGACGACCGCGTTTCGGTTCCGGGTGGACTGGCCCAACGTTTCCAACGCAACCAGCTACGAGATTCAGTGGGACTCGGATGCGGGCTTTCCCGGCCCCGACACTCGCGGCCCCTTCACCATACCCAGCTTCGACGTGGACGTGCCCGACGTCGGCACCTACTACATCCGGGCCCGCTCATCGAACGCGCAGGTGGCGGCGGGCCGATGGAGCGACGTGGTGATGGTGGACGTGGTCACCGACATCTCTGTGAGTGGCGACGACCCGGGCACTGCGCCGTTCCTCGGGTTCGGCACCAGCGTCGTTGGCACGTATGTGGATCTCAACATCTACCCCTCCGGCGACGAGGACTGGTTCGCGTTGGACGCCTGCACCGGCGACAGCGTCCTGGCCGAAACGTGGGCGGAACGGCTGGATCCGATGTCGGACGTGGATACATGGATCTGGCTGACGGATTCCACCGGCACCGCCCTCATCGACGAGAACGACGACACGTTCGGTCTCGACTCGTACATCGAGACCGAGCTCCCGTACGACGGGCGGTACCACCTGATGGTCTTTGGCGTAGGTGGCTCGGTGGGCCACTACGAATTGGATGTGGACGTCATCACGGGTCCGGCCAACACCGGTGCCGAGTGTACCGGTGGCGGGCCGTTCGGCGGCACTGTGAGCGCGACCAGTGGCGGGTTTGCGGATACGCTCGTTATCAAGCCGGCTGCTACCCTCCCCTGGAACGGGGGCGAGTTTGTCATGATCGGCGGGGCCGACCCGTGGATTGTCGACCAGACCCTCGACTCCATAGTGCTACTCGTTCCGAACCTGCCGGTTGGCCAGGACACGGTGTGGATCCATGACCAGGGTCCCTCACTGGTAAGCCAGTTCGCCTTGCTGGACATAACGTCGTCGTTCACCCGGAACGCGGATCCGGCGTCGGCGCCGGATGTTGCCGGCGGGCCCTTCCCCATGGAGTTCTTCATCAGCCTGTCGGACACGAGCCGGGATCACTACCTGACCTTCGCTCCACAGATCCCGTTGGCGGCAACCCTGAGCCTGGAAACCCAGACGGGCGTCGATCTCGACATCTGGTGGTGGGACGGGAGTTCCACGCGCCTGGCCGGCAATCCGGAACTGAACGCTTCGACCGTCAACCCGGAGGTTAGCACCTTCGCGATACCCGCCGACACCGTCTGGCGGGTCCAGCTGAACCTATTCGACACCACGGGAACAGTGGCAGAGATGGCCAAACTCACGATCGTGGAGAGCCCGCGCTTCGTGATGGTCAGCGCCGGCACCGCGCATACCTGCGGGGTGAAATCCGGTGGCGCTGCGTATTGCTGGGGGTCCAACGACTATGGGCAGCTCGGGAACGGCACGGTTGGCATCGACGAGCCCTTGCCAGTGCTGGTGTCGGGGAGCCACACGTTCAAGACAGTCAGTGCCGGTCACTTGCACACCTGCGGGGTCACCATCGCTGAAGATGTGTATTGCTGGGGGCGGAACGCGAACGGTCAACTGGGCAACTCGACGATTACTGACGCCGCTACACCGGTCGCGGTATCCGGTGCCCTGACATTCACATCTGTGAACGCCGGCAGGTTCCACACCTGCGCAGTGGCGTCCGGAGGGCAGGCGTACTGCTGGGGCTCGAATGTCAGCGGCAAGTTGGGCACCACGCTGGCGAGCGAAACCTGCACTGGCGTGACATGCAGCACGGCCCCCATCGCCATCGAGCAAGCGCTGCCCTTCGCGTCGGTGAGCGCCGGGGACCGGCATAGCTGTGGCGTGCGGACCAACGGCGCGCTCTACACGTGGGGCGGCAACGGCTGGGGGCAATTGGGCGATGGCACAACCACGCAGAGCACGGTGCCCGTGTTCCTGGCCTTAGGCTATCGGCAGGCGAGCGCGGGTGGTCTTCATTCGTGCGCTTCGGTGGTTGATGCGCCAGCCGAGTGCTGGGGACAGAACACCGACGGACAACTGGGGAGCGGCACACCCGACAGTAGCGCTCACACCGCACGCGACCAGGTCTCCATAGCGACGCCGCGATTCCTAACTGTGAGTGGGGGGAGAAGACATACATGCGCGGTCCCACAGTTGTTCCTGGGACCTGACTCCACGGCCTACGGGTGGATCTATTGCTGGGGTGAGGGCAGTGACGGTCAGTTGGGCGACGGTTTGGCGACCGAACGTGTGGTGCCGGATACGATTAGCGGACGGCGCCTCTATCAGTGGGTAGCCGCCGGCTTCGCACATTCCTGCGCCCTGACCAACGACGGGCTCGTCTACTGCTGGGGTAGGAACGGGGACGGCCAGCTTGGGGACGGGACCTTCACGATGAGCTCCCTCCCGGTACTCGTCTCCGGACAGCCACCCCCTGCGGCGGCCGCCTCGGGCCGAGTGTCAATCATCGGTAGGAGCCGAAAACCGGAAAGACGCCTGCGCCCGTGAGGTAGGCGGCAATTGGGGGGGCTGCGCCGCCGTGCAGCGACAAACTGGTGCGTCCCCCTGCGCAAAACACGAAGCGGCGGCGGGCTCAGCCCGCCGCCGCTTGCTGCATGCTGGTGTCTTGCCACCCGCTTACGACGCGACGGCCTCCAGCGGGTACACGCTCACCTTCAAGCTCCTCTTGTTCTTGTGCTCGAATCTGACGACGCCGTCGATCAAGGCAAACAGCGTATCGTCACCGGCGCGCCGCACGTTCCTGCCGGGGTGGAACTTGGTCCCGCGCTGCCGGACCAGAATGTTACCCGCCCGCACGTGTTGTCCGCCGTAGCGCTTGACGCCCAGGTACTTGGGTTGCGAGTCGCGGCCGTTGCGGCTGGAGCCGACGCCTTTCTTATGTGCCATGTCTCACGATCTCAGCTTCACATCCGTGATCTTTATTTCCGTGAACGGCTGTCGGTGCCCGGTCTTGCGGCGATAGTCCTTGCGCCGCTTGAACTTGAACACCACGATCTTGTCGTCCCGCCCATGACGCACGATCTGAGCCACGACCTTCGCTCCCTTCACGGTGGGCTGACCGGCCTTCACCCTCTTCCCGTCGCTGGACAGCAATACCTGGTCGAAGGTGACCTTGGCGCCCGGTTCCCCCTCAATCTTGGGCACCTGCAGCACTGCCCCCTTCTCTGCTCGGAACTGCTGTCCGGCGGCCTTGAAGATCGCGTACGGCATAGGCGGTAACTGTACCCAGGCCAGCAACTTGGGTCAAGGCACCGAATCACCCACTCGTACTCCCCGTCTTCCCCTCCCCGAGCGCCTCCTTGAACGTCGCCTCCAGGTCCTTGCGCACTTGCTCCGGGATGGCCTGGAGAAGGGTGCGGAGGGTCTCGGCGGCTGACTCCGGCCCAGAGGTCTCCTCGATGCTGACTGCCGCCCGACCCGCGTTCAGGGCGGCGCGTTCGGCATCCCCGGCCGCGGCGGCGTGGTGCGCTGCCACAGACCATTCCGACGGCCGACCCAGTGCGGCGGCCTGCTCTGCCAGCTCGGCCGACCTGGTGTGGAACCGGCGGACCAAGGCTGGAGCCACCATGCGTAGGGTCACCATGGCAAGCTCGTCATGCAGTACTCTAGGCAACCCATCGGCCAGCCCCACGAGTCGCCGGCGTTTCAAGGCATCGAGGGCGTCGGTCACCACGTCCTGCCCGAACCCGGTGAGGTGGACCAGGTCCTGTACCGTCGCCTCCCGTTCCCAGACCGCGAGAGCAGCAAAGACCTGCAGCGGCGTGTCCCCCAGGATCTCCAGACGCTTCTCGAGGATCGCCTCCGTCGACTCCGGGACTGGGAGTGGCCGATTCGGGTCCCGCAGCGAGTTGCTGAATACCCACGTGCCATCCTGGACCTGAAGCTCTTCCGCGTCATACAGAGCCTTAAGCAGCTCGAGCACGTACAAGGGAACGCCGGCGGTCTTCTCGTGCACCCGCTCCGCGAGGGTTCGCCCCGTCTCATCCGCCGGCAGCCTGGCGATCGACCCGACAAAGTGCATGATGTCGGCGGCGTCGAGGTGACTCAACGCCAGCTCCATCACGGCACCGCTGCGAGCGAGCTCCCTGAGCGCGCGGCCAGTATCCGCCCGCACTGCCACGTCACGGGCCGTGACCACCACTAGGAGGTGCGTAGTGCGAGCCGTTCGGGCCAGCCGGTGCACGAACTCGATAGTGGCTGGCGAAGCCCGATCCAGGTCCTCCACCACCAGGGCCAAAGCTAGCTCTTCGGCAATTGCCACGAAGGCGTCCAGCAGAGACGCGCTCAGGGCCTGGCGCGGAATCGGCGCGGAGCGGGGCGTCACGGCGGCCTTGAAACGGCTGGCGATTTCGGGGATGAAAGCCCCGACAACCTCCAGGCACGACGGTGAGGCCGCGCTCAGCCCTGGGGCGGCGTGCGCCTCCCGGAGCATCTCCAGGAACGGGGCGAAGGGATCTGATTGCTCGATGGCGTAGCACGCTGACTGAAGAACCAGGCAGGGATCACGCTGGAACCGCCGCTCCAGATCCCGGGCCAGTCGAGTCTTGCCAATCCCGGCCTCGCCGGAGATGAGCACGGCACCCCCTGCCCCGCTCAACACGTGTTTCCACTGCTCCACCACCATACCGAATTCGGCAGCGCGTCCGACCAGCTCCGGGTGTCGGGGAAAACCTCGGGGGTGACGCCGCTCGGGTGCGGATGCCGGTGCCAGCGCTCGGGTGAGGGCCCCTTCCAGCACGCGGGGAATCCGTTCGCCGTGGATCTCGCCAGCGAGCCGACGTACCTCTTCCGCCTCGGCCCTTGCGCGAACCTGATTCCCAGACAGCGCCAAGAGCTCCACCATCTTGATGCGGGGCTCCACGTCATAAGGATCACGCTCGATGAGGCGCGCCGCATAGTGGGCCGCGTCCGACCATTCACCCGCGTCGACTGCCTGTGCCACCAAGCTGCGGAGCAACTGTCGCCACTCTGCTGCCAGCTGCTGGCGCATCCCCTCTGCCCAGTGCTCGAACTCGCGGGCTCCAGACAGCGCGACGTTGGCCAGGAAGTCTGCCTCGTATACACGAGAGGCCTCCACCAGCTCTCCGGCCGCTAGGTGGGCCCGGAAGTCGTCCACATCGAACGCAACGTCGGACCGCTGCAGCTCCAGCACCTCGTCCCCGATCAGGAGATCCCTGTGGGTTCCATGCCGGATCTGATAGACCACCTGCCGCAGTGCCTGGCGTGCGTCATGCGGTGATGAGCCCTCCCACAAGAGGCCGATCAGTTCCTCTCGCGTGGCTCGGGCCTGCGGGCGGGACGCGAGATAGATGAGGACAGCTAGCTGCTTCGAGAAGCGCAGGCACTCCTTTGCCTGCTCCTGCTCGGCCAGCGTCAGGTTTGGAGCCCGGGCAAGCGTACGAAGATGGAAGCGCGGCATGACCCTCAAGCTAACCGTTCTCTAATCGATTGGCGCCAGGCGGCTGCCGGGCCTAACGCCGCTCTCACGAGTGGATTGCATATGTCTCGTGGGCTTGGTAGGGCAGCACCTCTGCAGCATGGTGCTCCCAGTTGACGGTCTAAGAAAAAGGTGCACTCCGGCGGCTCCCCGTCAAGCCAATCTGAGCCTCAGAGGGCGCAAGCAACGATGTATCCCAGGTGTGGTTGGGCGGTACGTGATTGTACGAGAGGTGCGATCGCACTGATCGTCGTCGCTGGAGTCGTCGGGTGCGCCGGTACTGCACATAAGCTGGCTGGACAGCAACGCGTTCCGAAGCCTGTCTGCGCGGGTCAGTCTGTCGTCGTGAAGGACACCATCATCGTGACCGGCGTTGGCGGACGGAGAGCGATGTTGGAGCGGAAGAAGAGGGTCTGTGTCGCTGAGGAGAAAGCGCCGGGCTCCTGAGCGGAGTGGCTTGAAGGTAGGGCGCACGCGGCGAGCGTCGTGGAAGATGCTCGCCGCGCTTTCTTGTTGGCCGTGTCCCTAGTGATCCCGGTGTCGCGGGCTACCGTGGGCCAGTGCTCCAACACCAAGCGGTCCGCACACTTCGGTGCCTTCCCGCAACCGTTTGGTGACGGGCATCAGGCCGTTGCCAGGTATGTTCACCCCGTATGATGCCATTTGAGCGGCTGGACGCATGGAAGGCCTGTCATCAGCTGGTCCTGGCCACTTACCGGGCTACTGATGCACTGCCGGTGGAAGACGGGGACAACCTCAAGGTGTACTTGCGTCGTGCTGCGATCCTCGCGCCCGCCAAGATCGCCCGCGGCTCGGCGAGCCGGAACCGTGGCGTGTTTCGCAAGTGGGTGGACGTTGCGCTGGGATACCTCGCCGAGATGGCCTACCTGCTTCACCTCGCAGTGGACCTCGAGTTCCTGCCGGCCCAGAGCTGGCGGGAACTCGACCAGCTGCGTGGCAGGGCAGCGTTCTATGCCTGGAAGCTGTATCTGTCCCTTGCCCCGAGCCAGCGGTCCAAGGACTAGCTAGTGTGCGCTGTACGCCGTGCGCGGTGAGCGGGGCCGGACGCCAGCATGGTACACCCGGAGCGAATTCCACTGGCGTCGCGCATCCACGATGTTCGTTGAAATCGTTCGGAGTCTGACAGACAGACGTCCACACCAGCCCACCGCTCACAGCGCACCGCACATACAGCGCAGCCTGCCGCGCACAGCCCACAGTCTACAGCACACAGCAGTTAAGCGACCGCATACCGCTGCGTCACATCTCTCCCCGCCGGCTGCGCGACCAGGCGGAACTCGTCGATCCGGGTAATAGGATCGTCCCGGAGCTCCAGGTCGATCCCGGTGCTGCGGCTGATCTCCTTGAGGAAGTTCGGTTCTTCCTCCATGAGGTAAAGAGCTACTTCGGGATGCAGGCGGACGGTCATCCGCTGCTCCTTCTTCTCGTGGGCGACCCGTTTGAGTGACCGCTCCAGTCGGCGGACGACCACTTCCGGTCTGAACACACGGCTGGTCCCACCACAGGAGGGACAGTCCGTGGCCATGCTGTCCCACAGGGACGGTCGCACTCGCTGGCGGGTCATTTCCACGAGCCCGAGCTCAGAGACCTGGAACGCTCGTGTGCGGGCGCGGTCGCGACCGAGGTGGGTGCGAAGTTCGTGCAGCACCTTGTCCCGGTTGGCCTGCGAATCCATGTCGATGAAGTCGATCACGATGATTCCGCCCAGATCTCGCAGCCGGATCTGCCGGGCAATCTCTCGCGCCGCCTCGAGGTTGGTCCGCAGGATCGTCGTTTCCGGGTCCTTCTTCCCGGTGTACCGACCCGTATTCACGTCGATTGAGACCAGCGCCTCGGTGGGTTCGATGACCAGGTATCCGCCTGTGGGCAAGTCGACCCGCCGGTCGAACAGCTCGCGGATCTCCGTCTCGATGTCGAACTTGTCGAACAGCGGCGTGGGCTGTCGGTAGAGGCTGACGCGATCGACCAGCTCCGGTTCAACGTCTCGCAGATACTGTCGGATCTCTCCGTAGACCTCCTTGGAGTCCACCCGCACCCGGTCCACCTTGTCGCTCAAGAGGTCGCGGATGATGCCGCTGGCGAGTGACGCCTCCTGATGCACTACCGTCGGGGCCCTGAGTCGCACGAAGTGGGCCTTGCGTTGGATCTTCTTCCAGAGGGTCCGCAGGGACCTGAGTTCCCGCCTCACCTGCGTCCCGCTGAGGTCCTTGGCCACGGTCCGGACGATTGCGCCGCCGGCGTTCTTGGGAAGGAGCTTCGCCAACATCTCCCGGAGCCGGGCACGTTCCTCTCGGGATTCGATCTTGCGGCTCACACCGATCTTGGAGGCGAACGGCATGTACACCAGGAAGCGGCCGGCGATGGAGATCTGCCGCGTGACCCGAGCTCCCTTCGTGCCGATGGGCTCCTTGGTGACCTGCACCAGGAGCGACTCCCCGCGTTTCACGTGATCCTGGATGTTAGGGAGGCCGCGGGTGGCGCGGCTCGGCCTGCCGTTGTCATCGTCCTCGGTCTCGTCGTCGGGCTCAACGAGGTCCGAGGCGTGAAGGAAGGCGCTTTTCCCAGTTCCTACGTCTACGAACGCCGCCTGCATTCCCGGCAAGACGGCTTCCACCTTGCCGAGATAGATGTTCCCTACGGTCCGCCGGATTCCCGGGCGGTCATGCAATAGTTCGACGAGACGGTCGTCCTCCAGTATGGCCACGCGCGTTTCGCGCGGGCTGGCGTTGATGAGTATCTCCCGCTTCAATGCTTACTGTCCTGGCGCCTGCGACGCGTGCCGCAGGTAGGGGACACCCTCCTACCCCGGTGGTCGCGGCGACCCGCTGAATGTGGATTGGCGATCCCAGGGCCCTTGGTGGCCCTGGCGCCGCCCCTGTCGAGTCTGCCAACTGGCTCAATCCCTGGTTCTCGAATGCGAGCCCGGGCGCGAGGGTGCGTCCGGCCGCAGCCGAGAACCGGTATGCCGTATGCTCCCCAGAGATCTCGCCGGAGGCCGGATGGGGCCCTGGGCCGTGAGTCTGATAGGGGGCCGGCCCGCGGCAGTCGGGCCCCGAGGCCCCGGTGGATCTCAAGGAGTGTCGTAACATGGTGCTGTAACTATAGACAGTGTTGTGGGTTACGTCAACGAGGGGGAGAGACCATGGTCGCGCATCTTGCGGCGAAGCTTGACGGGACTGAGACGCGGGGGCACGCGTCGGAGGGCGCCGCTGGCTCGGGGTGTCCGCGTCTGGACCCTGGGTGATAGAGTTCTTAGGGGTGAGCTTGCGTGGCCTTAGAACCCAGCACGCAGGACGTAACAGCCCAGTGAGAGCGAACGCAGCGCGCGGACGGCGCTGCGGCACGGAGGCCAGCGAATGAATAGAGCAATGGAAACACCTCACCAGCCACCGTCCGTCGACGTCCAGCCGCCGATGGTCTACGTGACCGAGGACCCTGCCTGGGAATACCAGCATCTGGTGCGCAATCTGGAAACGGAGAGAGCGCCGGACGTGGAGGAACTGAACACCCTCGGTGCCCACGGGTGGGAGCTGGTCGGCGTGTTCGCCACCCCACCGTCGGTGCACTTCTACTTCAAGCGGCTAGTGAGATGACTAGGCGGTTTGCTCACTGCCGCACGGAGACTTGGGGCGCATGCGCGTTGGGAGACGCGGAGCCCTTAGAAAGGCAATGAGCGCCCACGCCGGCGAAGCTTGCCTGCTGTGCCATCGTCCCTCTCAACACAAGTCGAAGGCGATCGGCATTTGCGCCGCCTGCCTGCGCAGCGACTTCCCCGCGGCTCGCCCGCGCGTCGAGGCGGTGCATGCGGAGTCGCGCGCTGTCTTTGACCTCCCGAGGAAGGCGCCACGCCACCCTGAGGGCATCCAGTGTACCCTGTGCGCCAACGCCTGCGTCATCGGCGAAGGCGGGCGCGGCTTTTGTGGCTTACGGGTGGTGCGGGGCGGCAGGCTGTTGCATCTGGCGGGCACGCCCGCGCGGGGGCTCCTCAGCTGGTACCGCGATCCGCTGCCAACGAACTGCGTGGCGGACTGGGTCTGCGAGGGCCACAGGCACCCGGGCTGTCACAACCTCGCGGTATTCTACCAGAGCTGCACCGCCAACTGCCTGTTCTGCCAAAACTGGCATTTCCGCGAGACCGCGCCGCAGGACCATGCCGGTACGAGCGCGGAGGAGCTGGCGTCGGTAGCCAACGCCCGGACCTTCTGTGTCTGCTATTTCGGCGGCGATCCCGCCTCCCAGATGCCGCATGCCCTCGCCGCGTCCAAGCGACTGGCGCAGAAGGGAGTCAGGGTGTGCTGGGAAACCACGGGCATGATGCACCAAAAGCTCCTCGACCGAGCCGTGGAGTACTCCCTTGAGACGGGGGGCTGCATCAAGTTCGATCTCAAGACCTTCGACGAAGAGCTGCACCTAGCGCTGAGCGGAGTGTCCAACCGGCGGACCCTCGAGAACTTCGCCCGGGCCGCGCGGCGTTCTGTAGAACGTCCGGCACTGCCGCTCGTGGTTGCCAGCACGCTCCTCGTGCCGGGCTACGTGGATGCCGAGCAGGTCCGCAAGATAGCAGGGTTTATTGCCTCAATCAGCCCGGAGATCCCCTACGCACTGCTGGCGTTTGCCCCTCACTTTTACATGTCGGACCTGCCGTGCACGTCTGGCCGACACGCGCGAGACGCCGAGGCAGCAGCCCGTGAGGCCGGGTTAGTGAACGTGCGGTTGGGGAATCGACATCTCCTGGGTCTGCCGCGGATTGATTGACAAGCGAGCGCGGATCAGTCTTGGCCAAGAAGTAGGGGCGTAGCATGCTTCGCCCCTACAACGCGTCCAAAGACCGATCCGCGTTCAGAGAAATCATCCGCGCCCGTGGAGTCATCCGCGGCGGTGGCAGCGTCCGGAAGGACCCCGGGGGATCCACCGCGGCACCCGACGGCGGTACCGCTCGTATGACTCCCCGAACTTTCGCCGCAGGGCGGGCTCCTCGTAGAAGACCACGAAGAGGAAGAACGCGGCGAATACCCCTGCCGCGTATCCCAGCAGGAGGAAGGACTCGAACAGCAGTGCTTCACCCGCGAGCGCCGATACCACCGCTAGATACATCGGGTTCCGCACCAACCCATAGGGCCCGGCTGCCACGAGCCCTTTTGGCGGATCGATGGGTGCCGGTGTGCCCTTCCCCGTGGACATGAACTGCCAGGCACACCAGAGGTACAGCGATGCACCCGATGCGATGGGGAGGAGTCCAGCATACCGAAGGATGCCGAGGGTTGTAGAGGAGTCAGCTGAGCCCACCGACAACAGCGCGTACGGCACGAGCACCGTCACCGTGCCTGGTACCACCACTGTGAAGATGAGGGTCCTGAGCGCGACCATGGGTCAGCCGCCGAGTTCAGTCTCCCGTCACATTCACCAGATCGCCAAGTAGCGCCCGGGCAATCACGATCCGCTGGATCTCGCTGGTACCTTCTCCGATCTCCCCGACTTTGGCATCCCGGATCATCCGTTCCACCGGGTAGTCGGTGGTGTAGCCGTAGCCGCCGTGGAGCTGCACTGCCTTGGTGGTCGCACGCATGGCCACCTCGGAGGCGAACAGCTTCGCCATCGCGGCTTCGGTCTTGTAGGGCTTGTCGTGTTGCCGTAGCCAAGCGGCGTAGTAGACGAGGTGCCGCGCCGCCTCGATCTCCGTTGCGATGTCTGCCAGGGCGAAATGCACACCTTGGAACGACGCGATGTACCGGCCGAACTGCTTTCGCTCCGCCGTGTAGCTGAGGCACTCGTTCAGGGCACCCTCCGCCAGACCGAGGGAGAGTGCCCCGACACCGATGCGCCCGTCGTCGAGGGTCTTGAGGAAGTTGACGAAGCCCTTTCCTAGCTCGCCCAACCTGTTCTCTTTGGGCACTTCGGCGTCCTCGAGGATCAGTTCTCGCGTGTCCGACGCCCGCCAGCCCAGCTTGTCTTCCTTCTTGCCAGCTCGGACCCCCGGCGTTTTCGGTAGGTCCGGCACGTGACCGACTCCAAGCTGCTGGCACGCCTCCAGGTCCACCGTATCCTTGGTGACGATGAAGGACGTGATGCCGCGGTTGCGCTGCTTGGCTTTCGGATCGGTCCGGGCCGTGATGACGAAGATCTCCCCGACGCCCGCGTGGGTGATGAAGATCTTGGCGCCGTTGATGACGTAGTGATCCCCCTTCTCCACGGCGACGGTCTTGGTGCCGCCGGCGTCTGATCCCGCGTCCGCCTCGGTGAGCCCGAAGCCGCCCAGCACCTGTCCGCTCGCCAGCAACGGGACGTAGCGCTTCTGCTGCTCCTCGCTACCGAACTCCATGATGGGCGATGTCCCCAGTGTCGTGTGGGCCGAGACGGTAATCGCGTGACTGGCATCAACCTTGGCCAGCTCTTCGACCACGATGATGTACGAGAGGTAGTCCATCTCCGCGCCGCCCAAGCGTGCCGGCCATGGCGCACCCATGAACCCAAGCTCCCCCATCTTCTTCACGTTCTCCCAGGGAAACTTGGCCTCCAGATCGTGGTCCCGAGCGATGGGACGGACCTCTCGCTCGGCGAAATCGCGAACGATCTCGCGAACCTGATGGTGTTCTTCGGTGAGATAGGGAATGTCATACATAGAGGGAATATACCCAGGTGGAGTGCGTGGACGGATTGTGAATGGACTAGTGACCGGAGTGGCGCCTAGAGGTCCAACCCCTTGGGCGGCGAGAAGATCGTGCGCCAGATCACGGCCTCCCTCGCCGTGTTCGGCGTGATGCGGCGCCAGCGCGGCACGGGTCGCACTGGTTGCGAGGGAGGAGGCGGTGGCTTGTCGACGTATCGCTCGTGGAAGCGCCGATGGCTCTCGCGACCTGCTGGCTCCAGGGTCTCCAACGAGGTGGCTTCCTCCTCGATGCGTTCTAGAGAAGCCGGCTCCTTGGCTTCAGGCGGCTCCGGTGTGGGAAGCACCGCCTTGGGCGGCATCGGAACTCGCCCGGTCAGGAGATCGAAGAGTTCCTCCGCTACGCCTCCTCGCTGAGGCTTGGGTGCCCGCGATGCGTGCGCTTGAGCCCGGGCGGGTGGGGACGGTGCCGGGCGCGGTTGAGGCGGAACCGCTGGCCGGGCAGCCGGGCGCCGCGGCCGCTGCTGGGGCGGCCGCGACGGGCGTTTCTTCTTCCTGCTGCCGGCCAGCAAGCTGAGGACCACCACGGCGAGGAAGATCAGGAGCTCGAAGAAGTCACCCACGTGTCAGCTCACCTGCGGTTCCTCACCCTTGGCGATGCTGCGGCGCATCTCGGTATCGCTCTCTATGTTGCGGTAGCGCACGTAGTCCATGATGCCGAGGTTGCCGGCGCGGAACGCTTCGGCCATGGCCAGCGGCACCTGCGCCTCGGCCTCGACCACCCGTGCTCGCATCTCCTGGGTTCGCGCCTTCATCTCCTGCTCCGAAGCCACGGCCATTGCCCGCCGCTCTTCTGCCTTCGCCTGGGCGATGCGCTTGTCGGCTTCAGCCTGGTCGGTCTGGAGCTCGGCACCGATGTTCTTGCCCACATCCACGTCGGCGATATCGATGGATAGAATCTCGAACGCCGTGCCGCTGTCCAGGCCCTTCGCCAGCACGGTCTTCGAGATATTGTCTGGGTTCTCCAGCACTGCCTTGTGAGACTGCGATGAGCCAATAGTGGAGACGATGCCCTCACCCACTCGGGCGAGAATGGTCTCTTCGCCGGCACCACCCACCAGGCGCATGATGTTCGCCCGGACGGTGACACGAGACATGGCAATCAGCTGGATGCCGTCCTTCGCCATGGCTGCGACCTTCGGCGTCTGAATCACCTTGGGGTTCACCGAGACCTGCACCGCCTCGTGCACGTCGCGGCCGGCCAGGTCGATGGCCGCCGCCTGCTGGAACGGGAGATCGATCCCCGCCTTGTCGGCCGAGATCAACGCACGAACCACGCGATCTACGCTGCCACCCGCCAGGTAGTGCGCCTCGAGCTCGTTGATCAGCAGGTCGAGACCAGCCTTTGTCGCGGCGATGAGCGGACGCACGACCGCGGGCGGACTCACCTTGCGCAGCCGCATACCCACCAGCGTGGTGAGCGCGATCCGCACGCCAGAGAACCACGCCTCGAGCCACAGCCGCACCGGGACGTAGTACAGCAAGGCTGCAACCGCGACGACTGCGACGAAGGCCAACAAGACCAGGCCGGTTTGAGCGAGTTCGTTCATCGAGAATTCCTCACTTCCTTGTTACGCACCGGACCCTTCGTCGATTGGCTCGACGACGTGCCGGTAGCTCTCCGAGCGAATGATCCTGACACGCGCTCCCTTCGCCACGTACCCGATGTCCGAGACGACGTCCAGGCGCTCCTCCCCCACTTGGACGGTGCCCGCCGGCCGCAGGTCGGTCAGCGCTACCCCCTCGAGACCGATCAAGTCATCCCGGGTCGCACCGGCAATGTACCCTTCGTCTTTCGCCGTAGCCGCCTTGAGGAAGATACCCCGTGTGCCACGGCCGCTGGGAAGCTGGCGCACGAGGACATAGATCGCTGCCACGACGATTATCGCCGCCGCGAAGAGAATGCCGCTGGCCCGAGCGATATCGCCCCAGGTGGGGAGGCTACCAATCAGCGCCAGGAAAATCGCCGAGCCGATACACAGTATGGAAATCATGCCCGCAATCCCGAAACCAGGTACGACGAACACCTCGATTGCAAGGGCCACCAGCCCGACCGCGAGGAGGATGATCTCTTCCAGACCGGCGAGCCCAATGATCAGGTGGCTTCCGAAAAACGCCCCCAAGGACAGGAGGCCGACGGCTCCTGCGATACCGAACGAGGGGGTCTTGATCTCGATGATGAGGCCGAGGACGCCGATGGAGAGCAGGAGGGGCGACACGATGGGATGCGACAGGAAGCGGACTAGCTGCTCGGCCCAGTTGATGCCTGGCGTGACGACGTCCGCACCGGTCAACCCAAGTCGATCCAGCAGGTCGTCGAATCCCTCAACCTTGATCCCATATCCCACCCGAGTGGCTTCGTCAGCCGTGAGCGTGAGGAGTCTTCCCTCCTCGATCACGCCTTCGATCGCAATCGTTTCATCCACCATCGCCTCACCGATGCGCGGATCGATGCCGCGCCGCTCCGCGAGAGCCCGGTACTGCGCACGCATCATGCTTTGGGCCTTCTCGGACATCTTCTCGCCCTGGCCGCCCACGACGGTGGATGCGCCGATGAGGGCGTCCAGCACCATGAAGACCGAGTCGGTGGCGACGGAGATCAGCGCGCCGGCGGAAATCGCTCGGGGATTGACCAGGGCGTAGACCGGGACCTGCGCTCGGCTGATGGCATCCACGATGTCGAGGGCGGCATCGACCCGCCCCCCCAACGTGTTCACATCGAGGATGGCAGCCTTCGCACCGGCCTCCTCCGCCTCACGCAGGGTGCGGCTGATGTACGGAGCTAAGCCGAGCTCAACGGCGCCCGTGACAGGAATGCGAAAAACGGTCGGCTGTTGGCTCCACAGCACAGCGGGCTGCAGGACGCAGCACGCCGCGGCAAACGCATGACACCAACGGGTCACTGCTTCCCCCGCGGAAGAGTCGTAACAGGAAGTTAGATCGGTGGAGAGGCCGGCGAAAGCTGGTGTGCTACCGGGCGACCAGGTCGTCGGTGAACACCCACACGGTCTGGGACATGCGCTTCGGTCGCGCCAAGGCGCCGCGAGACCCCTCGGCACGTATGAGCTCGACGGCCATCTCCCGCTCGCTCCACTGGCAACCGGCTGACTCGCTCGCGGCCCGCCACACCGCCGTGGCCTTTCCAGCGTAGCGCTCCGACTCGACCGCTCGGTACGCTTCGACCGTAAAGCACATGGGAGCGCCGGCGCGGAGGTAGCGCACCACGCCCACCTGCGGGATCCGCACGGCATCAAACGACAGGTGGATGTTGGTAGTGTCGTTGCCAAGGAGATGGTCGTATGGCTCGCCTGGCACTTCAGGTCGATTCTCGAATTGCAGCTCGACCCGCGCGGTTTCCTGGGGCTCGAGATCCGCCGAGTCTTTCTCGACGGCAACCCGGAACATCTCGTGGCCCGTCGAATCACGGGCCACGAGGATTGCCTGCCACCGCTTCACCAATCGATGGGTGTTGTTCTTTACATAGACAATAAGGAGCGCGGACTTCGTGGCCCGCACACCGTCGAATTCCGAGTACAGGGTCCAGCGCTCGTAGCGTTCGAGGGTAACGGCTGGCCGCTGGGCCAGGACGGGAGTTGCGCCGCTGGGCAGGAGCCAGAGGATGAGCCAGGGGGCGAAAATCGACCCGAGGTCTTGCCGAGTGAGGCAGGGGAGGTTCATATTGGGGTCGTCCGCACCGTCGGACAATGACGCTGCGGCTTGCTGAGCCCGGGCTTGCGTGGTCCCGCTCGTCCCCTCCAACGAGATACTTGCCTGGCGGCAAGGTGCTCAGCAGGCCGCAGTGTTATTTTCACCTATCTATAGTAGAAAGATCCATGCCACCGGGCGACATATCAGTAAGTCGCTCTCCATCAATAACTTAACTTCTCACGCCTGGTGCCCACAGCCTCAGGATAGACCGTATTTGGGAACGCATGTTCGCATTTTGGGACACTCACTGCGGCTCAAGGGGCAGATAGGCGCACGCGGCTCACCAGGGCCCGGGACCGCCCCCTGGCTCGGACGCGGGCTCTCTCTACCCCGGCGGGCCCCTCTCTGCCTCACATAGTCTGCGAGCTGCGTCAATCTGCATCGCGAGGTTCCTTCAGTTGCTCTGAGTGTGCTTGTGGCGCGCCTTGGGAAGGACGCTGATGACGACAGTGGTCGGGTGGATCAGGGCTGGCAACGGTCGCATCCTGCGCAGCGCCTCAGCCGTTCACCCAGGTAGCTGAGCAGCACGCGTCGCCGGCACCCACGAGTGGCGATGTATCGGCGCATCGTCTCCAGACCTTGCCGGCGCGCCTTGCGGTGCACCGCTGAGATCCTGCCCACGGCGCCCGTCGGAGGTGAGGCAAGGCATCCGGCCAATTGCAGGTCCTGGCTCGTCCACAGCAGCTCGCACCGGGCTGGATGCCCGTCCCGACCGGCTCGTCCCGCTTCCTGGAAGTACGCCTCCGGTCGGGGAGGGATGCCCAGGTGGGCCACGAGCCGGACATCGGCCTTGTCGATCCCCATGCCGAAGGCATTGGTCGCCACCATCACCCGGACTCGTCCATCCAGGAAACGTGAGAGCAGTCCACGGCGCGCGGCGCCGGGAAGCCCGGCGTGATACGGCAGCGCGGCAAAGCCCCAGCGACGCAGCGCGGTGGCCACGCCGTCCGTGCGATCCCGGGTGGGCACATAGACTACCGCGGTGCCGTCGTGAGATCGCAACAGATTCCCCAGGACGCGGAGGCGTTCGGCCTCGCTCCGGAACTGGCGTACCGCGAAAAACAGGTTGGGCCGGTCGAAGGACTGCACGATAGTCACTGGCCGACGAAGCCCGAGCACTCGCACGATGTCACCTCGGGTCGCGGGTGTCGCAGTGGCGGTGACGGCAATCGTGGGTGGTCGCCCAAGCGCGACCCGGTGTTTGCCCAACGCCCGGTAATGGGGTCGGAAGTCGTGTCCCCACTCGCTGATACAGTGGGCCTCGTCAATGGCGAGGAGCGCGACCCGGAGCCGCGAGCGCTGTGCCACGAGTTGGGCCATTCGCTCGGGCGCCACGTACAGGAGCTTGACACGCCCTCCGCGCACAGCCTCCCACACGGCGGATTGGACTGCTGGTTTCTGGGTGCTGCTGAGATAGGCAGCCGGCAGGTTCCGGGCGCGAAGAGCCGCCACCTGGTCCTGCATGAGGGAAATGAGTGGCGAGACGATCACGGTCAGGTCCGGCAGGATCAGCCCAGGGACCTGATAGCACAATGACTTCCCTCCCCCGGTGGGCAGGACCGCGAGACAATCTCGGCCGCGGAGCGCGGCGAGGACTGCTCGGCGCTGGTGGTGGCGGAAGTCAGGGTAGTTCCAGATTTCCTGTAGCGTAGCTCGGGCGTCCCCCAGGGTGGGGTTTGGAGGGGGATACGAGGTGATGCAGCCCGCTTGCCACGCCTTGGGAGAGTCGTATGAGGGCATGTGTCGCTGTAGATGAGCCAACACACGATCGGGTATTCGCCCAGTATGGCATCATCTAATCGTCACGTGGAGTGGGCGAAACGTTGCCACAGCTCCATCGCTCTCCATCGCCCTCCGCTCCCTACCATCCGCCTTCGGGCGTACCGGATGGCGGCGTGGCCGGGACGCACGTAGAAAGCAGTGTTGGCAAACGAACTCGCCCATCCGACTCCCCCTGACGAATCCAATAAGGCAAGTGTTGGCTTCAAACGCAGGATGTTGCGCCTATTCACGCCGACCTCCCGACGATCGCATCGCGCGATTGGCACCACGTGGCTCCCTACGTCTCGGTCTCGGTACCCTGCTCAGTCAGCGGCTGGTCGGAGTTCCAGATCTCATGGGTAATGAGCCACGAGCCGTCCGCTTGCTTACGCAGGATCACCAGGTACTTGCCGCTCTCGGTGACCGGTTCGCCGTCTTCGGCTCTCCCCACCATTGAGGATGTGCCTCGAATGAAGGCGAGCCCGTCGCGCCCATCGATCTCGACGATTGACTCAGAGTATTCCGTGACGGTCACGCGGTCGGCTTCGTGGTATGCCAGAACAGCAGCCCGGCCCTCAATCACGGACTCGTTGGGCGGCATGATCACAGCGGCGTTGCTGTATAGCGCCGCTAGCGCAGCATCGTCGTCAGCCCGAAAAGCCTGAATCCAGCTCTCGTTGGCATGCCTGATCGCTGCCACGTCCTCGTCGGACAGGCCAGCCGTCTCCTGCGCGGGCGGCTGACAGGCCGCGCTCGCGGGTGCGAGCGCCAGCAGCGCGAGCGAAATGCCTCGCACACTCATAAGTGCCTCCTGTCAGGGATCCCAGCGACGTGGAGCACCACCTCAGGGCTCACTAGTTCATCTATCTTCGCTAGATCCCTTGCACCGATTGCAGCGAGAACCTGGCGTACCACGCCCTTGTTGTGGTTCCATGGGCCGTCGAGGCCATCGGCGGTTCGACGGCTACGAGTAACGATTCTCCCTAGTCACTGCACCTCATCTAGAACGCGATCGACACTGCGAACACGGACCTCCCATCGCGTTGCGGCAGCACGCTCACGCGTAGCCGGTCGAGGGGCACTTGCTCCCAGCGGTCAGTCTTGATCAGTGCACCGATGCCCGTTCCGAGCAGCGCTCCCGTAAGACCCCCGATCACGGCCCCCAGCGACACCCCCTTCTGTGTGGTGCACCACCAACTCGTCCCGCACCCGACAGCTCCGGTCACCCCACCTGCGACGGCCCCAACAGCAAGCCCGATGAGAGCACCCTGCGCCGGGTGTCCCCGCCGCCCTTGGTGCGCGTCGAGCCGCGTCACGGAGGCCAGGGTGCAGTAGATGACCGAATCGGCAACGACCACGAGCGTGTCACCACGTAACGTCTCAAACGTTGCCGCGTGTCTCGTGAGGCCGAGGTGAGGGACAGTTACCCGCACCCGGGCACCGGGTTCAAGCGTTGGCGCTTGCGCTCGGGCGGCTGTGGTGGCGAAAGGAAGAACGAGCAGGACGGCTGGCAGGCAGATGCGCTTGTTCATGGCGCCTCCCTTGTAGACACGGGCCACTGTCGGTACGGCGGTCTCGTGGTCGGAGGGGCGTCAGAAGAGATGGCGTCTCTTCGAGAGCAGGATCGCCGTCGCGATTTGGCATGCGGCGAATCGGCACTCAAGATGCAGCCTGCTGCTCGGTTCGCAAGTGCGCTGATGGACTAGTCCTGTCGGACTTTGAAGGTAGAGAGCAGTGCATTGACACCGCGCTGAGCTTGCCTCGCTACGCTGTGCCCGTCACCAACGACGGAGCGCAGCGATACTCGCCCAGTGCTCGTTGCAGGCTCACGGTATTCGGCCTCGTCGGCTTCGATCGTCAGGCCGCTGCGGACCTCACCAGCCTCGGCGCTGATCTCGCTAGGCAAGGCGACGCCACAGACAGGACAGTAGGAGGCGCCCTCGGGCAGCGGTGTATCGCAGGCTGTGCAGATGCGGCTCGGTACGACCATCGCTCGGCTCTAGTCAGGCCGTCGTGGTACAGATACGCACCGACGGGTCCGGCGGCAAGCAATGGGGGGATGCTTGAGAACGTATGGCGCATCTCTGGTCGGACGTACGGCCATGCGACCACGGGCGCACTGGGGGTCTGCCTGGCCCAGCACAGACCCACACCCTATTGTTGTTCCGCAAACCGTCGCCAACCTACAGAGATCAGGACCATTGGCAGCAGGTGAGATTCGCGCACTCCATGCATCGACGAGACCAGCTGTAGCCATCGTGGCATCCCCCATCGGACACGCAATGGTGGGTCTGGCATCGGCAGCAGTCGTTGCCCGGGTGACCGGTGCGCCCCGCTCTCCGGAGCTGTGGCTCGGTGCGTTCGTGGCCTCGGGGCTACCCGACCTCGATCTGGTACTTGGCTGGATCGGGCTGCGAGGGCCACGCTTCCACCGCAACGCGTCACATTCCCTCGTCGTGATTGGCGTGGTGCTGCTGGTTGGCTGGGGTGCCGTGAAGCTGCTTGCGCTCAGCCCCGATTGGGGGATCGCACTAGCGTGGTCCGCGGCACTGGTGTCCCACCCCGTGCTCGACGTGCTCACGACAGGGCCCACCCTCGGCGCCAAGGACTACGGTATTGGGCTCCTCTGGCCGCTGCACTCGAAACGGTGGTTCGTTAGGCGGCCTTTCATCGACCAGACGACTAATTGGGGTGCTTGCCGAACGGTAGGCGATGTGTGGGCAGGAGTGCGTCCGGAGATCGTGCAACTAGTACCCCTCGCGGCACTTGTTATTGCCCTAACGCTCGTGCTGTAGGGACCCGGCTACCCGCTGCTACCTACAGCTCCCGCTCCCCCGACTTGATGAGTCCTGCGACATGCTGGAGTGTCTCTTCCAGGGATGCGTGCACCCTCTCCAAATCATGGAAGTCGGAGCCGATGAGACCCGACTGGATGTCGAACCGCACGTGTCGGCACATCTCCGCGACACGGTTGAGGCGGAATTGCGCGACGATGGTCCTGTAGCCAGTCGTCCGGGTAGCCGTCAGAATCGTCCACGTGCTCAGGCGGATGTGGTCGACCGCCATCTTGAAGTCTTCCAGTACCTCTCTGGGAACACCCTCTCCCGTAACCTCTCGCTCCAACTCCTCCAGCACGACTTTGACCTGCTTTACCCGCTGGCTGAGATCGCTCTGGCTCATGAGGCCCCCATTCCCGTGCGGCTACCAGCGCCGGCAGACTCGTCGTTCCCAATACTAGTACGCCCTGATCGACGGTTAGTCTAGTAGACGTCCAAGTCTCTGCCGTATACCACCTGGCCGTTCCACCGAGCTCGGATCTCCTCCAGTAGCTCGTCGGGCGTCGTACCCCAAAGGAGCTGGTGATATAACACCAAGAGCTTTGGCTGGGCGCGGCGGGCCAGCTCGGCGAGCTCGACCGTCGAGGTGTGCGCGCCGGAGTGATACTGCTGCCAGATCGGCGCCCTGCGCTCGAAGCTGGTCTGCGAATACACTTCGTGAACGAGTACGTCACAGCCCGCGCAGTGCGCCACCACGGCGTCGCTTGGCACGGCATCGCCCGAGATGACAATGGAGCGGTCCGCGGTGTCGAACCGGTAGCCGAAGGCATACGGCCACGATCCGTGTTGCACCGGCAACGCAGTGACCTGCACAAGATCGTCCTGGTACACCACCCCGGGCTCGATCTCGCGTGCGTCGACCTTGTACCCCTCGGCGTTTGCCGGCTCTAGGCCGGCAGTACGGACCTGGACGTCTTGCTGGTATGCCGTGAGGAGGTGGTCGGTCATCGCTCCGATGCCGGGCGGGCCGTATACCTCGAGGGGGCGATCACGTCCCAACACCCAGGGGGTGTACATGAGGTCCGGGAGACCCACAGTGTGATCGCTGTGGAGGTGGGTGATGAAGACAATGGACAGGCGTGGGAGGTGGAACATCGCTGCCGCTGCTTGGCGCACCACGCCGGGCCCGGCATCTACCAGGTACACGTTCCCGTTCACAACGATGGCGACGGCAGTACCCGAGCGGTCCGGCTCAGCGTTTGGCGTCCCCGTGCCGAGTAGCACCACGTGCGTACCCTGGGAATAGTCGGGGCGACTTGTCTGTGCCACGTTGCTGGCTTCGCAACCCCAGACCAGCAGTCCCAGGGCGGAGGCAAGGATCGCGCGATAAGAACGGCGGGGTGCGGGTGCCGTGGAGACAGGACCGGTCATCATATCACGTCCTTTCCCGGGTCTGGGCGTAGATGAAGACATCCTGCGGCTCTGCACTGATGTTCGGGAACACGAGGAACCGCCGCAACACGCCCTCTTTCACCATGCCTGCCTTCTCCATCACTCGTGCTGAGGCCGCATTCTCAACGTGGCACAGGGCTTGAATCCGGTGCACCCCGGCGAGGCCCAGGCCGAATTCGATCACGGCACGCAGTGCCTCGGTCCCGTAGCCACGTCCCCACTCCGCTCGGTCGATGTTGAAGCCGACTTCTCCCTTGGGTGCGTTGACCCGTAGGTGTATGGCACCGATCACGAGGCGATCAGCCGCGCGAGTGATAACCCAGGGATAGCTCGTGTCACCGCGACCGTGATCTAAGAAGCCTATGAGGAAGGCCCGGGTTTCCTCGATGGATTCGTGTGGTGTCCACAGCACGAATCGCGCGACCTCTGGGTCGGTGGCGTAGCCGTTGTAGATGGCGTCGGCGTCCGCGAGACGCGGCGCCCTGAGGATCAGGCGCGGGGTGGTGAGTGTGATGAGCGGCACCGCGTGCTCAGGCCCTCGGCCGGTGTGCGGTGTAGCAAGGGATTCCTACTGCCCGATACTCGGGATCTCGTCACGCCGTGCGTTGAACGATCCCTGGAGCTGGATATTCTCTGCGTTGATGTCCCCGAAACTGAACAGTTCGTTGAGGGTGGCGGCGAAGGAGAACGTTCCGTCGAGGCGATCCTGAGAGGCACTCGTAATGGCAAAGGACCCGCTCTGGGATTCGAAGACGCCGAAAGCTGCCGGACGGATGGTTACGAATGCTGCGGCGAAATCCTCGTCGCCACAGGTGTCACAGTCGACCGGGTTGATGTCGTAGGTGCCTGAGCCCGGAGGCAGCGTGTCATTCCGCGTGATCGCGATTGCGTCCAGATCGACGCTCCCTGGTTCCCCGCGCAGCAGGATGATGACGAAGAACTTCTGTGCCTGCTGCTCGTCGGTGCCGAACACGGCAGTGCCACTGAGTGAGAGGGCGAGATCGCCGCTCACCGTGGCCGCGAACGACCCCTCGTTCGGGCCTGTGCCGTCGCCGCATCCTAGGCCAACGGCCGCCAGAGCAAGAGTCACGAGCTGGATTGTCCGCTTTACCACCCACAGCCTCCAGTCGACGCTACTTCTTCAAGAACGCCGCGACGGCAGCCCTGAAGTCAGGCGTTCCGCGAGCTACAGCATTCACCTTGGCGCCTAGGGTGATCGCTTCGTCGAAGCTACGTCCGTCTATCTCGTACAACTGCTGTTTGATGAACGCCAGGGCCGAAGAACTGAAACCCGCTATCTGCCGGAGGAGTTCGGCGGTCTCCTGCTCGAATGTTGCCGCGGGAAACACTCGAGACGCTAGTCCTACCCGCTGGGCTTCATCGGCCGAAAGTAGATGTCCCGTACCTACGAGGTCGAACGCGACCTTCTCTCCCACTGCCCGGCGCAGCATCGCCATCACCATAGCGGGAACGAAGCCGCGCCGCACCTCGGGATAGCCAAACGTCGCGTCCGCGTGGGCAAAGATGAGGTCGCACGCTGTCGCGAGCCCGCACCCGCCCGCCAGCGCGCGGCCATGGACCAAGGCGACAACAGGCTTGGGTAATCGCCGCAGCCGGATGAATACCTCACCAAGGTGCCGCGCACCCGCTTCGTTCTCAGCCGCCGACTGGTCTACCGATGCCAGCAACTCGGCCAGATCCGCACCCGCACAGAAGTCCTTCCCGGCACCGCGTATGGCCACCACCCGCACGTTCCGGTCGAGGTCTGCCTGCTGGAGTTGCTGGAGGAGCGCATCCACCATGGGCGTGTCGATGGCATTGCGCTTGTCCGGCCGGTTCAGGGTGAGCCGGAAGACACCGTCGACGAGTTCCGTCGTCACTCGCTCAGGAGACACGTAACCCCCGCGGTACGGCGATTTCCATTCGCAACAGCGCGGTCGAAAACACCTTGCCCTGGGCGTCGGTCTTGAGTGAGAGGGTTCCGCCGCCGCCTAGAGCGCCGTGCAGGAGAAAGTTGAGTGCATTGAGGTTCGGAAGCTCGAAGCGTTCGACCTTGCCCTTCACGATGCCACGGAAGTGCCGGGATACGCGGGCGGCCGTCACCTCTTTTTCGAGGATTGGGTAGTACTCGGGCTTCAGCGCGATCAGCCCGACGTTGGCCGTATCACCCTTGTCCCCGCTCCGGGCGTGAGCGAGCCTGAGCAGGGAAACCCGTTTGGTCGCGGGGCGCCCTGCCCCAGTCGACCGTCGTGCGGTGGCTTTCTTCTGCACTGTTCTCTTGGACCGCTTCCTGGTCATGCTCCTCTCACTCCTCCCCCCTCCCTCCTCCCTTAGGGGAGGGGGCAGGAGGGAGGGGACTAGGCCTCCAGAACCTCCACCTTCGGCTCGATCTCTGACTTAGGGATGAGCGCCGGCCAGTAGGCGACGATCTCCTCCACCTTTGGCCGACCACCCGCGAAGCCCGTTACACTGGGCGGCCCGTTGAGAATGAGCGGCGCGATCTCCCGCGTGAAGCGCCGTACAGGAGCTACGTCCCGCGCCCGGACGCCGACCCGCAGCTCTACTTCGGCGAGGTCGGGACACGGCGGGCCCGCCAGGCGCCCGTGGGTCGCGCTGACACCGACGAATTCAGTCAGAATCTCCTCGAACTCCAGACCGAGCCGATCCAACCGTTCTCTGAGAATCCGGTCGGCTTTCCTCGCTTTCTTATACGCGTCGGGCCACGCATACACCAGCGTGCCGACGGCTCTGTAACCATAGAGATAAGAGATTGACACCTTCAGCGAATCGGTAGCCGGTCGGCCGGAGACGCCGGACACGAGCACCCGATCCTTACCCTGTTGGCTGAGTTGAATCGTAGTGAAGTCGGTGATGCCATCCGGCGTGATGTATTGTCGTGGGTCACCCATCTCGTACAGTAACTGCTCGGTGACGCTCGGCACCGTCACACGCCCACCCGTCCCGGGATGCTTGGTGACCACGAACGAGCCATCGTCATACGCTTCGACTATGGGATACCCGAGATCGGCCATGTTCGGGATTCGCTCCCAATCCACCAAGCAGTTGCCCCCCGTGCATTGGGCGCCGCACTCGTTGATGTGACCGGCCACGGTGCCGGCGGCGATGCGATCCCAGTCGTCCACAGCCCACCCAAACTCGTTCAGTATCGGCGCCAGAGTGAGGCCCGTGTCCGTCACCCGGCCCGTGATGACGACATCGGCTCCACGGCGCAGCGCCTCGACTACAGGCCACGCACCCAGATAGACGTTCGCGCTCTGGACCTTGTCGCGAACCGTGTGTAGGGGGTCCCCGGTGTCGAGGTTGGTCAGCTGGTGGCCCCGCTCGACTAGCGCGTCGAGTTGAGCCAAAATGTCGTCGCCGGTCACGACGCCGATCTTCACCCTGCCACCCAATCCGAGATCACGGGCTGTCTCAACTACCGCCTCCGCACAAGCTTCGGGATTCACCCCCCCGGCGTTCGACGTCACGCGAACGCCTCGCTCGATGAGTTCGGGAAGCAACCGCTTCATGAGGGGGACGAAGTCCTTGGCGTACCCCACCGCCGGATCTCGCGCCCGCTGCTTCTGCATGATGGACATCGTGACCTCTGCGAGGTAGTCCATCATCAAGTAGTCTATGGGACCAGCCTGGACCTGACGAATCGGGGCTTCGAGCCAGTCTCCCCAGAACCCCTGGCCCGAGGCGATCCTAACGGCCCGCGTCATGCTCGCTCCTGCCGGAAGGTGCTAATGGAGTGAGTGAGAAGTTCGTTGTATTTCACGCGCACCGGTGNNCTAGGTACGAGATCCGAGGTGCGAGGTGATGGGGAAGGAGTGCCATTGCTGCCCTGCGGGCGCTCGAACGTGAAACCCCGAACCTCGCACCTCACACCTCAAAGCCGCCGGGTCCGCGGAGAGCACGCCACCGGCACCCAACACCAGGCGCCCACGCTCACCGCCCCACCGGTCCGCGACGGACGGCTGCCGGCGCCGCATCGGTCGCGGCGGATACTTCAACGAACGGCACGTGGTTAGCTGGCACGTCGAAGTCTGCGGGCGGAGGCGCGAACTGCAGGCTGATGGTGCCGTTGGGCGGGAGCCCGATATCCGCAGCCGTGCCCTCGCCGAGCAGCTCCAGGGTTATGGGCTCGTCCACAAGATAGGCGACCCGCAGGTCCGCCGACCAGGCGACCGGCGGGTTCGTGTGCGCGAATGCGGGAAACAGCTCAACCTCCAGTTCCGCAGCCGTGTGAGCGGAGTCCAGCTCAATCGTCTGGCGGCCGAAGGCATAGTCGAGGGGGCCGTCGCTGAGCTTCCGGCCCAGAGCATCGAAGATCGTCACCCCAAAATCGGTGAGCGCGTTCCACGCGTCTGTAGGAAGTGCCACGTCCACCACCATCTTGGTCGCCCACCGCGGCACGGCCGTACGCACGACTACCGGACGCGCGCCCTCACCTTCGACATGCTGGGTTTGCACCGTCCCGAGCAGGCCGGCCGAGACTGTAGCGGACACCCGCCGATTCGCGTGATTCCGCAGGGTGGCGGACGGGCCGGTGCCAATGGAGGTTACCGTCACGGCTGGCAGCTGCGCCGCGAGTTCGTAGTTGGCGGGCTCAATGGGAGAGCCGACCACCACGGCCTCGTACACTCCGGGGATCACGTCTTCGGCTGATACGACCAGCGTCACCGACATCGAATCGCCGCCCGCCACACGGCTACTCCCCCCACGATACGGCTGTCCACTGGGCTCGAAGAGATGGAGCGTCGCCTGTTGCGTCCGCCCGGGAACCTCGAGTTGCAGCGTGAGGCCGCCGCTTCCCTCGGGCACCGCGAGGAAATGTCGGGCTGCGGCCCCGGGTGTGAGCATGCCCTTCCTGCGCAGTGGTTGAGCCAGGGTGTGGGGCACGATCACGGTGTTGGTGAGGCCGAACGAAGGTCCGGCCAACGTGTCGGTCGCAGGTCGCGCCCATACGGTCCCGACGTACACGCCAGGCTCTCGGATCGCATCGGCGTCGTAGGTCAGTCGGACCGTCACCGGCCCGCCCCCCGGTTCGATGAGCTCCGGGGCGTGGAGCCACGGTGCATCAGATTCGAGCAAGAGGCGCGCCGCAGGCTGCCCAGCAACGGAGGTTACCACGAAGTGCTGCACGGTATCGCCGGGCGACGCCAGGCCGTTGCGGCGATACGCGGCCGAGCTGCTCGACGAGTTGCCCCCGTCAACAGCCGCGCGCACAGCGTAGACGCCGGTTTGGTGCGCCGCACGGAGCCACCGGAAGGCCGCACTCACGTTGGGTACTCCGGCTCCTTCATCGAGGGTCGTGGTCCCCGCAAGTGGAGTGGCTGTGGCCATCAGGGCACGCTTGAGATCGATGGCTCGCGCCCGCCCGCCGTTCTGGCGGATTCCTGATGCGAGGAGCGCCGCCGCACCGGCAACGTGGGGTGCTGCCATGCTGGTCCCACCGGAGATCTCTTCGCCAGCGCGCCAGGCGGGGACGTTGGAGAAGGCCACTCCCGGACCGCACACATCCGGCTTGGCGCTCTCACCGCCTCGTGCGCTCCACCAGCCGAGGACGTCGTCAGGGGCGGGGACGCCGGGCTGCGGCGGTCGGGCGAACACCCCGGGGAACAGCGCGCACACCGTGAGGGCGAAATCTGCCGATCCCGGGAAACCGAGCGTCGAAAGCCCGGGACCGTCATTCCCGGCGCTAATAACGAAGAGGACGTCGGGATGCTCGAGCGCGAACTGGTCGATCATCGAGTCGATGGACGCCGCTCCTTCGATTTCGTTGCCGACACCGAAGCTCAAGTTGAGGATCAAGGGCAGCGCTCGCCGGTTGGCGTAGTCGGCGGCGTAGTTCATGGCGCGGAGCATGGAGCCCGTGACGGAGATGCCTCCCCGGGCGTTGTTGGAGATCTTGAGACCCAAGAGCTGCGCTCCGGGGGCGACACCATCAAAGCCCTCGACCCCGAACATGTTGTGCCCCGCGGCGATTCCTGCGACGTGCGTACCGTGGCTGGAGTTGTCCACCACGAAGTCGAGAACTGGTCTCCCGTCTTCTTCCGAGAAGTTGACCGCAATGGTCACGGGCCCCGGCGAGTCGGGGTGAGAGCGGTAGGTGAAGCTCTCCGGCGCCACGCCGTAGTCGTGCACCGGGCGCTCGTCGTCCAGTGAACCATCGCTGTCCGTATCCGTCATCGCGATCCAGCCGTCACTCGCTTTGGCGACGATTACGGGGAACTCGTCGGTAATACGCCCATTGCCGTTGACATCGGCCGCCGGTTCGGCTCCCAGAAGAAGCTCCCGGAATACTCCTCCGTAGTAGGGACCGCTGGCGAGGCGGATCACTCGGCTGAACCCGGTGAGACGGTGGCCGCCAACGTCGACTGTGCCGTCACGGTTGGGCCGGACCGGTACGAGCGCGATGCGTCCTTCGCCGGAGAAATCTCTCAGATCCAGGATCTTGCGCTGCCCGGTTGTGGTGGTTTGGAGGCCGGGCACAGCCGGGTCCATGCCGCTGTCGAGGATCCCGATCAGCACACCTCGCCCATCGTACGTGGGATGTGCCAGTCGAAAGGAATCGGCGCCCAGTGTCCGGAGGGGCAGCAGACCGGCCAGCATTGCCAGCTGTGGGGGGAGTACCGGTTCCCGCTGAACCACCTGGGTGCGGTCGGCGGCGGCCGGCTGATCAACTACGGCGCTGTCGACGGGTGCGAGGACCACCGCCGGGGTGGAGCTGCCGGCGCACGCTGCAACCACCAACGTGGTGGCTGCACAGCACCAGCGATTCCGCGGTCGTCCAACCGCGGTCATGCAGGGACGTAATCTAGCGGCGGCATCACGAACGCGCCGAGGTGCGGCCCGGCATAGTACTGGGTGGCTGCGAGGGCAAACGACAGCATCGTCCGCGTGTCTTCGGGAGCGATGAGTGCGTCTACGAACCCGCGCGCGGCAGCATACTTCGCGTCGAGTTGGCGCTCGTAGTCCGCCCGCATCTTCTCCACTGCTTCTGCAGCACTGGGGTCGTCCACCCGGTCACCAAAGACCGCCACGACGGCGGAGTCGCCTTCCATTACCCCCATCCGCCCTGTGGGCCATGAAAAGATGAAGTCGGGGTCGAATCCCTGCCCCGCCATGGCGTAGTATCCGGCACCGGAAGCGTGATTCACGGTCAGCACGATGATGGGTACGACGGCGGTGGCCATAGCTTCGACGAACCGGGCTCCAGCGCGGATGATCCCAGAATGCTCCGCCTCGGGACCGACCATGAATCCGCTGACATCCTGAACGAACAGGATCGGCATGCGTTCGCGACTGGCATTCTCGATGAAGTAGGCGACCTTTTCCGCGCTCTCCGCGTACACGATGCCGCCGACACGCGGAGCTTGCCCTGGCTTCCCTTTGATCAGTCCCCGCTCATTGGCGATCACCGCAACTACCTGGCCCCCTATCGCGCCGTGCCCGCAGATCATCTCCTTGGCAATGTCGGGTTGGAACTCATCCAGGTCGCCGCCGTCCAGAATGCAATCGAGGATGTCACGCATCTCGTACGCCATGCGGTGGTCCGACGGCAGGATGTCGTACAGTTCGGCTGGTGGCCGGGCGGAGGGGCGACCGACTGCAGGGGTCGGAGCGAGTTCAGGGCGACTCCCAGGCAACCTCGCCACGTAGTCGCGAATCCGGTCGATACACTCCGAATCGTCCTTGGCGCGATAGTGCGCGACGGCGCTAATCGCCGTGTGGGTGACAGCGCCACCCAGCATTTCGGCGTCGACGACCTGACCGGTGGCACCTTTGACGAGATTGGCGCCACCGAGCCCCATGAACGAGGTTCCCTCCACCATGATGATGATGTCGGACAACGCAGGCAGGTAAGCCCCTCCGGCAACACACTGACCCATGACCGCGCTGATTTGCGGCACGTTGAGGTAACGTCGCATGATGGAGTTGTAGTAGAAGATGCGCGCCGCTCCGTATTGTCCGGGGAACACGCCCTCCTGGTACGGAAGGTTCACCCCGGCAGAGTCCACCAGATAGACGATGGGGATGCGCTGCCGCATGGCGATCTCCTGAGCCCGCAGCATCTTCTTGATGGTCTCCGGCCACCACGATCCTGCCTTGACTGTAGCGTCGTTGGCGACGATAACGACGTGGCGACCGGCAACCATCCCGACGCCCGTGATCACGCCGGCTCCCGGCGCCTGCCCATCGTACCGGTCGTGAGCTACCAGCAGGCCGATTTCCAGCCATGGCATGTCGGGGTCCAGCAGGCGCCGCACGCGCTCGCGGGCGGTGAGCTTGCCCTGATCGTGCTGCTTCTGGATCTTCTCGGGGCCGCCGCCCTGCTCCAGCTTCGCAGCGAGCTCGCGGTACTCCTCTGTGAGCTCGCGGACGCGGGCATGCTGTGTCACTGGCTCGCCGCTGGTCACTCCCCGCGCTTCTCCGCCCACGACGTGATGAACTGCGCGATCTCCTGAGTACCGGACCCGGGACCGAACAACTTCGCGACGCCGCCAGCTTCGAGTTCCTCGATGTCTTCCTGGGGGATGATTCCACCGCCGATCAGGAGGATGTCGGAACGCCCCACTTCAGCGAGGAGGTCCCGCACACGGGGAAACAAAGTCATGTGAGCGCCGGACAGCACGGAGAGGCCCACCACGTCTACGTCTTCCTGCACCGCGGCTGTCGCTATCATCTCCGGTGTCTGGTGCAGGCCGGTGTAGATCACTTCCATACCGGCGTCACGCAGGGCTGCGGCGACTACCTTGGCACCTCGATCGTGGCCGTCGAGACCGGGTTTCCCTACGAGGACGCGAATCGGGCGCGATGGCTCGCCTCGCGAGGCCCCCTTCCCCACTCGCTTAGCCATGGTGCGCGGAACCTAGCGAGCCCTCGGACGGTAAACAAGCCGATGAGTGATCACTAGTTCACCGCTTCTTGAACCGAAGCAGTGCTGCGAGACCGTCTACCTGTGTTCGCACTTTGCTGTCCTCGACGACCTCGACATGGCAGCCCTGCCGCAGGGCTTCTTCGATTGCCTCGTCTACGACGTCCGCGACCGGTTCCGCATCACCCTCGCCCCTGCACCCGTCTGGCCCGGCGCTGAGCCTTCCCGTCTGGGTGCAGCGGAAGCCTACCTGCTCCACCGTCGGGTCGACTAGCAGCGTGCGTACCTGGCCGTGGGCCAGGGCGCGCAGCGCGGGCTCCAAGCCGTTCACCGCCCACCCGGTGCCTAGTCCTTCGTAGAGAGCGCGAACGTGCTCGGTTTCCCACTCCCGCTCCGAGTCCCTCCGAACCGCCAGGACCGCCTCCATCACTTCAGCAGGAGACGCAGTTTTCGGGTTGAGCTTGGTGGCGCCCAGCACCTGCTTGGCGAGGTAGGGGTGCAAATGCGGCATGACTGCGCCTGCGTCTGCACCCATGCCCGCAAGCACGATGCCCCGGATCGAGTGTTCTCGAGAGGCGTCAAACAAGCGTTGCGCCACATTGGCGTAGTGCCGCTGCTTCTGTTCCCGGATGCGCTGGTGATAGTTGTGCTCGCCGGCAGCCGCGTGTCCACGGCCCCGTCCCGAGGCAGAGGGGCCGCCATGGAACCGCCCGGCCCGGGTGGCATCACCCGCCGCAAGAGACGGGAGTTCTTCAATACCGAATGCCGTCACCTGGAAGAACCTGCCGGACGTGCGATCGTACATCGCGCACAGCACCAAGCCGAACTCGTCGTCTAGCGCCGCTAGCTCCCGTATGAGCGGCGAGCGGTCGATGGAGAGCCGGGAGCGGAACACCCGTGGCAGGGGAACGGCCTCGAACAACTCCAGCGGCTCGCAGGCAAAGAGGGCAATGCCCTGCCCCGTCCGCACGTTCCCCGGGTGTTCCAGATAGGTCCGGATGCGCTCGAGGTCGCGTGCCACGGTCTCGCGAATCTGCCGCCCTACGCCCCGGCTCTCGAGCCAGGCGAGCCGTTCCTTACTCCGGTTCTTGAGCTTGATGAGATACTTGCCACGACTGCGATCGCGGGGCTCGAGCTTGAGATAACACGACACCACCCAGTGGTCTGTCGTTCCCAGGTCCGCTAGCCACTCCACGATCGGCCTGAGAGGCATGGCGCGCCCCGGCTCGGCCTGCGGTCGACGCCGGGCACCGCGCTTCGCGGTCACACTCTTAGAAGAAGACGGGTTCGCGGTAGGCACCGTAAACCTCCTCCAACGCGTGCCGTATCTCGTACAGGGTGCAGTACGCGCGGGCACACTGGAGCATTGCCGGAATCACGTTGTCATCCCTTGTCGCAGCAGCACCTAGCTCTTCCAGCGATCGCTCCACTTTGTCTTGATCGCGCCGGTCCCGCAGCTTCGCCAGACACTCACGCTGCAACGTCTCGGGTTCCTCACTCACCTTGAGGATTTCGAGATCTTCTTCATCTGGATCGGCAAAGTCGTTTACACCAACGACGATGCGGCGCTGCTGCTCAACCTCGTGTTGGAACCGCATCGAGCTCTGGTGAATCTGGCGTTGGAACCATCCGCTCTCGATGCCCCTCACGACCCCGCCCTGTTGCTGGACCTGGCCGAANNCTGGACCTGGCCGAAGAGTTCCTCCGCCTCCCGCTCCATGCGGTTCGTCAGAGATTCGACGTAGTATGACCCGCCAAGTGGATCGATGACATTGGCCACGCCCGTCTCGTAGGCGAGGATCTGTTGGGTCCGGAGCGCGAGCTTGGCCGCTCCCTCGGTGGGCAGTGCAAGCGTCTCATCCAGGGAATTGGTGTGGAGCGACTGGGCACCTCCCAACACCGCTGCCATGGCCTGGTATGCGACCCGTACCACATTGTTCATTGGCTGCTGCGCCGTGAGGGATACGCCCGCCGTCTGACAGTGGAAGCGCATGCTCCAGGAACGGGGGTCCTTGGCGCCGTATCGCTCCCGCATGTGCCGCGCCCAGATCCGCCGCCCAGCTCGCATCTTGGCGACTTCCTCGAAGAAATCGTTGTGGACATCCCAGAAGAACGACAGGCGTGGTGCAAACCGGTCCACGTCCAGACCACGGGCAATGCCCCGCTCTACGTACTCGAAGCCGTTGGCTAGGGTGAACGCCAACTCCTGCACCGCAGTGGCCCCAGCCTCCCGAATGTGATATCCGCTAATGGAGATGGTATTCCACAATGGCGTATGGTCCGATGCCCACTCGAACATGTCCACGATGATCTTGAGCGCGGGCTCCACGGGATAGACCCACGCGTGCTGCGCCATGTACTCCTTGAGGATGTCGTTCTGAACCGTTCCCCGGAGCAGCGAGATATCCGCACCTTGGCGCTCGGCGGCGGCAACGTAGAAGCAGAACAGCATCGCCGCCGGGCCATTGATGGTCATCGACGTGGAGACCCGGTCCATGGGAATCCCATCGAACAGCATCTCCATGTCCGCGAGGGAGGAGATGGCGACCCCGCACTTCCCCACTTCGCCCTCCGCCCGAGGATGGTCGGAGTCGTAGCCCATGAGCGTGGGGAAATCAAACGCTACGGAGAGGCCCGTCTGTCCCCGCTCCAACAGGAACTTGTAACGCCGATTGGTGTCCTGCGCCGTTCCAAAACCCGAGAACTGCCGCATCGTCCAGAGCCTCCCCCGATACATCGTGGGGTGGATGCCCCGGGTGTACGGGTACAAACCGGGATGGCCCAGCTGGTCCTCAGGGTCGAAGTCCTCAAGGTCGACTGGTGTGTAGAGCGGGTTCACTTCCGCGGAGCTCTGGGTGACGAAGTCGATATTCCGTTTCGGTGCCTCGTCGAAGCGCTGGCGCCAGTCGCCCTGCGAGCCAGTTTCCGTCATACGCTGCTGTCCTCCTGCAGGTCGGCCACGATGTCGTGCGCCAGCTTGTAGGGGCTCACCAGCCCGCTCACGACGTCGTCCAATCCGGCGGCGAGGATCGCCTCACCCTCGCGCTCCTGCCACACGAGGTTGCTGAGGGTCCGGTCAACGACCTCACGCGTATGCCGAGCCAACCGCTCACGCCGTAACGTCTCGAGCCGCCCACTGGTTTCCAGGTGATCAAAGTGGGCGTGGATGGCTGCAAGGAGTGCGTGCACACCCTCCCCCGTGGTCGCTGATGTAGTCAGCACGGGTGGGGACCACTGCTCTCCCTCAGCCTCCGCTCCGCCCCGACGGTACGGCGGTACGGCGGTACGGCGGTCGGCTTGTGGCGACCTCTCCTTCCCTCGTTCCGTCGTACTGTCGTTCCGCCCGTGGTGCGGCGCGATGTGGCGGTACGCATTGCCCTTCCGGAAGCCCAGCATGATCTCGACTTCCTGACACAGCTGCTCGGCGCCGGGACGGTCCGCCTTGTTCACGACGTACAGGTCGGCAATCTCCATGACGCCCGCCTTGAGGACCTGTACGCCATCGCCGGATTCCGGAACGAGGACGAGGACTGTGGTGTCCGCACTCGCTGCAATGGCGAGTTCAGATTGACCCACACCCACCGTCTCGATGATGATGCGGTTGAAGCCGAACGCATCGAGCACATCGCAGACTTCCCGCGTCGTGGTGGCCAGGCCACCGCGCCCCCCGCGGGATGCCATGGACCGGATATAGACGCCCGGGTCCAAGGTGACCGACTCCATGCGAATGCGGTCGCCGAGCAAAGCCCCGCCGGTGAACGGGCTGGTGGGATCCACCGCTACCACGGCGACCTTCACATCCTGCGCCCGGTATCCCTGCACGAGCCCCTCAATCAGGGTCGACTTGCCACCGCCCGGCGGACCCGTGATCCCAATGCGATGTGCTTTCCCCACCATCGGATGGAGTGCCGACAGCAGCGCCTCATACCCATCCCGGCCGTTCTCCACGAGGGAAATGGCCCGGGCAAGCGCTGGGATGTGCCGCTGCCGGATTCCGTCAACCAAGTCACGATCGTGCATCGTTTGAAACTTCGCGTGAGCCCACTTTCGTCCGCAACCCAGCCTCAGCCGCCTGGAAGGAGCAACATTGCCGCCAGCCCGAGGAGCAGGAAGAAGCCAGCGATATCGGTTACCGCCGAGACGAAGCCGGAGCTCGCCACCGCCGGGTCGACGCCAAGTTTCTGCAGTACCAGGGGGACGGCCGCGCCGACCGTGGCGGCGACCATCAGGCTTCCCCACATGGCGAGCATGACCACCGCGCCGAGTTGCCAGCCACGCCCCGTGGCCACCGTCACGAGTCCCACGACTAGACCGATGGCCAGCCCGTTGATTATCCCCACCAGCATCTCTTTTCCTACGAGGGCAAAGCCGCTGTGTGTGGGAATCATGCCCAAGGCGATCCGCCGGACGGTCACGGCGAGGGCCTGCGTGCCAGCGCTCCCTCCCAGGCCGGCCACGATAGGCATCAGCGCCGCCAGCACCACGATCTGACTAATGGTCTCTTCGAACACGAGAACGACGGCCGCGGCGAAGAACGCTGTGAGCAGGTTGAGATAGAGCCATGGGAGCCGGCGACGCACCGCGTGATGCCATTCCCCGGCCAGGTGTTCGTCACCGGCGGCGCCTCCGAACTTCAGCAAGTCCTCGGTCCGCTCTGCCTCCACCACGTCAATGACGTCGTCGAACGTGATCCGGCCGAGGAGCTTTCCACCGTGGTCCACCACCGGGATGGCCGGAACGTTGTATCGCGCCATCAAACGGGCGACCTCTTCTTGGTCGAGCTCCGGACTGGCCACCGCCGGGGGCGGTTCCATGATCTCCCGGACGGGTGTTTCCGGCTTTGCGACGACCATCCGCTGCAGTGGGAGAATACCCACTAGCCGATCCCGATCATCGACGCAGTAGACCTGGTAGAACTCGCCCACCTGCTCCGCCTGGCGTCGTACCTCCTCGATTGCCTGGCCCGCCGTGACCTGCTGGGAGACCGCCACCACCGCCGCTGTCATGCGACCGCCGGCGGATTCCTCATCATACGTCAGCAGACGCTCGATATCCGCGCGATCCGCCACGGACGAGAGGATGCGTGCGGCGGTCTCGGGTGGGAGCTCTGCGATCAGGTCGACGGCATCGTCATCCTCCAGCTCTTCCACGATGTCCGCCGCCTGTTCCGGGCGGAGCGCGGCGAGGAGCTCTTCGGGATGCTCCTCTTCCTCCATCTCGGCGAGGGCCTCCGAGACCACCTCCGGCGGGAGCGTCTTCACGAGCTTGAGGCGCACGTCAGGCTCGAGGCCGGCGAGGATGTCGGAGAGGTCGGACGGATGGAGCTTCCGGGCGTGAACCAGGAAACGCCCAATGTCGCCCGATACCGCCAGTCGGCGCAGCTCTTCGTTGACGAGTTCCTGCTCGCTCATCCGCGGGAGTCCTTCAGTAGCGTCTCGAGGTCCAGGCCTCGGCGGATCGCTGCTGGTGCTTCCCCTGTGGGGCTCACGGCGCCGGCGGAAACCACCAGCTTCATGGCCTCCTCAACGCTAATGTCGATCTGTCGAGTCCTCGAGCGGGGCACCACCAGCATGAACCCGGACGTGGGGTTCGGCGTGGTTGGCACGAAGACGTTCACGCAAGNNCACTGTCATGTAGGGCGCATCTTCGTTGGTGACGAACGCGAGTGCCCAGATTCCCTCAGTGGGGTACGGGATCAGAACCGTTCGCTGAAACAGCTTGCGCTTTTCCCCCACCACCACCTGCACGATCTGGCTAATCGCATTGTAGATCAGCCCGGTGAGAGGAAACCGCGACAGGGCACCGTTCCACCAGTGGAGTAGCTGTCGTCCGGCCGCCTGACGCACCGCCCAGCCCACCAAGAGCACCACCAACACGAGCAGCACAAAGCCGAGGCCGGGGATTCTGAAGCCCAGCGCGGACCGGAGGGGCTCACCCAGAATGGCGTCGATGGTGCGGAACATCCACCACAGCACGGCGATGGTCACCCCCACCGGCGCGATCACGATGAGCCCGGTCACCAGATAGCGGCGCAGGCGTCGTAGAACGATGTTCATGCGTGGTCCCCCCGCTCGAGAGCCACTGGGGTCACGGGCCCGCGGCGAATCAGCACACGTTCCAGGCGGTTCGGGGTGGCGGCCAGGACGTCAAACTCCAGCCCGGCCAGCGTGTAACGCTCTCCAGTCTGCGGAATGCGACCTGCGGCCCGCGCCAGCATGCCTCCCACCGTTTCCGCATCCGCCGGAAGCGCGATTTCGAACCGTGCTGCAATCTCCTCGGCCGGCGTGGCCCCCGTGGCCTCAACGAGCTCGGCCATGGGGCGTTCGGCGTAGCTCCTGCCGTCGTATTCGTCGAAGATCTCGCCGACCAGCTCTTCGAGGAGGTCTTCAAACGTAACAATGCCCGCTGTCCCGCCATACTCGTCGAGCACCACGGCAAACTGCTGCCGCTCCCGCTGCATCTCGTACAACAGGTCGGCGCAGTGCTTGGATGCAGGCGCCGACGCCACCGGCCGCACCGGCAACTCGGAACCGGGGGTGATCTTGAGGAGGTCGAACGCGTAGATCATGCCGATGATGTTGTCGAGGGATTCTCGACAGATCGGAATCCTGGAATACCCGGAGTCAGCGAACAGACGGCCGACCTCTTCGAGCGATGCCCCTTCCCGAACGGCAGCGATGTTAGTACGCGGGGTCATGACCTCCCGCACCGGTCGCTCGGTGAAGGCCAGCACGCCCGAGAGGACTGTGAGCTCGTCACTCCCCAGCACTGTTTCTGCATCGCCTGCCTGGGTGTGGGCGTTGATGACGGCCCGCTCGCCGGCCTCGGCCGACCTCGGAGCCAGCGGCGCGAACACCACGCCCAGGCGGCGGAGCCATGGCACGAGCCCTTGCACGAGGGTCTCCGGCCATCGGCGCCCGATGGCACGCGGCAGGGCGTAGGCCATCACGAGCAGCAGTGGCACGGCTACCAGGAGTACGGTTCCGGCGGCCAGGGGAAGCGGGAGGCGCGCCACGATGGCGGCCAGCCCGAGTGCTGCGAGCAGCACGCCCGTGGCGGCCAGGCCATTGGCTGCCCTGAAGACGCGCCCGGGCCGCGTCAGTAGCGTTCCGGCGGCTACTCCCACCGAACGTCGCCGAGCAACCCAACGATAGAGATCGACTCGACGCACGGCGGCGGCACCCACGCCTGCCGTCGTTGCGGTAGCGGCCAGCACTACGCCGACGCTCAGGAGAACCCAGGCGCTCATGGCTGGTCCTCCCAGCCAGCCTCTTCGGCGGAGGTACCTCCTTGCCGCTCGAAGTAAACCCGCCGAACCCGCCGCCGCACTACTTGCTCCACCACCACCCGGAAGCTGCCGATCTGAAGCTCTTCGCCGGGCCGGGGCACCCGACCGAGTTCCGAGTAGACCAGCCCACCGACAGTGCTGACGTCGTCCCGCTCGAATGTGGTGCGTAGGGAGTCGGACAACGTGTCCAGTGTCACCGTGCCGTCGACCCAGAATCGGTCGCTGCCCTCGCTCACCACCGGGGGCTCCTCGTCTCGATCGTACTCGCCGTGAATCTCTCCAATCACTTCTTCCAGGATGTCTTCTAGGGTGACCAGTCCCGACGTGCCGCCGAACTCATCCACCACGATGGCCAGGTGGGCCGGCCCGCGTTGGAAGTCCCGAAGCTGGACCGCGAGGGATTTCGACTCCGGAACGAACTGGGCGGGCCGCACCAGCTCCTGCCAGTTCGCGGGGCGGGGGGCCACGCCGGCGATCGCCGGCGTGAGGTCCTTGGCGTACAGAATGCCCACGATATCGTCGAGATCTTCGTCGTATACGGGTAGTCGGGCATGCTCGGATCGCCGAAGGAGCTCCTCGACCTCACGCCACTCCGCCTTCGCCTCGACGGCAACGATGTCGAGGCGTGGGGTCATCGCTTCCGCGACATCGCCGTCGCGCAGGGAGAGCACGGCTGCAAGCATGTCTCGTTCATTCTGAGCCGGCGTCTCGGTACTAGGTGCCTTCGGTGGGAAGAGGACCTGCAGCCGTCGCTCGACCGCGGCGACCAGGCCGAGCAGCGGCCTGAAGGGTACCAGACCGCGCCTGGCGGCGGGCGCCGCAGCCGTGGCAAGCCGAGGGACCAGCACACCGATACCACGGGGCAACGCGTCGGCCACCAAGTAAAGGAACGCCCCGGTTAGCAACACGGTCTGCGCCGCTTCGAGCCAGGGGCGATCCCACCAGCTCACGGCCGCCGATGCTGCGACTCCTGCCAGCGCCAGCAGCGCGAGGCGACTGATTTGAATCGCCCGATAGAGTGGCACGGCCTCACGGGACGCCGTCGGCGGGCCGCCTACCGTCCGTGGCAGCGCAGGTGCTTCCTCGGCTAGGCTCAGCAGACCGGCCCAAATCGCTGCAGCCAAGGCGGCGGCCACGGAGCCAACGATGAACGGTGCCGTGGTCAGTGGACGCTCCGTGGTGAGATTTGCCGCACGTACCGCTCCTGTGCACGCCACATCGGCGCGTCGCTTCGGGCCGTTCCCTCCGGGTGATCATGGCCGAGGACGTGCAGCGTGCCGTGGACAACCAGGCGCAACAGCTCCTCACGCAGGGGGACCCCCTGCTCCACCGCTGATCGCGTAGCTACGGCGGGGCAGATGTAGATATCGCCGGCTACCACGCCCAGGTGCGTCAAGGGGAAGGCGAGGACATCCGTCGCCCGGTTTCGCCGTCGCGTTCGGAAATTCAGCCCGCGCATCTTGGCTGGCGTGAGGAATGTGATGCTGAGAGCGGCTGCACCCACACCTTCTCCGTCCAGCACTGCATTGACCCAGCGCCGCACGGTCGCCGGCGCGACCACACCTGGCTCGTCCAGGTTGGCCACGCGAACGTCACGCCGGAGACGCTGCTTCCCACTCCGCGCCGATGCCACCACCTGCCGCCGGATAATCGATACGATTGTGGGACGCCCCTCCGTACACTCGCACAAACTCATCACGGACTCGGGCGAGCTGGGCGAGGGTGAGCGGGGCCTCTTCGAGCTGACCCGCCTCAATCCGGTGCTTGATGATGTGGTCGACCGCGTCCCGCAGCTTCTCCGGGGTGGCCTGATCGAGCACCCGCAGTGCGGCTTCCACCCCGTCGGCAAGCATGGCGACAGCCGTTTCTACCGAGCGAGGCCGTGGTCCGGGGTACCGGTATTCCTCCGGCTTGATCTCGGAATCACTGTCGCGGCTGCGGGCCCGTTCGAGAAAATAGGTGATCTCCATGGTGCCGTGATGTTCGGGGATGAAGCCCTTCACCGCCTGGGGCAGCTTGTGCTCCTCGGCCAGGGCCAGGCCGTCACGAACGTGGTTCCGAATAATCCCCGCGGAGACTTCCGGCTTCAGCTTGTCGTGCGGGTTGGAACCCGACACCTGATTCTCCGCAAAGAACTGCGGCTTCTTGAGCTTCCCAACGTCGTGGTAGTAGCAGCCAACGCGCGCCAGGAGCCCGTTGGCACCGACGGCGTTGCACGCAGCCTCACACAGGTTGGCCATGGCGATGGAATGGGCATAGGTGCCCTGTGCTTCGGTTGCCAGCCGGCGCAGGAGCGGCCGGTTCGGGTCTGAGAGCTCGAGAAGCGTGAGATCCGTCGTTTGGCCCGCCACCGATTCGAAGAGCGGGAGAAGGGTAGATGCCAGCGCGGCCGAGGCGAGCGCACTAAGCCCACCTCGGAAACCGGTGAGCCCCATCTCGGCCAGCGACCAGTCCAGGCGCAGTCCCACGGTTACCCCGGCCAACAGGTAGGCGCCGGTGACCAACACGGCCGCGTTCAGGAATTGGGTGCGGCGGCGGATGGTCCGCACGCTCACGGCCGCTACCACACCGCCGACGAGGGCGATGAACAGTGCGTCGGACCCACCGTACACAGCCTGTGACGCGATCAGGACGGCCAGGACCATTGCTCCGACCATGGCAACCCGCGCCCTAAACAGTACGGTGATCGACATGGCCGCGAACGGGATGGGAATGAACTCAGGCGCATCGGTCTCTATGATCCGGTGGGTCGCCGCTGCTCCTATGATCACCAGCGCAAACAGCAGGCTCAGAACGAGCATGCGCTCAATACCTGAGTAGGTGGCGGGACGATACAGCATCAGCAACAGCCAAAACACCGACAGGACCAGTGCGTTGGCGAGGATCTGGCCGGCAGTTCCCGGCAGGTTCCCTTCCCTGCCCCCGCCACGGTCGAGCAACTCCCGCCGCAGAGCGATGAGCCGATCCCGCACGTCCGCCGTAACTAGCTCGTTGGCGTCGATGATGCGCACGTTTTCCTGAACGGTCTCCTTGACTGGATCGACGCTCTCACGCATTTGCCGCCGTCGCTGCTCGTATTCCGTACTATTGGGCACGAGCGTGGCCCGGAAGAGACCGTTTAGCAGTTTGACAAAGACCAGATCGCCCAGTGCCGAATTGGGGTCGGGATGTACCTCGTGGCGACTCTCCAGGAAACCCTCATGGGTCAGCAGCGTATCCCGGCGTGCCATCCCCTCCCGCTCGCCTCGTCGGACGAGAATCTCCCGACTCTGTTCCTCGTCCAGCGTACCACCGACCGGTACCCCGCGTCTGAGCTGCCGATCGAGAAGCTGCCGCACCGCTCTGCCAAACCGCGAAAGCCGGCGGCCGGTCAGGAGGTACTCCGCGTCCTCCGGGGTTAGACGCACGCCAAACGAGTCGGCCACGGCGACCGTCGCCTCGGCGCCTTCTGTGGATTGTAGGGTGGCGAATAGTGAGTCCGTGTGCGCCAGCACCGAATCTGCTACCTGGCCCTGATACTCGTAGATGGGCCGTACCTGCGCCTCGAGCTCCGCAGCTTCCCGCTCCTGCTCGGCTGAGGTCTTGTAGACCTCGAAGGTGAATGGCGCAATCACCTCTGACTGAGAGACGTCACCCTCTTGCAGGACGGTCACCTCGACGCCCCCAGCCACCGGAAAGAGGAGGTACGTCAGCATTGCCAGGGCGACCAATAGCCCCCACCGCGCGCCGTGGTGCACGATAGCACCCGGCACGTGGCTCGGCACGAGCTCCAAGTTGAGGGAGGAGCGCCCAGGTCGGCTCATGCGTCCTGATTCTCCGCGTACGCCCGGATGATCTCTTTGACCAAGCGGTGCCGAACCACATCCCGTTCGTCGAGGTAGCAGAATCCGACCCCATCAATGCCGGGGAGGATGCGCTCGACCTGAATGAGCCCCGACTCCTCGCGACTGGGGAGGTCGATCTGGGTCTTGTCGCCCACCACAACCGCCCGGGAATTCAGCCCCAGCCGGGTCAGAAACATTTTCATCTGCATTCCCGTGACGTTCTGCGCCTCGTCCAGGATGACGAAGGCATCCTGCAGGTTTCGGCCCCGCATGTACGCGAGCGGTGCTATCTCGATGGTCCGCGTCTCCAGCGCCCGCTGGATTCGATCGAAGGGCATCATGTCTTCCAGGGCATCGTACAGCGGCCGCAGGTACGGATCCACCTTTGCCTGCAGGTCGCCCGGTAGGAAGCCGAGACGCTCGCCCGCTTCTACCGCAGGTCGTGCCAGCACCAACCGCCGCACGCGCTTCCGGGTGAGGGCCTCGGCGCCGATGGCCACGGCGAGGTAGGTCTTTCCCGTGCCGGCGGGACCGATGCAGACAACGATCTCGTTCTCCCGCATTGCCTCAACGAAGGTGGCCTGGCCCTGGGACTTGGGCTGCACCACCCGTCGCATGCCCGGGAGGACGATCTTGAGGTTGCCCTCTCCCAGGCGTGCGGCCTCGTCTCGCCCGTTGTCGACCAGGCGCCGCACGTCTTCCGGGCTCAGCGCCTCTCCCATGCGAGCGAGGTCGATCATTGCCACCGCCACGCGGGCTGCTCGCTCCACCGCATCAAGCTCGCCCGCAAGCGTGAACTGCTCACCCCGCAGCGACACCCGTACTCCGGTCGCCTGCTCGAGCTCCAGGAGGTTGCCGTCGTTCACGCCCGCCAGCGCTAAGGGATCAGCGCCTTCCGCGGAGATTCGGTGCGTGACGGTCTTGCTCATGCGTTATCCACCTTCAGCGCAAGCTCGTTGAGCTCTGCCGGGTCGAGGTCCGTGGGGGCATCCTCGAACAGGGCACGGGCAGCGGTGGTCTTGGGGAACGCGATCACGTCCCGCAGGCTCTCGGCTCCGGCCAGCAGCATAACCACCCGATCGAACCCGACGGCGAAGCCCCCGTGGGGAGGCGCCCCTGCCCTGAGCGCCCGCAACAGGAACCCGAACCGCTGATGTGCCTCCGCCTTTGAGATTCCGAGCAGCTCCAGGATACGAAGCTGGAGTTCGGCATCCGTGATACGGATCGATCCACTGCCGAGCTCGTGGCCGTTGTAGACCAAGTCGTAGTGAAGGGCACGCACGCCTGCTCGCTCGCCACGCAGCAGTTGCCCGGCATCGGCGGGATGCGGTGCCGTAAACGGGTGGTGGGCGAACATCACGGCGCCGGTTTCTGGATCACGCTCGAACAGTGGGAACTCATCGACCCAGGCGAAAGCGTGCGCGGTCGTGGGTGGCAGGTCAAGTCGCGCGATGACCGCTCGACGCACAGGATCCAGGGCACGGGAGGTGACCTCGTCCGCCCCAGCGGTGGCGAGCAAGAGATCGCCATCGTCTAGACCTGCAATCTCCGCACTCAAGCCTTCGAGCTTCGCCAGGGGACCGCTGAGGTTCGTGCCTTTGCGTCTGAGTGTGGCCAGCCCTCCGGCTCCTGCTTCCTTCGCGACAGCCGTCAGCGCCTCCAGGTCTCTGCGAGACAGGGCGGCCCCCCCAGGCACCCGAAGCCCCCGTACCCGTCCGCCGCTGCTCAGGGCTTCATCAAAGGCCCGGAATCCGCGTCCCGTCAACACGTCGCTCAGGTCGGTAAGCATGACTTCGTAACGGAGATCCGGTTTGTCCGTGCCGTAGTGTTCCATGGCATCATGAAACGGGATACGCCGGAACGGCGCCGTGATGCTGTGGCCCGCTTCATCCCAGAGGGCCAGAAACAACGTCTCCAGCACGCTGTATACGTCGTCCGGCGCGACGAATGAAGCTTCGATGTCGATCTGCGTGAACTCGGGCTGCCGGTCTGCGCGGAGATCCTCATCGCGAAAGCAGCGAGCTAGCTGGAAGTAGCGGTCGAACCCCGAGATCATGAGGATCTGCTTGTAGATCTGCGGCGACTGCGGCAGGGCATAGAACTGTCCTCGGTGTACCCGGGACGGCACCAAGTAATCCCTTGCCCCCTCCGGCGTGGGTTTCGTGAGAATCGGTGTTTCGATCTCGTAGAACCCCAGTGACGTCAGGGCCGTCCGCGTCCGCTGGAGGAGACGGTGGCGTAGAGCGAGGTTGCGCTGCAGCTCCGGCCGGCGGAGGTCTAAGTGGCGGTGGAGCAGCCGCAACTCTTCGGCCGGTGGATCCTCGCCCTTGGTGCGCCAAACCGGGATTGGGAGCGCCTCGAGCTCTGCCTGTCCGATCACTTCCAGCCGGTCTGCATGGACTTCGACATCGCCCGTTGCCATGTCCGGGTTGCGGGCCTCCTCTGGCCGCCCCACGACTGCGCCGCTGACGAGCACCACTGACTCGGTGGAGAGGTTGGTGGCCAGCTCAAGGACCTCCGGCGGTGTCCACTCCGGTCCGATCGCGACCTGGACGATCCCGTCCCGGTCTCGCAGGTCCAGAAAGATCAGGCCGCCGAGGTCTCGCCGGCGGTGCACCCAGCCGCCGAGGCGTACCCGCGTACCGACATGCTCCGCGCGGAGCGCTCCGCAGCGGTGCGAGCGCATCGCTGTCGCCGTCATTCGCTCCTCAGACTATGGACTTTCGGCTTCGCACACGAACCGGTCAGACTCCTCTACGTTCCGGGTGTGAGGAAGCCGTTCATGGAGGATACAGGCTGCCCGCCAGGCGCCCTGGAGGTGGTGGGCGCGGAAGGCCTCGATGGGACTGGTGAGTCGTGTCGGAATCAATGAGCTGCTAGCTGCCCAAGTGCTGGTGCTGGTTGAACATAATGGCCGCCATGGGGGGCAGCAAGCACCACCTTGACACCCCCTCCGCTACCAGCAAACCTTCGACCGTGCGACGCAACTGCCTCATCCTGTTCCTTGCCTCCCCGCTCGCCGCCACGACCGCGCCGGCGCAGGCCCCACCCTCGGCCGACCTCTGGCGGGTGGCGACGGCCTCCCTTACCTCCCCACCCGCGCTGGTGACCGGGGCGGCGGCGACATTCTGGAATCCGGCTGGCCCCCTTGACCAAGCCCATCTCTCCGTGGGGGGCCAGATGGTGCAGACGGCGGACATCCTCGGCCTCGCGGGATTTCTAATCGGCGCCCAGCGGACCATCGGACGGTCGGCGCAGGTGAATCTCTTGGTCGGTCGCGTCCACATTCGAGATCTGGTGCGCACGACGAGCTCACCCAACAGCCTGGAAGGATCTATCCCGGTGTACGAGTTCAGCGTCGGCGTTGGTGGGGGATTCCACTCATCCACCATTGAGTTCGGCGGGCTCCTGCGATTGCACGAATCTCGATTCGACTTCCTGGGCGAGGGGGGAGTGACCTTCGACCTAGGCCTCCGCGTGAGACCGTTTGACCGGCTGAGGGTGGCTGCCGCAACTCACTTCTTCCCCGTCGACTTCAGCAGAGACGAAACCACTGACTACTACATTGGGGCCGAGTATGACGTGGGGCGGCGGGTGTCAATCGCCGGCACCCACGCCCGAGTCGTGCTGCGATACGGCACGACGTTTCACGCACTGGGGGGCGTGGACCACACGGTCGGCGCTGGCATGATGTGGCAGGAGCAGTTCGCCGTCGACGCGGTCCTGATGGGGGAGTCGGCGCTGGGTAAGCGCATGTGGCGTCCCGCACTGGGGCTTTCCCTCCGATTCGGGCGCTATACCGTCGTCTTGGCGCGCAGCAACGGTCTGAACGATTTGGGAGCGACCTACCGCATCGGTCTCGACGTGGAGGTCATGCGCTGAATCTGCTGGACCTGGTGCCGGCTGACGCAGCTCGTGTCGTCGAGCAATGGGTGGCGCAGCGAGCGGAGCCGGAGTACCGAGTCCGGCAAATCATGCCGAGGCTGTGGCAGCGGCCGGTGGCGCGGTGGCACCATGCCGCGGAGTTGCCCAAGGCACTGCGCGAGGCTTTGGAGGCCGAGTTTCCCCTACCCCGCCCTGTGCTCACCTCCAGGGAGACCTCGGCCGACGGGACAGTGAAGTTCCTCTGGGAGTTCGAACGGGGAGGTGCCGTCGAGTCAGTGCTGATCCCTGATAGAGGGCGGCGCACGCTGTGCATCTCGGCACAGGCAGGCTGCGCGTACGGCTGCGTGTTCTGTGCAACGGGACGAATGGGGTTCGTTCGCCACCTGACGGCCTGGGAGATCACAGCCCAGTTTCGGGAGCTACTGCTGACCTCCGAGTTTGCACGGGCCACGAACATCGTATTCATGGGAATGGGGGAGCCGCTCCACAACTGGAGCGCGGTGAATCAAGCCCTCACCATCCTCAACGATGGCGGGGGCTTTGGTGTGGGCGCACGCCACATCACCGTCAGCACAGTGGGCATCGTTCCTGCTCTCGAGAAGCTCGCGGCGCGGCCGGAGCAGTTCCGGGTGGCACTGTCGCTGCACGCTCCCAACTCCAGAAAGCGTCGCGAACTCATGCCTGTTGAGGCGAAGTACCCCTTGGCCCAGGTGCTCGGCGCCCTCAGGGGATTCACCCAGCGAGTCACATTCGAGTACGTGATGATCCGCGGCGTCAACGATAGCGACGCCGACGCCCGGGAACTCGCTGGTCATGCGCGGTCGCTCGGCGCGCTGGTCAATGTCCTGCCGCTGCACCCTGGAGGTGCACCGGGCCTCGACCCTGCGCCGACAACTGACATGCGGCGGTTCGCCAAGCTCCTCCACGAAGAGGGCGTGAAGGCGACGGTGAGGAAGAGCCGAGGGTTGGACATCAACGCCGCGTGCGGTCAGCTACGGACTGAAGTGGCCCGTCGGCGCGGCATCCCGCCCCAGGAGCACGCTGGCGTCGAGTAGCAGCCGCGGATCCTGATCTATCACTATTCGTCCGACTCCGAGCGCGTCCCGAACGCGCCCTGCGACAGCGGTGTCTGCTCCACGTACTGCGATGATCGTGGTCTGCAGGGTGTCCGTGGGTGCCGTGCCGAAGTAGACGACGTCGATTCCTCGGTGCCTCAGCTGCCGGGTAATGGCACGGGCGAGCCCGTCGATCCCGGTGGCGTTCAGGACCTCGACCGCGACATGGTCCCCCTCCCCAGGGATCGGGAACTCAGACTGATCTGCAGCGAGGCGCTGCCACGTCCACCACACCCCGGCCGCACCGACTGCCAGGGTGATCACGGCGAGCGCTACTCGTCGCATGCCAGGGAGTTCCAGAATGCAATTGTCTCGGGCAGGAGGGGGTGGCCCGCGGCGATGATTCGGCCGATCCGCTGACGGGCAACCTCTCGTAGCACACCTGCCACATCTTCGCAGACGCGGGCCGCCAACCGCCTCTGCGCTTCGCGGTTGCGCGAGCGACCTGGCTCAAGGTAGTCCGCGAGGTACAGCATGCGCCCCACTGCATCCCAGGCTGCATAGCCCACCGAGTGATACCGCACGGCATCGAGCACACCGCGGTCGGTTTCGCCGTTCCGGGCGGCGAGCACTGCGGCGGCTGGTCCGTGGCGCAAGCTGTCTGTGTCCCATGGGTCTGGAGCGAGCTCTCGAAGCAGTTCCTTCGGCGCATCTTTGAGCGCGTCGTGCATGGACACAGCGCGCAGCCATCGCCCCCGCTCGGCGTCGGACACACCGATTTCCCTGGCCCATGTGGCGATGAGCTCGCCAACCCGGTCGATATGGCCGCGACGCTTCGCCGTCACCCGCGCCCACGAGGGAAGCTGAAGCAGCACACCGCCCATTTCGGGGGATCTCTCTACGTCAACCCTTGAGGCGGATGTCCGCGGCCGTCCCCTCACCGAGAATGATGTTGTCGATGAGTCGGGCGCTGCCAAGGTGCACGGCGGCTGCGAGAAGAGCGTCCGCAGTCACACTCGTCACTGGTTGGAGCGATCGCTGATCCACCAGCTCAACGTACTCGGTGTCGATCTCGGGTTCCGCAGCGAGGCATTGCCTTACCGCGGCAATGAGAGCTTCCGGGTCCCGCGTGCCTGATTGGAAGGCCCGGTGTGCGGCGTCGAGTCCTCGTGCCAAGGCCGGGGCAGCGCGCCGCTCTTCCTCAGTGAGGTAGACATTGCGGGAGCTCATAGCCAGTCCGTCCGCTTCCCGCAACGTGGGAGCCACGTCGATCTCGGTGGGGACATTCAGGTCCGCCACCATCCGACCAATGATGACGGCCTGTTGGGCATCCTTCCGCCCGAACACCGCAACGTCGGGTTCGACGATGTGGAGCAGCTTGATTACTACGGTCAGCACGCCTTCGAAGTGCCCCGGCCGCCGCGGGCCGCAGAGGTGGTCCGCCAGGGATCCTGGGGCAACGCGTACCAGAGGCGGACTGGGATACATCACCGACTCGTCCGGCACGAAGAGACAGTCGGCACCCCGTTGCAGGGCGGCGGCCCGGTCGTGTTCGAGGTCGCGTGGATATCGAAGGAGGTCGTCCTGCGGACCGAACTGGATGGGGTTCACGAAGATGCTTGCAACCACCTGGTCCGTACGCTCCCGAGCGCGATCGATTAGGTGTAGGTGTCCCTCGTGCAAGTATCCCATGGTGGCCACAAAACCCACCGTCTGACCGCTGCTCCGCACGGCGCGCGACCAAGCTCGCATCTGCTGCGGATCACTGATCTCGATCATTCCTCGTAGCTGTGCTCAGCGTCGGGATAGCGACCTTCGCGCACGTCACTTGCGAACGTACGGATCGCGCTGCGAACCGCCTCTCCCAGATCTGCGTAGCGCTTGAGGAATTTCGGCCGGAAGCCCTCGTTCAGCCCCAGCATGTCGTGCAAGACTAGCACCTGCCCGTCGCAGTGCGGCCCTGAGCCTATTCCGATGGTCGGAATGTTCACTGCTTCCGTGACCTGCCGGGCCACGCTGGAGGGCATCAATTCCAAGACGATACTGAACGCTCCGACCGCCTCGAGTGACCGCGCGGCCGCGATGATCTGTGCAGCGGCGTCAGCGTCTCGACCCTGAACGCGGTAGCCGCCAAGTGCGTGCACCGATTGGGGGGTGAAGCCAAGATGGCCCATCACCGGGATTCCGATCTCCACCAACGCCTGGACCGTTGGCACCACTGGCTCGCCCCCTTCCAGCTTCACTCCATGCGCGCCAGTTTCCTTGAGGACGCGTCCTGCATTCCGTTTTGCGTCCTCAATCGAGACCTGGAAGCTGAGAAAGGGCATGTCCACGACCACCAACGCGCGGCGCACGCCGGCCCGGACGATCCGTCCGTGGTAGATCATCTGGTCAAGCGTCGCCGAGAGCGTGGTATCCTCGCCGCACAAGAGCGTGTTGACCGAGTCGCCGACGAGTACGACGTCCACTCCCTCCTGATCGACGAGTGACGCGAAGAGCGCGTCGTACGCCGTGAGCATGACGAGTTTCCGTCTCTCCCGCTTCATTCGCGCGAGCTGACGCACGTTGACGGACTTGGGTTCACCGGACATGAGGTTGCAGCTCGGCCAGTTCCCGCTGCCAGAATGGACGATTCGGCAGCTCGGGATGAGGGATCTTCAGATCGCGTTCGCTCACGGCGCGCTCACCATAGCGCACGATATCGAGGTCGAGGGTACGCGGGCCCCAGTGCTCCCGTCGTAAGCGACCCGCGTCGGCCTCGATCGCAAGGCAATCTTCGAGCAGCTGCCGTGGCGACAGGCTGGTGCGGAGGAGCACCATCTGGTTGAGGTACGGACCCTGCGACTCGGGGCCGATCGGGGTGGTCTCTTCAATCGTGCTGACCGCCACCATGGCCGTCCCGGGCAGCTGTGCAAGCCGTTCTCGGGCAAACGCCAGACTAGCAGCCCGATTGCCCATATTGGATCCCAGGGCGATGAACGCCCATTCAGCCGGCCTTGCCACGAGCGCGCTCCAATACGACCTCAACATAGTCGACGGGACCCTTGATCGGTGCATGTGGCTTGCGCGCCGCGACCTGAACCCGCTCGACCCCGCTCAGCTCGAGGGCGCGCTCGGCGATCTTGGCACACAGGGCCTCGAGCAGCCGATGGTGACTCGCGCCGACGGTGTCGGCCACCAAGTTGTAGAGGTCACGGTAGTCAAGGAGATGGCTTGGTGAGTCCGTCTCGCCGACGTCCTTGAGCGAGAGCCACACCGTCAGGTCGAGCTCCAGTGGCTGGGGGACCAGTTTCTCATGCGGCAGCAGTCCCACCAGAGTGTGAAACCGCATGCCCTTCAGGGAAATGCTATCTCGTGCTTGCACGGCGGAATGGTATAGCGGAGTGATATGGACTGTCAAAACCCCACGTCGGATTCGCCTGCCGTCACGCGCCTCGTGAGGTCGGCTAGGATGGCGGCCACGGCATCGAGTTCGCGGGAAGCGCGTCCCATCTCGTCCACGCCTCTGGCAATTTCCTTGGCCTGCTCGAGGACGACGCCGGTGTCGGCGCGATTGCGTGTCGAGATTTGGGCGACCCCACCGATCCGCTCCCCGAGGCGCAGTAACGCGGCGTTCTGACCCTCGGCGGTCTCGGCGATTCGCTGAGCATGCTCGGTGGCGTCGTGCGTGGCTCCGACGATGGCAGCCAAGGCCTCGAGACCTTCCGTGCTCAGCTTCTCGACGCCGCCCACGGCCGCCTGACCACGGCGAATCTGCTCGACAACCTCGCCCAGCCGCATCTGCATTTCCTCCACCAGCTGGCCAGCTTCGAGCGTCGCCTGCGCGCTCTGCTCCGCTAGGCTCCGGACCTCCCGCGCCACCTCGGCGAAGCCCCTCCCATGTGTGCCCGCCCGAGCGGCCTCGATGGCTGCGTTGAGGGCCAGGAGATTGGTGAGGTCTGCCAGTTCCCGGATCGACGCCAAGAACTTCACGATCCGCCGTGTGGCAGTGCTCAGCTCGGTCACCCGTCCCGAACTCTCGGCGACGAATGACTCGAGCGCCACCAGGCGCTCCATCGCCTCGCGGATCGTGCGCCGATGCCGCTCGGCAACCTCACTTGCGCTACCGCTCGCCCGCGCCGCGTCCGAGCTATCGACAACGACCTGCTGTGTCGCGTCACTGAGCTCCCGAGCGGCGTCGAGCCCTTCAGCGACGACGGCGTCTTGCTCCTCGAGACCACAGCCAATTGCCTCCGTCGAAGTGGCCATGGCCGACGCGGAACTGCCGAGTGCCTCCGCCAGCTCGCCGAGTCCCCGAACCTGCGCGCCGACCCGTTCGACTGTGTCTAGCAGTGGCTTGCGCAACCCGGCGATGCGCACGACCGTGGCGATCCGGCGGGCACACGTCTCAATCAGGGCGAGCTGGAGTCGGCCATAGGTCCATCGTTTGTGATGGTCCAGCTCGAGAGTGCCAAGCACCTCATTCCCGAAAAGCAGCGGCTGAATCACGAGACTCCGGATTTCCGCCGGGAAATGGATGGCGCGGGGATCGCGTTCGGCATCTTGGACGACGACCGGTTCGCGGGTGGTGACCGCAGCGTCCCGCAACTCCTCGAGTCCCCCTGGGGTCTCGATCCCAGCCCCCGCAGCGACTCGCCCGTGATAGGCGACGGTCAGCTGCTCTCCACGACGCAGGAGGACGCGGAAGTCACGCCAGTCGAGAATTCGATGGGCGAGCCACTCGATCTGTCCAAGGGCGTCCTCGAGGCGGGCATTGCTCGTGACCACCAGCTCCATGCCTTGGATCTTGTTAAGCTCTTCGGCTTGGATCGCCTCCTCGAGCAACCGTCTGAAGATGAGGGCGGCGAAGAGCACTGGCGCGATCACAAACGGCCAGCCCACGGGCGGAAGGAGGACGAACGTGAGTAACACGGCGCCCGCCGCGCCCAGGGTGAGCCCATAGGCTACGATCTCGTAGCGCAGGACGAATAGCCGCTCGCGTGCGGTCAGCTTCTCACGGATGGCGAGTGTGTAGTAGAACAGCGCTCTGGAGATCACGAAGTAGCTGACGGTGAGGATAGCCAGGGCTGGCAGGCCATCGAGCGAGAGCGGCTGCGGAGCACCCGTGGCTGCGAGGGTCGCCGCATAGAAACCGACCGCCGCCACCAGGCTGAGGACTTCCCGGGAGGCGTTGATCCACGCTGCCCGAGGGTGTTTCCGATGGATCAGCCAGTCCGCAGCGACAACTCCCACGCCGATGGCGGTGACCGTAGGAGCGGGTCCCGCCAGGATGGTTCCCGCGAGGGCGACCACGCCGACCTGGGAGACATACGCATACTTGCCTAGCGCGAGCTGCGAGCTACGCAGCAGCACAGTGGCAGCAAGCATGATTGCGAACTCGCGCCACCACTCGGCCCACGCCAGGTCCGTCAGCAGCACCGCTCCGAGCAGCAGCGGGCCGAGCAGGGAGAGTCCGACAACATAGAGGTTCCCGAAGCTGCGCACCGTGGGAGCCATGCTAGTTCGCCCTCGGGCTGGCCGCAGCCTGATCCAAGGCACTGCGCAGTTCCTCCATGAGCATCCTACCCTGGCCGAGCCCGTCGGCCAGGCAGCGGACCAGGGCACTTCCGACCACCACGCCGTCAGCGTAGCCCGCCGCTCGCACCGCCTGCTCGCCCGTCGCAATGCCGAACCCCACGGCCACGGGGAGGTCGGTCACCTTCCGCACCCGCGCCACCGTTGCCTCCACTGTGGCATCAAGCGTCGTGGCCGGACCCGTCACGCCGAGCCGCGAGATCACGTATACGAACCCCTCGGCATGCCGCAGCATCCTGGCTACCCGGCTCTCGTGCGTGGTCGGCGCTACCAGCGGAATGAGAGCGAGGTCGCTGCGGCGGACTGCACTCTCGAGCTCCAAGTCCTCGCCGCCGGGCAGGTCGGTGAGGAGCAAGCCGGCAATGCCGGCTTCGGCGGCGTCGTCTAGGAACCGCGGAAGCCCGTACGCGAGGATGGGGTTCAGGTAGCCGAAGGCGATGACCGGTAGATCCAAGGCGGCTTCCCGTACGAGCTCCAGCATGCCCCCCACGGTCATGCCTCCCTCCAGCGCCACCTGGGTGGAGCGCTGGATGACCGGCCCGTCAGCCAGGGGATCGGTAAACGGAATCCCGATCTCCACGAAGTCCGCTCCCGCCTCGGCCACCATGGTGAGCGCGGACAAGCTGGCGTCTCGGGTGGGATAGCCAGCAGTGAGGTACGGAATCAGCGCGATCCGCTGCAACTCTCGTAGGCGCTGCCACTGCGCCCGGACGGCTGCGTCAGACAAAGTAGTCGGAGGGGTTGATCCCGTACTTGTCGGGGTCGGTCACCTTGATGATAGATCGTTTGAAGGATCCGTCGGGGTTCGTCTCCGCTAGGTCCACGAACTCCCCGGAGTCTACGCGCGCCCCGTCAGCCGTTGCCACGATGCGCACCACCGGGCGAGCAAGGTGTGTGATGTCCGGGTTGGCAGAGTTGACGATACCGAGCTCATAGGTGTCGAGAATGACGCAGGTCCCGACAGGGTAGATCCCCGTCAGGTTGATGAAGGCCTTGACCAACACAGGATCCTGCCCGCGGCGGGGGTTCGTCCACAGTTCCCGCAGTACCTCGGCCGGCTGCAGGGGTAGGGTCTGGTACGAGCGTCGAGTGGTTGCTGCGTCGAAGGCATCAGCGACTGACACGATCTTGGAGAACACGGACAGCGTGCGGGGCCGGATCGTCTTGGGATACCCGGTCAAGTCGATCTTCATATGGTGTTCGAAAGCCACGATCATGGAGCGATACGGAATCTCGCCGTAGCCGCGTAGACCGAACAGCGTCAGCACGCCTAACCACGGGTGCGCCTGCATCATGCGCCATTCGTCGTCGCTGAGCGCTCCGTCCTTGTTCAGCACCTCGAGCGGTACACGGCTCTTGCCCACGTCGTGGAACAGGGCTGCCATTCCGAGATCGTACAGCTGGAGCTTGGTGAGGCCGAGCCGCTTGCCGATGGACAAGGCGAAGATCGTGACATTCACCGAATGGGTGAACGTGTACTCATCGTAGTCGCGAATCGTGGTGAGCCCGATCAGTGACACCTCGTTCTTGAGCACTTGATCGACAATGCCCTGCACCGCGCGCTTCACCTTCTTCACACTTGCGCTCCGCCCCATTCGGATACTGTTGACCACCTCCTTCGTGACGGCCACGGTCCGCTCGTACGTGCGCTTGGCGACCTCCTTGGCCTTCTCTTCGCTGGCAAGCTGCTCGTCCGTTTCGACAGGAGGTTCCACCTCCACGTGGGTCACGCCTGCCTGTACCAGCTTTTGCTGGAGCTCGTAGACCTTGTTGGGGGCCAGTTCGCGCGCGGCGAAGCTCAGTAGCAGCGAGAGCAGGATTTGCCACTCCCTCCGTTCCACGCCCTCGTCGGCGCGGATCACGCCGACGCCGACCTGACGCAGCGTGGTGAGGATGTGACTGAAGGACGCGAAGTTGTCGAGATCGAGTCTGAGGCGCGTGGAGTTGACGAAAATGAACTCGCCGGCAATCAGCACTTCAAGTTCTTGCTCGAGGCCAAGTAGCCGCTTTGCGGTGGCATCGAGCTCGTCCAGCGACCGCTGCACCTGTTGGTTCTCCAGGGGGTACAGCTTCAGGTTCCGCAGTACGGCGTATAGGTCGAGGAGGAACTCCCGGCCGGCCTGCCGCAGCATGACCTCCGTGCTCTGCACCGTGTCGGCCATGGATGGCCTGGCACCAAGCTCGCGGCGATCTGACTCGACCATCTCAGCCTAGCTCGCGTAAGGCCTTGTTCACAGCATTCCGCACCAGCGGGGCCTTGTCTGCTGCTGCCGCCTTGAGAATCACCTTCACCTCTGGCGACGCGATCTTGCCGAGGGCCATCGCCGCGCACGCCCGAATCTGCGGATCCACCTTGCGACGCATGAACCCCCTGGCGCGGAGCATCGGCTCCAACGTTGCGATGCCCGCGGGTCCTGCCAGGGCACCGTATGCTTCGAAGAACACCGTCTTCTCGGTGAGGTCGGCATCGCGCAGCGATCTGCCAGTGACTGCCGCCTCGATCGCCGGAAAGGCACCTCGGTGCCCCTGCTCTGCCATGGCCCGGACGGCGCCGACTCGCACGTCGCGATCTGCGTCGTCGATGGCCTTCTCGAGCTGCTGCATCGCACCAGGAGTGCCGATGGTGGCTAGTGCTTCGACGACGGCACGCTTCACGCGCGAACCGGCTCTCTGGAGGAGCTCACCTAGCACAGGCACCACCGGGGGAAGCTTGAGCTGACTGACCAGCCGAACCGTCTCGAGCAGCACGGCCTCATCATCTGACTGCAGGGCATCCGCCAGGTGTCGGGGATGCGCCTGCGCCAGGCGCTGCGCCGCCGCGTCCAACAACGACCGCACCCGCTCATTGGTCAACCTGGGCAGCCATTCGAAGACCGCCTCCAGTGCCTCGGGCCGAAGCTCGCGAAACAGCTCGGTCAGCTCTTCCTTGCTGGGATGAACGTGCGCTTCGTCCAGTGACTGTAACAGCTGGCCCAACGTGTCCGGCTCCGATAGCTTCGCCGGGAGATTCTCCAGCGTTTCCCGGTGCTCCGGCAGGAGCTCCCGGGCCCGCTCGAGCACGAGGCGGATCTGCTTGAGGATGCCGGCCACCGACCGGAAGTCACCGACCGCTAACAGGTACGGAATGAAGCTCTCCAGGATCGAAATCAATTCGGCGCGCACCGTGCTGTACGTCTGCAGTTCCAGCAGATCGAACAGCATCGAGAGGACGTTGGCCCGGAGGTCTTGGTCGTATTCGCGTTCGATCTCCTTCTTGAGGTAGCCGATCTCCTCGTCGTCCAAGAAGTAGAGCGTCGAGTCGAACTCCTCCATCCTGATGACCCCGGTGGGTCCCTCTTCCTCCTCAGCGTCTGCCCTGACGGACTGCTGCAGACTCTCCGGCTGCTTCGCCTCCACTGCCGATTCTTCTTCTTCCGCTGCCACCGCGGCCCCCACCGAGCCCGAACTCAGGTCCGTGTCCGCATCCGACCGGGTTATGGGTTTCACGTCGTCCAGCGTGAGCTCAACGACGACATAGCGGATCAGTTGAAAATCCTGTGCCCACAGCAGAGTCAGGAGGTCGTCAGGTGCTTCCGGAGGGAGCGTGCGTGCCTTGTGAATCACATTGAGGAACCGAACGATCTCGTCATCCTCGGCGCCGGGCGTCATTGTGACCCTCCGCACGCCGTCCTTGTAGAGTACCCACGCAATGCTGTCGGACTTGTTCGGCTGCGACAGCACTACGTGGTCGTCCCACGCGAAGTCCGTTTCGGATACCTTCAGCTCGAGCTCGGCGCATTCCTCCCAGACGGGCTCGGTCGCCCGACGGACGTTCTCGATCGCACGTTGGTAGACCGGATTGTTCGGGAGGTACAATTGGACGGCGCGTAGCCCTCTGACGAGTACCTGCATGAGGTGCTCGACGACGGAGACGCCTTTAGCCTGGTCTCGATCCTGCGTCGTGGGGCCGGTCATCGGGAACGCTCTTCCATGCGTGCCACGTGCGCCACGTCCTTGTCGCCACGACCGCTCAGATTGAGGAGTACCACATCTGACTGCGACCACCCGATGCCGGACTCGAGCACCCACGCAAGAGCGTGTGCACTCTCCAGGGCCGGCAGGATGCCCTCCGTCCGACCTAACAAGTAGAAAGCTTCGAGAGCCTGTTGATCAGTCACCGTGAAATACTGCACGCGTCCTGAATCGCGCAAGTAGGCGTGCTCGGGTCCCACGCCCGGATAGTCGAGCCCCGCTGCCACCGAGTGCGCCGGCTGCACCTGGCCGTCGCTGTCCTGCAACAGATAGCTGAGACACCCATGCAGTACTCCGGGACTACCAGCCGCCAAGGACGCAGCGTGTCGGCCGCCGGTGAGTCCCGTACCGCCCGCCTCGACCCCCACCAGCGTGACCTCGTCATCGTCGAGGAATCCATGGAAGATACCCAGCGCATTCGATCCCCCACCCACGCACGCGACCACC
>WVYX01000326.1 GCA_011772755.1 Gemmatimonadales bacterium
GGCGTGTCGTGGCTCGCGGGGCTGTAGCGGCGGGTTGCCCCCGGGGTGCCGGTCGTGCGATATTGTCCGCCGGTCGCGCAGCGACCGTTTGTGGCGGTATCGTCTAGGGGACTAGGACGCGGCCCTCTCAAGGCCGAAACACGGGTTCGAATCCCGTTACCGCTATTGGCGTCTTATCCTTCGCCCATGCCTGCCGTCTCGCCCCCATCGTCTAGCGGTCAGGACACCACTCTTTCAAGGTGGGGACAGGGGTTCGACTCCCCTTGGGGGCACTGGTTGCCTCCCGCCCACGCTTCCTCCCCGAGGCAGGACGGGTAGCGGGACCAGGAGGGGCAGCAGGGGCTGTGAGAGGGACGGTCGGCCGGCTATAGGGCTCCCACCCAGGAAACTCCCACCCAGACGTAGCGCCCAGGATTGTCCACTCCACTGGCGTGGTCCCGGTAGAGTTCGTCGGTGAGGTTCTCGATACCCGCCGAGACGTCGACTTCGGGGCCGACTCTCGCCCCGACCCGCAGGCCGTGCACGGCGTAACCTGGGGTGCCGTCGGGTCTCGGGATGCGGGGGTCTCGCACGTCCCGGGTGCCGAGCCGGTCCTGCCGTGCGGCCCATCGGAGGAGATACTCGATCCAAACTGAGCGCCGTGGTGCGGTCCACCGGATGCTCGCGTTGCCCCCCAGGGGGGGGATCTTGGACATGGGCTCCTCGACGCCGGCGGTCGATTGCTGCTCGCCGTGGGTGTAGAGCACCGTGGCGCGCATGCGCAGGGGTCCCACTACCTTCGCGGCCTCTGCTTCGAGCCCTCGGACCCGGGCCGTACCGACGTTGCGGCCCTGGAAGACCCGCTCCCCGTTGAACAGGGTATCGTTGTGGAACTGCCCGGGGACCCGATCGATGAAATCGGTGATCCGGGTGTAGTACGCCGTAACGTCGACAGCCGTCGTCGCCGTCGCGTAGCGCACCCCAAGCTCGCCGCTCAAGGAGCGCTCGGGGGTGGCGTCTGGATTGGGCAGCGCGATGCCGCCGGGGACAGGGCCGGTTCGCGTCAGATCGTACAGGTTGGGTGCCCGGAAGCCCTCGGCCAACCGCGCCGCGATGCGCCAGCTCGGTGCCGGTGCCGCCACCAGGCCGAATTGCCCCGTGAGGTCCGAGCTGCGGTTCTTCACCAGCCCACCGAATTCGGTGCCGACGTGCGCCTCGTTGTGGAACCGGCTCCAGCGCCCCCCGGCCGACAGCCGGAGCCAGGGCATGAGGAGCGTTTCGGCCGAGATAAAGACGCCGATCCTGTCGGCGTTGGCACCGTCGGGGAAGTTGCCTGTGGGAATGGTGCCGGTCTCGGTGGTTCGAGTCAGCGCCACTTGCGTACCGGTGCTGATGACCTCGGTGTGGCCCCGGGTGTTCAGGCGGTCGTGGTAGAAGTCGCCCCCCCAGGTCAGCATGACGGTCCGGCCCCCTAGGGTCACGAGGCTGGAGCCCACGAGGCTCACGCCCGGCGTGTAGACGTCGTCCCGCCAGCCGGTGCGGAGGTCCTCGGGTGTGCCGCTATCGGTCAGCTTGATCTGGCTTCGTCCTTCCCGCTGGGCGGTGAGGCTGACCGTTGCCTCGAGGCGGGTGAGGGCCGGGCGGCGGGGCGCGAAGGTGTAGCGGGCGTAGGCCAATTGCCGGATCTGCGGTTCGAACAGGTGCTCGGCGTCCCGTCCCAGCGCTGGGGCGCGGAAATCGACGTAGCGGTCGTACCGCGGCACGTCATGCATGGCGAAATGCTGGACCACGCCCTCGAGCACGTGGTGGCCGTCCAGGTGGTAGGTGACCTCAGCGTCCAGCCCTTCGGCGTCGAACCTGGTTGGCACCTGGGCTCCCAATCCCTCCCCTGCCCGGAGGTCGCCGGCGGATATGAGCGTGCCTCCCACTGCCACGCTCAGCCGACTCCCGATGACGCCGGCCGAAACCCGGGCGCGGTAGCCGCGGTCGGCCGACGACGCGCTGCCGCTGAGCCGGATGCTACGGGCACCCGAATAAGGGTGCGGCCTGGTGATGATGTTCACGGCCCCGCCCTGGGCATCGGAGCCGTACAGCACCGACGCGGGTCCCCGAATCACTTCGATTCGCTCGATGGCCTCGGGATCGATGGTTGCCAGGTACTGGCCCGGACCGTCACGGTAGGTGCCGTTGTTCATCGGGATGCCGTCGACCAGGAGCAGTACCTGGTTGCCGATGAGCCCTCGAAGGATGACGGCGCCCTGTCCGGCCGAGGTCTGCTGGACCTGCACGCCGGCCAGGTCCCGCAGCAGGTTCGCGGCCACGGTGCCCGCCGCCCGCTCCCTGAGGCTGGGAACGGCAATGGAGAGCGCCATCGGCTGCTCTAGGCGGGGTGCCTCCCCTGAGCGGGTACCGCTCACCACCAGCTCCTCCAGGAGCACGATGGAATCCCGCACCGGGATGCTGTCTTGCTGGGCGAGGTTGAAGGTTGTCGAGACTGCCAGAACGGTCGCTGTAATCTTCATCGAGCAAGAATCTACATAGATCGGTTCCTGGGCGCGTTATTGTACCGCGCCACGGACGGGAAGTTGCATGTGCTGGGGCCCGCCAGGTAGGCCTGGCCATCCGTGGGCCGCGACTGGGCCCGGCGGGTCCGGCTGGGGTGGCGCCACGGGGCGTCGGACCGGACCGGCCGCGGGTTCCGGGGGTGGGCTTGACGTAGGCAAGGTATTTGTGATCATTAGTCTCGCATGGCGGCGGGTCTAGCACCCACTGGTCCGTGCTGGTGTTGCCAGCCTGTAGTACCCGTTCCAGCCCACAACGAGCCGAGGGAGAACCCCACGATGAGACCCAAAGAGTTTTTTGAGTTTGTCAAGAAGCACAATGCCGAAATGGTGGACATCAAGTTCGCCGACCTGCTGGGTAGCTGGCAGCACTGTTCGTTCCCCATCGACGCCTGGGACGAGGGCACGTTTGTGGATGGGGTGGGGTTTGACGGCTCCTCGATTCGTGGGTGGCAGGGGATTCACGTGTCCGACATGCTGGCGATACCAGACCCGGCAACGGCCTGCCTGGATCCCTTCTTCAGGGAGCCGACGGTCAGCGTGATCGCCAACATCGTGGACCCGGTCACGCGGGAGGACTACACGCGCGATCCGCGGCACGTGGCGCGCAAGGCCACGGAGTATCTCGATCAGTCCGGTATCGCGGACATGTGCTACATCGGTCCGGAGCCCGAGTTCTTCATCTTCGACGAGGTCCGCTACGAGCAGAACCAGCACCGCGGGCTCTACGAGATCGACTCGGTGGAGGGGGCCTGGAACACGGCGCGGTTCGAGGAGCCCAACCTCGGCTACAAGCCGGGCTACAAGGGCGGGTACTTCCCGGTGAGTCCCACCGACACGTACCACGATCTGCGGGGTGAGATGGTGTACGAGATGCGGAAGGTCGGCATCGTGGTCGAGGCGCACCACCACGAGGTGGGCACGGCGGGCCAGAGCGAGATCGACATGAAGTACGCGCCGCTGCTGCAGATGGCCGACCAGTTCATGTGGTACAAGTACATCATCAAGAACGTGGCCAAGCGGCACGGCAAGACGGTCACCTTCATGCCCAAGCCCATCTTCGAGGACAACGGTAGCGGGATGCACACGCATCTCTCTCTGTGGAGAGATGGTGAGCCGTTGTTCGGTGGGGATGTCTACGCCGGTCTGAGTCAGATGGCGCTCCACGCCATTGGCGGGCTGCTGTATCATGCCAGAGCGGTGTTGGCGTTTGCGGCGCCCACGACCAACTCGTACCGGCGTCTGGTGCCGGGCTTCGAGGCGCCGGTCAACCTGGCCATGTCCCAGCGCAACCGCTCGGCGGCGGTGCGCATCCCGATGTACTCGTCCAACCCGAAGGCGAAGCGGCTGGAGTTCCGCTGCCCCGATCCGAGCTGCAACGGCTATCTCATGTTCTCGGCCATGCTGATGGCGGTGCTGGACGGCATCGAGAACAAGATCGATCCGGGCGAGCCGCTGGACCGGGACATCTACGAGATGACGCCCGACGAGTTGGAGGGATGGCCGCACACCCCCTCGTCGCTGCCGGAGGCGCTCTGCGCCTTGAAGGACGACCACGCCTTCCTGACGAAGGGCGGGGTGTTCACCGACGACCTGATCGAGGGCTGGATCAGGTACAAGGAGGAAAACGAGATCAAGCCGCTGATGCTGCGGCCGCATCCGCACGAGTTTCATCTGTATTACGACAACTGAGCTGGGCGGTTAGGCGGTCGGGGGGTCTGGCGGTCGGCACTGGGGGGGCGCACGCTACGTAGGGTTGTTGCGGCGCCCCCTTGTTGTGGCGTCTCGGCGCCGCGTCAGCGGGCGGGGTACGGGTTGCGTGGTGTGTTGCTGGTGGCGATGTTAATTTCGGCGCGCCGCTAGCTCAACTGGCAGAGCAACTGACTCTTAATCAGTAGGTTCGGGGTTCGAGTCCCTGGCGGCGCATCAGGACTTGGCTGACTTCCGCGGCTCGGCTGTAGCGGGAGCATCAGACTACCCATAACGCCTGTGCCGGCTCCTCACTGAGGAACGCCCGCAGGCGTTTCGCATCCTCCTCGACGTAGCGCTGATTGCTCATAGCTAGAGCGTTGAGCCCCGTCCGGTACTGCCCGAAAACCAATGGCTTCCAGTCTCATGGATTGCGCTGTCAGCACGAGATCCCGGTCAGGTTGACAGTGCTGGCACCTTCATAGATATTTCATGACGCGAAATATCACGTTACGTAGTATGGAGGACGCATGTTCAGTCCCGAGCTTAAGAAGGGCAGCATGGAGCTGTTGATCCTCTCGATGCTCGACCAAGAATCAAGGCACGGCTACGAGATCGGAAAGCTCATCGAGATACGGTCCGGCAGCCGCATCGAGTTCCGCATTTCCACTCTCTACTCGGTGCTGTATAGAATGGAGAAGAACGGCTGGATCAAGGGACGCTGGGTCGAGAAGGAGGGCCAGCGTCGTCGCTGCTACTACCGATTGACTGCGGCCGGCAAGAGAGTGCTCTCTCTTCAGAAGAGGGAGTGGCAGGAGTTCGCCGGCGTCATCAACGAGCTCATCGGGACGAGCCATGCCTGACTGGAACCGATACGTCAGAGAGCGACTGCCGCTGCCCGCGCTGAGGGACCTAGGCGAGGAGCGCATCTACGAAGAGCTGGCTGATCACCTCGAGCACGTGTTCCGCGACGCACTAGCGCGCGGTTTATCGGAGGTGGAGGCCGAGGCCTACGCGATCGAGCAGCTCGGCGATCTCCGCACTGCCGCGCAAGATCTTGTCGGGTCGGAGCGGTTCCAGACTCGATCTGCGATCGAGAGTTGGCAGGAGGATGCCGAGATCGCTCTCCAGAGGAAAGGCGGCGGCTGGATGCTGTTGTCCGACCTTTCGAGGGACCTGCGTTACGCGTTGAGATCCCTGCGGCGCAGCCCGGGCTTTCTTCTTGTGGCTGTGGTCACATTTGCGCTCGGAATCGGCGCCAACACGGCGATCTTCAGCGTGCTCAACACCGTGCTCTTCCAGCCGCTCCCGTACCCGGAACCTGAGCGGTTGGTGACGATCTGGACCCCTCAGATCGGATACAACTTCAACCCGATGTCGGCTCCCGACTACCACGACTACCTCGATGCGACTACTGTCTTCGCGGCGTGGGGCGTCTACACCCAAGGGCGTGCCAACCTCACGCAGGGAGATACACCGGAGCGCCTGGCGAGCATCTCTTGTACAGCCGGCTTGCTGCGGGCTCTTGGGATTCTGCCGGCGCGCGGACGGCTCTTCACCAAGGCGGATGAACAGGATGCTGAGAGCCGGCTGGTCCTGCTGAGCGATGGGCTTTGGAAGCGGCGCTTCGGTTCCGACACGTCGCTCGTCGGCGGGACGATAACACTCAATCGCGAGCCGCACACGGTTGTCGGGATTCTGCCTCCGGAGTTCCGCTTTCCCGGCTGGCGCAGCCTTCGGAACGCGGATGTGTACACCCTGCTTTGGGTGCCGCGCCAGGGAGCCTCGCGTGGTTCCTACTACCTCTACGGAATCGGAAGGCTGCGTGACGATCTGACTCTCGAGCGGGCTGACCGGGAACTAAACACGATCGCGGCTGGCCTCGCGGCAGCCTATCCGGAATCCAATCATCAGCGCATCGCTCGGGCGGTGCCGCTTCGAGACGTTGTGATCGGAGACGCCGGAGGTCCCCTGTGGATCTTGATGGGGGCCGTCGGGTTCGTGTTGCTCATCGCCTGTACGAACGTTGCCGGCTTGCTGTTGGCCCGCAGTGCCGTGCGCACTGGAGAGGTTGCGATCCGGGCGTCCTTGGGAGCGGGCATGAGCAGGCTGATGCGCCAGTTGCTGGCGGAAGGGTGTGTGCTCTCGCTCTTGGGAAGTGTAGCCGGACTGCTCCTTGCGTGGTGGGGCATCGGAGCCCTGCGCGGTGTGGTCCCTTCCGTTTTGCCGCGTGTCACGGACATGCGAATCGACGGTCCAGTGCTGCTATTCACGCTCGGTCTGAGTCTGGTTACCGGCGTTGTGTTTGGATTGGTTCCGGCGGTCTGGACCTCCCGCGTGGAGCTGACGCAGGCGCTGCAGGAAAACCGGCGCTCAGGCGCAACCGGTGTACGCAAGAGCCGATTCCTGGCCGGCGTGGTGGTGACCCAGTTCGCGCTGGCACTCGTACTCGTGAACGGTGCCGCGCTGATGCTCAAGAGCCTTTGGAATGCGACGGGCTCGCGCGAGCTGCATGAGCCCGAGCGAGTGCTGATCGCTGGAATCTCGTTGGATGGTCCTGATTACGAAGAGCCTGCTGCGCGCGATGGGTTCCTAAGTGAGCTGCTCGAGAGGGTGCGTGGTCTGCCGGGTGTAGTAGCCGCTGGTGCGACCACTCGCCTTCCGCTTAGCGGTGGCTGGACCGGTCACGTTCTTGCCGAAGGGGAGGAATACGATCCGGCAGCGGAGCGACCCATGGTCATGTTCGTGAGCGCGACCGCCGACTACTTCGATGCGATGGGTATCTCTCTGCTTCGGGGTAGGCAACTCAGGCGGGAAGACGCAGATGCAGCCCAGGTCAGTGTGGTAATCAACCAGACATTCGCTGAACGGTATTGGCCCAACCAGGATCCAGTTGGGAGGCGCATCCAGGCAAACTCACCTTCTCCCTGGTTCAGGGCAGTGGTCGTGGGCGTGGTGGAGGACATACGGCAATACGGGTTGGAGAGCGACATCTACCGCGAGGTATACTTCCCCTTCTTTCCGAGTTTCACGGCCGACCGTTGGCTCGTAGTACGCACCGCCGGTGATCCGTCAGGTCTCGTGCCACCCGTGCGACAAGAGCTCGCTGCGATTGACCGTGAGATCCCACTGTCCTCGGTCTTCAACGGTACGGATCTGTACAGCTTCGCCGCGCAGGGCCGGTCATTCGTTACCCTGCTATTCGGGCTCTTCGCCCTGGTCGCTCTCTGCCTGATCGCAGCGGGAGCCTACGGCGTGATGGCATTCGACGTGGCTCGACGCACGCACGAGATCGGGGTGCGCGCCGCAATGGGGGCAAGCCGCAAGAGCATCGTTAGGCTGGTGCTCTCGCGAGGCTTCCGACTATCGCTCTTCGGCGTCACACTCGGACTCGGGGGCGCGGTAGCGACGGCGCGCATCACGGGGAGCCTGCTGTACCAGGTCGGTCCACTGAATGTTGTCTCCGTAAGCCTCACGATGGGCTTCCTCGCGCTGGTGGGCTTGCTGGCCTCGACTGTCCCGGCGGTGAGAGCTGCGTCGGTCGACCCGGTGCGAGCGCTTCACAGCGAGTAGCAACGGGCATTGCCAGGTTGCGCGATCACCTGCCACGGTAAGGTCAACTTGGCGTTGAATGCTGGTATCTCTATCGGAGCCGGCGGAGGCACGATCACTTCTTTGCTAAGCAGGATGCGACGAACGCTGGCCGCCTGCTGGTTCAGCGGTGCGGATCCGTGAATCATCCGCGGCTTCGATTCCCTGGCGGCTCATCGCCTGCTGCGGGAGGCAGCGGACTGTGCGGTTGGTGTAGGAGCCAAGGGGTTTGAGCACCGGCGGTAGCTGGCGAGGTGCTCATGACCCAGCCCCGAGCGTCACGCGGCGCTCGGGGCATCTTCTCGATATCACAAATCTGCGGTGTGCGACAAGTGTGCGAGCTCAGCCAAAACGAGCCAAGTTCAGCGATACTGAGCCAGAGAACGCGCTTCTATAAGTCCCTACCTAGCAACATGTCACCGTATTCAGCCCNNGTATTCAGCCCAGGACAGCAATACTAGCGTCGAGCAGACGGGGTCAACCGAGTGATCCGCGCCTCATTCCGTGGAATCTTAGGATTCACGCCCGCACGAAACTCTCGCCTCGCCACAGCGTAGAGAGGAGCAGGCAAAGCGGCCGTGAACCGTCTCGATGGGAGAGTAGCCGATGCTCAGGACAACAATGGTGTCTACCTTGATTGCAACGCTCTCAGCGTGCGTGGTCTTGACCCCAGATGGAGCATGGGCGCAGGAGGCGACGGCACAGTATCGGAGCATCCTCGCGTCGGCGTATGCCGCTGACGAGCCTGGGGCAGCCGCGCTGGTCGCTCAGGGAGATCGCATCGTCTACTTGGACGCGGTAGGCNNGGTAGGCATGGCCGATCTGGAGCTGGGGGTCCCGCTCGCACCCGACATGGTGTTCGAGATCGGATCAATCACCAAGCAATTCACGGCGGCAGCGACCATGCTCCTAGTGGAGGAGGGCCGGCTGGCGCTGGACGATCCGATCACGCGCCACCTCCCTGACTACCCATCCTACGGCGACAGCATAACGGTCGAGCACCTACTGACCCACACCTCCGGCATCGTCAGCTACACGAACATCCCGGGCTACATAACGACGGAGGTGAGGAAGGACCTCGCGCCCGCGGCGCTGATCGATGTGTTCGACGACCTCCCGGTCGAGTTTGCTCCAGGCGAGCGGTACGCCTACAACAATTCGGGCTACGTCCTCCTCGGGGCGATCATCGAGGCCGCAAGCGGCATGAGCTACGAGAAGTTCGTCGAGGAACGCCTCTTCGGACGCCTTGGTATGGAGCACGCCTACTACGGCTGCTCGCAGTGCCTGATCCCGCGCCGGGCGTCGGGATACGACGGTGGAGACGACGGCTACACCAACCAGCAGTATCTCAGCTTCACGCAGCCGTATGCGGCCGGTGCCCTCATGATGACCGTCGAAAATTGGCACCGCTGGACCCGGGCGCTGTTCGGCGGGGAAGTCGTGAGTGCCGAATCGCTCGAGCGCATGACCACTCCGTACCGATTGACCGGCGGGGAATCGACCGGCTACGGCTACGGGCTCGCGGTCGGTGACGTCCGTGGCCGCCGGGTGATCCGGCACGGGGGCGGCATCTTCGGCTTCAGCGCGAGTGGCATGTATCTGCCGGAGCAGGGCGTCTACGTCGCGGTGTTCGCGAACAACACCGGGCACGACGTGGGTCCGGGCCTTGTAGCCACCAAGCTGGCGGCGCTCGCCATTGGCGACCCCTTCCCTCAGTTCGAGGAGATCGTGCTGGCCGAAGACGTGCTCCGTCGCTATGCGGGTGTGTACCGGATCAACGATGATGCCCAGCGGGTCGTGACGGTGCGCGACGGGGCGCTGTACACGCGGCGGACGGGTGGGGAGCAGCTTCGCGCCTACCCCGCAACAGAGACGCATTTCTTCTACCGTACTTCGTTGTCGCACTTCGAGTTCGTCATCGAGGACGGTGCGGTCACCGGGATGCTGATGTATCAGGGTGGGCGCCGTGAAGCGGAGGAGGCGGTCAAGATTTCGGACGACATCCCGTCACAGGAGACCATAGACCTCGACCGTGCGATCCTCGAACGCTACGTGGGTGTATATGCGCTGGAGTACGATCGGCCCGGGTACGAGCTCACCTTCTTTCTGGAGGGCGACAGGTTGATGACCCGGGGCAATTGGGGGGACCAGGAGGCGGTGGAGGTGCGCCCCACTTCGCTCACCGAGTTCTTCATCGAAGCGATTAACGCGCGGATCACTTTTGATGTCGCACCCGACGGAACGGTCGGGGACCTCATCCTACACATGGACGGGCGGCACGTCCCCGGTCGGCGGAGGAACTAATCGGGTCCTCGGCACTCAGTTGAGCTGGCTCGATGAGTGCGGTCAGAAGCCCAGCCCCGAGCGTCACGCGGCGTTCGGGGCTTCCCGTCTCGCTGATCTCCGCGGATCTTGGCCGGGAGGTCTGTATCCGCGTGGATCCGTGAATCATCCGCGGCTTCGCTGTCGAAGTCGTAGCGCGGCCTGCTATCTTGCCAGACAGCTAATCCCCCCCGGAGAAGCCCATGCACCGACTTTTATCACTTCTGGTCCTCACGTCCCTGGCGGCGGTGTCTCCTGCCGCGGGCCAGGCAGTGCCGCTCCAGGTCGGCATACCCGTTCCCGGTGAGCTGGGACCCGACGACAAGCACACCTACGAGATCGAGCTGGGCGCCGACCAGTTCGTGTACGGCATCGCCGACCAACAGACCGTGGACGTCGTGGTCACCGTCTACGGCCCGGACGGGGAGCGACTCGGCAGGTGGGACGGGCCGGCACGCGGGCCCGAGATGTTCCAGTTCGACACCGAGGCCGCCGGCGTTCACCGCGTGGAGATCGCGCCGTTCGAACGGGAAGCCGGTGAATACGTCGTCGAACTCGAACGGGTCGAGCCCGTTGCCGAGACGCCGGAAGGACGGGTGGCCCAGCTCATGGCCCCGTACGACCGGGATGATGTCCCCGGCGGGGTGGTAGCCGTGATCCGGAACGGCGAGGTGGCGTTCGCCGAGGCCTACGGAATGGCCAACCTTTCGCACGGCATCCCGTTCACTATAGAGACGCCGTCAAACATCGGGTCGGTCTCAAAGCAGTTCACCGCCTTTGCAATCGTCCTGCTGGAGAGCCGTGGAAAGCTCACCCTGGACGATGCGGTGCGTGAGCACATCCCGGAGTTGCCTGCGTTCGATCAGGCCGTCACCCTGCGGCACCTCCTCAACCACACTGGCGGCTACCGCGAGCTATACAACACGGTGCCCATTACCGGCTGGCAGGGCGAGGACGAGCTGTCGCGGGACGAGGCCATCCACATCGTGCAGCGACAGCCGGCGCTGCAGACACCGCCAGGTTCGGAGTACAACTACAACAACACGGGTTACATCCTGCTGGCGGAGGTCGTGAGGCGGGTGACCGGCGTGTCGTTCCCCGAGTGGATGGAGCAGAACGTCTTCGGCCCCCTCGGCATGCACCATACAACGATCAAGACGGAGCACGGGCAGGTCATCCACAACAGCGCCCAGGGATACGTGTCCTCAGAGGAGGGTGGCTTCCGAGAGGCCCGTGACCTCGCCGCATCGTACGGTGCCGGCGGTATCTACACCACCGTGGGAGATCTCGCGAAGTGGCTCCGCAACTTCCACGACCACGCGGTAGGCGGGCCGGAGGTCATGGCCCGAATGGTCGAGCGCGGTGTGCTCACCGACGGCGACACCATCCCCTACGCCCTGGGCCTCGGGATCGGGGAGCGCCGCGGCTTGCGCCGGATCAGCCACGGCGGGGCGGATGTCGCCCACCGGGCGCAGCTCATGTACTTCCCGGAAATCGACGCCGGCGTCGTGGCCCTCAGCAACAACTCCAGCTTCAATGGACAGATCCCCGGTGAGGTGGCTGATGCATTTTTCGCCGAGCACCTGACGGAGGAGGCCGTAGAAGACGAGCCCAGGGAGGGCGACGCGGTGGTCGTGGCCCCCGAGGTGCTCGACCGGTACGTGGGCCGCTACGAGGCGGAGGGTGTCGGGCTGATCATCACGTACACGCGGGACGGCGACCGTTTCTACGCTGAGGCCACGGGTCAACCCGAGATCGATCTCATCGCGCGATCGGACTCTGTGTTCGACTACGAAGGCGTCGAGGCCACTGTGACCTTCCACGTAGAGGGCGAGGGCGAAGTGGAGCGGGCGACCCACCAGCAGGGTGGGCGGGACCTAGCGCTGCGGCGGTTACCGCCCTACGCGCCGACCGCCGAGGCGCTGGGGGCCTACGCGGGCCGATACTACAGCGAGGAGCTCGAGACTTTCTACACACTCGTCGTCGAGGACACCACGCTGGTGGCGCAGCACCGCCGCCTGGAAGACGACATCACACTGACCCCCAAGAGCGAGGACAAGTTCACCGGCCGGGCATTCTTCCTTCGAGAGGTGGAGTTCGTGCGGGCTGACGACGGAACCGTCACGGGCTTCCGCGTCTCGAACGGCCGTACACGGGGCGTGCTGTTCGAGAAGATACGCTAGCATCGTCGCACGACACTGAAGAGAGCTTGGGCGGAACCAGAGCGCCACAAACACCGAAGGGGGTAGCGCCCTGAACCGAGTTCGACGCGAGCCGCTCGCAGGGCTGCTGGCGGCGGCGCTCTTTCTGTGCGGTGCGTGCCAGGAGACACCCTCTGACCATGCGCTGGGTAAACGTCGGCGTCTCGATCCCCAGTGACATTGACCAGAACATTGCCACGCTGACCGCTGACACCCGCTTCACCAGTGCCGACCGCATGCTCCTGGCGGACTTCTGCGCCCGGGGCTACGAGAGTGAGCCGGTGAAGTCGATGCGGCGGGTGTAGCGAGTCTCCGGGTTAGCACGGCGGCAGACCAGAAAGGCCGCTCTCAGCAAGCGCCCCACTGGTCTGCTGATGGCCGAGCGGGGCAGGTGTCCGTCGCCCGCACCACCCGGCCGTCACCTCTATCGCCCTCCTCATCAGCGCCCCGCTAGAACTCCTCCCGCTCGAACCTCCACAGCGCTACCAGGATGCACAGGAGCGTCCACAGTAGCGAGATGATGATGGCGATTACCGATCCAGCTGGCAGTGGTTGCTGCTGGGCGGCCATGGCGGCAAGCGACGGCAGAGCCCAGGGTAACCACCCGGTCATCCACGGGAAGAAGCTCGGGAGTATCAGTCCGCCGAAGAGAAAACCGATCGCGATGCCCGAGACGGCGCCGCGCCCGTGGAAGAACGTGCCCAGCATCAACGTGAAGGCCAGGTAGAACAGCAGATGCTGGATGTGGAGCAGCATGCCGGCCAGGAAAGGCAGGAGCGCTGGCTGAACGTAGGCGTGGAGCAAGGTCTGCAGGTAGAAGACGGTGGCCGGTACCGCTACGGCCAGCCATATGAACGACGCGCCGTTCACGACGAACTTCGAGAGGAGGAACGCCGGACGGCTCACCGGCTTCGATAGCACCCATTCTGCGGTCCCCAGTTGTCGCTCACTCACGACGGTGCTCTGCGTCGCCACCACGATCCCGATCGTGGCAAACAGTCCGCCCACCCGTATGAAGATCTCGATCAATTCTTCGAGGAGCTCGAGGGGACTGTTCCGGCCGCCTGCTGGCCCCTCGTCGAGCCCGATGAGCAGGATGAATGCGTTGATCACGAACAGCCAGAGCAGGAGGTGCACTACCGCTCTGCGTGTGCGCCACCACGAGGCGTACTCTTTTGCCACCATGTTGCCGAAGCCGACGAGCCAGCCGTGGCGAGTGCTGATCTCGAGCGCTGCGCTAGCGGACACGGTCGTCTCCTTCGATGAGCTCGAGGAACACCTCCTCGAGGTTGTAACGTTTGCGTCCGAAGCGGGTGACGGTGATGTGCTCGTCCGCCAGCACGAGGCGCAGCAGGTGCGCCTCGGCCGCTTCGGCGTCCGTAACGCTCACCTGCCACTCCGCCCGGTCGCTGTCGGGCACGATATGAATGTCCCGCACCCAGGGCTCACCGGAGATCCGGGCCCTCGCCTGGGAGGCGTCGCCTTTGACCTCGATGGCGTAGACCGTTCCGCCGCTTCCGGCCAGCAGCTCATCGATCGGTGCTTGGGCCACCAGCTCACCGCGATTGAGAATGGCCACGGTGTCGCTCACCCGCTGCACGTCGTCCAGGATGTGGGTCGAGTAGAACACCGTGGACCGTTCCCGGAGCTTGTCCATGATCTCCAGGACGTCGCGGCGACCCATTGGGTCAAGCGAAGCGGCGGGCTCGTCGAGGATCAGGAGGTCAGGGGTGTTGACCTGAGCCTGGCCGATGCCCAGGCGCTGGCGTTCTCCGGCCGAAAACCCCTTGATCGGTCGGTCGGCCCGGTCCGCCAGCCCAACCAGCTCCAGGATCTCATTGACCCGCGCCTCGATAGCTGCGGCCGGGCCCGTATAGAAGAAGCGCGCCGTGAACCGCAAGGTTTCTCGGGCCGTCATGTACTCGTAGTAGTGGGGTTCCTGTGGGAGGTATCCGATGCGCCGCCGCACATCGATGGTATCTCCCACGATGTCGTGTCCGAACACCGAGGCCGAGCCGCTGGTCGGTCGGACGAGCCCCAGGATGAGCTTGATGGTGGTGGTCTTCCCGGCGCCGTTGGGTCCCAAGAAACCGAAGATCGAGTTGCGCCGGACCTCGAGGTCCAGGGGCTTGAGGGCTGCCACACCGTTGAACGTCTTGCTCAGCTGTTCGGTGCGGATGACCAGATCGTCGAGCACAGGTCTCTCCATTTGAAGAGTGGCCAACCCGCCGTCGCCTCGTGGCGGATCGGGCTACTCTGCGCTACGGAGAGATGCCGGGATAGGTTTCACGCTGAGACCTGGCGGGCTGCTTCGGGCGGAGCCCGCGCCACCGTCCTCCGGAGGGGCAGGATGCGGTCAGCCTCTTGGGCACCCCCGGAGGAACTCCCGCCGCACTGCCCTGGGATTATCGATGGTCTCGTAGAACTTGTCGAAATACTCCAGGGCCCGCCGTGTGTATTTCTCCTGGAGGCCGAGCTGGTTCCGGTACAGGTCGTAGACAGCGTCCTTGCGGTCGCGGAAGAGTCCGAACACTCGGTCGAACTCCTCCTGCGTACGGCAATGGGAGATCAAGACCCGATCCCGGACGGACCCAGTGCCGAGTTCTTCGGGAGGGGCAGCGTAGCGAGCGTCAATCGCCCCGGCGAAGTCGAAGTCGTACGGGACAGCGATGGGAACGTTCTGCCGTTCATCGAGAATGATCTTCACGTTATGGAGGGCGGACACCGACCAGTCGGCATTGCCAATGAAGTACTGGAACACCGAGAAGAGAGTCATCTGATCGTGCTGCATCTCGTACTGGTGGAACCCCTCCACGTCGAGGATCTTCGCCCCGTTGCGGGCGGCCATCTGATCTTCGTCCTCGATCAGAAAGCCGTACTTCGTGATCGAGTCTTGGGTATCGCCTACTTGGACGTAGGTGATATGCGCCGGCCGCACCTGGAAGCTCTTTTCCGTGAGGAGGTTGTAGATCCGGTACAGCAAGTATTCTTGGATCACGTACTGCTCGTACTCGTTGCGCTTCTGGTTGCAGTGCGTGACCAGCTTGACCTTGTCTTGTCCGTCGAAGACGGTACCCGCCGTGGCCTCGCTCGGGAAATTGAGGAGGAGTGGCGGGAAATCGCAGGTGCGTCGTTGGAGGCGGAACACGCCCCTGGTCTTCACCTTGAGTTCCAGCGTGCGGCTGGTGTCGCCCGCTGTTCCCAACACGATCCTCACGGGCCGGTACTCGCTGTCCTCGCTCCGGTCCTTCTTGAGCTGCTTGAGATCGGCAATGAGGGTGAAGTGGAGAAGCTCTTGAGAGCTGAAGAGGGGTGCAGTTTCGATGCTCCTGATGGAATCGCCTGCGCCACCTTGTTGTGCTTGGGCGACGGGGACGCTGGAGATTGTAATGCAGCACGCCGCCAGCCCGGCCAATCCAGTTAGTGCCTCGACTACGCGTCGCATAGCGGCATTAGGGTATCGCGGGAGGTGGATAGATCCACAGTGAGCAACTGTAACGCCGCAAGCCATGCTCGGCCAGCCTGTGTGAGCATGCACGCTGCCGA
>WVYX01000173.1:0-240 GCA_011772755.1 Gemmatimonadales bacterium
CCAGGGTCAGACCGAGCCAGTGATTTCGATTGCCGCCGTCGTTGCGTAGCAGGGTCGCGGTGGCACGCAGGTCTACGTGGGACACGATAATGTCCAGATCACCGTCGTCGTCGAAGTCCCACACCGCCGCCCCCCGCCCGGAACGCTTTTCCGCAAAGTACCCTGCCCGTCCCGGCCCGACGTCTCGAAAGCGACCGCTGCCGTCATTCTCCAGCAGCAGGGGATACTGTTCGATCAGAT
>WVYX01000173.1:364-32973 GCA_011772755.1 Gemmatimonadales bacterium
CCATTCCCGAGATTGCGGTACAGGGCGCCGTGCCGCAGGTCGGTCACCAGTAGGTCAATCAGGCCGTCCCCGTCGACGTCGCCGATCGATCCGTGCATGGAACCGGTCGGGATCCCCTGGTCGTTGGCCGCCACCCCGCTCTCTCGGGCGACCTCCTGGAAACTCCCATCGCCATCATTGCGAAACAGGAAGTTCAACTGGTGATCGTTGCCCTGGAACAGATCCAGATCACCGTCGTCGTCATAGTCGAATACGGTCAACCCCATGCACATGGACTCCGGGTAGTACAGCCCCATCTCCCGTGTCACATCCGTGAAGCGTCCGTCCGCTTCCTGCCGGTAGAGCATCGAAGCCTGGCCGTGATACTCCGACGGATGAGGCATCATATCCGGCATGGTCGGCGAAACGTAGGACGGATCGAATGCCAGGAAGTTCCCCACCATGAGATCCACTGTTCCGTCGAGATCGTAATCCCAGAACGCCACCCCAACGCTCCATTTGGTGTAGCCGTTCAACGTCTCAGGACCCTCGAGGCCGAGCGAATCCGTCACATCCGTGAACGTGCCATCGCCGTTGTTGAGGTAGAAGACGTTGGGGCCGTAGTTGAGGAGATATATGTCGACATCGCCATCGCCGTCGTAGTCCAGCGCTCCCGCTGCCATACTCCAGTGGCGATCGTCGACACCAGCCTGCGCCCCAACCTCCGCAAACGTCCCGTCACCATTGTTGCGGTAGAGTTGGTTCGGCGTATCCGCGAAGACACGGCCTTCCGGGTCGCTAATGCCCTCCAGGTAGGTGCCGTTCAGCATGTACAGGTCCAGATCGCCATCCCCGTCGTAGTCCAGGACGGTCACGCCGGAGCCACTGCTTTCCAGGATGTTCTCGTAGGTGTAGTCACCGAAGGTGTATCGGAAATCGATGCCCGCCTGGTCGGTGACGTCCGTGAAGACCACGGGCGATTCCCGCACGCACGCGGCCACGGGGACAATGCACAGCAACAGGGATCCTAGAGAACGCATGGGACTACAGAAGAGTGGCGCTCCAAGCCTCCGAGCGCCATATGAGAGGCCACTTCAGCCGACGAGAGTTTCGATGAACCGTCAGCCTTCAGCCGCTTGTCACAGCAATTCGCAATTCGCAGTTGGCAATTCGTCTCTGTCCCAGCGCCCCGCGAACTGCTAACCGCTAATCGCTGTTTGCGAACTGCGACCGCTGATGGCTGAGGGCTGTAGGCTGAAGGAGCCTACGATTCACCGCCAAACTTCTCCCGCCACAACTCCTGCACGCACTCCCCCACCGACATCCGCTCCACCCGCGCCTCGGCCACACCGGCAGCTACGCCCGCCGTCACGTCCTCCACCACCGCGCCCACCTCACCTGCCACACGCTCGGCCTCCTCACCGAACTGGCCCACCGCCTCCCGTGCCTGGCTGCTGGCCTTTTCAATCTCTTCCCTGGCCTGCTTCACCAACTCCTTCTTCAGCATGCTGCACGGCTTCACCGTGCGGTACTGCGCCACGGGCACGGCCGCCAGCACCACCAACACCAACACCAGGAGCTTCGCAAGTTTCTTCACGGCAAATACGGTGCGCCGATCTACCCCCCAGGCTCCGGACGATGACCGGCCGGTTCCTCCTTGACGAACGCGCTGCGACGGCAGGGCTTGCAGCGCACATGCCAGATGGTGCCCTGGTCGCCACTGCGGGCGATCGGCTTGCCGACAGTGAGCTCCCTGCCACACAGCGGACACACAGGGGGCGCGCCGGGCACGGCCATCGAGTCCCGGATCTCCCGAAGCTCTTCGCGGGAGTACGTAACCGGAGTGTCAGGACCGTCCAGTGCCATGCAATCATCCCCCATCCCACACTACCTTAATCACCGGGCTGGGGTTTCAGCTAGGCCGACGGAAGGACGGAATGATGGAACCGCGGTACGACGGAAGGGCGGAACGACGGAACGATAGAACGGCGGGACGTCTCTCGCGTCTGAAGCACCCGTCACCCGCACCACTCGGGCAATGCCCTCCGCCGGTTGCTATCGCGGGCTCTGCAGCACCATGCCGCGGACCCCGGACACACCCCACTAGGATTCCGCCCCACCGCGCCGTTTGCGAAACTGTGCCGTCAAGGACCCGGCGTCCTCATCCTCTCGCGCCAGCATGGTCCGCATCTCCCGGAGCTCCCGTTCCGCGGCGTCCGCTGCCGGGGTTCCGGGAAACTTGCGGCACAGCAGCGCCAGCTCGGCTATGGCCTTCCTCGGACTGTGCAGCTTGTGCTGGTAGAGCTCGATGAGCTCCTGCGTCGCCATCAGCTCTCGACCAGCATCGATCTTGGCATCCGCCCGCGCCCGCCCGAACCACAGCGCCGCCGCTTCGTAGCGCTTGAGCTCGTCCCGATACAGGCGGGCAATCCTCAGATAGGGCTCGGGGTCCCGTGGAAACTCGCGGCAGCACTGCTCGTAGGCCGCGATGGCCTCCTTGAACTCACCGCGCACCGCCAGAGATTCGGCGTGGGAGTATTCCCGCTTCCGGGGGGTGGATTTTCCGCTCTGGACCACACCACCCATGACTAACTTCACCGCTCCCGCCAGAACCAGACGGACCGTGAGAAAGCCCACCAACGCTCCCAGCAACAGGCCGGGGAATATGCCGAGCCCGTAGCGCCAGCCCACCAGCCCGCCGAACAATCCGCCGATGAACAGTGAGCCCGCGGCGTACACCCGTTCCGCCGCGTCCCCGCTCTTGGCCTTCCCCGCACGCCTCGGGTAGTCGCGCTGCCGAGGCGGGATGTGGCGCTGGGGCGGGGGTGGCCTCGAACCGCGCTCGGTAACCATCGCCCGTTCTAGCGAAAGCCCTACGGCCCACGAGACGGTAGCGGCGGACAACCACCGTGCAGGTCACCCAACTCGCCCGTCCCGGTCGATATCCTCACCAAAATGAGTCTCCAGCCGCTGGAGCAACAGGTTCACGAGCTGCCGGGTGTCCCGCAACGCGGCCTCGAGGCGACCTACCCGCTCCTCCAGCGAGGAGGCTTGCTCCGCCTGCTTGCTGATCTGGCTCTGCTGAATCAAGTCCCAAAAGAGTCCCACGGCATTCCTCCGGTTGCAATCGACAGAGGTTTGTGGCTCGACGACGATAGCGGGCAGATCGGACTTCGCATCCTGTGCCGTAGCTGACGTCCGTTCCGCCCGATCGAACCGCTCCGACAGTAGGCAGCCTACTGTCGTGAGTCTTAAGTCCGGCTAATATGTGTCCCCTTCGCGCAGCGGGCCGGTGGCTCCCGAAGCGCGCGTCGCTGAACGGTGACCCCTCTTGGGTTCTGCTTAGGCGCCCGCGAACAGCAGCGCGGAGGGAAGCTGCCGCTAGCACCCGTCAGGGTCCGGCGGTCAGGTCGTCAGGTGGGCGCCTTTCTATTACGCGCCGGTCTATCCGGGAGGCTCTGGACCACGACCTCCGGCCGGCTCCGTAACGAACGCGCTGCGACGGCAGGGGTCGCAGCGCACATGCCAGACCGTGCCTCGTTCGCCACCTTGAGCGATCGGCTTGCCGAGGGTGAGCTCGCGACCACAGCGAGGGCACATGACCGTCGCGCCGGACGTGGCCATCGAGTCCCGGATCTTCCGGGCCTCCTCGCGGGAGAACGTGACCGGAGTGTCAGCACTGTCGGGGACCATGAGACTACTCTCTACCCTACCACCAAACCACGCGGTCGGCCAGGCCGCTTTGGGGACAGGACGTGCCGAATCTGGGACATTCGGCTTGGAGATCCGAGGCAGACGCTGCTCCCCTATGGCTGCCGGCGCCGCGCAAGGGATGGTTGCGATGTCCGACGTCGGCACCGGCGTGGGACCCGAGCCGGCAGCGTCGCCGGTCTTCGGACTTGACGAGGTCGAGATACTTGTTGCTCTATTCGTGCCAGTACACGCTGGCCACATTCAACCGAGTAAGGACGTTGCGTTCTCGCAAGCACCACTTGCCGCTCAGCTTTGCCTTGCTGGTCCTGGCCGGCGCGTGCGGCGACGGAGCGGGGACCGGGCCGCATAACGATCACGAGACGGACAAAACGTTCGCCGAGTTGACGCCGGACGAGCAGCGCGCCGTGCGTCTCGGGGTCACGATGCTGGCGGCCGCGGTGGCTGATCAAGGCGCGAGCTTCCTGGACAACTTCCTCCCCTGCGCCCGCCGCGGCGTCTTCAACTTCTACAACACCGACACTGGCCGGCACGCCACCTTCAGCGGCTGTGACATAGGGGACGGGACCGTGCTGGACGGCAACGGGGAGGTGCAGTGGGCGGGACCCGGCCTCGCCCCGTCGAGAGAGCGGTTCTGCCGCTTCGGCACCCCTCCGGTGTGCGAATCAGCGCTGGTGTGGTCCGGGGAGCTGACCATGCGTACCGACGGCGCTGCGGCGGTCGCGATCAGCGACTTTCGCGTCGATGATATCGTGATGCAGTCGGGTGGCGGCCCCTTCCCCAGCGAGCTGGACCTCTACACGGCAGACCTCGGACTGCGCTCGTTCGCCCCTACGCTGGACGGCGAGACCACGCGTGTGGCCGACGATTCCCTGCCGTCACGCGTGTTCGACACGTCGGGCATGCACATCAACTCCCTGCCCAACCCCGGCGAGAGTCCATCAGCCCTCACGGAGGCGGACGTCAAGCGGCTCATCTACCACGGCACCATCGGCCTCCTCGCGTTCCTCATAGACGAGACGCTGGAGATCCAGCGGGGAGAGCACACGCATGAGTTCCCCTGCGGCACGAGCTCGGTTACCCCCGACCTGCAGGAACTCACCACCCACGTCGACAACAGCTGGAACAGCTGCGGCTTCTTCTACGGGCTGTTCATGAGCGGCTCATTTAGCATGGACTGGGGAGAAGTGGACTTCCAGACGGGGCCGCTTACCATGATAGTCGCGGGGGAGCTGACCGTGGGTGGCAGCATCCCGACCACCACCATCCAGCGGCTGGTCCTCACGGTCGAGGCCGTGGAGGGCGGGATCTCCTTCCCCGGCATGCTCCGGCTGTCCGGCACCATCGAGGGCGAGACGGAGCAGCGGGCGTTTAGCTTCGAGATCCTTGCGGACGACTAACCAGAGACTACGGCTGGTCCTGGGTCCTAGGTCTTGGGCGTTGGGGATCTCAAGTCGAGTCCCGGACCCCTGGGACCGAAGACCCAGAACCTAAGACCAGGTAGTCAGCACCCAGGACCGCGGACCTAAGACCCAGTATTCAGGACCCACACTTAACATCACACCACCGGACTCCTCCTCGACCCAGGCATCCAATCCCGACGACCCCGCTCGCCGGGCGGGTATCCGCCCGGTGGCCGCACGTCTCACGAAACTCGTGGGCGGGGGCCACGTAGTGCTTGGTAACTAGCGGAGAGACCGGACACAGGGAGAGCTGCAAATGACGACTGCGATTACGCGTCGGGGCAACATCGGGAGCGCCATCGGCTGGATGATGGGCCTGTCGGTTGCCCTGTTCTGGCTGCCCATGGTCGGCGGGCTCATCGCCGGATTCGTGGGCGGACGAAAGGCCGGCGGTGTGTGGCCGGCGATCGTGGCCGTGTTCCTGCCTGGGCTGGTGCTGATGCTGGCCACAGTGTTCCTGGGCACCCTGCTGGGATGGATCCCCATCATCGGCCAGCTTTGGGCGCTGATTGCCGGGCTCGGCGGGTGGCTGCTGTCGTTCATGAACGTCATTCCGCTGCTGATCGGCGCAGTGGTCGGGGGTGCGACGGCTGAACGCTGAGCCATCAGCCTTCAGGCTTCGCCCTCAATCCGCTTCGTCAGTGCGGGTTTGAGCCCCAGCAGCCGAGCGTAGGTCGCCAGCTGGCCCCGGTGATACATCTCCTGGGCGATGCCGTGATGCAGCCATTGCATCTTGGTGCCCTGGCTGCCGTCGAAGTTGGTGATGAACTGCCACATCTCCAACTCCCCGCACTCCCGGAACCTCCGCTCGGCATCCTTCATCGTCGATCGCAGCAGGCTCACCAACTCCCGCTTGGTGGTCGCCTCGTAGGCGGGCTTCGCGTACATGGCCAGCAGCTTGGGCCACGGCGCGCGGCGGAAATTGGTGTTGCTCCGCGTCAACTCACCGGTCATCATCATCGACACCTCGAGGATGTGCTGCACCATCTCGCGCACACTGCGAACCTCGGGGGTCGGACGGAAATCGAACCTGTTGGCCGGGATGTTCTGCACTTCGTCGACTATGCCGCTGCGAGCATCCCGCCAGGCGGCGAGGGTTTCGGCTAAGAACGATTCATGCATGCTAGTTAAGGCCTCCTGACTGCTAACTACCAGGTCTCAGGTGCTGGGTGCTGGCTGCCAGGTCCTAGTCCTTAGAGCGGCAGCCGCAACAACGCCCTGCACCCCCGCCCGCCCCATCGATTCCCCACCGTCAGAACACCGCCGTGCGCCTCGGCAATCTGCCGGCTCAACACGAGGCCTATTCCCGATCCGGTGGGCTTCGTGGTGAAGAAGGGAACGAAGAGGTTGGTGGTATCGGCGATGCCGGGACCATCGTCCTCTACCCAAACCTCGAGCTGGCCATTCTCGGCTTGCCAGCCCACCCGGACGCGGCCTCCGGTTTCCAGTGCCGCGTCCACCGCGTTGCCCACCACGTTGATCAGCAACTGGTCGAGCTGATCTCCATCGGCCTGGATCGTGAGATCGGCTCCGTTCGTCACGTCCACCGGCAGGCGGGTCTCGAGGCGAGCCACTCGGCGAACCCAGCTACCGACGTCTACAGACGCCAGTTTCGGGGGAGGTAACCGGGCTAGCCGGGCGTAAGACTGCATGAAGCGAATGAGGGCTTCCGACCGGGCACCGATCACCTCGAGCCCTCGGCTCATATCCTCCTCCCAGTCACTCGGCCTCTGCCTCCGGTCCATCAGACTCTTGAGGCTGCCAGCGGTGGATTTGATCGGTGCCAACGAGTTGTTGATCTCGTGACTCAGTACTCGCACCAGGCGCTTCCAGGCCTGGCGCTCTTCTTCCCGGAGCGTGCGGCTCAGATCCGACAGCACGACGAGCTGGTGAGGTCTGCCCTCTTGCCGGAAGCTGCCGCGGCGCAATTCCCAGCGCCCTCCTCCCCTGGCAAATCCCGCCTCCATCACCCGTGGCGACTCCCCCGTCAGGCACTCGCTCAGGCCCACCTCGGTAGCGCTCTTGCCGAGCAGCTCGGATGCAGGAGCGCCCAGCAGTTGCTCCCCGGCCCGGTTGGACAGGCGCAGCCTGTGTTCGCCATCGAACGCGAACACGGCCACGTCGATCTCCCGTATAACGGTCCGCAATAGCGCAGTGGCCTCGACCGCGCCGAGGCGCTGCTCCCTCAGCATCGTGCCGAGCTGGTTGAGTTCTAGGAGCGCCAGGCCCAGCGCCTCGTTGGTGCTCGCCCCCCGGGCGCGAATGGAGAAATCTCCCTCGTGGAGCGCCGCCAGCAGGTTCGACAGCGTCTGCAGCGGGCGGATGATCCGCTCCCGCACCGCGAAGGCGAACGCAGCCCACCACCCGATGACCACGACGGTGATGGTCCATTGCACTTTGGCAGTGAGATCACCCAGCCACAGCAGCAACATAGCCGCCACCACCGCCGGCACCGCGCCCACGACGATCATCAACAGGATGCGGGTGTCGTGGCTGAGCTTGGGGCTCATAGCCCGTGCCGCTGGATCCGGCGATAGAGGGCGCTGCGGCTTACACCAAGAGCCTTCGCCGCTTCGGTGACGTTACCGTTGAAGCGCTTCAATGCGCGCTGGATGAGTACGTGCTCAGCCTCATCGAGGGTCATGTCCTCGAAGGACGGCGTCCCGTCGGTAGACTGGTGTAGTCCCAGATCGCCCACGCCGAGGTGCTCGCCCTCGGCCATGAGGACTGCTCGCTCCACCACATGATCGAGCTCCCGGATGTTGCCGGGCCACTGATGAGCCAGCAGCGCTTCCATGGCCCCGGAATCGATCCCCCGGGGCGCGTTCCCGTATCGCCGCGCATGTTGCTGGAGAAAGTGGGCCGCCAGCAGTGGAATGTCTTCGCGCCGCTCCCGCAGCGGTGGCAGGTGAATCTCGACCGTGTTCAGCCGAAACAGCAGATCCTCGCGGAACCGCGCTTCAGCGACTTCGGTTGCGAGATCGGCGTTGGTGGCCGAGAGCAATCGGACAGCGGCACGCCGAGTACGGGAAGAGCCCACACGCTCGAACTCCCCCGATTGCAGCACGCGGAGCAGCTTGGACTGAAGAGTCGAGGGAATGTTGGCGATCTCGTCGAGAAACAGGGTCCCGCCGTCGGCGAGCTCGAACCGTCCTACCCGATCAGTCTTGGCATCGGTGAAGGCTCCCTTGACGTGACCGAACAGCTCGCTCTCGAAGACGTTCTCGGCGAGCCCACCGACGTTGACGGTCACGAACGGCTTGCCAGCCCGGGTGGACGCCGCGTGCAGCCACTGGGCGACCACCTCCTTCCCCGTTCCGTGCTCACCGGTGATCAGCACGTTCGCATCGGAAGGTCCCACGCGCTCCATGAGCCGCAGCACCGGCTGCATGGCCGCCGACTCAGCGATGAAGGTGGGATAGCCCTCGCCGCGGAGCAGCCGGTTTTCGTCCCGGAGGCGTCGGGTGGTGCGCAGTGCCGAGCCGAGCTCGATCTGGGTGCGGAGGGTGGCGAGGAGGCGGGTGTTGTCCCACGGCTTCTCGATGTAGTCGCGTGCCCCCCGGCGCATGGCCTCGACCGCTCCTTCGATGCTTCCCCACGCGGTCATGACGACCACCGGGAGTGTCTCGTCCATGCCCCGAATGCGGGGAAGCAAGTCGAGGCCCTCGCGGCCCGACGTGGTATCCCGGGTGTAGTTGAGATCCATCAGGACCGCGTCGAAGTCCTTGGCCTCCAGCGCTCGCAACACCGCCGCCGGTGACGCCGCCGTTTCCACCGAAAAGTTCTCACCCTTGAGCAGGAGCCGGAGCGACTCCAGCACGTCGGATTGGTCGTCGGCCACGAGGACCAGGGGAGCGTGCGTGGACATCTTTTCTATTCTACTGTGGATTGGGGTGGGTGGGGGAGGCTGGGTCGGGGTCCTGGGTCCTCAGGACCCGGTGGTCCCATGATTGGGACTCGGTCGTCGGCGATCGGGAGCCGCATCAGTCCTCCGGAGTCCGAACCCCCAGGACCGAGAACCTAGGACCTAGGACCCGCGACCTAGGACCGAGGACCCAGCAGTCAGTATCCCTCGGCACACCATCGTACTATCGTTCACCATGATCTTCCCCAGCCGCAGAAGAAGACGCCGGGACAAGTACCTCCCGTGGAAGACCGGCGCACTGGTCATCGGTGCCGTTCTCATCCTGCTGGCCTATCGCGTTGCGAATCGTTGGCTCGCCTGGGTCGCAATCGCCGTGCTGGCGGTCGGCTTCCTGCTCCGTTTCCTGCCTCAGGAGACTCCGGAAGAGCGCTCCGACAACGACGGCTGATCCTCCGACATCCACCCGTCGAACAGTTGCACGATTCTGTCGCCGTAGGCCGCCCACTTCTCATTGTGTGTGACCTGAATGATGGTCGTGCCCTCGTCATTCAGGGCCTTCAGCAGATCCATGATCATCTTGCCCTGGCTGGAGTGCAGGCTTCCCGTCGGCTCGTCCGCCAGAATGAGCTTGGGGCTCCCGACCACGGCTCGTGCCACCGCCACGAGCTGCTGTTGTCCCCCGGAGAGCTGAGTCGGATAGAGATCCTTCTTGGCGACGATCTGAAACTTGTCCAGAACGTCCGCGACAATGGCTTGCCGCTCTTTCTTCCGGATGTCTCGGTAGGAGAGCGGCAGGTCCAGGTTCTCGAACACCGTGAGATCGTCGAGCAGGTGATACTGCTGGAACACGAAGCCGATGTAGCGCTTGTTCAACTCGATGCGCTGCTTCGGCTTCATCGTGTGCACGGCCTGCTCGAAGAAGTAGTATTCGCCGCTCCACGCCCCGTCGAGCATGCCCAGAATGCTCAGCAGCGTCGTCTTGCCCGCACCCGACGGACCCATGACCGTGACGAACTCACCCTCGGTGACATCCAGGGTGATCTGGCGCAGGACGAAGGTCTGGGTAGAGCCCGTCTGATACGCCTTCTCGACGTTGCGGAGCCGAATCACTGGCGCGTCTCCACGTGGAAGCCGCTCTCTTTCAGCTCCGCCGCCGTCACTCCCGACTCGTCCTTGACGACCTGTCCGTCAAACAGATGCACCGTCCGTCTGGCATGCTCGGCATACCGCGGGTCGTGGGTCACCATGCAGATGGTCGCGCCCTCCTGATGCAGCTCGTCCAGCAGCTTCATCACGGCCTCGCCGTTCTTCGAGTCGAGGTTCCCCGTCGGCTCGTCGGCGAGGAGGATGGCCGGGCGCCCCCCGATGGCCCGCGCGACCGCGACGCGCTGCTGCTGGCCGCCCGAGAGCTGCGACGGGTAGTGCTTCATGCGGTGCACCATCCCCACGCGCTCTAGCGCCTGCTGCACCCGCTCCCTGCGCTCACTGGACGGCATGGTCCGGTACGTGAGCGGAAGCTCAACGTTCTCGTAGACGGTGAGATCGCCGATCAGATTGAAGGCCTGGAAGATGAAACCGATCTGACGATTTCGGACGTAGGCCCGCTGGCTGGGCGAGAGATTGGCCACCGCTTCGCCGGCGAGGCTATACGACCCCTCCGTAGGCGTATCCAGCAGACCCAAGATCGAGAGCAACGTGGTCTTGCCGCACCCCGAGGGCCCCGCGACCGAGAGGTATTCCCCTTCCTCGATCTCGAGGTGGATGTCCGCCAGAGCGTGCGTCTCGACCTCTTCGGTGTAGAACACCTTCTTCACACCGTCGAGCTTGATGAGAGAACCGTTTCCTGATGTCATTGCTGCTCCCCTAACTGCAGGTGATGAGAGTGAGGGGTGAGGAGTGAGGAGTACGACTGGCTCCCGACTCCTTACTCCTCACTCCTTACTCCTCACTCCTCACTCCTTACCCCTTACTCCTCACCTGATTCTCACTCGATCGTACTCATCCCATTGGGACATGTCCGACAGGATGACAACGTCCCCCACGGCGAGCCCGGCCACGATCTGAACCGTACTCACCGAACTGCTTCCTATGCGCACCGAGACCCGCTCGGCGTGGTTGCTGCCGGGAATCATTCGGAACATCCCAACCATGCTATGGGGTTGGCCGAAGGTGGGACGCCCCACATACAGTACGTCGTCCAGCCGCTCGATCTCAATCGTCCCTTCCACCGCTAGGTCCGGGCGAGCCCCGGGGGGCAACTCGGCCTCCAGCCCCACATCCACTACCACATAGCCCCCCTGTACAGCAGGATCGACGCGGATGACCCGCCCGGGAATCGTGTCGCGCCGCGTGTCCACTAGCACCGATTGCCCGATCACCACGTCGCGCGCTTGCACTTGGGGGACCTGCAATTCCGCCATGAGCCGCTCAGGCTTCACCACCCGCGCCAGCGTAAAGCCCGGCAGAACCCACTGACCCTCCTCTACTTCCATGTCCTGCAGCACGCCATCCGTGCCCGCCAGCACACGCATCGACGCTACACGACGCCGGTGGAACGCGACGATGTCGGTGAGTCGCTCGATCTGCCCCCGCTGGACGGCAAGCTGCGAGTCGATGGCACCGGCGAAGATCTGCAGCCGCTCCTGCTCGATTCGTAGCCGTGTGACGAGCTCCTCCGCACGGTCCCGCAGTCGGAGCAGCTCAACCCGTGGCAGGAGCGCGGAGTCCCGCCGGACCAGCTCATCGGCCGCCTCGGCGTTGCGTTGCGCGTCGAGGTGCTCGGCCCGCACCGTAGCGACCACTCCGGCTTGATTGAGACGCTGGGTCTCCAGGGTGGTACGGAGGTTCACTAGCTGAGCCTGCGCCGAGGATAGCTGCCGCTCTGCCTCCAGCAGCTCCAGCTGCACTTCCGGGTTGCTCAGCTCCAAGAGGACCGTACGGGCCTCCACCCGCGCGCCCGGCTGCACCAGCTTCCGCTCGACCCGGCCAGCCGTTACGGCAGGCACCCAGCGGATCTGTTCCGGCACCAGCGTCCCCATGGCTCGCACTTCCCGCACCATCGTTCCCCGCCGCACGGTGTCCATGTAGGTGATCCCGCGATCCACCGAGGGCGCCGCCGGCTCGAGCCTGCCGAGGGCCCACGTCGCCACCACAACGACAGCCACGACCGCTCCGCCGTATACGTACGGCCTACGCTTCCTGCGGGGCTCCCGAGGTATGTCCACCATCAGCCCTTCCTAGGTCAACGCTTCACCAACCGATTCATGCCCCCGACATCCTGTTAGATACATCCCGGATGCCGCAGGTTGCCCGAACCAGCACCCCGGCGTCTACCATGAATAGGAAGAAATATGCCACGCCCGGTAGCGCCCGTAACCGTTTGTGGGAATTGAGGTTACGCTCGGTTGGCAGCCGCATACCCGGTGCGGAGGGTGCCCAGGAGCGGGATGACGCGTCCCATAAGCGGACACCGTGGGGGAGAGGGGGGAGGAGGGGGAGCAGAGGGAGAGGAAACCGAGCCGTGTCAATCCCTCCCCCCTCTGCCCTTCCTCCCCCGTCTCTCTCCTCTCACCAGAGCCCCAGTTCCACCCCGAACCGAGCCACCGCCATCTGGATGGGGACCTTTATCTCAAGACCCTGCGGGTAGGAGCGGCGATCGATCCGCTGGAACTCGTACTCTGCGCGCACCCGGAACCGTCCGTTGGCCGTGCCGACGCCTGCACCCAGCCCCAGTTCCACCGCGAGCCCGGCCTCGCCACCGCCGCCGAACTGAGGCCGCACCAGGTATGCCCCACGTACCCAGACGCTGGCGATGCGGGCAACCTGGTTCTCCGACACGGCGCCCAGCCGAATGAACCCGACCTCCTGGGCGGCCAGCTCCGGCCTGATCCACCGGCGACCACCCCCCGCCTCGAGAGCGATGCCGGGAGCCACTCGAAAGCTCACCCGAATGTCGAGCTGCGTGGCCTTGAACTCCACGGTGTCCGATTCCAGCCAGGGACTCAGTTGGGCGTGGTACACCTTCGCCTCGAAATGCAGCCGACCCACACGGAGTTCCGTCACGCCACCAAACCCAGTGCCGTCGGCGCCCTTCTCCTTCTTCACCTCGTTGTGGGTGAGGGACACGCCATGGACGCCGAACCGGATAGTCTGCGCGCCCGCGACCCCGCTGCCAGCAAGGGCAAGCAGGCACAAGCCGCCCAGGACCTTTCTCATGGTCCAGCTCCGCCACTGGGCACGATGGTCAGCATCACCTGACGGCGGCGGTCGGCGTTCTGCGACGCGATTTCGGCATTGCGCTGCGCCAGCTGCTCTCGAAGCAACTGGTTGTACAGGATGTTCGCCGGCACCGGACGCGGATCGGGTTTCTTCAAGCTCATGACCAGGCCGGTGATCAGCACGGCTGCGCTCACTCCTCCCAGCTCGTGACGCTCTCCACTCTCCAGGTCGCCATGCTCCAGGGCGATGGCGGCGCCGGCGGCGAGCCCGGTGGACAGCAGCGCGATCCCGAACGGACGCCAGTTCCGGGGCGGCGTCTCGAACTCGGGCTGCTCGGTGTAGCCGGGGAGGCTGGTGAGATGCGGCACCGTGTCCACCGAGCCGTGTCGCACCGTCACCTCCACCGGTACCGCGAATTCATTGCGCCCCTCGACCGCCGTGACGACCACCTGATAGATCCCCGGGGGAACGGGATCTCCACCCTCTGTCAACGCCTGCCAATTCACCTGGCTGGCGCCCGCCACGAGCTGCGAGTCGATCACCAGGTCCAACCCCTCACCCACCACCCGGGTGACGGCCCGGGAGGCTCGGGAGACCGCGAATCTGACGGGGACACTTCCCTGGCCCGCAACGAACGACGCGCTGTCCACGCTCACGCGTCGCACCACGAGCACCTGCCCAAGGGCCGAGGCGTACAGCGAAGTGATGCGGGGCGAGACGCGCTCCACATCAGGCTCTCGGTCGGGATCCAGGTAGATCAATTCACGAAAGGCCTCCACGGCCTGCCGCGCCGAGTCCAGGGCGCCGTACGTATAGCCGAGGAGCTCGTAGGCGATGACGCGATCGCCGCGACTCAGTCGCTCCTGTAGGGCACGGCGCGCATACGTGATCGCACCCGCAAAGTCGAGCTCGTCGTAGGCCTCTTGAGCTCGCCGGAGTGTGGGGTTCTCCTGAGCAGGGAGTACCACCGGGGCTGCCGTCAGCAGCAGTCCACACAGCACAGGCGTTCCGCGTTTCATGACCCTTCTCTGGTGAGCGTCTTGGTGAGGCGCAGTGGGTTGCCGGCGGTGATGGTGATGGTATCGACCACGGTGCGCCAGCCTTCCCGCCGTAGCTCTATCACATATCGTCCGGGTGGCAGCTCATGGTTGATCAGCGGCGTGTCGCCGATCTCTACGTTGTCAATGTAGACGGTTGCGTAGACCGGTACGGCGTTGATGGTGAGGCGTCCTACACTCGGCCTCGCCGGCTGCGGCTGGGGTTGGCGCGTCGGCTGGGTGCGGGGTGGCTCCGTCTGAGCCGGCCGTTGTGTAGCGGGTTGTGCCGGCGCCTGGACCGGCGGCGTGGCGACGGGCGTCGCCGTATCGGTGACGGTGGTTTCGGGAGCAGCGGCCGCGGGTTGCGAGTCGGGAACCACCGCGGCCGCCGTTGCAGGCTGGTCCTCACCGGTGCCGGGACGGGCAACGGCGCCCCGACTGTTGTTCCACAGCCACCAGCCCCCTACACCACCACCGCCTATGAGCAGCACTGCGAAGAGCACCCCAATGCCGCGCCGACGCCGCCTCACGGGCTGGGACGGCGGCGTGATCTCCGTTGCCGCATCGATGGACGCGGCGCTGGCAGCAGCGACGCCCGACGCCGCCGGAGTCGCCACCTTTTGCTCGGGCCACACCGCCGAGGCGAACTCCTCCATATTGGCGAACCGGTCGGCGGGGTTCTTGGCCATCGCCTTGTGCAGGGCGTTGGTCAGGAACTCCGGGGCGTCCTTGCGTAGATCCTTGAGCGCAGGCGGATCCTCGAAGATGTGCTTGTAGATGACCGTGTGCACCGAATCGTCGTCGAACGGCAGCCGTCCGCTCAGCATCCGATAGCCCACCACGGCGAGGGAGTATTGGTCGCTGCGCCCGTCCACCTCCTGTCCCTTGGCCTGTTCCGGACTCATGTAGTGCGGCGTCCCGATCACCTGCCCGGTGGCGGTGAACTGACTCGCCGACTGCAGGGCCTTCGAGATGCCGAAGTCGGTGAGCATGGTGCGGCCCGCGTCGTCGACCATGATGTTGGCGGGCTTGATGTCCCGGTGCACGATGCCCCGCTGGTGCGCGTGGCCCAGGGCGCAGGCCGCCTCCCATAGGATGCGCCGCACCGCGTCCAGCGGCATGGGTCCCGCCTCGAGAATCTCATCCAGGCCGCGGCCGGTAATGTACTTCATGACGAAGAAGTGGAGATCGGCCTGGCTCTCCACCGCAAAGATCGGGATGATGTTGGGATGGTCGAGCTTCGCGGCCGTACGCGCCTCGTGCTGGAAGCGCTGCACGAACTTCTCGTCGTGAGACAGCTCCGGCGGAAGCACCTTGATCGCCACGGGGCGGTCCAGGGCGTGCTCGGTGGCGTGGAACACCGCGCCCATTCCACCGCGGCCTAGTAGCTTGGTGACCTCATACTTACCCGAGACCGTGCCCCGCAGGTGCGTCATGAGATCGGCAGTGCCCGTCCGGGGACCGGCGTCGGGATCGGACGAATCAGCTCCGCAGGCCGGGCAGAACCGGCTACCGTCGGGAAGCGGCGTGCTGCAGTGGACGCAATTCCCGGTCACCTACGTGTCGCCCTCGGCAGAAAGCGGCGCAGACGTGCGTCCCGCCGCTCACGCACCAGCTGCTCCTTCAAGCGCCGCAGCTCGACCTGCGCCGGTGACGGCGCGGCGCGGACAGGCGCCACGCCGGCCGGCGGCGCCGTGAAGGTCGCGCTCAAGGTGTAGATGCCGGGTATCCCGGCGAAATCCACGACCAGCAGGAAATAGGACCCCTGGGGCAGGAAGGCCGAGAGGGTCTCGGGGGTCCCGAAGTCCACGCTCAGGTCAACGACTGTCAAGGAGAGCGGCCGGAAATCTCTGATGATATAAAGGTCTATGTCCACCAGAGTGTCCGGCGACACCGCGGAGAACGCTACGGTTTGCCCGCCGGCAGGCACCGAGAACTCAAACCAGTCGACGTCCTGGGGGTTGTCGATGCTCAACTGCGCCGCGCTCGTGCCAGTGGCGAGGGGCTTGGCGACGTCGCAGTAGTCGTTCTCCTCGGCGACGTCCCTCGCCCTGAACGAGAGGTAGCCGTTGGCGATGAGCAGCCCGTAGGCGTTCGGTTTCGGTGCGGCAACGAACGGCGCGAGGATGTGATACGTGCCCGCCGGCAGGTCTCCCAGGGCGAGGACCGAGATCGGGAAGGGCAACTGGGACGGCTGGAATGGGGCACCGAACCTCGTCATCGTTAGCCCATCGCAGATGTACAGCTCGGGCCCGATGGTCCAGGATCCGGCACGAAGGGTGTAATCGAACGCGACGCCGTCCCAGGACAGTCCATTCGTCAGGAACACCTGGAAGATCTCCGCACCGACGTCCTCACCACCCACGATGATGGTCCGATCCTGAGCCGTCGTGTTGGTGAACGTATACCAGTCGGCCGCGACCACGACATCGCGCCGGATTTGCTCGAACGCCAGGCCGGGATTGGCGTACCCCAGGGGGAGATCCCCCAGGTCCGCGGGCACCGTGTCGTTGGGCTCGAAGACGTCGAACTGGAAGACGAGTACGGTGTCGGGGTGCACCACGCCGCCCCTGAATCCAAGCACCGACACCGTTGAGAATCGGTCCGCCGGGGGCTTGGCCCAGAGCGTCAGCGTTCCGAACCGGTCCGGGGCATCGGGATCCTGGGGCGTGAACTGGAAGATTGGCAGTTCGGCGCCACCAAGCGTCACCGAAAACAGCGAGTCCGGCTCGAGCCCTACCCCGTAGATGGCAACGGTGTCGCCGAACCGGACGGCCTTCGGTCGAATACTGTCGACCTCCAGCAGGCCGTGCACCACCACCGGCAGCACAGCCGGCTGCGACCCGTCGAACGAGATGGCGGTCGCCGTCACGTTGGTGTTCCCCACCCCCACCGCCAGGAGGCGCCCGTCCGAAGTGACCAGCACCACGGAGGAGTCCTGAGACGCGAACTGGATCTCGGCGTTGGGCACGTCGGCGCCGTTCTCGTCCACTACCCGACCGCTCAGCTGCACCGTGTCTTTCAAGAACAACGCCGGGAGGGGGTCCATCTGGACGGTAACCTCGCCCGAGCGGTCAGTTGGAAAGAGGCAGGCGAACGCCGCACCCGACACCAGAGAAAGCGCTACCACCCGGACAGTCATGCCACGCATCGTCGGCGCCTCGGCACGAGGAGGATACTCCGCGAGAATACCCGCAAACGATGGGGTTTTCGACGGTGTGAGTCAAGCGCGCTGTGTGAGCTAAGTCACTTTCCCTGGCCTACTTCCCGGAGCCTGGAACGGGGTGCTGGGTGCTCGGTCTTGGGTGCAGGGTCTTGGTGCCGGCCTCGCGCATCCCCTAGAACCAAGCACCCAACACCTAGCACGGGAGGTGAATGCGCACCACAGCGCCCGGAAGGGCTCACCGGTGTGCACCGTCGGCACACGAACTTCTGATACACGACCGGCGCGCTCGCGTCTGAAGCGTCCGTTGGCCGCGCCACTCGGCTACCCCTCGATTCGAGGGCAACACCGCCCTTCCCCTACCGTCCACACCTGCTCCCTGTACAATTCCTTGTCAGTCTCGACCCAGAGCGACCATGTCCGAATTCGTCTGGCATCCCCCGAGTGACCTGGTGGCGGCGTCCAACATCGCCCGCTTCATGCGCAAGCACGGCATCGACGACGTCGACACGCTGCTGCAACGATCCGTCTCCGACCAAGAGTGGTTTTGGCACTCGGTGGTTGAAGACCTCGGCATCGAGTTCGCTGAGCCGTACCACACCGTGCTCGATTCGGGCCGGGGGATCCCATGGACCGAGTGGTATCTGGGGGGACGGCTGAACATCGTCGCCAACTGCCTGGATCGTCACGCCCGGGGCGAACGGGCCGACGAAATCTGCCTGATCGCGGAACGGGAACCCGGTGACATCACACCGCTTACATTCCGCGGGCTGGCTGAGGCGGTGGACCGTTGCGCCTCTGCCTTGCTGGCTTCCGGCATCCAACAGGGCGACCGGGTTGCGGCGTACATGCCCATGACGGCCGAGGTGGTGGTGCAGCTCCTAGCCACATTCAAGATCGGCGCGATCTTCATTCCCGTGTTCAGCGGCTACGCCCCTGCTGCAGTGGCTGAGCGCCTCCGGGACGCCGAAGCCAAGCTGCTGTTCACCGCCGATGCCACCATCCGCCGAGGCACCACCGTGGCGATCAAGGGGAACGCCGACGCCGCCCTCCGTGAGGCGCCGAGTGTCACCAAGACGGTCGTCGCCCGGTACACCGACGACGACATCGCCTGGCACGGAGAACGGGATGTCCCCTGGCCTGATTTCCTGGCCACCGGCGACTCGGCGACGAGCCAGATGGTCGCGTCGATGGATCCGGCGCTAATCCTCTATACCTCCGGCACCACGGGACGCCCCAAAGGCACCGTCCACAGTCACGCGGGAACCCTGGTGCAGGTCGCCAAGGAAGTGGGCTACGCATTCGACGTGAAGCCCAGCGATAGCTTCTTCTGGCTCACCGACATCGGTTGGATGATGGGCCCGTGGATGATCATTGGGGGATTGTTTCACGGCGCCACGATCATGCTATACGACGGCGCCTTCGACTGGCCCACGCCCGATCGCCTGTGGAACATGCTGGAGCGACACCGTATCACCGTGTTCGGCATCTCGCCTACCGCCATCCGGCTGGCGATGCGCGCCGGCTCTGAGCATGTACGTCGGCACGATCTCTCCCAGCTACGCATCCTGGGGTCCACCGGGGAGCCGTGGGACGAGGCGTCCTGGCACTGGTACTTCGAAACGGTTGGCGACAGACGTTGCCCCATCATCAATATCTCGGGGGGCACGGACATCATTGGGTGTTTCCTGTCGCCGCTCCCCATCCACCCCCTCAAGCCCTGCACCCTCGCTGGGCCCGGACTGGGCATGGCCGTGGATGTGTGGAACGAGCAGGGCGAGCCGCTACGCGGCGAGGTGGGATACCTCGTTGCGACCAAGCCCGCACCATCCATGACCCGGGGGCTGTGGAACGATCCAGAACGGTATCTGGAGAGCTACTGGTCCACGTGGGACAACGTGTGGAACCACGGCGACTGGGCTCGCATCGACGAGGACGGCTACTGGTTCCTTCAAGGCCGGGCAGACGACACCATCAAGGTGGCCGGCCGACGGATCGGCCCCGCCGAGATCGAGGGAGCGCTGATCACCACCGGCAAGGTGAGCGAGGCAGCAGCCGTGGGCGTTCCTCACGAGATCAGGGGCGAGGCGATCGTGTGCTTCGTGGTGCTTCAACCGGACCATACCCCGTCCGAAGACCTACGGCAGGAACTAGTGCAGACGGTGGTGGGGTGGCTGGGCAAGATAGATCGCCCCGACAAGGTGCTGTTCGTTAGCGATCTTCCCAAGACTCGCAGCGCTAAGATCGTGCGGCGCCTGGTGCGGGACAAATACCTTGGGAAGCAAGATCTTGGGGATTTGTCGTCGGTTCAGAACCCGGAGGCGCTGGAAGCGATCGAGAGGGCGATGTGACAGCCTTGGGAAAGGTGAGGAGTAAGGAGTGAGGAGTGAAAACCACCCCCTACTCCTCACTCCTCAGCCGACCAGCTGTCTTAGTGCCTCCGCCGCCGCCCGGATACCCTCCACGATGTGCTCATCGGGCGTCGCCAGGGAGACTCGCAGGTATCCGTCCTGCATGAACCCACACCCGGACGCCGTCACCACGCCAGCGGCGTGAACCAGGCACTGCGCCACGTCGTCGGATGAGTGGAGCACCCTGCCATCAGGGGTGCGCATTCCCAAGACGTCCCGAACGTCCCAGAAGGAGTAGAACGTCGCCGACGTTGGCCACACTCGGACCTGCGGGAGTGCCTTCACCTCTTTGTAGAGCAGGCCTCGCTCATGCTCGAGCTCCTGCCTGAGCTCCGGGTCGTACGCGTGCGTGAGGGCAGCCAGGGCGGCATGCTGGGTGGGAAGTGACGGCTCAGCGGTGTAGTGACTCTGGAGGTTCACCATCGCGCTGGTGAGGTCTTCCGGAGCCACGGACCAGCCAATTCGGATACCCCCGGCCCGCCGGAAGTTCTTGGACATCCCATCCACCTGTATCACCCAGGGTCGGGTTTCATCGTCCACACAGGGCTCCGGGGTCGCCGTACATCGTACGGCCCTCGTGAAATGCCTTTACGCCGGCCTCACAGATGTGGGCGGCAAGATCCCCTTCGTCTCGCCCAGGCCAACGTCGTAGACCGGCAGCCCAGTCTCACAGCGCTCATCCGCCAGCCGCCTGAGCTCGAGGGTGAGCGACGTACTGAATTTGCTCAGCTTGGCTGAAACGCGGTCGCAATGTGCGTGGGCGCCTCTGAGGATTACTGCTAACTAGTGGTGCGGCGGCAGAAAGGCCTCAACAAACCGCAGTGAGCCGTGCGCGGTGAGCGGGCGTAGCCGAAAGGTTCCCGCGCACCGCTCACAGCGCACCGCGTACCGCTGCCTGAGCGTCCTACCGCAACCCTCCCCCGTCTCCCAACGCTCCCCCTTGCGCGCGGCCTCATAGTCAAAGCACCTTCGGCCACCTGACGGTTCCGAAGTCGCCGCCCAACCGGAGTTCACATCGCCATGGACTGGCTCACCAATCCCGAGACCTGGATCGCCCTCATCACTCTCACGGCCCTCGAGGTCGTGCTCGGCATCGACAACATCATCTTCCTGTCGATCCTGGCAGGAAAGCTCCCGCTGCACCAGCAGCGCCGCGCTCGCCGCATGGGGCTGGCCCTGGCCATGCTGGCGCGGTTGCTCCTCCTCTTCTCCCTCACCTGGATCATTCGCCTCACCGCGCCGCTCTTCGTGCTGCTGGGGAATGCGATCTCCGGCCGCGACCTCATCCTGATCGCAGGCGGCCTCTTCCTCCTGGGGAAGGCGACGCACGAGATCCATGATAAGCTCGAAGGCGTTGAGGGACGTGCCAGCGCGAAGGTGGCGGCCTCCTTCGCGGCGGTGATCGTACAGATCATGCTGCTGGATGTGGTCTTCTCCCTCGACTCCGTGATCACTGCGGTAGGCATGGTGCGAGAAGTCTGGGTCATGGCCACCGCCATCATCATCGCCGTCGGCATCATGCTGGTGTCGCTGGAAGGCATCAGCAGCTTCGTCGATCGTCACCCCACGGTGAGAATGCTGGCCCTCAGCTTCCTCTTGCTGATCGGCGTCTCCCTCGTGGCCGACGGCCTCGATCACGAGATCCCGAAGGGGTACCTGTATTTTGCGCTGGGTTTCTCGGTGCTGGTCGAGATGCTGAACGTTCAGGCTCGCAAGCGGGCGGCGAAGCCGGTGGTGCTCAGGCAGGCGTATACGGAGGAGTTGCCTGTGGCGTAGAAGCGGCAGATGCGGCAGGGGTGCGGGCGGGCAGTGCTGACGAGGCTCCGGTCACCGTACGTGCAGGCAGTAAGGAGTGAGGGGTAAGGAGTAAGGCGTAAGGAGCGTGCGTCACTCCTCACTCCTTACTCCTCACCGCTTGTACCACTCAAGCTGCAACCGCGCCTGTGACTGAATCCGCTGCCGCAGCGCATCCAACTCCGCCGCGCTCATCGGCGTGAACTCACGCGCCTGGCGCGCGTTGTGCCTCACCTCCTGAGGACGCTCCATCCCTACGACTGCCACCGCTATGGGGAGCGACCACACATAGCGCAGGCACTCATCGATGGTGCAGATCCGTTCCCGCAGCAGCGCCGCCTGGGCCGACGTCTTCATGGCGATCACACCGATACCGCGCTGGACGATATGGGGCAGCCCCTCCTGCTGAAAGCTCTGCTGGTGGTAGTCAATGGGATTGAGGGGAAGCTGCATGGCGTCGAACTTGAAGCCGCGATCCCAGTACTCCAGTGCTCGACGGTGTGCCGCCGGCGTGACGTGTCCCGTCACACCCACATAACGGACGAGGCCCTGTTCCTTGGCCCCGAGGATGTATTCCATCGCGCCGCCCGCCCGGAATGCCCGATCCACGTCTTCCACGCTCCGGATGCTGTGGAGTTGCCACAGGTCGAGGTAGTCCGTCCGGAGTCGCTCGAGACTGCCCTCGAGATGCCGACGTGCACTTTCGGCACTGCGCTGCTCCAGGTTGAAGGTCTTGCTCATGAGGAGCACCTCGTGGCGCATCCCCTCGAGTGCGGCACCCACCCAGCGTTCCGCCCGGCCCGACTGGTAGCTCTCAGCGTTGTCGAACAGCCGGATACCCTCCTCCACGGCGGTCTCGACCAGACGTCGCGCATCGCCCTCGGACCCGGCACGACCGACATGGAACCCACCGAGGCTCAAGATGGGAAGCACGAGATCGCTCTGGCCGAGGCGGCGGGTGGGGAGCTCAGTACTACCGCTCCGGGCACCCGTCGCCGTCCCCGGCCGTACCGTCATGGCACCCGCGGTCACCCCCACTACTGTCGATACGAACTGCCGTCGATCCATTGTGGCGCTCCCATGGAGCCCGGTGCGAATGCCGTCATGGCGTTATGCCGTCGTACCGCTGCCGCTCCCGCCGCTTCTGCCGCTCCTGCCGCCCTTTGCCCCTGCTGCCGCCCCTGAAGCCCCATCCTCACGGCGCACTCGGCCCCAGCACCACCGCGTCGAGGAACAGCCGATTCGCCCCGCGGAAGTACGCTCGGTAGTTAAGATCCTCCGCGAAGGCGATGACGCGCCCCCGTCCGACCCGCTCCTCGTAAGCGAACACTGCACCGGGAATCCGCTCCAGTGTCTCCTCCCAGGCATGACCCGAGAGTCTCACCCGCTCCCGACCGGCGTACCGGGCGACGACGCGGCGCCGAGAGGAGGGCGGGCCATCAGGCGCCAGGTAGAGCCGGTCGGAATCCACCAGCACGGGAAGCTCGCCGGCGTCGTAGCCCGCCGACATCCAGTATCCGGAATCCAGCTCCGCTAAGAGGATCGCTCCCGGCACGTCAAACCGGTGGGCATCCTTCCCCTCATCCGTCTCGTACCAGCTGCGAAGGGAGATCAGCTCGATCGAGGTAGGCCACCATCTCGTGGTGCTGGGTAATCCGCTCACCGAAGGCGTGCCCGGCGACGTCCTGGAAGGTGGGGACCTGTGCCTGAGCCCCCGCAACAGTCACCGACGCCACCAAGGCAGCTGGAATGATGCAGAACCCTCGTGGTATGGACATGGTAGACGCTCCTCAACTGACGGACAGGTGTACCAGTTAGTATCTTTAACAACGTCAACTGTCAAACGGGGTGGAGGGTACAAGGAGGAAAGGTAGAATGTCCATGCTCAAGGAGACCCTATACAAGAAGATTGAAGCGCACCGTCCCCGGACGACCCGGCTGCTCAAGGAGCATTCGGGCACCAAGGTGATGGACATCAACATCGCTCAGGTGATCGGCGGTGCCCGCGGCATCAAGTGCCTGGTGACCGATATCTCCTACCTGGATCCGTTCGAGGGCATTCGGTTCCGCGGCAAGACGATTCCCGAGACCTTCGCGGCGCTGCCCAAGGTCCCGGGCTCCGACTACCCCTACGTCGAGGGGTTCTGGTACTTCCTATTGACGGGAGACGTACCCACCAAGCAGCAGACGCTGGAGGTGGTGGACGACTTCAAGACTCGGCGGCAGATCCCACATTACGTGTTCGACGTGCTGCGCGCCATGCCGCGGGACACGCATCCCATGACGCTGTTTTCGGCAGCTATCCTGTCGATGCAGCGTGAGTCCATCTTCGTCAAGCGGTACAACGAGGGCATGAGCAAGATGGACTACTGGGATCCGATGTACGAGGACTGCACCAACCTGCTGGCGAAGCTCCCGTCGATCGGCGCCTACATCTACCGCATGAAGTACAAGGCTGACACGCACATTGCGCCGAACCCCGACCTCGATTGGGGTGGCAACTTCGCGCATCAGATGGGCATCGGGAAGCCATACGATGATGTCGCCCGAATGTACTTCATCCTCCACTCGGATCACGAGTCGGGCAACGTCTCGGCACACACCACCCACCTGGTGGCATCGGCGCTGTCGGACTGCTACTACGCGCTCTCCGCCGGCATCAACGGCCTGGCCGGTCCGCTCCATGGTCTGGCCAACCAGGAGGTGCTGCGGTGGACGCAGAACTTCATGGCCCAGTTGGGCGGTGAGGAGTTCACCAAGGAGACAGTGGAAAAGGCGTTGTGGGACACCCTGAAGTCCGGACAGGTCATTCCTGGCTACGGTCACGCGGTGCTGCGGAAGACCGACCCGCGCTACATGGCGCAACGGGAGTTCTGCCTCAAGCATCTGCCGGACTTCCCGCTGTTCAAGCTGATCAGCACCATCTTCGAGGTGGCGCCGGACGTGCTCAAGGAGCACGGCAAGGCCAAGAACCCGTGGCCCAACGTGGACGCCCAGTCAGGCGTCATCCAGTGGTACTACGGCCTGACGGAGTGGGATTTCTACACGGTGCTGTTCGGAATCGGCCGCGCCATCGGTGTGTTGACCAACATCATTTGGGATCGGGCCCTCGGTTATCCTATCGAGCGTCCGAAGTCCGTGACGACCACCATGTTGGAGGAGGTGGCCGGCATCGGGACGAAGGAGCCGGCCGGCGCGGCGAAGTAACTGCTGGCTGCTGACGATTGATCAGGTGCGAGGTGTGAGGTACGAGGTGTGAGGTTCGAGGTGTGAGGTGCGAGGGTGGACGACCCCTCAGACCTCGTACCTCGCACCTGTCTTTCGTAGTCACCGCTTCATTCAGTCGCCACTTCCCCCTCCAGCGACTTCACCAGTCCCGCATAGCGTTTCTCGATGCGGAAGCCGTAGCCGTAGAAGTACTCGGGGCGGAAGAATCCCGTGGTCAGCCTCTTGACCCCCGCAGCCCGGAGCCGGTTGAAGAAGTCCTGCATCAGCCCGTCGGCCACGCCTTTCCGCCGATAGCGCTGCGCGACCACGATCTTCTCCAGGTGGGCGTTGGCGCCTCCCTCCTCGATCTCGTAGTAGATGCCCCCGATGATCTGCTCTCGCTCATTGATCGCCACCAGATAGCGGTGCTCCGGCTGGAAGCGCACCTCCAGATTGGCCGCATGATAGAGCCGATGTAGCCGTTCCACCTCTTTCGGCAGCAGCGCGTGTCGGACCCGGAAGGAGTTGCCGTCGCTGTCCTCGAGGGTGACGACGATCTCGCTCCGATAACTGCCGCCCAGATCCGTTCTCACGAAATCGACAGCGTCCTCCGGGCGGAGGTGCGCGAAGGGAATGCGTGCCAGGAAGTAGTCGTCGTCCGGCTCGACCTTGAGTCGCGATCGCAGGTCGGCGACGGCCCCGGCCAGCTCACCATTAGTCATCTCCCCGGAGCGGATCTTTCTCGTCAACTCCTCGAGACCCTGCTGCAGCTCATTGGAGCTGTCGCGGAAGACCGTCTCACGAAAGAAGCGGAGGCGGGCCTCCGGGTAGGACACGGTGAGCCGGTCGAGTCCGTACGTGTCGTACAACTCCTGGAGGGTCTCGGCCCGGGCCCGCGGTGTCGCATCCTGGTTCAGCTTTGCCCAGCGTCGGTAGCGCTTCACCGCGAAGTAGAGGCGCATGGGGAGGAACCCGCGGCGCCGCACTGTGAACACATACTCCTCGAGCGCCTTGCGCAGTCCTGGCGCGGCGTCGTCCTCGCGCTGCAACGCCTCCTCGTAAGCCGCGAGTCCCGACTGCTCGCCCAGCACTTCCGGAACCGAGGAGAATATCACGTCCCAGCGGACCAGCCCTGTGAGGTCGGGATACACTTGCTCTACTGGCTCGATGAACTCGTCTTTGAACGATCGGATCATCGCCAGGAGACCGCCGTGCGAGCGTCGAGCGGAGAGGGACACTATGCGCGAGCCCCGATGGTAGTCGTGGGTCGGCAGTACGATGTCGGCTGTGCTGAGATCGGCGATCTCGCACCTTCTCCCGGTACGGTCCCAGAAGTCCACGTACGCGCTCAACGCGCTCCACGCCAAGAATGGCCAGAGCTGCCTCAACCCCTCATGGTCCGGAGCGCGCCGGTGAAGCCGCCGCATCTCGCGGTCCAGCGTGTCGCCGCTGACGTACTCCTCGCTCCACAAGTCCTCCTCGTGGACGTACCCGCCGAAATCTTCCACCACCGGCTCTCGGCTGCCGGATTCCCCACACAGGATCAGCCAATCGATCTCTTCCTGCACTCGCTCTGCTGGAAGCGACTCGTTGACGTTCACCGCGATGTCGTAGTGCTCCTGCGAGCGGGTCTGGATAGTCACGCGATACACCGCTTTACCATGGCGCGTGTCTAGCAGTCGGATCCAGATGCCGCCGGGTGGGATGTCGCTGAGCCGGATCACGGTACCTCGATAGAACAGGAAGACGGCCTCCCGCAGGATCGCGGTGTTCTTGATGGCGGACAGCAGGCGGCGGCGGTGCTCGTCCGGGGCCTCCTCTTCGAAAACCACCACGTCCTCCCAGCGATACTCCTGACCTGTTTCCGTGTCGACTGCGATCTTCGACGTGGGGCCGAGCCACTGGCGGAACCCCGCATCCAGCGTGGACCGTGCTTGCGCGGCGCGCTGACAGAGCTCGGCGCTTCGGGCAAACAGGCTCATTCGCACCAGGAACGCGCGGGTGCGCCGGTAGCGGACGGGATGCGCTGCCCCATATTCGGCCAGGAAACGTAAGAGTGCTTGCGCCAACTGGTCGCGTTCCGTGTCGCCTATTCGCTCTGTGCACGTAGCCTCCGCGAACTGGATGAACGCCTCGATCTTGGCTTCCGGCAGGTCGCGCTCGCAAAGATAGGCCGAGGTCTCCGCGTCGAGCACCATCGGATCCTGGGCAAGAAACCGCTCCAGCGTGTCGCGGAACCGTTGCACCTTGTCCACCGGCACCAGCATCTGAAACGCGCGGCGCCGGACGTCTGGTGACACGGCGTCGGCACTCCGGCTCAGAATAACCCGCGCGGGCTCAGCCAGCGGTCCCTCCTGATTGCCAAGCACCCGTTCCAACAGGCGAACCGCGTTCAACGCGGCCTCCTCGTCCACCGCCGAGAGCAACCGTGCCGCTCGGTCGAGGTCGAGCAGGTCCCACTCGGAGTGGCGCACAGACTCAGTGAGGAGCTCACGGTCGTTCTCAGTAGGCACGTACGGATCGGGCCGGCCAACCCACTTGATGTCCGGCTCGTCCCGCCCAGGCCGCCATCGCGCGTCGAGGTCGAGAGGCGCGAACCCCACCAACTCCTCGTTGCCAAGCCACAGACGAGGCGTGGCCAAGAACGACCCTAGCTTGACAGTCTCGCCGACGCCGTCGTACACACACGAGCCGACTTGCACACGCGTGTCGCTCAGACGGCGAACCGTGAGGCTGGTGCCAATGGAAGGCAGCGCGACGCGGGCCTCACCGCTCTGTACATCCTGCGCGGTCAGCCCCAACGCCCGAAACATCCAGTTGGGAAGGCTCAGGTCGACACCGCCGACGTGGAGCTGGATACGGCGATACAGCGACTCGATCACGTCGGCGAAGTGTTCCACGACCACTTTCCGCCGCGGAGTGCCTTTGGGTGTCAGCTCTCCCCTGTCGCCATCCAGGTCGCGGTCGATGATCGCGAAATCGACAATGCGCTCATAGGGCGCCACGAACTTGTTGACCGACACCACGAGCGAGCGAAACTGATCTCGCACTTCTTGGGCCGACAGCGAGGGGAGATCCAGCTCCTTGTATGCCGGATTGGGATAGAGCAGCAGGGTGTTGTATTCCTGATGATCTCCAACGAGGAAGGCTCGCCCGACCGAATCGAATTCGCGGAACAGGTTCTCGATGCGCTGGGGCGCGATGGTCTCGCCCCTTACGTTCTTGTAAATCTCCTTCTTCCGATCGACGAGCTGGATGTGTCCCTCGTCATCCATCGCCATGAGATCGCCGCTGTGCAGCCAGCCCTCCTCATCGAACGAAGACTCGCCATCGGGCGGATCGAGGTAGCCCATCATCACGTACGCTCCCCGCACCAGCAGCTCGCCATCTTCCGATAGCTTGAGCTCGATACCCGGCAGGGCAACGCCAAGGGAGTTGTCCTTGTACTGATACGGCGGCGTCATCGTGATACCGCCGGTAGCCTCACTCATGCCGAAACCACTGAGCAACTGCACGCCCTGGCGGTGGAAGAAGCGAAAGATGTCGGGATCGAGGTAGCCCGCCGCCGACAAGCCCCAGCGCAATCGACCACCGATGAGGTCCCGCGTGGCCTGCAGCAACTCCTCGTCGGCCGCGTGCAGCGGATCTGCCCGCTGCGCGATGGCCTCGTAGAGCTGCATCCATTTCCTGGGTACGGAGATGAAGACAGTGGGCTGATAGCGGCGCATTCCTTCGGCCAACGCCTCGACCGAAGGATCCAACAGGAAGCAGTACTTTGCGCCCCAGAAGACACAACCGAGCAATTCCAGGAAGCGCCCGAAAGTGTGGAATAGAGGGAGATAGGCNNCGCCAGTGCACGGGCGAATCGCTTGAAGACGAGGTTACGATGGGAGAACTGGATGCCCTTGGGCACCCCCGTCGTCCCCGATGTGTACATCACCGTGGCGAGGTCCCCGATGCGAACCGCGTCCTGCCGCTGCCGGACGACGGTACTGGACACCTCGGTTGCCCGACCCTCCAGCTCCTGTAGAGTCATCAACTCCCCCGCGCGGTCCGCATGGGGATCCATGGTGACCACCCACTTCAAGTCCGGCAGCGACACGCGATTCTTCTGTAGGTTCTGCAGCTGCTCCCGTCCCGAAACGATCACTGTGCCGACCTTGGCGTGGCGCAGGATGTAGCCGACGTCCGCCTCGGTGGCACTGGCCGGGACCATGACGTTCACGAGACCTGAGGTGAGACACGCCAGGTCGAGGAGGGCCAGCTCGACGCGGTTCTCCGACAGGAGGGCGATGGGCGGCACGTCCTCGGCATCGCCCAGAGACAGCAGCGCCCGAGCGTACACGTCGACGCGTGAGGCCACCTCTCTCCAGGTCATGCTACGGACCCCAGCAGTGGTGGGGATCTCGAAAAGGACCTGGGATCCGTACGCGTCGACACGCTGACGGAACAATGGTCCAACCGCAAAGTCGGAGGCCTCGACCGCCCTGAGGATGCGCTCCGCCCAGGTTTGCCTCGCATCCGTCTCAATGCGCCGAAGCACGCTGGGCCGGCGGACGAAGTCGAGCACGTCCCACGTGAGCGCGCGAGAACTCGGGCCGCGCGGCTGGGACGAAGCCGCGAGCCTATCGGCACAGCGTTCCACGAGCCCGCCAAGCCGATTGAGGTCCAATTGCTCGAGGACGGAATCCCGGTCAGGTAGGTTCCGCAGGACCTCAACGACGGCACGGTCACGCTCGAGCGACTGCTGCTCCGTGGCGCCCAGTCGAGCCGCCTCGGTGAGCGCGTCCTCGATTCGAGCAGCCACCTCCTGGCCCGTCAGGCTAGAGAGTTGCGATACGTCGGGAACGGTGGTCATGCTTCCGCCTTGGGCTGACACTCTGCCAGGCACATCTCCTGTATAACGACCGGAAGGCCAGCGCGGCTGTGGAACATGCAACGTGGCGACTTACGTCCCGCTGTCAAGAACAGCGGCACGGAGCGCTAGCGAGGTATATCAGAAGCTAGTTTCATGAACGGCACGCACCGATGGCTCCCGCAGGGCGCGTTGGTGCGCATGCACTGCTGGTGTTAGATCCTGGGTGCTTGGTCCTGGGGGATGCGCGAGGTCGGCGCCCAACAGCGAGCACCCAGCACCCGATGCCTGGCGCCGCTCAACCACACGCGATCCCCGCAGCAGCGGATCAGTCTCGGCGAAAGAGTCACCTCCTTCGTCCACAGACTGATCCGTGTTCAGGGAGTCATCCGCGGCTGGAAAGCGTCGCGTGAGTTTCCGCAGTTCTTCCTCGAGCTGCACCCTGAGGGTATCCAGCTCGTCCAACCGGTCGGTGATCTCTCCTCGGAGCAGGGCATCCAGACCGTTCACCCTCTCCCGTACAGCAGTTAACTGCAGCTGTACCAGGGCATCGACCTCCGCTCGAACGCGCTGCTCCGCCCGCCGGATCTCACGACCAAGTTCCCGCCGCAGGCCTTGCGCGATTGCGTCACCCACGTTCGAGCTCACGTCCAACGACGGTCCAGTGATCGGCCCGGCGAGACGTACCTCGATCCGCACGTCGCGGAGACTGGACACGGTACGCCAGAGGAGATCCTCCACCCAGCCGGGCGGTCTGGCGGTCTGGCGGTTCGGCGGACCGCGAGTGGGATCCTGCGGACCGCCGGTCCGCCGATCCGCCGACCCGCCCCCGAGCTTCTCCCAAGTCACGTTCGACGCCCGCCACAGCCACCGTGCTGCGATTTCGCCACCGGTCCTGGAAAGGGACAAGGTGGTTGTCCCCTCTCCCATCAGCATCCGTGCACCGACCGCAGACAGCTCGAGGCTTGGGAGTGTCAAGCCTTGGAGGAAGACCTCAATCGAATCACGGACCGGATCGGCAACATGATTGAGCAGCGCGGCAACCCGGACATCTCGGGGGCCCGCGGCCGCACCTGACCGCTGGGCGAGCAGCTCCAGCGGCTTCCCGTACACCGTCGGGTCCGACGTCAATCCATGCACCCGCGCGAGATACCGGCCGGCCTCCAGCCGTGCGCCCCCGAGCTCGAAATCCACTTCCCCATACTCCAGGAGAAACCGTGGATGCGACTCCCTGCCCGGGTACAGCACGGTGGTGCCCTCCCGCCGAGTCCGCTTAGGCCCTGCATACCGTCGGGGGTCGAGTCCTGGTGGCAGATACTGCTCCGCCACGCGTAGCCAGTACAGCACCGGCTTCACCCACCCAATGGCCGCCTCACCGAAGAGGGCCGGCGAAATGTCCGGCGCATCCAATGACGGGAGATTGAGCAACCTGCGGGCATACGCGTAGTCGGCTTGCCGCGCTGTGGACAAGCCCTGCACCTGCTGCGTCACGGCCCTGAGGTCAGCCTTTGCGGTCGAGTCGAGTGCGGCAACGCGGGCGCGGAGTGTGCCAAATGCTGTCAGGGTGGAGCGAGCGGAACCCACCAGACGTGTGACACCTCCAATGCCGAGTCGAAGCGGGTTGGCGTTCTGCAACTGGGTGACGAGCGCCCGTACGGAGTCTATTTGCGGCCGGGGGTTGAGCGCCGAGATTTCCCGCCGCCAACTCCGGCGCACCGAGTCGGCCGTGGCCACGCTCGCCCGCGCCTCGACCAGGGTCCGGAGACTCTCGGGTCGGATCGCGGCAACCTCCACTACCTGACCGAGTCCCTCCAGGCTGAAAGGAGGGATGTGAACGCCGGCTGCCCATTGTGTGACTTCTCGCGTTAGTCGCCCACTTCCCGGACTCGGCTCTCGAATGGCACCAGACGTCTCCCGGGCCGTCCCGAACTTGACCCCCCGGACGGCGAGGGTCTCCACTACCACCTTCTTTTCGAGCAGTGGCACCACCATCACGTCGGCCACTATCTCGTCGGCCTCGACGAGGTTGGTCATCGGGGCGTCCGGGTTCGTCACCTGGAGACCGCGGAGCACCACCGACCCTTTGGCCAGCCGCACGTCGGCTGACGCCACCTCTACCTTCGCGCCGACGATGTACGTTCCCGCTTCCTCGACACCGCGCTTCACCAACAGATCGAGGAGCAGCAACGAGCCACCCAACAACAGCAGCAGGAAGACCCCGAGTGGTACGACCGCTCTCCAGCGGAACAGCTTGATCGCAGGCACTACGGCTGGAACAGACGGTAGAGGTTGTACAGCTTCGACGCGCGGACGGCCTGGTAGACCTTCGAGCGCGCCACCAGTGGATGCAGGGTCGCCCGATAGCGTGCCACCCCGAAGCGAGCCGCGTAGAAGATCGGAAGCGAAAGCACCAGCCACCCGATCAAGCTTCCCAGTACCACCGTGTTGTTCAAACTGGCCAGCGACAGGAGCGGCGTGTTGTAGGTCGTCGTCCAGAGCGGCGTGAGTACCGGTGCCTCGAGCAGCAGCGCCTTACCGATGGCGTCGAACACCGGGTCGAGCATGAAGCCAAACGGCAAGGCGACGAGCAAGCCCAGGATCGCACCTGGTACGGACACATTGAACAACGCGATCGCGGCGACGACAAGCAGATTATGGGGACTGACGAGTGGCGTGAGCCCCAAGGCAGCCCCCAACGCCACCCCTACAGCCACCTGCGCCGGCGTCCCCTCCGAGTGGAGAGACCTGGTGATACTCTGGATGATCTTCAGGAGGGTGAACACTAATCCCTATTTACTTCTTCACTGATGAGATTGTCTAGGGTGGCGGCAGTGGGCGCCAGAATGACGATCCTGCCGCCGGCTGCCGACCCTACCGCCTCCTACCGCTCGCTGCCTTCGCCTCCC
>WVYX01000301.1:0-2606 GCA_011772755.1 Gemmatimonadales bacterium
CCTATGGCGCGGCGATCAAGGCGCCGGCGCTGGCGCTGCTGCCGCCGGACACCAGGGCTGCCAGGGCCCGCACGGCTCGGAAGAGCCTCGCTCGGGTCGCGGTGGTGGGGATGCTGTTCTGGCTCACTGCCGGGGCGGTGCACGTGGTGCGGCTCGCCGCCGTGTCCCGCAGCGCCCAGCAGGAACTCGCTTTGCTAGCGCCGGCGGTGGATAGCGCTCTCACCCTGCGCCAGGACCTCAACCGAATCCGCGCAGCCCGCGCCACCATGGCCCGGGCCGAAGCGGGGCGCTCGCGGGTTCTCACCCTTCTGGCGGATCTCACGTCGGCCCTGGGCGACTCCGCGTTCCTCGCCACGTTCACGCTCTCGGCGGACTCGACGGTTCGCCTCGTGGGGTACGCGCCCCAGGCCACCTGGGTACTCGCCGACCTCGACCGGGTGCGGGCGCTCGGTGAGGCGCGTCTGGAAGGAGCGCTCACCCGCGAGCGGCTCGGGTCCGGACCGGACGGCCGCGACTGGGACCGCTTCGCCGTCGTGGCGCGACTGGAGCGGGTCCCGTGACCGGCCGCGACCGCCGGGTGCTCCTGTGGGGCGTTGCCGTCGTCACGGCGGCGGTGCTGGTGCTCCGGGTGATACCCTGGGCGGTGCGCGCCTACGGCGACGTGCGTGTGGGGGCCGTCGAACGAGTCGAGACACTTGCCCGAGCCCGCGCAGCGGTGGCCGCGACCGGCGTACTGCGGGATTCCCTGGGCCGCGCAGCCACGGAGCTCGTGGCCCTCGCGCCGAAGCTGCTTGCTGGCAAGACCGCCGCCGAGGCCGCGGCGAATCTCGGGGCCACGGTATCGGGAGCGGCCGATCGGAGCGGCATGCGGATCGTCGCGCTCAATCCCACGGCCGATGCGGGGCCGGGACTGTTCGTTCCCGTCTCGACGCACGCGAGGCTCGAAGGCGACCTGGCCGCGCTGGCGGGCTTCCTCCGAACCGCCGAGTCGGGAAGGCCAGTCCTCACCGTCCGCAACCTGACCGTGCGGGCGGCCGACCCGCGCTCCCAGGACGGGACGAGAGAGTTGCTCCGGGTCGAGCTCGACGTCACGGGCTGGCGCATTCAGGGGGAGGGACCGTCAACGTGATGCTCAGCGCGCGGCTTGCTGTGTGGCTACTCCTCATGCTCGGCGGCGTGGCGGCGGTGCGCGCGGTCACCGGACCGGTATTGCCCGACGCGCGCGGGGTGACGACCACGGCTGAGTCGAACCCGGTTCCCGATCACTCGGTGCAAGAGAACGCCGACTCACTCACGGCGGTGATCATAGACCGCAATCTGTTTCGCTTGGGGCGGCGCCCGGCAGTCGCCACATCGAGCGCCGCGGAGAAACCCGTGCCCCAAGGTCCGGTGCCAGCGCCCCGGAGGTTCCATCTCTTGGGGATCGTCGCAGGCCGGGTGCCGAGCGCCGTCGTCGAGGGCCTGCCCGGCGCGACCGGCGCTCGCGTAGTGCGGGAGGGCGAGCGGTTTGGCGATTACCTGGTGAAGCGTATCCGAGAGGGGCGGGTGGACATCGTTGGCATTGACACGCTGTGGGTGTTGCGATTGAAGGAGCAAGGGCGATGACAGGAGGGCGGACAGGCGGACGGGCGGTCAGGCGGCCGGTCGCCATTGCGATGGCATTCTGTCTCGGCGCTGCGCAACTCCTAGCACAGGATACCACGCGGGCCCGGGTGCGGGAGCTGAACGACCGGATCTCCATCCGGTTCGTTGAGGCGGACATCCGGGCGGTCATCCAGGCCTTGGGCCGCTACCTCGACAAGCCGGTGGTGACGGGGGACATCCCGGCCACACAGGTGACCCTGGAGACACCATCCCCGATCCCCCGGGGGCAAGTGAGGGGGCTGCTCCGGGGACTGGTGGAGGCCCACAACCTGGGGTTCGCAGAGGATTCGGCGTTGATACGGATTTCACGCCCAGCCGCTGGCCGGGCGGGACGGCAAGCCGCGGCACAGGAAGCTCCACCCCTTCGCTTGTTCGTCATCCGCCTCAAGCACGCTCGGGCTGCGGACGTGGCGGCAACCGTGAACCTGCTGTTCGGAGGTCAGGGTGCCTTCGCGGCCACGGCCGGTCTCTCGACGGGAACGTTGTCGGATGAGTTGCGGCGGGACGCGGAGGGGGTGCTGAGGCAGGGGGAGAGGGGGCAGGAGGGGCAGCGGGGGCAGAGAGAATCGACTGCCGAGCTCACGGGCCCGGTGACCATCGTCCCGGATGAGCTCACCAACTCGCTCCTGGTGCGGGCCTCGGAGGAGGACTTCCAGGTGCTCGCCGAGGCGGTGCAGCAGCTCGACCTCCGGCCGCTGCAGGTCCTGATCGAGGTGCTCATCGTGGAGGTACGCCGGGACCGGCTCTTCTCCTTAGGCGCCGATGCTTCGGTTGAAGATGTTGACATCGGAGCGGGGGGAACCCTCAGCGGATTCCTGTTTGGGGGAGGGCTGGGCACGTTCGTGCTCCAGGTGATGAGCCTGGGGAAGTACGACATCGACGCCACCCTACGGGCGGCGGTGGCCCGAGGTGACGCCAGGATCATCTCGCGTCCCGTGGTCGTGGCCTCGAACAACCGGGAG
>WVYX01000301.1:2619-3435 GCA_011772755.1 Gemmatimonadales bacterium
CGACCAGGTGGTGCAGTACCGGGACGTGGGCACCAAGCTCACCGTGCTGCCTACCATCAACGCTGACGGCTACGTGTCGTTGTTCATCCGCCAGGAGGTGAACAGCGCCACCAGCGAGACCCAGTTCGATGCGCCGGTGATCTCCACCCGGGAGGCTGAGACCCAGGTGCTGGTGAAGGACGGGCAGACCGTGGTGCTCGGTGGGCTGAGAGAGCGGCAACACGAGGTGAGCAAGTCCGGCATTCCGCTCCTGTCGGCGATCCCTCTCGTCGGGGGGCTGTTTGGCTTCGAGGAACGGCGGACCACGGAGACCGAGCTGTTTCTGTTCATCACCCCTATGGTGTTGCCGGATGATGAGAGTGCCGAGGCCGCCGCCGCGCGGGCGCTGGAAGCCGCCCAGCGTGCCGGTGTGAAGCTCGACAAGCGGGAGCCGGAGCGCCCATGAGCGCCGCTGCGCAGAATCTCCCGGGCATGATCGGTCGCCACCCGTCGATGCTCGAGGTCTACCGGCTGGTGCGGCGGGCGGCGTCGTCTGAGCTGCCCGTGCTGATCGTGGGCGAGACCGGGACGGGGAAGGAGCTGGTCGCCCGGGCGCTGCACGACCTCGGTGAGTTCCGGGACGGGCCGTTCGTCGACCTGAACTGCGCGGCGGTGCCCGAGAGCCTGGCCGAGGCGGAGCTGTTCGGGTGGGAGCGAGGGGCGTTCACCGGCGCCGTGCGCCAGACCCAGGGCCTGCTGCAGACGGCGCATGGCGGCACGCTCTTTCTGGACGAGGCGTGCAGCCTGTCGCAGGGGTTGCAGACCAAGTTGCTGCGG
>WVYX01000301.1:3544-10032 GCA_011772755.1 Gemmatimonadales bacterium
TCCCCGAAACGGCTTGAGCCTGACGCCCTGGAACTGCTGGCTCGCCACCGCTGGCCGGGGAATGTCCGGGAGCTGCAGACGCTGATGGAGCGGCTGGAGCTGTTTGCCGAGGGCCCCACCGTCTCGGCGGCGGCGGTCCTGGCGCATCTCCCGGTGAACTCCGCGAATCGCCACGAGCGCGCGACACTCACGATGGCGCTTGAGGCGCACGGCTGGGATGTGCGCCAGACAGCCCGGGCGTTGGGGATCGCGCGGTCAACCCTGTATCGCTGGCTGAAACAGCATGGCCTCGAGCGGCCCGTGCCCACGTCCAGCCCCGTGTCTCGTGAGACAGAAGGAGCGTCTCACGCTACACGGGCTCCCTCGCCGGCAGCGCCGTAACTCCCTATTAGCCAATTCGATAGCGAACGTTCGCCTGTGGCACGCTCTGTGCCTTACAGAACCGGCGTACGGACTCACCTTCCAGCGAACGGAGCGTACCATGGCGCGGTTCAGTAGGGTTTCGGCGGCCCTCGGAGGCCTGGGGTTGATGCTGCTGACGGTGATGCCGGCCGGCGCACGGGTGCAGCCCATGGCGGGCGGTGGCGGGAGCGCGAACGTCGAGGTGACGCCGGACGGGGCGACCACCCCGGAGCGGCTGGCTTACACCAGTGGCTACACGGCGAGCTTCACCGTGCGCAACACGGGGAAGTCCCGGGGTACCTACGAGATCCGTTGCTCCGGGTCAAGCAATGTGACCTGTACCGGCACGAGCCAGACCTTGGTCATCTTGAACCCCGGCCAGTCCACCGGCGTGGACGCGTACTACGACGTGGGAGCGACCGGCACGGGGACGCTCACCCTCTGGGCGGAGAACACCAGGGATGACGATGACTTAGACAGCGGCTACTACAACGTACCGGTGGTGGCACCGCCAGCTCCCCAAGTCGATGTCACACCCTACAACTACGACAGCCAGGACCTAGCCCGCTGTGCCGTCTCATGCTTCGCGGCAACCTACGCGCACGGCACCGTGCCGTACTTCAGCCTGGACACGCCGCGCAATGTGACACTCGTCTATCACGGTGACCGCGTGGATCCGAAGCCGTTCATTCACGTCAACGTGCGTCACCCGCCGGGAGAGACCCCGACACCCGATGAGTTCTGGCTCGAGGCCAAGAAGGGCGGGGTGCTCATTCAGTTTCTGAACGGCGAGACCCGCCTGAAATTCACGGCAGCCAGCTCTGACTGGCAGCGCCTAGGTGGGCAGTTCGACGCGAGCAGCTACTCGACCGGGGTCTACGATCTTGACATCATCGTGACGGCAGACTATGGCGCCCAAGGCATGAACCAAACGGTGGTGGACTCCAAGCTCGTTATCGTCAATGAGAACAACTCGCCCATTGCGCGCGGCTGGACCCTGGCTGGCATCCAGCGGCTGTACGCCCAGGGAAACGGCTCGGCACTCGTCACCGAGGGTGAGGGCTCGGCGGTGTACTTCGCCAAGTCGGGTGGCTCATTTGTCACGCCCAGCGGGGAGTTCTCCAAGCTCTACGTGAACGGTTCGGGGTGGAAGCGGGTGTACCCAGACTCCACCGAGGTGTACTTCAACAGCGCCGGGCGGATGACGGACGTGTACGACGCGTTCAACAACCGGACGCAGATCTTCTACGACGGGAGTAACCGGGTCAGCACGATCCGGGATCCCAACAGCCAGGACTTGATCCTCGGTTACGGCAGCTATGGGCTGTCCTACGTCCGCGACAACGTCTCTCCCTACCGGTACACCTATCTCACCGTTGGGTCGAACCGGACACTGACGCAGATCAAGGATCCTGACAATATCGCGACGAACCTCCAATACGACGGCAGTCTACGCCTCTGGAAGGTCACCGACCGGAAGGGCAACACCACGACCCTGGCCTACAAGGTGATCAGCACCAAACAGACTGGGAAGCTCGAGAGCGTCACCGCCCCGAGCATCTGGGTGTGGGAGGATGGGGCTAAGAAGTCTCGAGCGCCAGTCACAGTGCTCGACGCCTGGCAGACGGTGGGGGTGCCGTACAACACTTCGCTTGCGCCCATCGTGCGGCCGGACACGGTTCGCGGCTACGTGAGGGTGCCTGGCAGCGACAGTGACACCGCTATCACCAAGTTCACGGTGGATCACTGGGGCCAGCCGGTGGAGACGATCAACGCGCTGGGTCAGACGACAACGGTGGCGTACGACAGTAGTCTCGGCCTGGCAACTCGCATCGAGTACCCCACCGGCGGTGTGGACAGCCTGTGGTACAACAGTGACGGGCTCATCACGAAGTCGAAGCCCTTGGGGGTCACGGCGACAAACATCGCGTACAATACGACCTGGGTGACCCAGGCCGACAGCATCTGGGGGACCGACCGACCGAAGAATCGGTTCTGGATCGGCTCTAACGGACGGGTGGACTCCACCACCGTCGGGGGCTCCAACAAGACCCGCTACTATTACGACTCGCGTGGGCGAGTTGACTACATCAAGGATGCGAACGGTACGACGATCCGGGATTACACGTACAGCGGAACGAATGGGAATCTCAGTCAGGTCACGCTTCCGGGTTCTCGCACCCGCAACCTTGGCTACGATGCCTATGGCCGCCTCACGTCGGACAGCGTCAAAGGCATGCCCATGCGGACCTTCGTGTACGACTCGCTGAACCGCCGGCGGAAGGTCTATGACGGGGTGAACAGCAATCCGACCGAGTCTGTCTACGATGCGCTGTATCTGGTGAAGGTCATTGATCCGAAGAACCAGGAGTACGAGTTCGGCTACAACGCGGTCGGGTGGACGACATGGAAGGAGGACCCGACGGGCAAGCGTGATTCCCTCTTCTACAGCCGGAATGGTGACCTCACGCGAACGAAGAACCGACGTGGGCAGGCCATCGACTTCGCCTATGACGCGTTGCACCGGGTGGTGAAGAAGTGGGAAAGCAGTGTGAGCACCGACACGTCCTTCTACACCTACAGTACTGGCACGGGATCCAACTGGGTCGCTGCTCGCAATTCCAACGCCACCGATACCACATATCTCACCGACGCTGGACTGACGGATCGCGTGAGCATCCAGCTAGCCGGGAAAACCTACACGCTGTACCACAATTACACCTCGGCCGGCTGGCTGGACAGCCTGTGGGCGACTGCCAGTAGCGGCGGTGCCTCGTTCATGGGTCGCCGGTATGTGTATAACACGACCACCGGGGTGCTGGACGAGCTGCGGCTTGGGGGCAAGAGCGCCGACCTGACGTTTGACAGCAAGCTCCGGCCGACCTCCATCACGTATGCGGGTGGTGACGTCACGGACCTCACCCCTATCAGCTGGGATCCCGTGGCGGAGCTGGAGTCGAACCAGTCGCACTTGGACGTGCTCACCCGTAAGCTTGAGTACGACGAAGCCGGCCGCATTCGGAGCCAGTTCACCGCTCCGATACCGGCCGAGCTAGGGAACTTCTTCGGCTACGATGGCCTGGGCCGGATCGAGGCCGACACCTTTGCCATGGTGGAGTCTGACCTCTGCACCTGGGACGACCACGACGGCTGGGTGTGTCCTGCCCCTACTGCGGACTCGGTGCACACGTACTGGTATGACGCGGTTGACAACCTGGACAGCCTGGTTTCGAGCAAGGGCTGGCGCAACACGGGCAGCTATGCGACCGGCAATCGGATCACGAGCTACGGCGGATGCACCTACCAGACGGACGATGACGGCAACGTGGAGAAGCGGACGTGTGGCAGCGAGGTGACGGACCTGTGGTGGTCTCCGGAAGGCTTGCTAGATTCGCTGAAGGTAGGGGGCACCCGGATCCGCCAGTGGTACGACGCCCGTGGCCGGTTGGTCAAGCGTCAGGTGGCGGACAGCACGCAGTACTACTTGTGGAACGGTGCTCATCTCTTTGCGGAACTCGACGCGAATGGTGTGGACCTGGTTGAGTATTCCTATTATCCTGGGTTGGATCGGCCGCACGCAGTCTCGGCCGGGGACACGGTGTACTTCGCCCACACCGATGGGTTCGGCAACGTGATCGGGCTGGTGAGTGACACCAAGGTACTCCGAGCGCGGTACGAGTACGACCGCTGGGGGCACACGACGACGCTGTACGAGAACCTGGCCTCGGACGGGGTGAACCGTGCCCGGTTCAAGGGGGCGTTGTGGATGGGTGAGGAGGTGGAGCTCTACTACATGCGGGCGCGGTGGTATGAGCCGCACAGCGGGCGGTTCTTGAGCGAGGATCCGATTGGGCTCGCGGGCGGGATTAACCCGTACGTGTACGCGGGGGCTGATGCAGTGAACGGGCGGGATCCGACCGGGCTGGAGCTGTGGCGCTGTCGCGGTTCGGGGTACATCCTGCTGTGGATCGGCTGGACTGGCATGATCCTCGATGAGAGCGTGGTCTGGGAAAATTGGGAGTGCTGGCCGCTGGGGGACGGGGAGGAACAGAGTGGGGGCGCGTCGAGGACTGGCCGCCTGGCCCTACAGCGCGCCTCCTCCGAGCATCCCTCCTGTCCGGCCGGTTCGCAGTGGCCAGTAGACAGCAGGGTCATAACCTCACGTTTCGGTGATATCCGGGACTGNNTCCGGGACTGTCCGGTCTGCACGCCCAGTCCCCACGGAGGTATTGATGTTGCTGCGGAGCTTGGTGATCCAATTCGACCACTTGCTCCGGGCGTGGTCGTCGGGTTGAACCCCAACGGACGCAACAATGCGGGTCGTGTCATAGCAGTCCGTCACCCAGGTGGATTTGTCTCGCAATACATGCATCTGTCGGGCTTCGGCAACTATTCCGTGGGTGACGAGGTCAGTCCGAATGATATCATCGGGTACGTCGGGAACTCACCATGGAACGACGTTTCCCTAATGAATTACCACCTGCATCTACAGCTCTCCAGGAATGGGGTGCTGTTAAACCCGGAGGTCTGTTTGCCGTGACTGTCCGAGAAGGATCAGTTATTTGCGTGGTCGCGGCTACACTAGCCGTGGGGACGCAATGGTCGATTTCACATGACGCAGCGCGCGTTCCACAGGACTCAGTCCGCGTGCACAGATACCTTGATCGGCATGGTTACGACCTGGAACGGATCGCTGCTCACCGTGACGAGCACTACGCCGTGATCGCACAGAGAAGGAAGGACGATCGTCGTGAGTTGCTCTTGCTGCTCGTTGGCGTGGACTCCGTTCGTCAGCTCACCGATCCCGAGTTGATGCCCAAGGGATTTGGCCCGACGGTTACACAGTGGTTCAGCTTCCGGGACTCTAAGGTCAACGCGTTCATATACTCGTTCGACATGGCGACAGAGGCCTTGGTCGGTACCGGCATGTTCCTGTCGCGCAACGGTCGCTTCGATGTTGTATACAGTGACAGGGAGGTGGAAGGACGAGCCTGCAAGGCAGCCGAGCTGCGAGATATCGACAGGGACGGACGGGCGGAGATGGCCTCCTATCACGATGATCTCACAGGCAACTTGCCAGGCTGGAGCTGCGGTGAGCCGTTCTGCACCGATTCCCTCGTCAACAAGTTCGGTGTCTTGCCGGCCTGGGTTGGGATCCATGTGTGGACCGGGCAGCGTTGGGAACGTGCGGATTCGCTCTATCCAGCGTTCTATGCAGTCTTGGCCAAGAAGTATCGGCAGGCGGCAGAGTGGCTTTCTGCACGTCCCGGGGCACATCTCTGCAGGCTGCACGATACAGAGCCGCATCTTCGAGAATGGGCCGCACGCGCAACGGTCCTCAGCTCTCGCTAGTAGCCGGGCGTCGAGGAGCGGCGGGCCGGAGGTAGGAAGGCGGATTGTTGCTGTGCGCGCGTGCATGCGGTAGCTGGCCACCCGGTACGACCCGCTCCGGAGTTCAATAAGTGCTCAGACCTGAGCGAGTGGAGGCCTACTAAGAGAGCGGGCCGGTGGAGCTGCCTCCTGTGTAGTCAAAGCGAAGGCGAAGTTTGGACGACGAGTTATCCGATGGCACCCGTCGAGAACGGCGTCAGGCGGCGGCTCGCGCCGCGTTTGCGGAGGGAACGCTGCCGTCCGTTGGCCGTCGTGGAGGTATCAGGATGGTCTCTTTGAGGTTTGGCTCAGTGCTGGTAGTCATGACTGTCTTTGTCGCGCTGTCCGCTCACGCACAGTCTAGCTGGTGCCGATACAAAGAACGTCGACTCCAAGAGATCGTCGAGCAGCACGTCGAACATATGCAGGGTTCAGATGGACCTTCCTTTACCGCTGACCGGTTTCCCTCAAGGGTACGCGTTATCTACACCGGCAAGAGGCGCCCAATTCCCACTGCCAGGCGAGACTTCATCAAGTCGTACTTCACGCAGTTCGTGCGTCAGCCGCAGTACGCTGAACTCTTCGACGACGAGCTTCTCTTTCTCGAAGGGACGGTACAACACTGGCTTCCGGTCCAACGCGAACTGGTTCCCAAGCTGATGGCGGAGGCATCAGCAGGCGGATTCGTGGAGCTGTTCGCTGTGTGGTTAGGTGCG
>WVYX01000202.1 GCA_011772755.1 Gemmatimonadales bacterium
CTAATGACCCAGGAAAGAGAGCGAAGCCACGGCACGGCGCCTGGGCAGAGTTACCCAAGGTGCCGTTCCCACTACCGCCCCCGCACGCGTAGGGGGTGGATCGCCGTCGCGCTGTTCGTCGGCCTGCTGGCCCTGGCGCAGCCGCCCCTGGTGCACACGGTCGCTAATCGGATCGAACCGTGGGTGCTCGGCGTACCGTTTCTGTACGCCTACCTCCTGCTCGTCTACTGCGGCTTGATCGCCGTCCTCATTTGGGCGCAACGTCGGGGGCTGTAGGTGGAAGCCTGGGTGGTGGCCACCGGTCTGATCTTCGCATACCTGCTGGTCACCATTCTCCTGGGGGCGATTGCCAACCGGCGGCTCACGGTGAACCTGGAGGACTTCTTCCTCTACGGCCGCAAGGCCGGCTTCATCGTGCTGTATCTCACCGTGGTGGCTACCTACCACTCTGCCTTCGCCTTCCTCGGGTCCGGGGGCTTTTTCTACACTCACGGCATTGGCTTCTGGGACGCCGGCGCATGGACGATCCTGGTGGGCGCAATCACCTACGTACTGGGTAGCCGCATCTGGGCGCTGGGCAAGCGCTTCGGCTACATCACGCCGGCCGACATGTTGGCCGACTTCTATGAGAGCGAGACCGTGCGCGTTGTGGTGGCGCTCGTCTCGGTGCTGTTCACCATCCTGTACATCCAGGTGCAGGCCCAAGGCCTGGGTTACATCGTTTCGGTTGCCTCGGGAGGGCGCATCTCGTTCGAGCTGGGCACGCTGGTGTTGCTTGGCGTGGCTGCCGCCTACCTTATGGCCGGCGGGCTTCGTGCGGTCTACTGGACCGATGTGCTGCAGGGTGTGTGGATGTACCTCGCCATCTGGGTGGGCGCCCTGGTGCTCGCCTACAAGCTGTTCGGCGGCCCCTTGGAACTGTGGCACCAGGTTGCCGCCGAGCGGCCCGACCTGCTGACATTGCCTGGTCCAGAGGGCTTCTTCACGCCGGGCATGTGGTTCGGGATGATGGTCGTGCTGTCGTTCGGCATCGTGTTCCAGCCCCACATCATGATCCGCTACTATACCGCGGTGTCGGCCAGTACGATCAAGTGGCTCGGAGCCACCACCCCGATCTTCCTGATGACGCTGTACATTCCTGCGGCATTGGTCGGTCTGGGCGGCGCCCTGGCGATGCCCGGTTTGGCCATCCCCGACCGGATCTTTCCGGAGCTGCTGTTCAACTATGCGCCGGCCTGGCTGACCGGTATCATCCTGGCAGGGGCAACGGCCGCTGCGATGTCGACACTCGACTCGATTCTGCACTCCAACATGACCGTACTGACCCGGGACGTGTATCAGCGCTACCTCCGGCCTGGAGCCAGCGAGGCGCACTACATTCTGGTGGGCCGCGCGATCGTGTTGGGGTTGTTGGTGGTCGGTTACATGCTGTCGGTGACCACATCCGAGTTTCTGGTGGTGCTCGTGGCTCTGTCGGGGGCTGGTGCGCTGCAGCTCATGCCGGCAATACTCGGAGTATGCTTCCCAAACCGACGCCTGCTCACTCGCACGGGCGTACTAGCGGGTATCGGCGTCGGGCTACTCACCCTGTATCTGACCCTGGTGGTCGCACCGCACCCCCTCGGGCTGCACGGCGGCGTTTGGTCCGTGCTGGCGAACTTCGTGGTGACCATCGTAGTCTCCCGCATCACCTGTCCCCCGTCGCCGGAAACGGTGCGGCGCATTCACGGCGAGGTGGAGCAGTTCGTGTACGGTGCGGCGGTGGCGCAGGATCCCGGCACATCCGCGGCGGCAGCCGCAGGACGAGCATGAGTCCCAAGTCTCGACCGGTCATCGGAGTGGACACCGGCGGCACCTTCACCGACTTCGTCTTGATGGAGGAGGGTCGGCTCGAGGTGCACAAGGAAGCGTCGACCCCTGACAATCCTGCGAAGGCGGTACTGGCGGGGCTGCGGCATCTTCTCGGTGACGCCAGTGCCGACGTCGTGCACGGCTCGACGGTGGCGACGAATGCCCTGCTCGAGCGTAGGGGTGCTCGTACAGCTCTGGTGACGACCGCGGGCTTCGAGGACGTGCTTCAGATCGGCCGGCAGACGCGGCCCGCGATTTACGACTTGGACGTGCAGAAGGCAGTACCGTTGGTGCCCGCGGGCTTGCGGCTAGGCGTGCGCGAGCGGATCGGACCGGACGGTGAGGTGCTGGCACCGCTGACACAGGAGGATCTCCGGGCTCTGGTCGAGCGCCTCCGCGGGCTCGAGGTGGAGTCGGTGGCCATATGCCTGCTGCACGCCTATGCCAACCCTGAGCACGAGCGCATCGTGCTGCAGGCATTGGACGGAGAGATCGACGCCTTTCTGACTTCGTCTCACAAGGTGCTGCCGGAGTTTCGCGAGTACGAGCGCTGCAGCACCACCGTGGTCAACGCGTATCTCGGCCCTGTGATGTCCCGATACCTCTCGCTGTTGGCGGAAGAGCTGGAGGCCGACCGGGTGCGCATCATGCAGTCCAACGGCGGCATCATTCCGGTGGAGGCGGCTCAACAGCGTGCGGTGCAGACGATCCTGTCGGGACCTGCCGGGGGTGCCGTCGGCGGCTTCGAGATCGGTCGGCGTGCCGACTTCCGCAACGTGATCACATTCGACATGGGCGGCACCAGCACCGATGTCTGCCTATGCCCCGGGGCCCTGACTCGCACCACCGAGGCGATCATCGGCGAAGCACCCATTCGTCTCCCCGTCATCGACATACACACCGTGGGAGCTGGCGGTGGCTCGATCGCGTATCGGGATCCCGGTGGTTCCTTACGTGTCGGACCGCGCAGCGCCGGAGCCGAGCCTGGCCCCATCTGCTACGCACGCGGTGGAACCGAACTGACGGTCACCGATGCGAACCTCTACCTGGGGCGGCTCTCGCCGGAACACTTCTTGGGCGGGCACCAGCGGCTGCCGGTCGAGCCGGTGCGTGAGGCGATGAAGGCATTCGCGGCGGAGATGCGGATCTCCCCCAGCGAGGCAGCCGAAGGCATCCTGCGCGTGGCCAACGCCACCATGGAGCGCGCGATTCGGGTAATCTCGTTGGAGCGGGGATATGATCCGCGGGACTTCACGTTGGTTTGCTTCGGTGGTGCGGGAGCGATGCACGCGGCCGACCTGGCACGGAGCCTCAGCATCCCCAGGGTGTTGGTGCCGCAGGCTGCCGGGATTCTGTCAGCCCTCGGTATGCTCCTCGCCGACTTCGTGCGGGACTACTCGCAGACGTTGTTGCTACCGTGTGCGGGCCTGGACGCCGCCGACTTGGAAGGCGCCTTTGCCGAGTTGGAGCACCGGGCTCGCGGCGAGTACGAGATGGAGGGGTTCGCCGCCGATCAGCTCGTCATGGAGCGGTCCCTCGACATGCGGTATGTCGGTCAGGGATACGAGCTGACCGTGCCCATGGTGGCAGACTTCGAGACCGCGTTCCACGACCGGCATCATCAGCGCTACGGCTACTCCGACCCCCAGCGTGCCACTGAGGTCGTCAACGTGCGACTCAAGGCGGTGGGCCGCACCGAGAAGCCCAGCATCAGCAAACAGCAGCTGGGGAGCGAAGACGCCTCCGCAGCGGTGATGAGCGAGTGTACCATGGTCTTCGATGGAGTGGAGCGGACGGCCTCACTGGTGAACCGGTCGATGCTACGGCCCGGGAACGCGTTCGCCGGGCCTGCCCTGGTGGTCGAGTATAGCACTACCACCGTAGTGCCGCCGGCTTCCCGTTGTGTTGTGGACGAGTGGGAGAACTTGATACTGGAGTTGGTGACGGGTCGGCAATAGGTCTACGCGTCGACGAGTTGGGGCAGAAGGGGCAGCAGGGGCAGACTGGCTGACCCCGGCTGCAAGCCCGAGGTTCAGCAGAAGGGCAGCAGGACGGACACGGAATCAATGACCGCCCGACCGCCCGAGTGGGGCGGTAGACCGGGGTGGTACCGCCTGGGTGGGGTTGGGGGTGTGGTGGGACCGCCATATGGAGCGAGGAGGCCGTCGCAGATGTCTGATTGGGATCCGGTAACCCTCGAGGTCTTCCGTAACCTGTTCTACTCGGCGGCGGAGGAGATGGGCGTGACGCTGTGTCGCACGTCCTTCTCCCCCAACATCAAGGAGCGGCGGGACTACTCGTGTGCCGTGTTCGACGGCGATGGGCACCTGGTCGCCCAGGGAGAGCACATGCCGGTGCACCTGGGCTCGATGCCGCTTTCAGTGGAAGCCGCCATCGAGCACGTGCCAATGGAACCGGGGGACATGGTCGTGCTCAACGATCCGTTCCGCGGCGGCACCCACCTGCCCGACATCACCCTGGTGCAGCCAGTTCACCTGGAAGGTGAAGCGGCACCCATCTTCTACGTGGCTAACCGGGCACATCATGCCGATGTCGGCGGTGTCACCCCTGGTTCCATGCCGCTATCCAACTCCATTTATCAGGAAGGCATTCGCATTCCTCCGGTGAAGCTCGTGCGCCGGGGCGAGGTGGTTCGCGACGTCATGGAATTGATATTGACCAACGTGCGCACTCCCATCGAACGGGAAGGAGACCTCACGGCGCAGATAGCGTCGAATCGCACCGGCGAGCGTCGTCTGGTGGCGATAGCGGAGAAGTACGGCCCTGACACGGTGAGGGCCTACATGCACCATCTCCAGGACTACGCCGAACGGATGACCCGTGAGGCGATCAAGTCGGCGCCCGACGGCACCTATCGGTTCGAGGACTGCATGGACGACGACGGCCAGGGCAACGGCCCGCTGCCCATCGTGGTCACCATCACCATCGCTGGCGACAGCGCCCGGATCGACTTCACGGGTACTGCAGAGCAGGCGCAGGGGAGCGTGAATGCGATCTATGCCATCACCTTGTCGGCGGTGATGTACTGTTTCAGGGTGATTGTGCCCTTCCCCGTGCCCTCGAACTACGGTACGGTGCGGCCTCTCGAGGTCATTGCACCCGAGGGCACCATGGTGAACGCCCGGCCTCCGGCGGCGGTGGCCGGTGGCAACGTCGAAACCTCACAGCGGATCGTGGATGTGGTGCTGGGCGCCCTGGCCCAGGCCATTCCTGGTCAGATCCCGGCGGCGAGCAGCGGGACCATGAATAACTTGACCCTGGGCGGCACGGACCCGCGGACCGGTGACGACTTTGCCTACTATGAGACCGTGGCCGGCGGTATGGGAGCTCGGCCCACCTCGCCTGGTCTGGACGCCACCCACACCCACATGACCAATAGCCTCAACACCCCCATCGAGGCATTGGAGCACACCTATCCGTTCCGGGTGCGCCGCTACGCCATCCGCAGCGGATCAGGCGGTTCCGGCCGGTTCCGTGGTGGAGACGGCGTGTGCCGCGATATCGAGGTACTGTGTCCCTGCCAGATTACCATCCTCAGCGACCGTCGCGTCCATGCCCCGTACGGCCTCGACGGCGGCGAGCCCGGAAAGCCCGGCAGGAATGTGCTCGTCAGCCTCGACGGCGATGAGCGGGAGTTGCCCTCCAAGGCCAGCGTCTCGGTGGATGCGGGAACGACGATCAGTGTGCGCACGCCGGGGGGTGGGGGATACGGTCGGCCCGGGGGACGAGAGGGGTGACGCGGGATTGTGGATCTCATGGTCGACAGCGGTTGGGATGCCGCGTGGACCCTCGAGGTTCCGATGACAGCGGAGCAGTTGCGGGACTGCGGTGCTCGGCCCCAGACTGGCGCTGCGTTCCTGCAGGAGGTTGTGCGTGAAGCAGCAATTCAGGCTGGCGGTGTCCTCTACCCTTACCCTCTGCCGAACCCCGGTGCGAGCGCCATTGTGAGGTTCACTGGATTGGTGATGTTCTGGCTTGCCATCCAGGCGTCTGCCTCGGTGATCATCGCATCCCCCTGATCACCGCCGAGGAGCTCGCCGGTGCGTCTCTTGGCCACCGCCTGCCAAAGCGGCGACCGCGCAGCCTGGAAGCCATCGCGTGCGGCAGCCAGCTGCTCGAGTGCAGCAGCGTGATTGCCGCGGGTCGCCTGTATACCGGCACGCAGGAGCTGGCCCTTCGCCCGGTTGGCTCTGGCCGAGAACTGCTGTTCCCGTTCGATTTGCCGAGCATCGCGCTGGGCCACTCGAAGCAGGCGGTCGCGGTCGTGACCGGCGCTCGCCGCAGCGAGGGCACAGCCTGCGCGGAATTGCAGGGAGCGAACCCGGATCACTCCGATCCTCAGCAACTGCGATCTCTCGAGCCGTGGCCATGCGTCTGAAACGTGCCGATACGCCGCTTCGCCCTCACCTGCATAGAGATCGATGAGCGCCTGTCCCAGCATGCCCATGAAGTCAGGGAGGTAGAAAGCTTCCCTACGGCGTTGCTGCAACGCATCCCGGAGCGCTTCCCGAGCTCCGGTGACATCATCGGCGCTCAGCCATGCAAGGCTGCACCACCCCGTGCGGAACATCGTCGCCGCAAACAGGTTGCCGCGATCCAGCGCGTCTTCGAACCAGGCTTGGCTCAAACGGCATAGCTCGGCCACTTTGCCCAATTCGATGAGAATCGGGATGTGATAGACCCTGGCGATGTTCAACTGCCAGGCGGCGAAACTCTGCTGAGCTACCAGGATCGCCTCAGCTTCTTGAACGAGTGCCTCCGCTTCCTCGCTCTGCCCCAAATGGAAGGCCATAACGGCACCTATCATCTTGCACAGGCCGATCGTCGAATCGGAATCGAGCCGACGCGCGAGATGCTCGGCTTCGCGTAGCAGCCTGGCGGCCTCTGAGGCCGATCCGGAGCTGGCGATGAATCCGGCTTCCATGGCTAGGGCGCGGGCCACGCGGTTCGGCTCTCCGGCCTTGAGTGCGAGAATCAGATGCAAAGTCTGAAACGAAGCTCCCTGGATATTATCGACCAGTGCCATGCCTTCTGCTACAGCCCAGCACGTGTCAATCCTCGTCAACGCCTCCGCTGGGATTTCGTCGGCGCTTCGTTCGTGATATCGAAGTCCCCTGAGCCGCAGCCGTATGCGTCTCATAATCAGCAATGCAAGCGCCCGCTTGGGTGACGGAGCTAGCGTGAGACGCATTTTCGCTAGCACTCTCCCGATCACCTTGAGGCCCTCGTCGATTCGTCCGCTGATGAGTAGCTGCTGGCCGGCGCGTCGCTCCAGTTCCATCGCTGTCCGGTCATCAGCCATTGCCGTTGCGCGGAGGTACGCCTTAGCAGCCTCGCCCCCACGGCCGGCGCAGGCGAGGGCGTCACCCAATCCGACGCACCTGGCCTCGGTCTCGGGACCCGCATCCGCGAACAAGTCGAGGGATCGTTGGTAGAACGAGGCTGCACGCTCGAATGCCAGGGCGGCTTGGGCCACCTGGGCTGCCCGTGCCGCGAACGCCGCAGCCCGGGTCGTCTCGCCCGCGCCCAGATAGTGTGCATAGAGCGACTCGGCATCCTCGATACCCTTCGCCTCGAGGCCTTCAGCCAGCCGACGGTGGATTGTTCGGGTCGCGGGGCTGCTCAGCCTGGGGACGAAACTCTCACGAATCCGGTCGTGGTACAGGTCGATGGTCTCGCCGCTGGCACCGGCCCTGAGTAGGTGTGCAACCCGAAGCGTGGATACCAGCGGGCGTTCGTCTCCGGTCAGACCCGCCGCATGGTACGCGACCTCGGCATCGATAGGCTGACCGGCGATTGCAAGAACTTCTACCAACTCCCGCGCCCCCCCAGGCATCTGATCGATGCGCACGCTGAGCATCTCCGCCAGGCCGTATGGCCTGGCGCCATCGTCGGTGCCGGCCTCCCGTACGAAGCGCGCAATCTGGTCGAGCAAGAAGGGATTGCCGTCCGACTCCCTGGCCAGTGTCTCTGCGTAGGCCTCTGCGTTTGGCCACTGCGCTCCGAGCATCTCCAATGCGAACTCCGCTGCGTCCGCGGTCGAGAGCGGTTCGACTCGAAGCGCTCTCCTGGTTGGTGTGTTCGCACCTTCCAGGAGACGTTCCAGAAACGGGACATTGGGGACATCTTCGCTGCGGAAGCTGAGGATGAAGAGCAATGGCAGCTGCCCTCGCGATGCCAGCAGCTGATCCAGGAGATCGGCACTGTCTCGGTCAGCCCACTGGAGATCGTCTATGTGGATCACGACGGGCTGATCCTGCGAGATCATCTCCATTGAGTGGCGAAGCGCCGCGAAGGCTCGACGCCGCAGCTCGGGCTGGTGTTCGACCTCGGGCGACTCGCCAGCACGGCGATTGATGGCCTCCACACTTCTGAGCACCGGGAACACGCGGGCTAGGGCTGCGATGTCCCCAGGCAGACGTGTCTCCAGCACTCGACCTGGCAGATCTTTGAGCAACCGGCTGAGCATGTCCATCACGCCGTCCAGTGCCTTATAGGGCACGGATTCGCGCATGTAGCAGCACCCATCCAGCAGAGCGGCTCTATTGGCTCGTACCAGACCAGTGGTGAAATGGCGGACCAACGTGGTCTTCCCGATGCCGGACGGACCGTGCACGCACATTGCTACGACCTGACCACCGGCTGCGGCGGCGAACGCATCCTCTAGCACGGCGAGATCCGCAGCGCGACCTACCAGCGTTGCCTCCTCCGTCCCTCGGGCATGTGGATCGACCACGACAAGCGGCTCCGATGCGCCGAGGCGTTGTAGCAGCTCGGCACCCGAGGGCCGTTCTGCCGGTGCGCGGGCCAGCAGCGAGACGCAGATATTGACGAGGTCAACCGGCAGATCGGGCGCCACCTCGTCGGGGCGACGAGGATCACCGGCCTGCTTCTGGGTCAGGACATACAGCATCGAGCCGTCGAAGGGCAGTTCGCCCGTGAGCGCCTCGTAGAGGAGCACGCCCACGGAGTACCAATCGCTGGAGGGCGTGCAGGGCTCGCCGGCGCACTGCTCGGGAGCCATGTACTCCACCGTTCCGGGGATTCCGCGTTCGGCGGTCCTTGCCGCGACAGCACTCGTCATGTCGGCGGCAATCCCGAAGTCGAGAATGACCACCCGTCCAGATTCGGCGACAAGCACGTTGCCCGGCTTGAGGTCTCGGTGCACCTTGCCCGCCCGGTGCAGAGCCGCGACTCCTTCGGCGAGCTGTCGCAGGCCCGCCCGCAGCCGGCCTACATGGAGGGCGCCGCTGCTCGACTCTGCGCGGGACTCCAATCCTCCGGGTGCAGTCGGCGCGCTGATGGCTGGATCGACCCCAGTCGAACTACTTGTCGGGCGCCTGAGACTCCATCCGGGGCGCACGTGCTCGAGAAAGTCCGTTCCCTCAACGAGTTCCATGGTGAAGAACCAAACGTCATCGCGGGCTACCAGTTCGTATAGGTTGACGAGATTGCGGTGTGAGACGTTGGCCAGCGCCCGAAACTCTCTCTTGAAGAGGTAGATATCCGAGGCGTTCGCCCAGTGAAGGGTCTTGAGCGCGACCTTTTCACTGCGGTGTCGGTCGTATGCCTCGTACACGATCCCCATCCCGCCGCGCCCAAGTTCGCGAGTCAGGACGAAGCGCTCGTCGCCCCGGAAAGCGTGAGGACCGATCACCATGCGGCGGCTCCGCGGTGAAGCGAACGAGACACAATGCCATTCTGTACAGTGAACGCATGACGTTGTCAAGCAAGATTCCGGAACTCAGATTCCGCACTGTTCACAAGGTGGGGTGGCGATGAGGCGGGGTGGCGGGCATCGATCGAGTCGTGGCCCGCGGCGTTTCCGGGTTGGCTCGTGCCCACGAAGCTCGTCATGGACCGCCAGACCGTGTTAGCAACGGGACGCCGGCGATGCGAATCGTGCTAGTGGCACCGTGTGTGAAGGACCCGGCCAGGAGGGGGGCAGGGATCCGTCTTCCGCAAATGGGCCTGGCGTTGCTCGCCGGGATGACCCCGAAGCAGATCGATGTGGCTATCATGGATGATCTCCCCGAGCCCATAGATCTCAATGGGAACGCTGATCTAGTTGGGATCACGGCGAGCACCAAGACCGCCGTGAGAGCTTATGAGATCGCGGACGAGCTCCGAGGTCGTGGCGTTCGAGTGATCCTCGGCGGCATTCATGCTACCGTGGCTCCGCATGAAGCTATTGAACATGCGGACTCTGTCGTGGTTGGTGAAGCGGAGGATGTGTGGGCGCAAGTGCTGGAGGACTGTAGGAACGGCAGGCTGAGGAAACTGTACAGATCTGGCGGCTTGTCCACCCTCGAGAACGCGCCGACCCCCAGGAGAGATCTATTTGAGAGGACCAACTACGATACGGTCAACGTGGTTCAAGCGACCCGTGGATGCCCCTTTTCGTGCCACTTCTGTTCAGTGTCCGCGATCTACGGTAAGGGTTTACGGCTGCGGCCCATCGACGACGTTGTCGCGGAAATCAATGCGCTCGATGGAGATGAACTGTTCTTGGCGGATGACAACATTGTGGGAAGGTCTGATTATGCGAAGCAGCTGCTGAGGAGGATGATACCGTTGAGGAAGCAGTGGCTCGGACAGGCGACTGTCAAAGTCGCTCGGGACCCAGCGCTTCTGGAACTTCTTCAGCAGAGTGGCTGCATGGGACTGTGCCTGGGATTCGAGACGCCCTCGATTGCCGGTCTGCGCGAAATCGGGAAGCGTCACAACGAGGTTAGCTGCTACGCGGAAACCGTACGGAAGTTGCACGACAAGGGCGTATCAATCGTGGGATCGTTCATTGTGGGCCTCGACAGCGATGACGACTCCTGCTTCGAGACGTTGCTGGAGTTTGCACTGAGGAGCAAGATCGATGCTGCAGATGTTCACATTCTTACGCCGTATCCAGGAACCGTTCTCTATCAAAGGTTGAAACAGCAAGGGAGGTTGTTGGACAACAAGTGGTGGTTGACCTACGATCCCAGTGAAGTGGTCTACTTACCCAGGCTGATGACTCGAGAGCAACTGCGTGACGGCTGGAGGTGGACGAGAAGGGAGTTCTACAAGCTCCGTCCCACGCTGACGAGATGCATAGAGGGCAGTGGCAGACGCTCGGTGCTGGGGAACGTGGTGACGTGGAAGGTGAACATGGCTTATCGAAAGGCGGTCATGAGGGAACCCGGGTGACCGTCGCCGGAGGCGAGTGTGAGTCGCACATGTCTCGGCGCGTGTTCGTCGCGAGCGGTCTGTGCGCGTTGGCCAGCTCGACGCTCCTCGGTTGCGGCTTCGGCACGGCAGCCGCGCCACCGTCCGACCCGCGCCTGACCGCGCGGCCTGGGTCGCCGACCGTGACGCCCACCTTGGGGCCCAGCGAGCTGGGTCTCGGGGACAGCCGGGATGGGCTCCTCTACGTGGCTTGGAGTTGCGGACCAGACGTGCCAGAGTGGCGCCTGGGTGAGTGGGCCGTCCAGCGATCCCCATGTGGCGGTCTACGATGAGCGGATCGCGCGCCGCTTGCGTTGCCCGGAGCAACACTGCGCGAGTTCGGGAGTACTCATGGCTCCTGGAACAGCGAGTCGAGCCCTTCCCACATGCTCTCCAACGTCCGGCGTGAGTCACGGAGCTTGTCCATCGCAGCGGGCGTAATCTCAAACGTCCGCCTCCCCCGCCCGCCTTCGTACGGCGCCGGCTCTGCCTTGCTCGATCGCAGCAATCCTCGGCGCTCCAGACGCCGCAGGGCGATGTAGACCGCCGCGGGCGCCACGGTCTTGCCACCGCGCTGTTCGATCTCCCTCACGATGGGGGCACTGTACGCGCTGCCCCCTAATTGGAGAATCGCCAGCAGTACCTGATGCTCGAATTCGCCTAGTGCTTCGCGGCCCATGCGTGTCTCAGGAAACTAGCGCTGCTAGTATAGGTTAACGGCCGGGAAATAGCAATGCTAGTATGGGGGCGGGCCGGCACCAGTCCCCGTACCGCTGCACGGGGCACACCGCCCCGGCTCGTGCGGTGTAAGTGCCTGTCGTGGTGTGAGTTTGGTCACTGTCGTTACCCTGCCGCCGGGCTACGTTGAGCATGACGTACCGGTACTTGGAGGGAGAAGACCACCGCATGAACATCGGGCGAGTGGCACAAACACTGACCGTCTCTGCGCTTACGTTCGCACACCTGGCGTGCGGCGATGGGTTGGCACCGGTTGTTGATGAGCCGGGGGATCAGTCCGATGGCCGCATCACCATCACCAACGACCAGACGGAACTCGACGTGCGGGTGCGGTACCTCGATGCCGAAGTCCCGATCGTCCCAGTGGCGGGAGCCGTGCCGGCAAGGGCCTCCGCTGCATCACAGCTGCGGGCCTTCTCGTTACGACTCAAGGCTGAAGTCTTGCCCCCGGCCATCGACGGCCAAGTGTTGCAGGCCACGGCGATCGCCATGCGGGGTGACCGGGCGACCGTGAGTTACAACGTGCGGGGGGACCAATACCTCGGCGGCATCGACGTTTTCAATATCTCCGAGAAGTCGAGACCCAAGCTGAGGTCGGAGGCGCTGTTTAACGATACGGACATCAACTCCGTGGCGATCGACGAGGGGAACGTGTACATGGCCACGGCAACCGGTGATCCTTCGTATCCGTACCCGGCGGTGTTGGAGGTGATGCAGTTGCGTTCCGAGAAGCTCGTACTGGAAGGCAACCAAAGCGTGCCGCTCACGAGCTTTGCCGCCACGAGCGTGGTGATTCCCGCAAAAACGGTCTACGCCACCTCCGGGAGCGCTGGGGCGCTGACCGCGATCGACCAAGGCACGTTGACACCTACCAGCTCCATCGATCTGCACGACGCACGCTGGGTGGATGTGGCCGGCGGCAAGGTGGTCGTGGTGCAGGGGACGCCGGGTCAGATCTCCGTGTATGACGAGCAAACCTTGCAGCTGCTGGGCCAGTACGGGTTCACCGGCGCGGACATCCCGGAATCGAAGTCGACTGTGGCAGTGGTCGGAGGAAAGGCCTTTATCGCGGCGGGCACCGGTGGGGTCCAGATCTTGAGCGTGAACACCGGAGCCGTGGTGGGAAGCATACCACTGCCTGATCCCGCCGCGCTCGGCCTCGATCCGTCGGTCGTCGTGACCAACGCGGTGGCGGTCGACGGTGATCTCGTGTTCATCTCCAACGGCGAGGCCGGCGTGTACGTCGCGCAGGGAAGCCAAAGTTTCGACGAAACCGGCAGTGAGGAGCAACAACAGATCACGCTCTTAGGCAAGCTCCAGTTTGACGACCTTCAATCGGTCAATCATGTCGCCATCAAGAACAATTACCTGATTATCGCGTCCGGATTGGGCGGGCTCAAGACGGTCGAGGTTTTGAATTAAGCACACTCCTGCGAACATTGGTCAGATCGAGCGTCGCGATCGCCACCTTTGGTGGATCGCGATTCTTGTCATTCTCGTCTTGACCGCAACGCTGATCCTGTCTCGAGTGTCCGAGCCTGTCGGCGCGGGCGACGGTCTCGGCGCGCAAGTCAAGACCTATCTGTTCGGACTCTTCGTGCTGGTCTTGCTGTTCTGCCTGTACGTGCTACAGAGCAGCGCCCACTCGCGAAAGCTCCGATCGCAGCTTCTCGAGACGCGAGAAGACCTCATCAGTACGACCGTGTCAAAGTCCTACGTCGAAAACATCCTCAGATCGATGGCCGAGACGCTGATGGTGATCGATCCCGACGGAACCATTCAACGTGTCAATCAGGCAGCCACCAATATGTTGGGCTACGAACGCGTTGAGTTGGTTGGCCGGCCGGTTGGGGACGTGTTAGCAGATGGTGTCGGTGTTCTGTCCTTGTTGAAGCGGTCGGGGCTGAATGACGTCCTTCGGAGTATCGATACCAGCGTGGTGACCAAGGATGGTCGCCACGTAGCCGTATCGCTTTCGGGCTCGGTGATGCGCGACGACGACGGCGGGATCCAAGGTATGGTCTGTGTTGCACAAGACATCACGGAACGCAAGCGGGCCCAAGAAATGCTCGAGCAGCGGACCCACGAGCTGGCGCGTTCGAATGACGAGCTGGAGCAGTTCGCGTGGGTCGCATCGCACGACCTGCAAGAGCCACTGCGGATGGTAGCGAGTTACACGCAGCTCTTATCCAGGCGGTACAAGGGGAAACTGGATTCTGACGCCGACGAGTTCATCGAGTTCGCGGTTGACGGAGCGGCCCGGATGCGGCGCTTGATCAATGATTTGTTGGAGTTCTCGCGGGTGGGGACGCACGGGAAGGATTTCGAGACCACGGATTGCGAGGCCATCTACGAGCGCACACTCGTCGATTTGGGAGGGCTCGTGGAGGATAGCGGCGCACTCGTGACGCATGACCGACTGCCAACCGTCATGGGAGACGGGACGCAGTTGGGTCAGCTGTTTCAGAATCTGATCGTGAACGCCATCAAGTTTCGGCGCGACGACGAGCAACTGACCATCCACGTGGGGGTGGAGCGGCAGGATGGCAACTGGGTGATCGGCGTACGCGACAACGGCATCGGCATCGATCCGCAGTACGCCGAGCGGATCTTCATCGTGTTTCAGCGGCTACACGGTAAGGGACACCGCGCTGGCACGGGTATCGGGTTGGCAATTTGCAAGAAGATCGTGGAACGCCACGGGGGTCGGATTTGGGTAGAGTCGCTCCCCGGTGAAGGCTCGACCTTCTACTTCACACTGCCGGTCAACGAGGAGAACAGCAGCCATGAATAACGAGTCGCGCGGCAGTCTGGTCGAGATCCTGCTAGTGGAAGACAACCCCGGTGACATACGCCTGACCGAGGAGGCCATGAAGGAGGGGAAGATGCGTAACAACCTTTCGGTCGCGCGTGACGGGGTCGAGGCGATGGCGTTCCTGCGCCGGGAAGGAGAATATGCGGACGCACCGCGTCCGGATGTCATCTTGCTCGATCTCAACCTCCCGAAGAAGGACGGGCGCTCGGTGTTGGCCGAGATCAAGGCGGATCCGACCCTCCGGAGGATCCCCGTGGTGATTCTCACCAGTTCGAAAGCCGAGGAAGACATCCTCAACTCGTACGATCTGCACGCGAACTGCTACGTCACCAAACCAGGTGATCTGGAGCAGTTCATCGAGGTGGTGAAGTCCGTCGAGGACTTTTGGGTTCAGATCGTCAAGCTGCCGCAGGAGTGAGGCTCCAAGCGTGACGAAAGAGGACCCCCCGCCACCCATCCGCGTCCTGCTGATCGAAGATAACCCGGGTGATGTGCGTTTGATCCGGGAGATGCTTGCCGACGTCGGCGGGCCTGCCGCTTTTCAGCTGGACTGGGTGGATCGGTTGTCCACGGGCATCGAGCGTCTCGCGGAGGGTGGTGTCGACGTAGTACTCCTCGACCTCGCCCTTCCCGATTCCCCTGCCGAGGACACGTTCACGACGCTCGCTGGTGTAGCGGGCAGCGTGCCAATTGTCGTGCTGACGCTTATCGAGGATGATCGGAATGCTGTGAAGGCAATGCAGGGCGGCGCGCAGGACTACCTGGTCAAGGCTGATCTCGACGGGAACTTCCTCAAGCGCAGTATCCGGTACGCCATCGAGCGCGGACGCTCGAAGGTGCAGTTGGAAGACCTCAATGCAGCGCTGGCGCAGCGTGTGCAAGACCTTCGGACGACCACGGTCTCCAAGGCGTATGTGGACAATATCATCGAATCGATGGCCGAGACCCTCGTGGTGATCAGTCCGGACGGGGCGATTCAGCGGGTGAACCGAGCTGGGATCAATCTCCTGGGCTATGAGCAAAGCGAACTGATCGGCCAGCCCGGTGGCGTCGTGTTCGAAGACGGAGACACCGTCTTCGCCTTCTTCGAGCGACTCGGTCTCAACGACACGCTTCGGAGCATTGACACCAACGTCGTCGCCAAGGATGGCACGCGTGTGCCGGTCATGTTGTCCGGTTCTGTGATGCACGACGAAAGCGGCACGATGCTAGGGATTGTCGCGGTCGCGCAGGATATGAGCCAGCAAAGGCTCGCCGAGGAGCAGCTCAAGAAGGTGGATGAATCCCTCGAGGCCGAGATCCACCAACGGCGAAGCGTGGCCACGGAACTGGAGGTCACGAAAGCCAACTTCAGCAGCATCGTCGAGAAGACGAGAGATGGCCTTCTGATCTTGGACAAGGAGGGTATCGTCCTCTATGCCAATCCGGCTGCGGGAGCCCTCTTCGGCCGGAGTGAGAGGGAGCTGTTGGATCAGTTCTTCGGCTTTCCTCTGGCGGCCGGGGAGACCACCGAGCTCGAGATCATTCGCTTGAACCATGAGAAGTGCCTCGCCGAGATGCACCTGGATGAAACGGAATGGCGCGGCGAAGATGCATACCTGGCGACGCTCCGGGATGTTACGGAGCGGAAGCGGCTCCTGGCCGAAGCGAAGCGTATCAATGAGGAGCTGCGGCAGGCAAATCAAATCAAGGACGATTTCATCGCAAACGTCTCACATGAGCTCCGTACGCCACTCGCAACCATCACCAACGTGCTCGCCAATGCGTTGGCCGGCGTTTGGGGGACGCTGAGTGACGAGGCGCGTCGCGAAATGCAGACCGGCCACACCAACGCAAAGCGGCTGGCAAGCATGGTCACTGA
>WVYX01000030.1 GCA_011772755.1 Gemmatimonadales bacterium
CCGCCTTCGGCCACACCGACCACCGGAAGGCCTGAGGCCATGGCCTCTAGGACGACGTTTCCCAGGGTCTCCACCCGCGACGGGAACACGAAGACGTCCGCCGACGAGTACGCCCGGCTCAGGGCGCGCCCCTCGAGGTAGCCAGCGAATGTCACGTTGCGCGGGGCGATTGCCTGCATCTTCGGCGTGTACGCTCCGTCGCCCGCCACCACCAAGTGCACTGGCTGTCCGAGGCTCACAGCGGCTACACGCTGGTACGCCTCGAACAGCATGGCGAGGTCCTTCTCCGGCGTGAGCCGCCCCACGTACAGCAAGTGGAGAGCGTCCTTCGGCCCGTGCCTCTCGCGCACCCACTCGCTCCGGTGCTCCGGCGCGAACAAGTCGGTGTCTACGCCGCGGGCCCAGACGCGCACGTTGTGGAATCCACGCTCGACCAGCACTTGCCGGTTGGTCTCACTGGGACAAAACGTGACCTCAGCTTGATTGTGGAACCATCTGAGGTACTTCCAGCAGAGGTCGCTTGCCCAGGGGAAACCATAGTACGGCAGCACACCTGGGATGTTGGTGTGGAACGACGCGACCGCCGGGACATCGATCGTCCGGGAGGACCTGAGACCTGTGAGACCCAGGGTGTACTCGGTCGCCAGGTGGATGACGTCCGGCTGGAACTCGCGCGCGGCCCGCATCACGCGCGGGGCATACGGGATACCCAGCGTGAGGTCGGGGTACTTGGGAAGCGGCAACCCCGGCACGCGCACGATCTGCACGTTGGGAGGCAGCATCACCTGTCCCCGGGGGCGCCAGGAGTGCGGCACCGCGACGAGCACTTCGTGTCCCCGGCGCGATAGGCAGACGACTAACCGGTCGAGGATCAGCGCAACCCCATTNNGACTAACCGGTCGAGGATCAGCGCAACCCCATTGCGCTGTGGAAGATAGGTCTCGGAGAACAGGGCTATGCGCACGGTGCCAAGTTATTCGCCAGGATGGAGTTAGGCTAGGCCATTGAGCACGACTGCTACCAGTGCACTATGAACGCCCCGTGGGCCCCGTCGAACCAGTCACCGTGGCTGTAGTTGTCCCCGTCGAGGTCAATGCGGTAGCCAGCCTCGGCCCGGAACCTCGTCCCGAACTCCCAGCCAATCTCCAGCCGGAGCCGCGTGTTGTGATAGTCGAGGGACTGCGCGAGCGGCACCTGACCGTCACCTCGGATCACGTCCCGCAGGTCCATCTCGAACGCACCCTCGGCCCGGAACCCCACCGGGAGCCGGAACGTGAGCGCGGCTGCGCCGAGCCAGGAACGATCCTCGTAGTCCACGTCCTCGCCGACCACCAACCGAGATTCCCGTGTCTCGAGCCGCCATTCGTGGGCCACCCACGTCTCGAACCGCCAACGCCGGTGGACTTGCCACAGGGCGAACCCG
>WVYX01000154.1 GCA_011772755.1 Gemmatimonadales bacterium
GGTTCTCCCTGTTCTTCCCCGAGAAGCGGGACTTCTTCCTGGAGAATGCGGGAATCTTCGAGTTTGGCACTCGTGGGTTCTTCGAGCCGCCCCCCTTCTTGCTGTTCTTCTCTCGGCAGATCGGCATCGCCGAGGATGGCGAGGTCCCCGTTATCGGGGGTGCACGACTCACCGGACGGATTGGCAAACAGACGGTGGGGCTGTTGGACATCGTCACGGACGCGGCATTCGACCAACCGCGCACCAACTTCGCAGTGGCGCGGATCAAACGGGACGTGGGCGCCAGCAACTATGTCGGTGCCATGCTGGCCGACCGCCGCAGCGCGGAGGGGTGGAACACTGCCGGCGGTGTCGATTGGGCCTTCTGGCCGGCGGAAGCGCTGAACCTTCAGGGATTCGTCGCCCGCACTGCCACCTCGGACTCAGGGGGCGAGGACACCGGCTACCGGCTCGGCGTCGACTACCAGACCGACCGCTTCGGCGTTACGGCCCAGCACATCTTCGTCGGACCCGAGGCCACGGCGGAGATGGGCTTCATTACCCGCACCGACATGCGGAGGACCGACGGCTTCACCCGGATCACACCTCGCCCACAGGTTCTCGGGCTCCGCAAGCTCGACATCTTCTTCAGCGGACTGCACCTCGTGCGCTCGGACGGTCTGCTGCAGGATTGGCAGGCAGGCGTAGGGATCAATCCCGAATGGAACTCCGGTGANNCCACCAGGCGACTACGACGCGTGGCAATTGGGGTGGTTCGCGAACTCCAGCCCAAACCGGCCGGTGGTGTTCAACTCCATCGGATCGATCCAGGACTTCTACGACGGCCGCCTAGTCAGCGCGATGGGGAGTGTCACCCTGAATCCCGACGCACACTTGGCGCTCACGCTCTCCTATACCCACAACAACGTCGACGTGCCGTGGGGAGCCTTCCGAGCGGACATTGGCTCGCTCCGCCTGTCGTACGCGTTCTCAACGCGGGTGTTTGCCAACGCCCTGATTCAGTACAACAGCCTCGACGAGGTCGTTTCCGCAAACATCCGACTGAACATCATTCACCGCCCCGGCAGCGACATCTTCATCGTGCTCAACGAGGAGCGGGGATCGGACGATTCGCTGTGGGACCTGGCGAACCGGGGAGCCGTCGTGAAGGTGACGTACCTGGCCAGGATCTAGCTTGGTGCGATCTGCTCCTGCCGCCCTCTGCCGCTTTCTTCCATAGCCCTTCTCCCCTCTCTCCCCCCCACATAGCTTCCGTAACCACCC
>WVYX01000245.1:0-2430 GCA_011772755.1 Gemmatimonadales bacterium
CCACTCACCACGACCGCCTTCCCCGCAGTCGTGGTACTCCGTACGGCAGCATCCTTGGGTCCGAGACCACTGCTGAGCTCCTCCCGGAACCGCGTCACCAGCAGGAGCGAGTAGTCGATGCCGACTCCCAGCCCCACCATCGTGACGATCGGCAGCACGAACACCGCCATCGGCAGGTACGCCCCGGCAACGTACACGGCCGCGAGGGCGCACGTGATCGCGTACAGTCCCACCACGATAGGCAGGGCTGCGGCAACCAGCGCACCGAATGCCAGCACCAGCACCAGCGCCGCTGGCACCAGCGCCACGCGTTCGAGCGCCCTCGCGTCTGCCACGCTCGCCACTCGAGTGTCCCACTCGAGGGCCGGTTCCCCCGTCACGTGAACCTCGAAGTGCACGGCTGCAGAGTGATTTGCCACCGCCTGCGCGAGGGCGTTGCGGAATGCAGGCACCTGAGCGGCGAGCCCGGCGGCGTGCTCCGGTCCGACGGTGGCAACGAAGAACGTCTCCCGCCCGGCCCGGCTCACGAAGCTCGAATCCTGCTCGTCGAGATAGGATACGACCCGATCGACGTACGGCTCCTGGGCGGCAGCTTCGGTCAGCGCCAGGAGCACATCCCGAAACGGCCGACTATCGATCGACATGGGACCGCTCACCGTCACGNNCCGCTCACCGTCACGACGAGGAGCTTGGCCAGTGGCCGCTCGAACGCCGCGTGGATGAGCTCGCGGGCCTCAGCGGCTTCGGTGGGCTTGATGGGCTGGCCCTCGACGCTCAATACATCACCCACCCGGGCGGCGCGGGGTACGGCAAGGATGCCCGTGCCTAACCAGGCGAGAATGACGGTGTACCGAAGACGGACGACCACGCGGGCGAGCGGCTCCACTAGTACCGTGCCAACCTTCCGTAGGCGTTCACTACAGGTGTTGGGCGCTGGGTCCTAGGGGTACGGGAGCGGATGGACCGGACTGCGCGGACTGTGCTGTGGCCAACGTCCGCTCCGTCCGATCCATCCGCTCCAGCTTGTCTAAGGCCGCACTCCACACGCCTCGGCCGCCGTCTGGAACTCGAACCAGCATCGTCCGTCGCCGGATCCCGCACACAGCGCACCGCGCACCTATCAGCACCGCTCCCCGCTCCCCATCAGTGGATCGGCGGTTCGGCGGTCCCCCGCGCACCGCGCACCGCTCACAGCACACCACACGTTCACCGCTTACCTTCCCGAGAACGTGGCGCGGAGGAACAACACCGCCCCCAACAGGGCTCCTAGCACGATTGTGTAGACCCGCCACGCCAGGAGCAATGTTGCGATCTCCGCCCCAGACAGACTCGGACTCAGTCCTACCACAAAGGCCAGCTCGACCCCGCCGACCCCCGCAGGCGTGGGCAGCACGAGCTGGCCGTAGAGCAGTGCGAACGATCCCAGCACCGCTGCGCCGACGTTGACCTCCGGGTGCATCGGGATGAGCAGGAGCGGGAGGATGGCCACGCGGGCGACCATGCTGGTGGCCGTGAGGGTCCCAGATCCCACGAGGGTCTTGGGGGACATGCTGCGGGCGTAGCCCCAGGCCTGTTTGAGCGACCTACCCAGGACCCCCGGATGCCGCCTGCGATACCAGTGCGCGGCGAGGCCGCTCAGTGCCATCAGAACCAGCACGATGACAAGCCAGCGCAGGGCGGCACCGGAGGTGAGCGCGCTGACCGTTTCACCAACTCCACGCACGGCCTGACCACCCAGGGTCACGGCCAGCGTGAACGACGCCGCGCCAAGCAGCACCCAGTCGATGACCCTCTCCGCACCGAGGGCGACGACGGCTGCAGCAGAATCGATGCCGGAGCGACGAAACCCAAGAAACCTGGCCGGGTCCCCGCCGAGCCGGGCCGGAGTGACGGCGGACGCGGCATCCCCGTAGGCATTGACGGCAATTGCGCGCCAGAGCGACGGTTTCTGGTCAGACTGAATCAGCAACCGGATGCGCCACCCGCGGACGGCAATGTCCAGGATAACGAGGCCGATGGCCGTTAGGTGGATCAGCCAAAGGGCGGTCACATCCCGCCCCAGGGCCAAACCGGCGGTGGCGGAGGGAGGAGGGAGGGGGTTACCGGCGTCTCCTGAGAGGCAGCTCGATCACGGCTCCTACCTCGGCCACCGCCGAGAAGTCGGAGATGTCGTTGCCCGAGACATGATCGGCGTTCCTCACGAAGTTCTCCCCCACGTCCCAGGCAATCCAGAAGAACCGGGTGGGCTGATACCGGCCGCGAACACCCAGGCGATAGGTAGTCTCGCGAACGCCAAGGAACAGCGCAGGGCTGGCGCGAAACACGTCATACGGCGGAAACGGCACTCGGAGACCTCCTTCTCCCTGCCGCTGAAGCTGGACCGTCGGTGTCACGATGAGGCCGGGGAGCGGCGGGTATAGCTCCGCCGCG
>WVYX01000245.1:2578-2777 GCA_011772755.1 Gemmatimonadales bacterium
GCGATATTCTGCAGAGAGCGAGACCGGCTTAGCTGGAGGCACCCAACGTCCACCGATCATGAATGCGTACCGCGCGGGCGCTGGATCTGCCCCGCCCGGAGCCACATCGATATCGTCGAGCAGACCCTCCCCATAGAGCACGAACGCACCCTTCCGGTACCAAGCTTGCACATCGAGCATCACATTAACCGTGATGTCG
>WVYX01000310.1:0-1082 GCA_011772755.1 Gemmatimonadales bacterium
TGTCCCCGTCCTCGTCCGCCACATGCTGCACCGCGTAGAGGGCCTCTTTTGTCTCCTGCGCGGCCCAGAGATAGCGCGCCCCGCTGATGATCCCCGCGCTCGTCGTATGCAGTGACTTCTTCACCCTCGATACATAGCCGACGTGGCAGGGGCCACAGCTCTCCTCTGCCACCCTCAAGTCGCCCGGGTTGGTGACGAGCCCCTGGTGGGCCGCCTCCTTGTCGGCCGCACCATCCTGTCCCCGATGGCAGACTTCACAGCCGAAGTCATGGGGCGCAACTTGTTCGATGCCTGAGTGGCACCCCAGACAGCCGCCGGACCCCCGCGCGTCAGCATCCGTCCCTCCACGATCGCAGAATATCGCCAGTGCCGGGACTGCCGCCCACACCCATGCGGCCACGCGCCTCATAGCTCTTAGCCACTTTCTACGGAATCTCTTGCATTCGGGTGAAGGCCCGAATGCAGGAGATTCCTGCGTGCGACGCATTCTCCAGCCCCCTGCGGGATCGAGTCTGTCACTATGACACAAGAGGCTCTCTAGGTTTCTGGTCCGGACAGCGGCTCGGGAAGCCCTTCCGCTTCGCAAAGTAGCTGCGGCAGTCCGGCTGCCATTTCTTCTACGAACACTGCGGTATCGTCTGCGACGGTCCGCCAGAACGTCGTCCGTGCAGCGGCACGGACCCGACCTGCGAACTGCGGGACCCAGGCTGCGACATGCTCTGCCATGAAGCGCCTCTGCCATTCCAACCGGTGCCTGGCCTGCACCACATCCCCATCCTCCCAGGAGGCCGCCTCCGCCTCTGCCAGGCGCGCCAGGAACTGGAACTCGACCGCGATGTGATCTGGGATCAGGTGCGTGTCCGCGGAGAGGGCAAGTCCGGCGCCCTCCATGAAGGCCTTGACTTCGACAGTCTCTGCCCCCCAGAGGAGGCCGTTGCCGCCAGGTTTCTGCACCGACTCGTGGGGAGAGAGGTGAGGTCCCGGGCCCAGGAAGAGGGCGGTGTAGTCGCCGACGAGTTCGTCGAGCGATTCCGCTGGGGGCTCCCCCGTCGTGAGGTCCTTCCGACTCTCCCTCGCCTCCG
>WVYX01000310.1:1103-1366 GCA_011772755.1 Gemmatimonadales bacterium
CGGGACGGGCCGCCCACCGCGCAGGCCTGGAGACCGCCGACGAGCGACGCGGTAGGCTCTGACGCGTAGACGCGGGACAGCAGCGCCCACACCTGCGCGCGGGCCCGCGCCAGATCGCCGAAACCCCGGCCATCCTGCCGAGTGGGCGCCACTAGGCTCTCTCGACCCTCACCACGGTGTCCATCCAGCGCTGTTGACCGGCGATCGGATCCGGGCTGTTGGGGATGATTCTGTTGGGGTGCTGCCCGCGTCCCTTCCACCAG
>WVYX01000310.1:1476-1667 GCA_011772755.1 Gemmatimonadales bacterium
ACTCCCGGGACGATGCTGTCGGTCACGAGAGCCCTGGTGACCAGCTCTCCGAGATCTGTTGTGACACGGATTGCGTCGCCGTCCGAGATGCCGCGAGCGCTGGCTGTCTCTGGGTGCAGCCAGGCCGGGTTGTCGTGGTAGATCTCCGTCAGCCACTTGCAGTTCTGAGTCCGCGAGTGGGTCTGGACGTT
>WVYX01000310.1:1784-2020 GCA_011772755.1 Gemmatimonadales bacterium
TCCTTCGTCGTGCGATAGCTCTCGCCCGGCTTGCCCTTCCAGTAGACCCCGGTCTCCGCATCGAGGGTCGCCCCCTCGAGGTCACCGGCCTTCACCTCCTTGGCATAGGAGCGGTATGACGGTTTCGCTCCGGCCGGCACCAGAGCGCCGTGCTCTTTCATGTAGGCGAACCCGCCTGCCGCCTTCACATCCGGGGTGGTCTGACAGGCGTCGCGGACGAACTCCTCGGCGCTGCA
>WVYX01000310.1:2099-2812 GCA_011772755.1 Gemmatimonadales bacterium
TGTAGTACTCGGGGATCTGGTCGTAGGAGACCATGTCCTCCCAGTCCCAGCGCTCCAGGTAGGTGGCGTCGGGCAGGATCAGGTCGGCGAGCGCGGTGGACTCGGACATGAACGGATCGACCGAGACCAGGTATGGGATAAGCGAGCGGTCCTTGAGCACCGCGACGTTCTCGGCGACGTTTCCGTTCACGTAGGCCGGATTGTAGCAGTAGATCATGTAGATCTCGGGGCGGCCGTGCGAGCCGTCCTTGATCATGTGCAGCACCTGGTGATTCACGTGGTGGGTCGGATAGGCAATTCCCTCGCCGTCGAGGATCTTGAGCTTCTTCGGGTGTGTCTTTGGCGTGGGGTAGCTGTTCTTCCACTTCGCTCCGACCGCCTTGCAGNNCGACCGCCTTGCAGCGCCCGCCGGGGACGTCGATGTTCCCGCAGATCGCCTCCAACATCTGGATCGCCCGCTCGGCCTGGATGCCGTTGTAGTGGGCTACGACGCCGCGATAGGAGACGACCGTGCTCGGCTTCGTGGTTGCGTACTCACGGGCGAGAGCGCGGATCTTCCCGGCCGGCACGCCGCTAATCCGTTCAGCCCACGCGGGGGTATACCGCGCGAGGTGGGACTTGAGCTGGTCGACGCCAACATTGGTCCACGTAGTGATGAAGTCTTCGTCGTACAGCCCCTCATTCATCACGACGTGTGCCATGGCCAGCACGAT
>WVYX01000257.1 GCA_011772755.1 Gemmatimonadales bacterium
CGATTCCCCGTCCAAGAACACCCGACCGACGTCGCCGAGCCCGAACACGCCGAAGTCTCCAGGCAACACCAGGAAGATACGTGCCAGTCGTAGGCGGAGCTCCGCATTGCCGTACACCGACGCATCACCCGCGAACCGGTTCTGGCGACCCAGCCGGACGCTGGCCGCATCGCCGATGAACGCCGCTTCCTGGAAGGGAAACCGGCCCCACACCTTCTTCCCACCGACCCGCAGGGCCAGCGTCGGGCGGAGGGGCACCGGCCGGGCGGTGAGATAGGTCGCGAACTCGCCATGGACTTCTCCGAACAGCGAATCGACGTCCCAAATCGGAGGGTACACGCTGCCCCCGACAGTGACATAAACACCGCGACTCGCCGCCGCGGCGACATCCCTGGTGTCGAACAGCAGGTGTCCCCGCCAGCCAAGCTGACCAAACTTGCCGGAGCCATACGGCGAGGTCGCGGCGATGATTCGTCCGGCCTGGTCTTTCGTGCTGGAGTACTTGGCCGTCGGGCCGAAGGCGAACTGGGCATTGGGCCAGAGCGGTACCACCAACGACGGGGCCAAGGTGAACTGCACCTGATTGACCCGGGACGAGTCCTCGTCGAGTTCCGGGATCTCGTTGCCGAAGCCGTGGAACCGCAGGACCTCGATTCCCGACGCCAGCGCGTCGAGCCTCCAGTGCAACCGGGAGTTCGAGCGGTAGGCCCTCACGGCCAGGTCGGCCCGGCCCGTGGTCGCGCCGGTTGAGAACCCGGCACGCAACCGGACCCGCGCAGAGTACGGCAGCTTGCGGAATCCATAGGTGGTCACGTAGCGACCGCCCCCGATGAACAGGCCGACGTCCGGCCCAAAGGTTGTCCAGATCACCGTGCGCCAGCCACGGCCCCAATCCCGGGGCGGGAGATCTTGGGGGCGCCGCTTCGGTGGCGGCGTGTACGGCCGACGATCGACCGTGACGCGGGTGGGACCAGCTACCCGATCGTTCCCCTTGGCATACATCTTGAGCCCACCAGCGCGGGAAGAGTCGATCACCACGTCGTCCCCGCTCCCTATGACGCGTAGCGTCATACCTCGCCCGTCGCCCCGGACGAGTACCCGATCCGCGCCGTCGTACAGGTAGAAGCGGATCTCCTTGGTCTCCCCGGGGCGAAACCGTCGACGGAAGAAGGGCAGTGCGCCGCTGCCACTCGTGATGGTGACTTCCACGACTCCGTCGCCATGTCGGTCCACCGTGACCGCATCCGCCTGATCGGTACCGTGGATGGCCACCTGCTTTGCGAGCAACCGGTAAAACCGATCCGCGGCCTGGGGCAGCTGATCTCGCCGTCGCTTGAGCGCCCGGGCGAGGCGCTCACCGTCGATCGCATAGTACTCCGGAGGGAGCGCGGCCACCGCCGCGTCAATGACCGAATCGGTCAGGCGCCACTTCAACACCGCAGCCGCCGAGTCCCACGCCGGCCGCTCGAGACCGACGAGGACCCGTCGGTCGAGCTCACGCCCGTTCCACGTGACGCCCTCCGTGTTGGGGTACTTCTCACCGAAGTTCACCAGCTGCGGCGCGTAGATCCGAGCGAGAAAGAGCATGAAGCCGTCGAACCGGACCAGCGCCTGATCCCGGTCCTCCGGGATGGGTACCCACCGCCGCACGGCACCCTCGCCGAAGCGCGCCCAGCCCCACTGCCCGCGATGCCGGTCCCAGTCGCCGATCAGCAGGTCGAACAAGCGGGCCCGCAGCAGCGCCTGGGCGTCAATCCGATCTCCCGGTCCACGCTGCATGCGCTCGAACATCTCATCGCCGTCGATGATCTCGTCCGCCCCCGCAAACGGTTCGACTCCCGGCTCGGCGATCGCGCGCCGCTCGATGAAGCCCAGGGTGCCGGCGAACCGCTCGCGGTGCTCACCGAGCTTGGGATCGTCGGGGAGCACTACGAGTCGCGGGTTGGTGTGAAGGATTCCTGCGCCTTCCAGGAGTGGCGCTATCACTGCCGGCGCTGCCGGATGCGCCGAACTGGTCTGATCCCGAACGAGATCCTCCACCACGGTCCCCCGCAGCTCCGGCGGGAGCACCGCCGGATCCTTATCCACCGAGCGGAACCCGTACTGGAAACCGTCGCCCCCGCGGAACCAGAGCGATTTGGTTTGGAACCCACCGCCTGCGGTGGTCGGTGTGAGCCCCCCAGCGAAGGTGTTCATGTCCAGCAACCCGACCTTCAGCGGCGCCGTCCACAGGCCGCGATAGTGGCTGCCGAACCAGAACCGGTGGAATCCCCCGGCGCTATAGTGCGCCCCGGCGACGACCGTCGTGTCACGCACGGTCTGGGCGAGGGCCGGCACAGGGAGTATCGCCACCGGGAGGGCGAGAAGGAGCGCATGGCGCACAGTTGCCTCCTGCAATCGAGATCGAGCAAGGATCAGCCGGCTCATCACTCTACGTTGGCGCATTCTCATCGTGCTGCAAGCCACATGGAGAAACTCTCACTGACTTGGGCCTCGGCATCGACGACCAGCACCGCCAGTCGCACCCGACCGTCCCGCACCAGTTCGACGCGCATGTACCCACTCTTGGCTGCTGCGTAGCGCGACTGCTCGAGGTAGACGACGCGACTGGTGTGCCCGAAGTAACCCACGCCACTGATAAGAAGGTGCCTCGCGCTCAGCCCGTCGAGTACCTGAAGGTTGTGTTCATGGCCGGAGGCGAAGAACAGCGGCGGGCGGACCGCGAGGGCTACCGTGAGCGAATCGCGCATCTCCCGGTTGAGGCGCCCCGACAGGTCCTGCGAGGATATGCCGGAAGCCCGCGCGAGGGGGTACGCCGAGCCCAGCGCCGGCAGCGGAATCCACAGCCAGGATTTGAGCACCCGCAGCGGGAAGATGTGGTCCAGCAGCCCAAAATGACCGCCATGCAGGCCGCCGGAGAGCAACGGGTGGTGCGCGATCACGCCGACGTACCGATCTCCGGCGCTGCGCAGGGCGCCCCGCAGGGAGTCGGTGACCTCAGCGGGCGAGTCGGTGGCGCACGACGACGTGGGATGCATGGGTTTTGGCTCCGACTGGAGCCACCACTGGGTGTCCAAGATCACCAGCCGGAGGCGTTCGCCGATGTCAATCACCGCCGGACCGGGGCAGCCACCCCCCGGAAGCATGACCAGGTTCGGCATTGCTCGGTCGGCGATGAAGCGCTCCTGGCGCAGGACCGCATCCCACCCATCACGACCACCCGCAGCCCAATCGTGATTTCCGGGAACGAAGATGCCGCGAGCCCCGGCGTCGGCCACGACATCGGCCTGTGCGGCGATCCGACGCTCCGCCTCGCGCCGCAGAGGGGACGCGGAGTCGGGCATGCCTCGGGGGTAGATGTTGTCCCCGAGATAGACGACGGTGCTCGCCGACGGCCGGCTCGACAGCTCCGCGGCAAGGGCCTCCAGGACAGGATCAGCCCCTGGGGCGGCAGCGCCCGCGTCCCCAACGAGGAACACGGTGTGTTCGATCGTTTCCGGCGCCGGGGCCGGAGCAGGAGGGGTGATCGGTATGGTAGGCGACCCACAGGCGGCCACCGCCACCAGAAAGATGCACGTGTATCTGCCGACGGGCCGGTGGCGCCGAGCCGCGACGCCGTTCCCCGCCGCCAGCGACCTACACCGGCGCCGCATTAGCATCCACCCTCCCTCGCAGCGCGGCTTCGAAGTCCCGGCCGCTGGGATGCTGGAACACCCGCAGGCCGAACTCGGCAGCAACAGCGAGCATGTGATCGAAGATGTCGGACTGGATTCCCTCGTAGGTCACCCACTCGGTGTCGTTGGAGAACGCGTAGATTTCGAGCGGCAAGCCATCGGGCGTCGGATCCCGCTGGCGCACCATCAGAGTCATCCCCCTGTGCACCTTGGGATGCTGCCTGAGATAGTTGACGACGTAGGCTCGGAACGTGCCGATGTTCGTGAGGCGTCGCGCGTTGGCGACCAGTTCGGGGTCGGCTCGCCGTCCCTCCGCGTCCGCTGCCAGCTCCGTCTTCTTCCGTCTAATGTAGTCCCGCAGCAGGGCAAAGCTCTCGAATCGCTCGATGTCCGCTTCTTCCAGGAAGCGGATCGTATTCATATCGATGTAGAGGGCGCGTTTGATCCGGCGCCCTCCAGATTCCGACATACCCCGCCAGTTCTTGAACGAGCCGTCGATGAGCCGATGCGTGGGAATCGTGGTGATGGTCTTGTCCCAGTTCTGCACCTTGATGGTGTGCAAGGCGATGTCGACTACGTCACCGTCGGCGCCGTATTGTGGCACCTCGATCCAGTCGCCCACGCGCACCAGGTCGTAGCTCGCCATCTGCAGGCTCGCTACAAACGACAGAATGGTGTCCCGGAAGATCAACAACAGGACGGCGGTCATCGCCCCGATACCACTCAGGAAGAGCAGCGGCGACTCACCGATCAGGGTGGCAACAGCCAACACTGCGCCCAGTATGTAGAGCAGGATCTTGGCGATCTGGACGTAGCCCTTGATGGGGCGGCCGCGGAAGCTCGGCGTGGTAGCGTAGATCTCGTTGACGGCCGACAGGACCGATCCAGCCGCCAGCACGCCGATCATGACCATCGTAGCGGCGGCAACGTTCGCCACGAAATCGCTCACCGCTTCCGGCAGGGAGGGCAGGAACTTGACGCCGTAGTAGACCGCGGCGGCGGGTGCCAGGTGAGCGAGTCGCTGGAACACCCTGAACTCGTGGAGCACATCGTCCCATCTAAAGGTTGTCCCCCGCACCAGCCTCCCGACGGTCGTCAAGAGAAGCTTTCTAGCGAGCTTGTCGGCCACGTACGCGGCGAGGGCGACTAGCAGAAGCCCGGTCGCCTGGGCCGCGAGTGTCGGCTCCGCCAACCACCCCACGATCGACTGCCGATCGCCTGCCGCTGCCGTGTCAGCCACCTGTAGTGCCAGCAAGATCCGCGTCATGTCATCCACCACCGCGGTGTTCGTCCTATCGACCAATATGCAGAGCAGATTCCGTCCCGTGGAACCGCCCCCACTCGGAATGGGTTGCCATCGGCGCGGCGTAGGTGAGCTCCACGCCGATGTGCGCGCTGAAAAAGATGGCCAGCACCTCGGCGAGCGCGGCAGCGAACGTGTCCCGACTCCCCGCGCTATCGCGCACGCCTTGCCAGTTCGCCTCGAGCTGCACACCGCTCACGGCACCGCCGTCCCGGGAGCCGTGGCGCCGTGTGTTGTACCCGCCGCTGAAGTACGGCTGCCACCCCGGATCCGGCTGCGCAGGACTCGGAACTGACGGGAAGCCCCGCTCGGCCAGCAGCCCGCCTAGGCTCGTCGGCCCGCGCAGTAGCGCAACGAACCCGGAAGCTGCCTCCCCGGCGAGCGTGTGGATGCTGCTCCTGTCGACGTACTCCGGCTGTGCCAGCTCTGCATCGGACCGGGCGAGATCCGTCGCGCTCAGGAGATAGCCCAGCTCCAGCCGCTGGATATCGTGGCCATGACCATGCAAGTCGATGTAGAAGCCCTTCCCGTACTCCTCTTCCACCGCCTGCTCGGCTGCCTCAATGAAGCCGTGGAACTCGTTCCAGGCCCATTCGGCGAACGGGTTTCCCTGGGCCGCTTCATCAATGTCACGGTTGGGGTCGAGCTTGGAGCGATGGAGCCGACTGACGACGAGATGGGGGTGGCGTCCGGTGCGATCATGAATCGCGGCGCCGATCACCCGGATGAGCTCCTGGGTCTGGCGGTCGCGACTCGTAGTGCCCCACGTGCGATCGGGAATCTCCAGCGGCTCCTCATATCCCCCGTGGGGCGCCGACACAATGATGGGAAGGTCGCCCGCGACATACTCGATATATTGCCGCCTACCGAAATACGCCTGCCCTGGGATGTAGCTCGGCTCCAGCGGAAGGTACACCTCGAGGAGCGCTTCACCCGAGACCGTTCCCACCGCGGCAGTTATCGTGGTCACCCCGGTCTGCTGCGCGGTGGCGACCCCGGTGGAGGCATCGATGGCGGCAACAGACGGATTGCTGCTACTCCAAGCCACGGACACGCCAGCCATGCTCGCGCCACGCTCGTCCACCACCTGAGCCGTGAACTTCTGCATTGTGCCCACGCTGGTCAGGAGCCCGACGCTCGGTGAAACATCCAGCCGAGTCGGCGAGGCCGGACCGCCATCGCCACAGGCCAGGACTGCGAGCGCAGCGGCGACGCCGAGCGCCACCACCCGGCCTTGTCCACTGGAGGCCAAGGAGTCGCGCAGGATCATTGGCAGAATCCCCTCTACTCTCCTCTACGCACAGACGCCGCTATTCTGACACGCACGTGAGCCTACCGCCAGTGTTGAGGGCACCAGGGCATCAGGCGCTTCAAGCCGGTGCCCAATACCGTCACGCCCCCTGAGCAGCCGACGACACGGCGGGGGTGCTACGGGGGGAGACCAACGCGAGGAGAAGCAGAGCGCAGCGGGGAACGCGGCATTCGCGGTGCGGGACCTCGGAGGTCCCAGCCGCTCCTATCAGGAGTCGCTCAAACCTCGCTCCTGCTTGCACTCCTGACCTGTGTGACTGTCGCCTTGAGAGCCGGTCCCAAGACGGGAAGCTCTCCGCTCGTGACGCGGTTGCCGTTGGTCTTGTTGAGGTAGGCATTCGGATCGTGGTACAGCGCGCCCGGAGGCAGGAACTCCCACAGCGGACCCAGGTCGCGGCGTACCCGTTCCACGAAGAACGCGGGCAGCTCGCGCGTGTCGCCATCGAAGAAGCGCTGCATCGAGCGGTCGGTATCTAGTAGCCGCCGCACAGTCTTGTAGTACTTGATCCGGCCGAACCCCTCGGTCGAGATGGCCCGCATGACATTCACCCAGGTAGCGAAGCTGCCTTTCGTGGCACGCGCACGGCGGATGATGTTCTTCCAAGAGAAGGAGTACTTCGTCAGATCGATCACGTGGTCGTAGAACTCCCTCCAGCCGTAGTTCTTCGGCTTCACGTTCATCGCCTGGTTGTTGTTCAAGAAATGGAAGGGAAACGGCAGCACCCGACCGTCCCGCTGAAACTCCAGATTCAGCGGGGCCGCCTCCCCGAAGGCCGACAGCAGGGAGTAGCCGGGGAACGCCGCCGGCGTCCGATCGATGAACCGCTTCGTGAGATCGAACGGCTCCTCACCCGCATCGATGTCCATACCCAGCACGAAGTTGGTCTGTACGTAAGGGATGTGCCGCAGGATGAGGTTCACATGGTCAGAAACCTGGCTGACCTTTTCCATCCCTGTCTTGCGGCCGGTCTTCGACTTTGCGCCTAGGCTGTACCACGACTCAATGCCTGGCAACATGACCCTGAACCCCGCAGCGCTGAGGCGCTTGAGGTTGGCTTCGCTGAGGAGCGACAGGGAACTCTCCGCGCAAAACGAGAGGGCACCGGGCTTGATGGCCTCCTCGATGGCGGTCATGTAGTCGTCGAACCGGACGCCGAAATTCGGATCGTGCCAGCCAACCCAAGCGGTGGGCGTCTTCTGGACCAAGAACTGCAAGTCCTCACGAATCTGATCGCGGTCGAGCGGCTGGTAGGGAACCGTCGAGTCGATGCAGAACTCGCACGTGTAAGGACAACCGAGACTCGCGATCATCGGCACCCCCTTGATGTGGGTGGGTGCCTTGTCAATGGTGGGCTGGATGAACTTCCACCGCTCCCGGACGCCGGGGATGTACGCCGGCTGGCTCTTGGCAGTTAGGTGGATGCCGACGGGCCGGTGCAAACTGCAGTCGCGCAAGATCTCGTCGATCACACTCTTGTCTGTGAACCCCACGACATAGTCGAAGTACTTGCGTGCATCGTCCGGATAGCAGCGGGCGTGGGGACCGCCGAGCACTGTCGCAGCGCCGCGCTGGCGGAACAAGTTGCTGACGGCGTAGGCCAGCTGCGCGCCCTGCGAGAACGCACCCACGAAGAGGAGGTCCATGTCCGAGGGAAGCTCACTGATCAGATCCTCCGACCCCGTAAAGCAGAGAAAGGTGACGTCATGGCCGGCCTCCTCGCACCAGACTCCAACCGCCTGAGGCATGATGCTCGCCAGGTTGGGGTTCATTACCCGGCTGTAGAGTGCCTTGGTGGGAGCCTTGGTAACGAGGTCAAGAATGCCGATTCGCAGCCGTTGCACGGACACCACCCTTCAGAAAGGCACAGGATCGGCTTAAACTCCGCCCTTTCCCGCCAGAGTGCAAGGGGTAGCGGGACGACCGGGTTCAAACCTTGCTGGCCCGGGCGGCGTCGTAGAGACGCGCGGCTGAGCGGTAAGAACGCACGAGAAACGCAATGGGCCAAGTCGGTCGGGATCGCTGAAGGGCTGGTGGATGGCCAGCGCCAGTCGATACCACCGGAGTTCACCGAGACGTCACGACCAGGAGTGTACGCGGTGAAACAGCAGTGGCCGTCTAAGGAGCACTGGGTACTGGCCATTGGCCTGAACGCGGGCGGCGAAGGTCCCAGCCTGATGGTGCGGCTCGGACCGAACGGCGGGCTCGCGGACGACTGATACTATCGCGAACCCACCAAGGTCCCGGCCCTCACCTCGGTCCGAGTGGCTCGCGGCAAGGTCAATCGCGACCGGAGCGACACGGCGCTGCGGACGATGGCGATGAAATCGCAGGAGGAGTAGGACTCGAACTCCACGGGTGAGGAGCGGGAGACCGTGCCCCGTTCCTCGTCTTCGCCAGCTGCGTGCACCACCCTGCACCCACCCCACTCTCGTTTAGCCAACCGCAACACCTATCTCGCCAACAGCTCGCCAGTTAGCTTGGGGTATTTCTGCGGCCGTGGAGGATTCGGCAGACGTGCCGGACGAGTCGGTCTCGATCGAACAGACCGGTGGCCTCGGACCCATCACCGTTCTGCTGCCCCCTGACAAGCTGAGCCTCACACCCGCCAGCTACATGGCAGTCAGAGCAATTGGGCGGAATCGCCACCTCCTCAGCGGCAACGGCATCGACTGGGGTAGCGGCTCGGGGTGCTTGGCGATTGCAGCTGCCAAGCTTGAGGCGGTTGAACGCATCGTCGGGCTCGAGCTCGCCCAGGAGGACGTCGCGGTCGCACGTCAGAATGCCATCGCAAACGGCGTGCTCGGCAAAGTGGCGTTCCTCCACGCCGACTCGTTCGCCCCGTTCTCCGAGGAAGACGTCGGTGCGCTCGACGTGCTGGCCGGCAGCACTGATTTCTTGATCGCGAATCCACCGGCCAGTCAGGGCGATGATGGCCTGGGATGGCGTCGCAGAGTACTCGAGGATGCACGGCGATTCCTCGTGTCCGGCGCCCCCGTGTTGCTACAGATCTCCTACCAGTACGGCCAGCCACGCATCCGCAAGCTTGCTGAGGACGTGCCGGGGTACCGCTACGAAGGCGTGCTGGCGAGCACTGACTGGGTGCCGTTCGATCAGGAGCGGTCCGATCTTGCCAGCCAACTGGAGGAGTACGGCGCGGAAGAGGAACGCGGCGGGCTGGCATACACCTTTCCGGATCCCGAACGGCCGGACTGGGGCCACATCAACGCTCGGCAGGCCCTAGCGTATCACCGCTCGACCGGCATGAGCCCGCTCTCCAAGTGGCAGATGCATTTGTTTAGGAGGATCTAGGGTAGCCAGTTAGAAGTCCGTTGCATTACACACGCGTCGGTGGGGGAGGCGAGGCCGAGTGGTGCGGGCAGAGGACGCTGCAGACGCGAGGCGCACGGCTGGA
>WVYX01000002.1 GCA_011772755.1 Gemmatimonadales bacterium
TGGAACAGCTTGGTAGGTCGGTCCATCGGAACCCACGCTTGAATGTCAGGCTGGACGCAGCCTCACGGCGTAGCGTGCGCCTGGTTCTCGATCGGCGCCACTTATAGCCAGGCAGCGCTGCGCGGCATCCAGCACTGCCCGGCAATGCCCTGGCGACTCGCCGCCCACCCGCACAGTTTATGCGCGGAGCCACGAAGGCAGCGTGCCCCATGCGTCGCGGGTGGCGCCACGTGCTGTGAATAGCGGAGGCGAGCCATGCCTAAGAAGATCATCATCTGCTGCGACGGGACCTGGAACAAGCGGGAAGAGAGGGTGAACGGGGAGGTCCAGCCCACCAACGTCGTGAAGATCATGAGGGCCCTGCTTCCCACCGACGAAGCAGGGGTGGATCAGGTGGTTTACTACGACACGGGCGTCGGCACGGCCGGATTGTGGGACAAGTTCGTGGGTGGCGCCTTCGGTGTGGGACTCTCGAACCATGTGAAGGACGCCTACCGGTTCATTGCCAACAACTACGGCGCAGGCGATGAGATCTTCTGCTTCGGTTTCAGCCGGGGCGCCTACACCGTCCGATCCCTCAGCGGTCTCATCGGTTCGGTGGGCCTGCTGGACAAGAGCAAGCTGGAGTACCTGCCGGAGGCCTACAAATACTACCGGACTCCTCCGAGCAAGAGGCCCACCTCCCAGTACAGGGACGCGGCCTTCGTCGATGATCCCGCACGGCGGCACGTTGCGATCACGTTCATGGGCGTGTGGGATACGGTAGGTGCTCTGGGCATCCCGGTGCGCGGGCTCAGATGGATCTCACGACGATGGGTGGGCTTCCACAACACCGAACTGAGCGGGAACATCAAGTACGCTTACCAGGCACTGGCGATCGATGAGCAGCGGGCCCCCTTCGCACCTGCTCTCTGGACGACGCTGGAGTCAAAACCCGAAGCCGGGCACTTGAAGCCTCGTGTCCTACAAGTGTGGCTCCCGGGAGTTCACTCCAACATAGGCGGCGGATACAGCCATACCGGCCTGTCAGATTCCGCCCTGCGATGGATGGTGAACAGGGCGGCGGCGCACGGTCTTGCCTTCGATCAAGACTTCCTCCGCGATAGGGTGAAGCCCAACCCCATCAATGGCGTCCTGGTCGATTCCTTCACATGGCCGTACAAGCTGCTCTGGTGGATATCGCCGCGCTACCAGAGGCCCATCGCGCGGACCGACGTGGAAATGATGGAGATGCTCCACACATGCGTTCCCCAGAGAATGGATCAATGCACCACGTCCTATGCACCGGCCAACGTGATGGATGCCCGCACGCGCAACGTTCCAGAGTTCAAGGAACGGCGCTACTCTCGGAGAATCGTGAACTGGCCCGCTGCTCTCATCATCAGTGGCCGGGAAATAGCCTGCCTGATACTCGATTTCAGTGCGGAAGGTGGAGCGAGAATCCAGGCGAAGGCTGACGTGCCAATGCAGGCATCCGTAGAGCTAACATCGGCGCAGACGGGCACGTCTCGCGGCAGAGTCGTGTGGCAGCGCAACGACCTAGCCGGCCTCCGGTTCAGGTCGTAGCAACCCCGGATCTGTATCTCGGCGCGCCCATTTACGACAGCTCAGGTTCGAGGTTCGAGGTCTGAGCTCTGAGGAATCGCAGGACGGCACCGGCGCTCCTCCCCTATAAGCTCACACCGTGTCCGTCAGGGTGAGGGCGTCTTGTATCTATTCTAGAATGTATATATCCAGTGCTCACTGTGGAGTCGGGCGGCGTGCTCCTGGTGCGGCATGAGGGGAGCATCACTCGGGTCGTCGTCCCGCTGGCGGAAGGAACTGACAGCCCGCCCCTTTCGGGCGACGGATGGACGCTTGAACTCTCCGCGGGCTGGAGCTTTGAACCGGGCCCCCGAGCCGGTGACTGGGTGGTCGTCAGGCGGGAGCGGTAATAGCGAGGCTGTCAGTTGGCCGGCGGGATCTAGCACCGCTGCGGCGCTGCCGCCGCCTTTTGATAGAGTCCGTTCACAGTGACTCGGTAGCCCGAGTCCGTCGGAGTCGTCACCGTCTCAGTACGCACTTCCGGATTGAGCCCGTGGCGGGACATTTCCACATCCAGTTGGTCGGGCTCGACGAGAAACAGCGGGCCGGAAGTGAATCCCTCGTAGCGGTGCCCCTGGCCCGGAAGCCGACGGAGGCCGCGCCCAGTGGGATCGGAGCGTGGGCTGAAGTTGGCCACCAGGAGCCGGCCGTGGGATTTCAGCACCCGCGCCGCTTCCGCCAGCGCCCGGTCCCACTCGTGCCGGCTCTGGGCATTGTGATACACGCCGAGCGCCACGACAAGTTCCACCGACGCTGACTCGAACGCCCGGAGGTCGTCCATCCGGCCGACGCGCACGCGACGGGCCGCCTCGTCCGGGCCGAGCAGTGCAGCTACGCGGCACCGCGTATGCTCGACCATGGCCGACGATGTGTCCAGGGCGTGAACGTCGAAGCCGCGCTCGGCAAGGACCACCGTGTTGCGGCCGCCGGCGCAGCCCAGATCCAGCACCCGCGTGTGTTGCGGATCGGAATAGTCGGCGAGGAGATCCAGCAGCCGTTGGTCCGGGGCCCGCCCGGCGAACGCCTCGACCGTCTCGGCCCGTTCCCAGAAGGGCCCCTCCCCTACACCACCCTCCGTGGAAGAGTCCCCCATATCTCCTGTAGTGCGTAAGCGGTTCCTCGATCCATACCGCGGGGGTTCCCCCAGTTCAAGGCCGAAGGCTCCAGCGCCGAAGCGCCGACCCGGCGCCTTGCGGCCTGTGCTGAAGCACAGGGGCCGCCCGGCACCGATCACGGCACGAGGACGAACTCTCTCGTGTGCCGCGGCCTGATGACCCCGAAGTGCCGCCGGTCGGTGGTGAGGATCTCGGTAATACCCAGCCGTTCGGCCAAGGCGACTATCGTCGCGTCGACCAGCCCGATGTCCTGGTCCCGATAGATGGCCAGCAGCTCGGCGGCCCGAGCAACGTCGGCACCCACCTCGAGCGGCTCAACCGGCAGTTCCCCGGCCGCCAACGCCCGAGCGAATGCCTCTTCAGCGTCGGCACCGATGCGGGTGTGAAGCAGATATGCGATCTCAGGGAGCACCGTGACGGGGAGCAGCACTGCCCGGCGCGCCGCCCGCCACCACGCGGTAACACGCCGGTGCCACCGGTCGCTCTGATCGATCAGTGCATAGATCGCACCGCTGTCCGCTAGCGTGGTTACGAGTGCGGCTCGCGCCACAGATAATCGTCCGCCCGCTCCGCAGTCTCAGTCGTCCCGCTGGCGAACCGCCCGGCGACGCTCGGCAGGGCAGCGCCTCCCGCCCGAGCACCCGCCACATAAGCCTCCACCGCCTCCCGGACAAGGGCGGCAAAGCTCTTGCCCTCGCTCCGGGCGACGCGCTGGGCCCGACGCAGCAGAGCGTCGTCCAGAAAGACCGTAGTACGTCTCATGACATATATATTACAACATCGCTATGTCACACGCAACCCCTGCTGACCGCACGGACGACCTGACAGCAACCGGACCGCACTTCAGGCACCAGCATCTCGACACGTGTTCTCAGGCGTTAGCTGCGACTCTTTGGTGGGTCCTTTGGCCTCTCAAGCGCCACGGATTCGTCTTGTGT
>WVYX01000349.1:0-2727 GCA_011772755.1 Gemmatimonadales bacterium
TCCCCGTTCCTCGTCTCACGAATTGCGAATTGCGAATTGCCCCATGCTCACCACGACTGGAGGCTGACGGCTCTCGGTCACCGAAACCGCCGCTCCGCCTGCGGAATGCGATTCAATCGCTCAGCAACCATCTCGTACAGCGAGTCCCCTGGCAGGAGCCCAGCCCGGGCCTGCTCGTACGCTTCGATTGCCTCCAGGAAGTCGCCCAGCCCAAACCGCAAGTCGCCCAACCCGACATACGCCGCTCGGGCGCCCGGGCTATCCCCACCCAGGGCCACCGCTCTGCGGAACCACTCCTCTGCGACGCTCGGACTGCCCCTGTCGCGAGCGCGTCGGCCGAGGGACAGCGCGCAAAGCACCGCCTGCCGCTGGGCGTCCTCAGTGACCGCTGGCTCCCGCTGCCGCCTCACCAGGCTCTCAAGCGCAGGAATGGCGTCCTCGCAGCGGCCCCGGCGCCGGAGGGCGATGCCATACAGATAGATGAGGGAGTCCAAGGTCCGGGCATCGGGAGCGGACGCGGCCGCGTAAGTGAGGACGGTCAGGGCCTCCCGACTTCGGGGTGCAGTCCCGAGCGCACCAGCCAGTTGCTGGGCAAACGAGCCCAGGGCGCGACCCGGCGCGACCTCCTGGAGGCCAGCCAAGGCTGCTGCCAGAGCTTCCTGGTCGCCGTCTTCGACCGCGGCGCTAGCCACACGGGCCAGCCCGTCAGCGGCTTCGCCGCGGCGCTCCTCACCGCCCTCCCTGCCGAGTGCGGTGTACTCTTCGGCAGCCGACAGCAACTGACCGCTATGCAGCGCCGCCGCTCCCGCTTTGGCCCGAAGGGCGGCATCCGGCGCCCGGCGAACCAACGCCAGCCGGTACTCCACCAGCGCCTCCCCGTAGCGGCGCTCTCCGTAGGCTCGGTCGGCCAGGGTCTCGTGATCGGCAGCTGCCCCCACGCACGCCGCCAGCGCCAGGCACCACACCAGTATGACACGCGAAGCGTTTGGCCTCACAGCCCGCGCTACTCTGCTGTGCCCCGAGCCAGCATGCCAAGGTACGCTCTGGCCCTGATGTCCTCAGGGTGCTCGCGGCTGAGGGCTTCCCACACGGACCGGGCCGTTGCAGCGTCTCCGGCCAGGTAGCATGCCAGGCCGAACGCTGCCTGTGCATCGGGTGAGTTGGGCCGTGCCTTCACCACGACCTCCAGCTCCTCCCGCGCCTCGAGGGAACGCCCCGCCTCGAGCAGGAGGCGGCCCAACCGGTAGCGCAGGTCGTGGTAGGTGGGGCCGAGATCCAGCGCCGTGCGGTACTGCTCAATGGCCCGCCCCAGGGCGCCGGCTTCGGCGTAGGCCTCTCCCAGCTCCGCGTGTTTGTTGGCGAGCTGTGAGGCGTGATGCGCGGGTACTCCGCCCATATCCCTCCCCCCGCTCTCACGGGCGGCGGCGAACGCTGCCTCGGCTTCCTGGTCCCGGCCAAGACCCGCGAGGACAATCCCCTTGTGTATGTTCGCCTCCACATACCGTGGATTGAGTGCCAGGGCCTGATCGAACGCTTCGAGGGCACGCTCAGGTTGGCCGATCAACTCTTGGGACAGGCCCAGGAGGTGGAAGGCGTCGGCGAACGCCCTGCCATCCTCGATCAGCTCTTCGAGGAGAAGGATCGCGCCGTAGTAGTCCTGGAGCTCGAAGCGCTCCTTGGCCAGCTCAAGCTGTTGCGCGGGGCTGACGTCCATAGGTCTCCTGGTACCACTCGACGAACCGGGGGATGCCGTCTTCGATCGTCACTTGAGGATCGTATCCGAGGACCCGACGGGCTTTGGTAATGTCCGCGAACGTGCGCTTTACGTCCCCGGGCTGGAGCGGCAGCAGCTCAATCTTCGGCTTCACGTCAAGTGCCTGTGCAATCAACTCAATGAGGTAACTGAGGCGGACAGTGCGCGACTCGCCGAGATTGAAGACCTCATACGCAGGTCCGTCGCCAGCCGTCCAGCTCACCGCTCCACGAACGCCCTTCACGATGTCATCAACGTGGGTGTGATCCCGGTCACTCGATCCATCACCGAACTGCTGAATCGGCAAGCCGCTTGCCAGCAGATGGGTGAAGCGGTGTATCGCCAAGTCTGGTCGTTGCCGGGGACCGTACACGGTGAAGAGCCGCAGGACAGCCACTCGAAGCCCGTAGAGGTGCCGATAGACCTGTGACAGAAGCTCTCCAGCCCTCTTCGTCGCTGCGTAGGGTGAGATGGGATCTACCGCGGGAGAGTCCTCCCGGAACGGTACAGGCGTCGTGTCACCGTACACGGATGAGGACGATCCAAGAACGAACCGGCGGATACTCTTTTGTCGGCATCCCTCCAGGAGGCACGCCGTCCCGTCCACGTTTACCGAGCAATATAGGGCAGGATCCTCAATACTCGGCCGAACGCCTGCCCTTGCGGCGAGGTGTAGTACGACGTCGACGCCGCTCAGAGCACGCAAGACAGTGTCGCTGTCACGTATGTCACCTTCAACGAACGAGAAGCGCGGATCCGGGGTGAGCTCGGCAAGGCCCTGCTCTTTGATCCGGCGATCGTAGAACGGGTCGAAATTGTCGAGCCCAACCACCTCGAAGCCTGCCTCGAGCAGCGCTCGGCAGCAGTGGCCTCCAATGAAGCCGGCGGCTCCCGTGACGAGAATGCGCTCTGTCACCCGACCAGCACCGCCTGGAAATGGTCAATGGTGCGACGAAGACCTTCGTCCAGCGTCA
>WVYX01000349.1:2735-2900 GCA_011772755.1 Gemmatimonadales bacterium
GTCCGGCTGGCGCTGTTTGGGATCGTCGGTGGGGAGCGGCTCAAACACGACTCTCGATGACGAGCCTGTCAGTTGCAGCACGATATCCGCCAGTTCCCGGACGGTAAACTCGGTGGGATTGCCGATGTTCACAGGCTCCGGTCCACCGCGCTCGAACAGCCGTAC
>WVYX01000349.1:2971-13482 GCA_011772755.1 Gemmatimonadales bacterium
ATGCGGGCGATGCGGGTGTCGATCCCATGAACCCGGTGATATGCCATGGTGATCGCTTCGGCGAAGCGCTTCGCTTCGTCGTACACCCCCCGGGGGCCGATGGGATTCACGTGGCCCCAGTACGACTCCGGCTGAGGGTGCTCGTGGGGGTCACCGTACACCTCAGAGGTGCTGGCGAGAACGAACGTCGCGCTCTTGGCCTTGGCGAGGCCGAGTGAGTTGTGGGTGCCCAGTGATCCCACCTTGAGCGTCTGTATCGGCAGCTGGAGATAATCGATGGGACTTGCCGGTGAGGCGAAGTGAAACACCGCTTCGATGGGACCCTCTACGTCGATGTACCTCGTCACGTCGTGCTCGACTAACGTGAACCGGGCGTGATCCCGTATGTGGCTGATATTGGCCTCACTGCCCGTGATGAAGTTGTCCACGCCGAGGACGGCGTGGCCATCCTTCAATAGCCTGTCGCTGAGGTGTGAGCCGAGGAATCCGGCTGCGCCGGTCACCAGGATCCGCATCACACTTCCTTCCGCCCGATACTGAGGTACTTGAACCCCATCGCGCGCATTCTCTCAGGATCGTACAGGTTTCGCCCATCCACTACGATGGGTTGTCTCAGACACTGCCTGATCCGCTCGAAGTTGGGGTTCCGGAACTCGAGCCACTCGGTCACGATAACTAGCGCATCCGCACCGTCGAGGGCGTCATACATGTGGGTGGCGTACTCGATCCGGTCACCGAACAGGACTTGGGCGGTGCCGAGGGCCTGAGGGTCATGGACTCGCACCCGCGCGCCGCCTCCCAGCAACGTCTCAATCAGGTCGATGGCGGGACTCTCGCGCATGTCATCGGTCCCGGCCTTGAAGGCAAGACCCCAGACGGCAACAGCCTTGCCCTCCGCGGTGCCATCTAACGCCCCAACGACTTTCTCTCCAAGCTTCTGCTTCTGCCGCGCATTCGCCGCCTCGACCGCCTTTAGAACATCGAGCAAAACTCCGCACTGGTCGGCTGTGCTGATCAGTGCCCGCACGTCTTTCGGAAAGCACGAACCACCGTAGCCGGGACCCGGAAACAGGAATGCCGGGCCTATGCGCGCGTCGCTCCCAATGCCTTTGCGTACCAGCGTGACGTCCGCCCCGACCTCCTCGCACAGCTCGGCAATCTGATTCATGAACGAGATCCGTGTCGCCAACATTGCGTTGGCCGCATACTTGGTCAACTCGGCCGACGGAATGTCCATGAACATGATGGGATTGCCGGTGCGCACGAACGGCGCATACAGCTCCCGCAGAATCTGGATCGCCTGACCCGAGTCCACGCCGATGATGACCCGATCGGGCTTCATGAAGTCACCGACCGCTGCGCCCTCCTTGAGGAATTCGGGATTGGAGCAGACGTGAAACTCCTCCGAGGTACGGGCGGCGATAGCTTCACGCACCTTATCGGCTGTTCCCACTGGTACCGTGCTCTTGGTGATCACCACCTTCGGCTTGTTCATGTGATCACCAATTGTCCTTGCCACCTCGAGAACGTGCTGCAGATCCGCCGAGCCGTCTTCGTCCGGTGGTGTGCCAACCGCGACGAAGACGACATCAGAGGCCTCCACCGCCTGTCCAACATCGGTCGTGAACGTGAGCCTGCCTTCCGCCTGATTGCTCTTCACCAGTGGCTCCAGGCCGCGCTCGTAGATCGGTATCTGGTTGTGTTTGAGGCCTTCGATCTTCTTTTCGTCCACGTCGGCACATATCACATCGTTGCCGGTCTCTGCCAGGCAGGCACCGACGACCAGGCCCACATACCCAGTCCCTATGACCGCTACCTTCATCGACCCTCGTTCACGGAGAGCGCATTCCGGGTATCAACGACCGCCTGCGATTCAGCGGCGATCACCTGATAGTCCAATTGAGAATGATCTGTTGCGACCACGACACAGTCAGCCGCCCGCACCACATCCGGTGTCAGGGCCACGGAAGTGAGTCCCCCGCTGTCTGCGTCCAACTCGGGAACAAACGGGTCGTGATACGAAACGTCGGCGCCCTGTTGCCGCAGGAGCCGGATGATGTCGAGCGCAGGACTCTCCCGCACATCATCAATGTCGCGCTTGTACGCCACCCCAATCACGAGCACCTTCGACCCGCGCACAGCCTTCGCGGCCTCATTGAGCATCTCCGCGACCTTGCGGACCCAGAACGCGGGCATTTCCGAGTTGACTTCCCCGGCGACCTCGATGAACCGGGTCTTGTAGTTCAGGCCGCGCATCTTCCACGCCAGGTAGTGCGGGTCAACGGGGATGCAGTGACCGCCCAGTCCCGGCCCCGGCATGAACTTCATGAACCCGAAGGGCTTGGTAGCGGCTGCGTCGATCACCTCCCACACATCCACACCAAGCCGGTCGCACACCATGGCCATCTCGTTGGCCAATCCGATGTTCACGCTGCGAAACGTGTTCTCCAGCAGCTTGACCAGCTCCGCTGCCTCGGGCGACGACACTGGGACCAGAGAGTCGAATACGGGCTCGTACAGGGCGAGCACGACTCGCTGACAGGCGGGCGTCGCCCCGCCCACGACCTTGGGCGTGTTGCGGGTGCGCCACTCGGCGTTTCCTGGGTCCACCCGCTCGGGACTGAAGGCCAGGAAGACATCGCGTCCGACTTTCAGGTCCCTCACCTCGAGACGGGGAAGCAGCAGCTCCCGTGTGGTACCGGGGTAGGTCGTGCTCTCCAGGATGATCACTTGACCGGCACGCACCGCCGAGGTGACTGACTCCGCTGCCGCCAGCACGTACGACACATCGGGATCCTTCGTCTTAGACAGCGGCGTGGGAACGCAGATGGAGATCACGTCCACTTCGCTGAGTCGGCTCATGTCCGTGGTCGCGCTGACCTTCCCGTCTCGCACCAGTGGCTCTAGTAAACCGGTAGGAACGTCCTTGATGTGTGACCTGCCGACACTGACCGTTTCGACGACGCGCGCGTCCACGTCGAACCCAAGCACGCGGTATCCGGCATTGGCTAGCTCGACGGCCAATGGCAGGCCCACGTAGCCAAGCCCCATCACACCGAAGAGGGCAGTCCGGTCGTCGGCCTTCGCCAGGAGTTGCTTCTCTGCAGTCATGCTTGGTGTGCTCCCAGTTGCGGTGACACGTCCACGACAGCACCACCCAGGCGCATCGACTCCGACGCAGCCTCCAACAGCCGCACCACGATCACGCCGTCACGAACGCCCACCCGTGGAGGCTCCTGCCGCCGGGCGACCCTCACGAAGTGTTGGAGCTCGGCACTGAGGGGCTCAACATTGGGAACCCGAGGAATCGAAATGTCACCCTCTCTGATGGCAAGACTCTCCCCGTACGAGTCGTACTGCGGCGGACGATCCACCCCCTTGTCGTAGATCTTCAGCTTCTCCCGAGCCTGCATATCGTCAAACACGACCATCTTCTGCGAGCCAACCACCGTGAGCCGCCGCACCTTGTGAGGGTCCAGCCACGACATCTGGACATGTCCGATGACGCCTGACGCAAACTCCATCGTCATGAACACCACGTCCTCGATTCCTGGTTGTAGGAAGCTCCTGCCCTGCGCGGTCACGCGTACTGGCACCTGCGCCAGAAGCTCGAGGGCAACCGAGATGTCGTGGGGGCCGAAACTCCAGAGAGCATTCTCATCCGGACGTACCTGCCCGAGGTTCACGCGCTGGGAGTACAGATAATAGATCTCACCCAGATCACCACTCGCGATCATGGTCTTGAGCCGCTCGACCGCCGGATGGAACACCAGCAGATGACCCACCAATACGGGAACGCCTCTTGCTTCGGCAACCTCGGCAATTGCCTCGGCTTCCCGGGTAGACAGTGCAAAAGGCTTCTCCACCAGTACCGGGAGCCCCCGCTCCATGATCTTCCCTGCAAGCTCCGCGTGCGTGGCTGCCGGGGTGGCGATGACGGCCGCATCCACACCTTCGAGTGCCTGATCGAAGGACTCGGTCACCAACACACCGGGGTACTGTCGTGCCATCGCTTCTCGAGTAGCAGCGTCCACGTCACAGACGGCGGTCAATTCCACATCTGACAGAGCGGAGAGACTCCGTGCATGGTTGCGCCCCCAGTTCCCGGCGCCGACGACGGCGACCCGCAGCCTGCTCACGCGTAGAACTCCCGAAGAGCCCCGATCACGGCCTCTTGCTGCCTCTCAGACAGCTCGGGGTAGACCGGTAGCGACAGCACCTCCCGGCAGGCGCGCTCCGCCTCAGGAAACTGACCTTCCCTAAAGCCCAGCGAAGCGAAGCACGGCTGGAGATGAAGAGGACGGGGGTAGTACACTGCGCAACCGATGTCCCGGTTCAGGAGATGTTCCTTGAGCTGGTCCCGTCGTCGAGCCCGAACTGTATACTGATTGAAGATGTGCTCGTTGGCCGGATCCGTGGCCGGCGGCACGACACCGTCTACCGTACTCAGCGCTTCCGAATAGATGCGTGCTCGGTGTCGACGGGCAGCGTTCCAATCGCCCAGGTGCTGGAGCTTCGTCAACAAGACGGCCGCCTGAACGGTGTCAAGCCGACTATTGGTGCCGACTTCTTCGTGGTGATACTGTTTCGCGCCACCGTGAGTCCGGAGCTTCCGCAACCGTTCAGCCAGTTGCGCATCCTGTGTGATGATCATCCCGCCGTCACCCCACCCACCCAGGTTCTTGCTGGGGAAAAACGACAAGGCACCAGTCATACCCAGCGCGCCGGCGTTCCGCCACGCGCCGTTCACGTTGCGACGGGCACCCATGGCCTGAGCCGCGTCTTCGATGACCGCGAGCCCATGCTGCTCGGCGAGCTGCAAGACGCACTCCATCGATGCCATCTGGCCAAACAGGTGAACCGGAACGATGGCACGGGTACGGGACGTCACTGCCGCTCTAGCCTGGTCGACGTCCAGGTTGAACGTGGTGGGGTCGATGTCGACGAACACTACCCTGCCACCGGCATTGTGGATGGCGCCCGCAGTGGCGAAGAACGTGAATGGTGTGGTGATGACCTCGTCGCCCGGTTGGAGGTCCAGGGTTCTAAGTGAGAGCAGGAGTGCATCCGTGCCGCTGGCGCACGCAATCCCGAAGCGGGAGCCGCAAGCAGCCGCCACCGCCTCCTCCAGCTCCCGGACCTGCTCCCCCATAATGAACCGCTGGGACTCGACGACCCCCATCACCGCGGGAAGCACCTCGTCCTTTATGGTCTCGAACTGGGCCTTGAGGTCCAGCAACGGGATCTTCACAGCCATTCCAAGTCTAAGAAGGGCAGAAACTTACACGCGTCCTCAGGGAGAAGCAATCGGGCGCAGAGCCCCCCTATCTTCCCGGTAGGCCGCTCCACAGCGCTGGCACGTCCCCCGCCCTTCGACCAGGTGCAGCCGCTCTCCACAGTGACACATCCACCCGACGCGTCGCGCGGGTACACCGACCATCAGGGCGTAGGCGGGGACGTCCGAGGTGACCACGGCCCCGGCACCGATGAGCGCGTATTCCCCAAGCGTCACTCCACACACCACGGTCGCGTTCGCGCCAATGGAAGTCCCCTGCCTCACCAGCGTCCGCTGGTAATCGCTGCGACGGGACACGTGGCTCCGAGGAGTGCTGACGTTGGTGAACACGCAGGACGGCCCGCAGAACACGTCGTCCTCGAGGATCACGCCCTCGTAGATCGAGACGTTGTTCTGGATCTTGACGTTGTTGCCGATCCTGGTCCGCGGCATCACCACGACGTTTTGGCCCAACGTGCAGCCCTCGCCGATCTCAGCCTCGGGCATCACATGACAGAAATGCCAGATCTTGGTGCCCTTGCCGATCTTGGCACCAGCGTCGACGTAAGAACTCTCGTGGACGAAGTAGTCTGATGACACGGTCTCCTCGGGCATCGTGCCTGTTATACTGTCCGCGGTACGCAGTACGCGGTGAGGGGGAGTGATCCCTCCTGGCTCAGTTGGGTCCAGAGCGCCGGGCGGCGAGCGGTACGCGGGGCTGGATCATGCCGGGTCGAACTCCGAAGACGTCGCAACAGCTCGGAATCAAACCGACTCCCGTCTACGCCCGCGCACCGCATACCGCGTACCTCTCACCCGCGTGCTCACCGCTCACCGCGTACCTAGCCGATAATCCTCACCTCCAACTCCAGCTCCACCCCAAACTCCTTGCTCACTCGCTCCCGAACCGCATCGATCACCGCCAGAACATCTTTCGCGGTAGCCTCGCCTGTGTTCACGATGTAGTTGGCGTGCTTGGGCGAGACCTGGGCGCCGCCGATGCGGAATCCCTTGAGCCCCGCAGCATCGATCAGCTGTCCGGCCGTACGTAATTCTGCCCCTTCTGCCCCCGCTCCCCCATCTGCCCCTGAGGGGGTGGCTGCGGCAGGGTTGCGGAACACAGACCCACAACATGCCTCATTGAACGGCGTCCCAGCCTGACGCCACCGCAAGTGCTGTCGGATCTCCTTCAGGAGCTGCTCAGGATCCCCTGGAATAAGCTCTATCGTAGCCGCGACGATGACCGTGCCGTCCAGGCCGGCGCCCCGATAACGCCAGGCGATCTCACCTGCTGGAACGTGGCGCAACGTCCCGTCGGCCTGCAAGAGATCCACGGCTCGGACTACCTGGGAGAAATCCTGGCCGTGGGCACCCGCATTCATGAACACGCCGCCGCCAACCGTGCCCGGCACGCCGATCAGCCGATGAACTCCTCCCAGCCCGGCCTTCGCCGTGCGGCGGGCCAGTACTGGCGTCGGCAGACCCGCTCCCACTTCCCAAGCCGCCTCCTCGCCACCCACCCCCGCCACGGCGCGATCCAGGCCTCCCCCCACACGGATCACGANNGGGCCAACCAGCGTGTACCAGTTTCCGTTGCAAACTGGAGGCTGCTCACCACATCGTCTGCGGACTCCGGAAGCAGCAGTGCCGCCGCTGGACCGCCGATGCGGTACGTGGTGTATCCCGCCAGGGCCTCGTCGAACCGGACCCCTCCCTTCACCCGGGCTTCTAGCTCCCGGAGGGCGGACGAGATCACGGGTGCTCCCCCACGCCAGTGCCACTCCCCGCTCCCCGCTCCCCGCTCCCCGTCGGCGGATCGGCGGAACGATGGAACGGCGGAACGGGATCATCGAACGTTCCGACGTTCCGCCCTTCCAACGTACCGCCGGAGAGAACGCGCCCCGCTCCCCGCTCCCCGCTCCCCATCGACGGATCGGCGGGTCGGATCGACAGTCCGCGACCGGCGAGGTCGTACCACTCTTGCAGGCACCGCACCGTACCCCGCCTGCTCCGGAGCGCCAACACAGCATCGCACGCCGCGCTCGCCGCAGACATGGTCGTGGCGTACGGCACATGGTGCTGTAGCGCAGAGCGGCGAATGTAGTAGTCGTCACGCTGCGTCAGCTTACCCAGGGGCGTGTTGATGAGGAGTTGGGCCTCTCCCGAGACAATGAGATCCGTGGGGTTCGGACGTCCTTCGTACACCTTCGCCACCTGGTCCACGGGGATGCCGCGTCCCCGGAGGTACCGCGCCGTCCCCTCGGTGGCGACGATCCGGAAGCCCATCTCGTGGAAGCGCCGCACTATAGGAAGGACGGTGGGCTTATCGAGGTCGTTCACCGTAACGAAGATGGCCCCCTCGAGGGGCAGCGCGCCGTCGGCCCCGATCTGAGCCTTCGCGAACGCCATACCGAAGCTGTCCGCTACCCCCATTACCTCCCCCGTCGAGCGCATCTCAGGCCCGAGTAGCGTATCGACATTGGGAAGCTTGGCGAACGGGAACACCGCTTCCTTCACAGCGACGTACGGCATAGCGACGTCCCCTGCCACGCCCAGCTCATCGAGGGTGTGGCCCGTCATCACTGCTGCCGAGAGCTTGGCGAGGGGCACGCCGGTAGCCTTGCTCACGAAGGGGATCGTGCGCGACGCCCGGGGATTCACCTCCAAGACGTAGACTACACCGTCTCTCACGGCATACTGCACGTTGATCACTCCCACGACGCCCAGAGCCTTGGCGAAGGCGCGGGTGTGCTCACGCATCTGCTCCACTGCCCAATCCTCGAGCAGGTAGGGCGGGAGGACGCACGCCGAATCACCCGAGTGGACACCGGCATCCTCGATGTGCTGCATCACGCCCCCGATGACGCAGCGGGCGCCGTCAGCGATGGCGTCGACGTCTGCCTCGAACGCATCCTCTAGGAACCGATCGATCAAGACGGGGTGCTTGGGAGACACGCGGATGGCTTGCCGGAAGTAGCTCCTCAATGACTGCTCGTCGTAGACGATTTCCATGGCACGCCCGCCGAGGACATACGAAGGCCGTACCAGTACGGGATAGCCCACCTGTGCGGCTACGGCGACGGCCTCATCGGCCGTCACCGCGGTGCCGTTGGGTGGTTGAGTCACCCCTAACTTCCGCGATAGCGCCTCGAATCGCCTGCGGTCTTCTGCGAGATCGATGGCTTCCNNCCCCTTTGCCAGCTTGAGCGGCGTCTGGCCTCCAAGCTGAACCACTACACCCTTGGAGTGTTCCAACCGCACTACCTCGAGGACGTCCTCGAGCGTAAGCGGCTCGAAATAGAGCTTGTCCGAGATGTCGAAGTCGGTGGAGACGGTCTCCGGATTGGAGTTGATCATGATGGTCCGGTAGCCCAGCTCCCGGAGTGCCAGGCCGGCCCGGACGCAGCAGTAGTCGAACTCCACCCCTTGCCCAATCCGATTCGGGCCACTACCCAGGATGACGATCCCGTCCTGGCCAAGGGACTCCGACTCGTTCTCGTCCTCGTAGGAGGAGTAGTAGTACGGCGTCGCGGAGGGGAACTCACCGGCGCAGGTGTCCACCACCTTGTAGCTGGGATGGATACCGAGGCGCCACCGGAGTTCGCGAACCTCGTCCTCTGACATCCCACGGAGATCCGCGAGCTGCTTGTCCGAGAACCCCATCCGCTTCATCGACCGCAGGAGAACCGCATCGACCTCGGAGTCTACACCGCGGAACCGGTCCTCAGCCTCTAGCAGCTCCTGCAGCTGGGCCAGGAACCACCGGTCGATCCCCGTGAGCTCAGCGATCTCTTCGATGGGGATGCGGGCCATCATGGCTCGCTTTATTTGGAAGATCCGCTCGGGCATGGGCGTGCGGACGGCCAGCCGCAGCTCAGCGGGATCGTCGGACTCGAGGCGGTCATCGGCCAGCGTCTCGCCGATTACCCATCCGGGCCGGTCGATCTCGAGCGCCCGCAGGCCCTTCTGGAAGGCCTCCTTGAACGTGCGGCCGATAGCCATCGACTCCCCAACCGATTTCATCTGCGTGGTGAGCCGCGCGTCGGCGGTGGGGAACTTCTCGAAAGCGAAGCGCGGGAACTTGACGACTACGTAGTCGAGCACCGGCTCGAAGGACGCCGGCGTGGTCTTGGTGATGTCGTTGGGCAATTCGTCCAGGGTGTAGCCAACAGCGACCTTTGTGCCGATCCGGGCGATGGGGAATCCCGTCGCCTTGGACGCAAGCGCCGAGGATCGGGACACTCGGGGGTTCATCTCGATGGCAAGCATTTCGCCATTCTCGGGATTGAGGGCGAATTGGATGTTGCACCCACCCGCCGCGACGCCCACTTCCCGGATGATGGCGATGGCGGCATCCCGCATGACCTGGTACTCTCGGTCGGTCAGCGTCATGGCCGGCGCCACCGTGATCGAGTCGCCNNTGTCCCGACCGTCCCGCATCACCTCCAGCTCGAATTCCTTCCAGCCGAGCACGGACTGCTCGATGAGCGCAGTGCTCACTGGGGAGAGATCGAGTCCCTTGCGGACTAGCGCCTCATATTCCTCGCGGTTGTAGGCGACGCCTCCCCCCGTCCCGCCCAGGGTATATGAGGGCCGGATGATGGCAGGGTAGCCGATCTGCTCGATGAACTGCATGGCCTCGTCGTCGGAGCCCACCACGGCACCTCGAGGTACGGCCAAGCCGATGCGGTTCATCGCCTCGCCGAACTCCCGCCGGTCTTCCGCCATGCTAATCGCCCGCTGGTCCGCGCCGATGAGTTCGACCCCAAACCGTTCAAGCGTCCCGTCCCGCACCAGGGCCATGGCGACATTCAACGCCGTCTGCCCGCCCATGGTGGGTAGTAGAGCGTCCGGTCGCTCACGCTCGATCACCTTGGCAACCCACTCAGGAGTGACGGGCTCGATGTAGGTTCGGTCGGCGAGCTCCGGATCGGTCATGATCGTCGCAGGGTTCGAGTTGACCAGCACAACCCGGTACCCTTCCTCTTTGAGCGCTTTGACCGCCTGGGTGCCCGAGTAGTCGAACTCCGCCGCCTGGCCGATGACGATGGGCCCAGAACCGATGAGAAGGATGGTCTCGATGTCAGTTCGCTTGGGCATGCACCACCTCGGCAAGGGTCTCCTCGAGGGAGACGCGAGGTTGCCAACCGGTCAGCTCGTTGAGCTTGGTACTGTCGCCAACCAGGTGTGGGATATCTGCCGGTCGCACGAGTTCGGGGTCTGGTTGCGGCTCGGC
>WVYX01000349.1:13487-14861 GCA_011772755.1 Gemmatimonadales bacterium
GCAGCTCCACATATGCGCCCACCACGTCCGAGACGTGCAGGAATTCGCGCACCGGATCTAGGTTGCCGACTTTCACCGTTCGGGCACCACTGCGCTTTGCTGCGAGTAGTCTACGTGCGAATGCGGGCACCACAAAGCGGCCGTCTTGGCCCCTACCCGTGTGGGCAAAGGCCCGCGTCACCACCACGCGAAGTCCAGTGCGCCGGTGTGCCTCCAGCACCGCAACCTCAGCGCCCAGCTTGGAGGCAGCATATGGTGAGCACGGCACTGCGGGATCCTGTTCGACCCGTGGCCGCTCTGGGCCTGCGCCATACACCTCCGAAGTGGAAGTCAACAGCAGGAGACAGTCACCGACACCCCGAACCTTCTGCCTACCCAGCTCTCCTGCGAGACGTGCCGTGCCGGCCGCGTTGATCTCCCATGCCTGTCCTGGATCTCCCTGGGCCTCGCTCCCGGACGACATGGCAGCCAGGTGCACCAGCGCATCGTAACGGTCCGAGGCGGCAGCCCGCACTGACACGTCGTCATTCAGCTCCAGGGGCACAGTGGGAACGTCAGTCCCCCAGGGCGGAGGGGCACCCTCGGTGAACAAAGGGCGATCGGGCTGGACCGCGGCCACGACATCGTGCCCCTCTCCTAGAAGGCGGGGAATCAGCCAGGATCCGACAAACCCATCTGCCCCAGTGACGAGTACCCTCACCGGTTCCCACCTAACCGCTTGAGGTCGGCGTCCACCATCATGCTAGCGAGTTGCTCGAACGATACCGTGGGTTTCCACCCCAGCACCCGATTGGCTTTCCTCGGGTCCGCCTGCAGCCGCTCAACTTCCGCCGGCCTGATATAGGCTGGATCGACCTTGACGAATTCCTGCCAGTCGAGGTCCACGTGCCCGAACGCGACCTCTACCAGCTCTCGCACGGAATGGGTCTTCCCCGTGCCCACCACGTAATCATCAGGTTCAGGTTGTTGCAGCATGCGCCACATGGCATCCACGTAGTCGCCGGCGAAGCCCCAGTCCCGCCTTGCATCGAGGTTGCCGAGTCGCAACTCGTTGGCGAGCCCCAGCTTGATCCGTGCGACGCCGTCCGAGACCTTGCGCGTCACGAATTCCAGCCCGCGCCTGGGAGACTCGTGGTTGAACAGGATCCCGCTCGCCGTGAAGATGCCGTACGACTCGCGGTAGTTCACGGTGATCCAGTGACCATACACCTTCGCGATGCCGTAAGGAGAACGAGGATAGAATGGCGTCGACTCATTCTGTGGCGACTGCTTGACATTGCCGAACATCTCGGACGAGCTCGCCTGGTAGAACCTGGCCTCGGGATGCGCTAGGCGAATCGCCTCAAGGATCCGGGTGACGCCCAGGGCCGTAAA
>WVYX01000349.1:14914-34919 GCA_011772755.1 Gemmatimonadales bacterium
GGCCGCCAGATTGTAAATCTCGTCGGGCCTTACGTCGCGAATGACGGTGGTCAGGGAATGCTGGTCGAGCAAGTCGGCCGGAACGACGGTGAGTCGATCCAGCAGGTGGCCGATGCGCTCGTACGAGTCGTGGGAGGTGCGCCGCACGACCCCAACAACCTCGTAGCCTTTGTCGATCAGGAACTCGGCGAGGTACGAGCCGTCCTGGCCAGTGACACCTGTGATGAGAGCAGTCGGCATAGATGCTTCCGCGTCGGCTAGGGGTCGGAGCCCTTAGCGAGTGTGGGCTTGTACAACAAGCCGTCCGTCGCTAGACTTATCCCCCTCATACGAGGGGACTGAACCAGTTTACCATTCTCACGAGCGCAGCCAATGGCCCGTGTTTGTGACATCTGTGGCAAGGGACCGAAGTTCGGTCACCACGTGAGCCACGCCAACAATAAGACCAACCGGCGCTGGTACCCCAATCTCCAGCGGATCCGGGCGCTGGTGGACGGCGAGGTCAAGCGACTCCGCGTCTGCACCCAGTGCATCAAGTCCAACCGCGTGGTCAAGGCCCCCCGGCGCCGCACTGCGGTCGCCTCCTCCTGAGCGGCACAGCACCGGCTTGCCAAAGAAAACGGGGACCGTGAGGTCCCCGTCTTCGTCTCGAGCTCTAGAATGCCGCTCACTCGCCAAGTAGCTCGATCCGGGCAAGCTCGGCGCCGTCACCGGATCGGTGTCCCAGTTTGAGGATCCGGGTATAGCCACCAGGCCGGGCGGCAAACCGGGGGCCAATCTCGGAGAAGAGCCGCCCGCTCACCTGCCGGTCTCTGATGTGCCGCTCCACCTGTCGCCGGGCGTGCAGATCGCCGCGGCGTGCCAATGTGATGAGCCGCTCGGCAAACGGGCGGAGTTCCTTGGCCTTGGCCGCCGTGGTGACGATCCGCTCATGGCGGAACAGCGAAGTGGCCAGATTCCGCAGCACGGCCTTCCTGTGGGCCGAAGTCCGGCTCAGCTGTCGACCCTTCCGCCGGTGCCGCATCGCGCTACTCCCCCTGCACCTCCGGCACCGGTTCCTCACCGGCCGATCCCACGGCGGCGGGAGCGGTGCCTTCGTTGACCACCACCAGCTGACCGTCGCGCTCCTCGAACTCCATGCCGAAGTTCAATCCCTCGTGGCGTAGCATCTCGGCGATCTCGCTCAATGCCTTCTCCCCCACGTTCTTCACCTTCAGCAGCTCGTCCTCAGTGTAGCGGACCAGGTCAGCCAGCGTGCTGATGCTGGAGTTCTTGAGCGAGTTGATCGAGCGGACCGAGAGGCCGCAGTCATCCACCGGCTTGGCCAGCAGATCGCGCAGCTCAACGCCATCCTTCTCCGGCGACTCAGCACCCCTTCCGGTAACGATGGGAATCCGGCCGAAGTCGATGAAGTGCTGGAAGTGTTCCTGCAGCAGGGCCGCGGCGTAGGCCACCGCATCCTCGGGTGTGGTCGCGCCGTTCGTCTCAACTGAGAGGGTGAGACTGTCGAAGTCGGTTCGCTGGCCAACCCGAGTCTCGTGCACCGTGAAGTTCGCTCGCCGCACCGGATTGTAGATCGCGTCAATCCGCACCAAGTCCACCGGCAACGATCGGTCGACTGCGTGTTGGGAGGCCTCCGCATACCCGCGGCCCTTGTTCACATACAGCTCTCCCGTAATCTCGCGATCTTCCTGCAGGGTGAAGAGCACGTGCTCGGGGTGCACGATGTCGACCGCCGAGTTGGGTTCGATGTGCTTGGTCAAGACCGGACCGGCCTTTTCGGCTTTGACGTGAAGGACCGTCTCATCCACGTCTTCCGCCATGATCAAGGTGAGCGCCTTGAGGCGCTGAATCACCTGGTGAACATCCTCCACCACACCGGGAATCGTCTGGTGCTCGTGCACCACCCCTTCGAGTCGGAACGCCCAGACGGCAGCACCGCGAAGAGAGGACAGCAACATCCGTCTCAGCGCGTTGCCCAGAGTGTAGCCGTAACCCCGCTCCAGGGGCTGGAGCCGGAACTCCGCCGCATACGGGATGTCCTCCCGCTTCGTCATCTCGACGACGTGCGGTCGGACCAAGCCGATGAGATCAATTGTCATGGCTATTTGGAATAGAGCTCCACGATGAGCTGCTCCTGCGCCGCCACTGGAATGGTGTCGCGGGTTGGCAGCTCGGTCATCTTGCCAACGGCCTTCTCCGTATCCACCGTGATCCACGAGACCGGCGCAGCCCGCGAGAGCGCCTCCAGCGACGCCCGCACCGCTGCCAGGTCCCGGCTCTGCTCCGCCACCCGCACCTCCTCATCCGGCTGCACCGCATAGGACGGAACATCCACCGTTCGACCATTGACCTGGATGTGGCGATGGCGTACGAGCTGGCGCGCCGACCCACGACTGGGGGCGAAGCCCATCCGATGCACGATGTTGTCCAGCCGCGTCTCCAACAGAATCAGCAAATTCTCGCCCGTCACGCCGGGAACGGGACGCACCCTCTCAAAGGCGTTCCGGAATTGACGCTCGGTCAACCCGTAGATGCGTTTGACCTTCTGCTTCTCCCGCAGCTGCTTCTGGTACTCCGACGATTTCCGGCGGCGGCTCATGGCCTGGCCATGCTGGCCGGGCGCATACGCACGCCTCTCCACCGCACACTTCTCCGTCAGGCACCGGGAGCCCTTGAGGAAGAGCTTAGTGCCTTCGCGCCGGCAGAGCTTGCAGACGGCACCGGTGTAACGCGCCATAGCCTACACCCGCCTCTTCTTGGGCGGCCGGCACCCGTTGTGGGGAATCGGCGTGACGTCCCTGATCGACCTAACCTCGAGACCCGCTGACGCCAGAGCCTGGATGGCTGACTCGCGGCCGGCACCGGGACCCTGCACCCGGACGTGAACCCGCCGAACGCCCAGGTTCACGGCCTCCCGGGCGCAGTTTTCTGCCGCCACAGTGGCCGCAAACGACGTGGACTTCTTAGAACCCTTGAATCCCGACTTGCCGGCGGAACCCCACACAATGGCGTTCCCCTGGAGGTCGGTGATGGTGATCAATGTGTTGTTGAAGGTAGCCGTGATGTGAGCGATCCCCTCCGCCTCGACTACCTTCTTCCGTCTGGGGCCGGAAGGCTGTGGCTGTGTCATCCTACTTCTTCACCGCCTTCTTCTTCCCCGCGATGGGACGCCGCGGCCCCTTCTTGGTCCGGGCGTTGGTGTGCGTGCGCTGCCCCCGCACCGGCAGCCCGCGGCGATGCCGCGCTCCGCGATAGCTACCGATGTCCATGAGGCGCTTGATGTTCATGGCCACTTCGGTGCGGAGAGCCCCCTCGACCTTCACCTGCCGCTCGATGGCCTGACGGAGCCGGGCGACCTCAGGATCCGTGAGGTCGCGGACCCGCGTGTCCGGATTGATGGCCGTGTCATCGAGCACCTGCTGGGCCGTGGGCCGGCCCACACCGTAGATGTAGGTGAGCGCAACCTCAACCCGCTTCTCCCGCGGAAGATCGACGCCGGCGATCCGTGCCATACGCTACCCCTGCCGCTGCTTGTGCTTGGGATTGCGCTTGCAGATCACCCGGGTGACGCCGCGGCGGCGGACCACCTTGCAGTGCTCGCAGATCGGCTTCACGCTCGAACGAACTTTCAACGCTACTCCAACTATTGGTTGTATCGAGTGGTTGTATCGAACCTGGCAATATAGAACGGCCTTACCCCATATGCAACCTAGCTTTACGGCGTGACGTTCACCTCCCGCAGCCGCCAGCGACCGTCGAGAAAACGGAAGCCCAGGAACACCGTTTCCTCCCGTTCCTCGTCGGTCCCCCGTACGACGTAGCGTCGGGCTACCTCGGCATAGGCGTGGTCCTCGGCAAGTTGCCGCACTTCCACCAATGCGAACGTGCGCTCCTGTGAGGGCTTGAGGTACCGATCCAGCAGCCGCGCTGCCTGACCGGGGCGCAGGGATGCCGAGCGCACACCGGGAAGGCGAAGCCGCACCGTGTCGCTGTTCGCCACGAGCGCCTCCACGTCGTGGTCGAGCCACGCGGCCCGCGCCCGTTCCACTGCCTTCTCCAATTCGTTCTGGGCCAGCGTCCGCGGCGCCCCGAGTATCAGGCACGCCACGGCCAGCCCCAGGATCCGTCGGACTGGAGCCCGTGTCATCGCGCACATCGTCCGCTCCTTCACGCAATTGCCTCGCAAATGCTGTCATACACCAGGCGGGGGCGTTCGGCACGAATGATGGGCCGGCCCACCACCAGGTGTGTCGCCCCCGCGGCTACGGCCACCTCGGGGGTGGCCGTCCGCCGCTGGTCGCCCGCTTCGGTTCCAGGGGGTCGGATTCCCGGCACCACGATCCACCGATCCGGTCCGACAACCTCTTTCACCACGGTCACTTCCAGGGGCGAGGCCACGACGCCATGCACCCCGGCCTCCACCGCGATCCGCGCCAGCCGCACCACCTCGTCCTGGACCTCGGCAGCGCCGTCGCGGCGACCCAGCGTCTCCCAGTACTCCGAAGCCGAGTGAGAGGTGAGAACGGATACCGCAGCGAGCCGCATCGGGTCACTCGCCCGAGCTGCAGCCTCCAGCATAGCCCGGCCGCCAAGGGCGTGAACCGTGGCCAGGTCAACCCCCTGCTCCGCAGCCCCGCGCACAGCTTCTGCCACCGAATTGGGGATGTCGTGCCACTTGAGATCTAGGAATACGCACACCCCGCGGGCCTTCAGCTGCCGCACCAGGTCAGGTCCGCCCCGCACAAACAGCATGGGTCCGATCTTGGCCCACCGGAGCTCTGGCAGCTGATCCGCCAGCTGCAGCGCCTCCCGGGGCGAAACCACGTCCAGGGCGACAATGACCTCAGCCACGCCGACTCCACTGGGACACCAGCCGCTCCGGCACCCGGGGATCCGCGAGCGCGGCAGTACCGACCGCGATCAAGGAGGCCCCGGCATGCAGGTACTGATCCACGTCCTCCAGTGTCCGCACCCCACCAACGCCGATCACTGGGAGACCGGTGCGCTCACGCACTCTCCTGGTGGCCCACACCCCAACCGGCAGGAGTGCGGGGCCGCTCACGCCGCCACGCCCGAATCCAAGTCGGGGTCCGCGCACCCCACCCCCCCCACCCTCGCAGCGAAACAGCGTGCCGGGAATGGTGTTGACCAGCGTAAAGCCGTCGGCACCCGCCTCTGCTGCCACGGACGCGATCGCCCCGATGTCGGCAAGGTAGGGAGCGAGCTTCACCAGCAACGGCTTATCTGACACACCCCGGCAGCACCGCACCAGTTCGGTGAGCACGGCCACATCGGCACCGAACTCCTCACCGCCCCGAGCTGTGTTGGGGCACGACACGTTCAACTCGAGCGCGGTAACGACGGGCAGCGGAGAAAGGCGCTGTACCACCTTCTCGAAGTCCGCAACTACTGATCCGACTACGTTGACGATGACCCGGGCCCGCCTGAGCCGCGTGGCTAGCCACGGCAGCTCTACCGCCTCCACGTGCTCAAGACCCGGGTTGGCGAGTCCCACCGCGTTGAGCATGCCACCAGGGAACTCTGCCACCCGAGGGGCAGCATGCCCGGATCGGGGCTCGGGGCTCACTGCCTTGGTGGTCAGGCCGCCGAGCCGGTCCAGATTGATCACCCCGGCGAGTTCGCGCCCAAAGCCAGCGGTGCCAGCGGCGAGCAAGATGGGATTCTGAAAGGTGGTTCCGAAGACGTCTACCGGCGGAGGACTGGCGGGCACTGGGCTCATGGCAGCCGACGCCGCCGCACCTCGTCGTCGGCTTCGGTCGGGCCGCGTTGCAGGCCCTCACCCACCTGAGACGCCAAGAGGGCGCGCAGCGAGTCCTCAGCCGCTGCGAACGCCGGGCCGGCTTCACCGTGAAGGGCTCGGGTATAGGGGGAGTCCGGGTATGCGCGGCGGAGCACCACAAGGATCGAGTCACCCACCGTCGGGTCCAGGGCTGCTGCTGCCAGCAACGCCTTGGGCGCAACGAACGATGTCGGGTGATCTACCTGGAGTTGCTGGAACAGCGCGGCGGCGAGGGGAGCAGCCCCCAGGGAGTCCCGCACCGCCTCGGCGAGAGCGAACAGCCAAAGATCGCGACTCGCGACCTGGCGGTCCTCCAGGACAACCGTAACCGTCTGGAGGATGGGTATGAACGGCGACGCTATACGCGCTGCCGGCCCTCCCAGGCGTGCGGCTTCCCGGATGGTGTTCAGCAACCGCCGGAGACTCTGGATGTCACCTATCTGTCGCAGCTCTGCAACCGCCAGCTGCCCGCGGGCAGCACCTCCCTCCACCGAGTCCGGCGCGACGCGCTCCGCAGCAGCAAACCGCTCAGCGGCCCGCGCCTGATCGCCCAAACTTGCCCGCCGCTCCCCATCCGCCAGAAGCAGCCTGGCTCGCTGACCCGCGGTGAGGCCCGGCAGTGCCACCAGTCGATCCACCAGAGCGGTGGCACGGTGGCGATCGCGAGCCCCTAGCGAATCAAGCGCCGCAAGCCACGGGGCGTCCTGGTACGGTCCATCCACCCGTGCCTCGAGGGTTTCCATGGCCAAATCGAGGCTGTCGAGCCCCGCGTACGCGACCGCCAGGTCGAACGCTGGGTCATGCCCCCCGATCCGCAGCAGGTCATTGACGGCCGCCTCGTACCGCCCCTGCTGTAGCAATGCACGTCCTCGCCACAGCAGCGCGATCGCGGCGAGCCCCGAGTCCACCTCGGACTCAACAAGCGTGAGCACCGCCACCGCCGAGTCCAAACGGCGCAGCTCAACTAAGCACTCACCGAGGACCACCCGCGCACGCGTGCGGAGCGTAGGACTGGGACTCGAATCCGCCGCGACCCGCAGTGGCTCAATCGCTCGATTGCAACTCCCGGTTTCCCGCAGGGCACGGCCCATCAGGAGAAGCGCATCGTCGCGATACTTGCTCTCAGGGTATCGCACCGCCACTGATTCGGCCTTCACCGCTGCTTGTGCCCACAGGGAGCGAGCCTCTCCCGAGCGCCCCTGCTCCTCGGCCTTCCGAGCATCGCGGGCCAGTCGGTTGGCGTTGTACAAACCGTTGAAGTAGGCGCAGGCGGAGACCGCTGCGACTCCCAGCGTCCACACCAGCCTAGGGCGGATCCGCTTCATGGTCTCGCTTCGAGCAAGACCTTGGCCTCGTACCGCAGCAAGTACTCGACGATTCCGTCGGAGATTGCCTTCGCAAGCTTCTGCTGCCCAGACGAGGATGCAACGAATTGGCCATCCCGCCGATTGGTGGCGAAGCCGGTTTCAACCAGGATGGCGGGGCGCGTCGCCTCCCGTAGGACGACGAAGTAGGGGTTCTGCGCGGCTCCACGGTCGCTACCGGGGTGGACGGCTGCACCGTGAGTCTGAACCAGATCTGCCAGGAGTGCGGACTCGCGGAGAAACTCGTTCACCTGCAGGTCCCTGAATATGAAGTCGACGGGATCATCTATCTCGCCGGGATCGTACCCGGTTTCGTACCGCATTGCCTCGTTCTCCATCGCCGCGACGCGGCGAGCCTCAGCGGTAGCTGACTGCCCAAGGAAGTAGGTCTCGAAGCCATTGACGTTCTGATAACCGCGGCGAGGGAGCAAGCTGTTGACGTGTATGCTCACGAAGAGGTCACACTCTTCGCTACAGAGGCGGGCACGATCGCGAAGATCGATGAGGGTATCCGTTGTGCGCGTCATCACCACGGACACCCCACGACGCTTGAGCTCGTCTTGCAGCAGTTTCGCAACGGCGAGGGTGACGTGCTTCTCCTTGACGCCCCGGGGCAAGTACCGTCCCGGGTTGCCATCGTCCGGGCCACCGTGGCCAGCGTCCACGACCACCGCGTGTCGCATGCGAAAGCCGTTCCGGCGGGCGAGCTCAGACGGCGGTCGCACGGTGGACGTCCGAGTAGCGCTGGGGGTGGCCCGACGCGTCACCACGGGAGCCAGGCGAGCTTCTTCGAACCGCGCCGCCAGCGGATCGTACCGGTAGCCCTCGCGGAACAGGCGCGGGATATGCTCCGCCAACCACTGCAGCGGAACGAACAGGGTGTCTCGCGCCACGTATGCACCGCCGGCCAACGGCACGACGTTCCCTGCGTACTCCAGGACGGGCGCGCCCAGCAGGAACCGGAATGGCTGCCCGGCAAACCCCACGACGGCCCAGCCGTGCTCGATCCGTTGCGTCATGGGGAGGAGTGGGATGAGGAGAGGGGTCGGGAGCGCAGGATGTCCCTCGTCGGCGTAGACGGGCACCACAGACTCGCCCCGAGCGGTGGCGATGACGATGGCTCGGGGAATGCTCGCAGCAGAACCGGCAGGAGCGGCAGAGCGGCCCGCCACCAGCACACCGAGCGCCAGAAGCGTAATGGCTGTCATCGACGCCGCCCCGTGGACCGGGCAGCATCGCGCTCAGCGGTACGACGCTTCAGGTCCTCTCGCTTGTCGTACAGCTTTTTGCCCTGGGCGAGGGCGAGGGTCACCTTGGCCCAGCCCTTCCGAAGATGGAGATCCAGCGGTACCAGGGTGAGGCCCTTGCGCTCAAACGCCCCTATGAGCCGCCGCATTTCTTGGCGGTGCAGCAGCAACTTGCGGGGGCGCAGCGGTTCATGGTTGCTGTACCCCCCGCACTCGTAGGGAGCAATATTCATACCCTCCAGCCAGATCTCTCCGCCGCGAACGACCCCGTAGGCACCCTTCAAGCTCACCCTCGCAGCACGGATCGACTTGATCTCGCTGCCCGTGAGGATGAGCCCCGCCTCCCACGTTTCCAGAATGTGGTAGTCGTGACGGGCCTTGCGATTCCGGGCCACCACCTGGCCCAATTCGCGGTCCGATCGGGTACCTGGCGACACGAGCTAAGTGCAAGATAGATAAGTAGTTCGGAGTGTCAAGCAAGCAGTGAGAACGCAACACGCCCAGCGGCGGCTAGCGGGCAGCGCGGGGGATCCACGCGCCGCCCACTGCCAATCACTGGGCGTCTCCACGTCTAGAAGGCGTGTGGCCTGCCGACTGCTCGCAGGACCCTCCCTTCTCTCCCCGATGCCGAAGGTGGGATTCGAACCCACACGGGCTTGCGCCCACTGCGCCCTGAACGCAGCGCGTCTACCAGTTCCACCACTTCGGCAAGTTGTCAGACGTTAATGTATTCATGCAAGCGCGCCAACGTCTACCAGTGGCCGCAGACAATCCGCCTCCATCCGCGGATTATCCTCGGCTACTCTAGTACCTGGGCACGCTGCTGTCGACGTTTTCCGCCCACGACGCAATACCGCCCCGCAGACTCCGAACCTTCGAGAAGCCCGCCGCCCCCAGGATCTCCAGGGCGCGCATTGAGCGAACGCCGTAGTGACAGATGGTGACCAGGTCCCCGTGCCCATCCAGCTCGCCCAATCGATCCGGCAGCTGCCCCAGGGGAATCAGCACCGAGTCTTGGATGTGGCAGATCTCCCATTCCTGGGGCTCCCGAACGTCTACCAGTACGAGGTCAGGATTCTCCTCCCGCTCCTGGGCGAGCTGTTCCGCCGTCACCTCGGCTCCCTCGCGCGCTGGCTCGGCGCCGGCACCGCAGAAGGCCTCGTAGTCAATGAGCTCCCGCACGGTCGGATCGTCGCCGCACACGGGACAATCCGGATCCTTCCGCAGCGTGAGTTCCCGGAACTCGAGCTTCAGGGCATCAAACAGGAGGAGACGCCCGATGAGGGTATCCCCCTGTCGAATGATCAGCTTGATGGCCTCTAGCGCCTGAATGCTACCGATCACACCTGGCAGGACACCCAGCACTCCCGCCTCGGCGCAGGAGGGTATCAGCCCCGGCGGTGGGGGATCGCGGAACAGGCAGCGGTAGCAGGGAGCTCCCTCCGCGGCGAACACCGATGCCTGACCGGCGAACCGAAAAATCGAGCCGTAGACGTAGGGAATCCCAAGCAGTACGCACGCATCATTCACCAGGTAGCGGGTCGGGAAGTTGTCGCTCCCGTCCACCACCACGTCGAAGCCCCGCAGTACCTGCAGGGCGTTCTCCGAGGTGAGCCGTTCATCGAAGGTCTCCACCCGGACATGCGGATTGAGATCCTTCAGGCGCAGCTCCGCCGACACTAGCTTCGACTTCCCAACCATGCTGGTCCCGTGGATGATCTGCCGCTGGAGGTTGGTCTCGTCCACCGCATCAAAGTCCACGAGAGCGACCGTCCCGACACCCGCCGCCCCGAGGTAAAGGGAGGCCGGCGAGCCCAACCCACCGGCACCCACCAGCACCACGCGTGCCGCCTTGAGTCGCCGCTGGCCCGCAGTGCCCACCTCCGGCAAGATCAGGTGCCGGGAGTAGCGCAAGATCTCTTCGTGTGATAGCCCGAGACCCGGAGCCGATCCGCCCGCCCCGCTCCCAGGATTACCGTAGCGTGCGTCGCGCATCACGTTGCAAGTTGGTGGGTTAGTTGGGCTCGCGGAAGGCCGGGGGCGGCGTGCACACGTGGGCGCGCAGGTCCCGCGACCCGGTCATGGATGGCAATGCATAATCCCGAGTGGAGTCGTCGAAATTGCAGGGGAAAAAACCTTACCCCCTCCCGCTCCCCACCCCACTCATATGACTACGCCGCGATCAGTTCAGTCAGACCGCGACGAGACTCTGTACTTCCGACTCCTGCCCCTTCAAGTCGGCGAGTGAGATACTAGCCAGCAGGTCGTCAACACGTCGCTGCAGCTCGCGCCACACTGGGCGAAGACTGCATGTGCCGCCTGAACGGCAGCGCTCCGGACTCACCGGGTGGACATCGCAGTTCACCTCGAACGTCCGGTTCTCGGCCGCTTCGATGACGTCCTTGACCGAGATGGTCTCCGGATCACGCGCAAGGAAGTACCCACCCTTGGCCCCGCGAACACTGGAAACCAGACCCGCCCGCCTCAACTTGAGCAGAATCTGTTCCACGTAATCGGCAGGCAACCCCTCGTGGTGCGCCATGTCCCGCGCCGGCGTCGGCGCCTCCCTACCCTGCTTCGCCAAGTGGAGTGACACGATCAGGCCGTACTCGGCCCACGTAGTGACACGCATGGCTCCCTCCCTACCGCAATATCCGACACTGCGGTTCGGAAAGCAAGCGTCCGCGTCCGCCCTACCGATCTCCCGGCACGCCTGGTTCGGTCATTGCCCGCAGGTCGAGGGCTCGATCGAGCTCTTCTGGCGAGAGAATCCCCTGTTGCGCCACCAACTCTCGAATGGTCATGCCGCGCTCTACCGCCTCCTTCGCAAGCTTGGCCGCTTCTGCATAGCCGATCTTGGGGGCGAGCGCCGTGATGATAGCCGGACTCCGCTCGAGCCAGTACGCACATCGAGCCTCGTCAGCTTCGATTCCCGCGATACACCGCTCCGCGAACGTCCGGCTCGCGCTGGTCAGGATCTTCATCGAGAAGAAGAGATTGTGGGCGATGACCGGCATCATGACGTTGAGCTCGATCTGACCCGCCTCGGCAGCCGCAGCAACCGTGGCGTCGTTTCCGATCACCTGATAGCAAACCATGTTGACCATCTCGGCGATGACCGGATTCACCTTTCCGGGCATGATGCTGGAGCCGGGCTGCACAGCTGGCAGCTGGATTTCGGCGAACCCGGTTCGAGGACCAGACGATAGCAGGCGGATGTCGTTGGCAATCTTGCTCAGATCCACCGCGTACGTTCTCAGGGCGGCGCTAAAGCCAGCCTGATCGCCCATCGACTGCATCAGCTGCACCCGATCGGCCCCCTGGCGCAGGTCCAGCCCGGTTGCCTCCCTGAGGTGCTCGACCATGAGTCGTGGATAGTCGGGTTCCACGTTGAGCCCGGTTCCCACGGCGGAGCCGCCGATGTTCAAGTCGCGCAACCATGCAGCAGCCTCCTCGATGCGCTGGCGGCTGCGCTCAACGGTACCGCCCCAAGCGGTGAACTCCTGGCCCAGGCGAATCGGCGTGGCATCCTGGAGATGCGTGCGACCGGCCTTGACGATGCCGTCGAACTCCTCGCCGCGCTCGAGAAGCGCCCCGGCGAGCTTTCCCATGGCGCCGAGCAGGTGAGGTAGCATGGCGAGGGCACCCAGCCGAATGGCCGTCGGAATAGTGTCATTCGTGCTCTGCGCCATGTTCACGTGGTCGTTGGGGTGCACTGGCCGGTACTCGCCGCGCGTGCCCCCCAAGATTTCATTAGCGCGGTTGGCCAGCACCTCGTTCACGTTCATGTTGTGGCTGGTTCCCGCACCGGCCTGGTATGGATCCACCACGAACTGATCCCGATACTGCCCCCCGAGCACCTCGTCCGCGGCCTGCACGATAGCGTCAGCCAACCGAGCATCGAGGCGGCCCGTCTCTTTGTGTGTGAGCGCGGCGGCGCGCTTGATCCACACCATCGCGTCCACGAAGATCGGCATCGGTTTCAGCCCAGAGATGGCGAAGTTGTGCCGCGCGCGCTCGGTCTGGATCCCGTACAAAGCCCAGCTGGGGACCGGGAGGTCCCCCAGGGAGTCATGCTCGAGTCGAGTCTCGCTCATACGCCCGCCCTGCTGTGACAGCTGAGTATCGGTATCAAGCCAGGAATCACCCATACGCCGCGATAGCCGGGTTGCAGCGCCCTAGCCCGTTGCCTCCATCCGTAATCCACCTCAAAGCAGCGCAAGCGCCGAAACCGCTCCGTGGCCGGGGTGGCGTCGATTGCCCGGCACACTTGCAGTCACGATCTGCAGATCAGTCGGAGCAGTCGCCCAGGGGGTAGACAAAATGGCAGTTCGGGCACGGGTTCTTACACCCCACGGGCATCGGTGGAACCGCGAAACCACACCGGAGGCAGCGGGAGAGCGGGGAGCGGGGAGCAGGACCAGTCGAAGCAGTGCTCGGCTCCGGTTTTCGGGTGCTGGCCTCGGGAATCGCCCGGCTGACGACTGGACCCGCTCCCAGCTCCCGGCTCCCCAGGTCATCAGACAAGCCGATACGTCCCCGTCAGAAACGGATTCGTGGTCCGCTCCTGGCCGATCGTGGTCTCGGGACCGTGCCCCGGGTAGACCACTGTCTCATCGGGCAGCGCGAGCAGCTTCTCTCGGATGCTGGCGATCAGGGTATCGGCGTTGCCGCCCGGGAGATCTGTCCGCCCAACGGAGCCGGCGAACAAAGCGTCTCCAACGAAGGCCACGCCGTGCCCCACGAGGGCAATGCTCCCGGGGCTATGGCCGGGCACGTGACGGACTTCGAAGCACAATGCACCGATTCCGAGTGTGTCTCCTTCAGCCAGGTAACCTTCGGGCGCCGGCGGGGCCGATGCCGGCACCCCGAGCCACTCGCCCTGGTGGCCGACGCCTTCGTACAGCGGCCGATCCGCAGGGTGCAGATACACCGGCACACCCGTACGCTCGACGACTGGCGCGACCCCGATAACGTGGTCGAGGTGCGCGTGTGTGAGCCAGATCGCCCGCAGGGTGAGATCCTCAGTAGCGATGCGGCGTAGGAAGAGGTCAGCCTCCTCCCCAGGGTCAATGAGAACTGCGTCCCCCATTTGCGGGTCAGCAAGGAGGTAGCAGTTCTCCATGAACTGACCGTTGGTCAGGCAGATGACCTTAGGTTGAGGCAACGGCCTCCTTCTCCTGCTTGCCGTGCTCCTGCTCCCGATCTCGCTTTTCGGACAGGTACTTCTCCACGGCCATGGCCGCCGTGGTCGCGTCACCGACCGCTGTCGTGATCTGTCGCACGAGCTGAACGCGGAGGTCGCCGGCGGCGAAGAGCCCCGGAATCGACGTCATCATCCTGCTATCCGTAATGATGTACCCACCCGCGTCGTGCTCGAAGTGCCCTTTGATCAGCCCCGAGTTCGGACTGAACCCAATGAAGATGAACACCCCACCAACGGCGAGGGTGGATTCCTCTCCAGTGACCGTGTCCTTCAGCAGGAGCTGATTGACGCCGTTCTCGTCGCCCCGGATCTCCTCGACCACTCGGTTCCAGACCACCTCGATCTTGGGGTTGTTGAACGCCCGCTTCTGAATCAGGGGCGACGCCCGGAACTGATCGCGGCGATGGATGATGAACACCCTCTCAGCATAGCGAGTGAGGTAGTCGGCTTCCTCGACAGCGGCGTCACCACCGCCGACGACGGCGAGGACCGCGCCCTTGAAGAAGGCCCCATCGCATACGGCACAGTAGGACACTCCCCTCCCGGCGTAATCCGCCTCACCTGAGACATTGAGCTTCCTCGGGGTACCACCGGCTGTGAGAATCACCGCGGGCGCGCGGTATGTCTTGCCTAGCTGCGTAATCACATCGAAGTCACCGTCGTCGCGCCTTGCGATCGACTCCACCGTGTCCATGATGATCTCGGCACCGAACTTCTTGGCGTGATTGGCCATCAAGTTCGCCAGCTCCGGCCCCTTGATGCTCTCGAACCCGATATAGTCCTCGATGAGGTCGGTATTGAGCATCTCGCCTCCCGGTAAGCCTCGCTCGATCACGAGCGTGTTCAGCATACCACGCCCGGCATACATCGCCGCGCACAGTCCGGCAGGTCCACCGCCGACCACGATGACGTCGTAGGACTGCTCCGCATTCTTCTCCTCGACCTTCGTCACTTTCCCCTCACACCTAGTCTGGGCAACGGGCCACCACGCAGGAGGGCATCCTCCAGATCGTGGCGGAACGCTTCCGTCTCAAACTCAACTGCGGGATGCTGTGGTCCCGCAAGCTTTGCCAGTGCTGCCCCTCCAACGACCTTCACCCCGTGTGAGTTCCCGCGCTCCTGATGCAGCAGAGCGGCAGCCGCCTGGATGAGCCCCTGGATGACTGCCGCTTCCGCCTCGTCGGTCACGGACCGCCAAATGGCCTCGAGCTCCTCATGGGCCTCCCAAAACCGCCCAGCATTGAACAGCTCAACGGCACGCCGTGCGTGTCCTGCCCGGTCTATTGAGCCAGGCCGATACCGCCGCGCGGGTCGCTCGCGGGGTTCACGTAACATAAGGCATTAGACGGCATCACGGCATGACGGGATGACGGCATAACGGCAGGGTGCGGTAGACGGCGGCAGGGGATGGTAGGGAGCGGCAGAAGGCGGCAGCGGGACCAGTAGGTTCAACCTCCTGCTCCTCACCTAAGCACCGCCAGGATCTCGTTGGCCCGCGGTGCTCCCCGTGCGGCGAAGATCACTCGACCGTCACGGTCGACCAGCACCACGCTGCGCTGGATGCGCTTGCCGTCTGTCTTGAGGGCACCATACGCTCCCGACGCCTCGCGGTCGGGATCGCTCAGGAGTGGGAACGGGAGCTTGAGCTTGTTCGCGTACCGTTCGTGGTCTTCGACGCTGGCTGGATTGACGCCGAATGGCTGAACGTCAGCCGCCCGGTATTGCTCGATGTCATCGCGCACGGCGGAGAGTTGGCGGTTTCAGCCAGGCGTGAAGTTGCCCGGATAGAAGACCAGCAACGCCCGCGACCGCTCGAGGACCTTCTTCAACCGATAGCGGCTCCCGCCCGAAGCTGCCAGCTCGAAGTCGGGCGCCACAGCGCCCATCGCAATCAGATCCTTCACGTGACAGCCTCCGACTGTGATACCCGCTGCTGATGCAACTCGTGAATTGCTGTCAACCACGCCTCAGGAACTGCCAGTTCGCCGAGCGACGCTCGGTCGGCCGGGTCCTGGTTCTCTCCGTGCCAATCAGAGCCGCCGGTGGGGAGGAGATGGAGCTCCTCCGCCAGTTGGAGAATCCGCCGCGCGGTGACTTCGTCATGCATGGGGTGTCGCACTTCCACACCGTCCAGGCCGACAGCGCGCAGCTTCCGCAAGGCGCCTCGCGTCGCCCGGTCTTTTAGGTGGGCCGCTGACGTCACGCCGCCGAGGCCTCGGACGAGGGCGGTCACCTGGGCGACCGGCGGAAGGCTCTTGGGCACAAACGCCGGCCGACGCCACCCTAGGTACCTCCTGAAGGCTGCCTCCACGTCCGGTACCTCGCCGCGGTTTACCAGCACTCGGGCCACGTGAGGGCGACCAACCGCACCTCCGTCGGCCACCGCCATGACCTCATCCAACGTGACATCGATGCCGAGGTTGTTGAGCCGCACCACGATCTTGCGAGCACGCTCCACGCGCTTGGCACGCTGCTCTTCCAGGTACGCGCTCAGCCTGCCGTCTTCCGCCGGCAGGAAATAGGCGAGGAGGTGCATTTCCCCCCAATGCGCCGCCACACTGAACTCGCACCCGGTGACGATCTCAATGCCCAGAGCAGCACCGGCAGCAATGGCGTCGGGAAGGCCGGCGATCGTATCGTGATCGGTCAAGGCAATCGCCGCCAGCCCTAGCTTGGCAGCCCGCCGCACTACTTCAGCCGGCTCGTACTCGCCGTCCGATGCTGTCGAATGGACGTGAAGATCAACCACTGCCACCGCTATCTCGCCCCGTGGCCGTAGTCGGTCTCCGGGCTCGTACGGGCAGGCTGGGATTGCTGGAAGAAATCCAGCAGGCGTCGATCGGAGAGTCCCGCTAGGGCCGCATCCCACCGCCGCGGGCCGATTGGCGAGAAGCGCGTCACGCGCTGCACTCGGTGGGGTCCCGTGCCCTTTTCGAACACGAGCCCGAACTCGTCACGATCGTACGCGGTGATCCGCCCCGACAGGTACACATGCCACCGCTCGCCACCGACCTCGATCGTACGCCGCGCCATAGCTAGGAGAGAGGAAACCGCGGACAAACGCGGCGCCTGGCGCCCCCAAAGGGGACTCCTGCGCGGACCGTGTAGCTAGCAGGCTGCACAACCATCGGCGTTCATCTCCAGATCAGCTGCGGCCCCTGGTGCTCCACCCACCCCGCACTCATGGGCGGACCGTGTGCGTAACGAACCACAGACCATCAGCGTGCGCCCCGGTTGATTCCGGGTGTCTTGCAATGCCAAACGCACGATTCAGCGGCCTGTTAGACGGCCGCCTCCGAAAACTGCTCCAGATCCCGTTTTAGGTCGGCCATGAACCGGTCGGCGTCGGCCCCGTCCACGATCCGGTGATCGTATGAGAGGGAGAGCAATCCCATCGTGCGGATGGCGATCACGTCCTGGCCGTCGTCGAGCGTGATGACTTTCGGCCGCTTCTCGATCGAGCCGACTCCGAGGATCGCCACTTGCGGCTGATTGATGATCGGCGCGCCGGCATATGAACCGAAAACCCCCGGATTCGTGATGGTGAACGTGCCGTGTTGCACTTCATCCGGACTCAGGCGCTTGGTCCGCGCCCGTTCGGCGAGATCGGCCACCCTCTTGGCGATGCCGAGCAGTGAGAGCTCATCGGCGTTCTTGAGCACCGGAACGATGAGCCCCCAGTCGAGGGCTACCGCAACGCCGATGTTGATGGGTCGCCGATAGATGATGTTGTCGCCGCTCGCCGAGGAGTTGACGATCCGGTGCTTTCGCAGATTGTCGGCAACTGCCTTGATGATGAAGGCGAGGAAGGTGAGCTTCGTGCCTCGCTCATCATACTCCTTCCTCGTTTCTTGTCGGAGCTGTGCGATACGGCTGTAGTCCACCTCGTAGAAGCTCGTCACGTGCGCCGATACGCGCCGCGACACGACCATGTGGTCGGCGGTGAGCTTCCGAATGCGGCTCATCGGAACGACTTCATCCCCGGGCCAGGGCTCGACCGTCGGGTGTTCCACAGCAGCTGGCGGAGTCGCAGGGGCCGCGGCAGCGGCTGGGGCGGCAGCGGGAGCTACTGAGCGGGTCCCGCCTTCGATGTGGGCGAGGATGTCCCTCTTGGTCACGCGGCCGGCGTAGCCCGTTCCTTCGATCCGAGCAATATCCACATTGTGCTCGGCCGCGATCCTGCGAACCAGCGGCGTGGAGCGGCGCCGGAGGCGACCCTCGGCGGATTCTGCCACCCCTCCCTTCCCGTCCCCCGGGGGCGGAGCAGGAGTGGGGGGAGGAGGGGGAGCGGGCACAGCGGCCGTCGCCGGCGCCTCCTTCCCGTCCCCCGGGGGCGGAGCAGGAGGAGGGGGAGCGGGCACAGCGGCCGTCGCCGGCGCCTCCTTCCGCTCAACCTCGGCAACTGCCGTCTCCGCCACCCCACCTGCCACTGCTGCCGCCGCTCCGTCCGTCTCAATCACCGCAATTACCGTCTGCACTTCGACTGTCTGACCCTCCTCGACCTTGATCTCGGCGAGCACACCAGCGGCCGGGGACGGAATCTCGGCATCGACCTTGTCGGTGGAGATCTCTAGGATCGCCTCGTCCCGCTTCACGGCGTCCCCCACGTTCTTCAGCCACCGGGAGACGGTACCCTCTGCGATGGATTCTCCCATCTGCGGCATGATGACATCGACTCGAGCCATGTCCGATCTCCTACGAATCTCCCGATCCCACCAGCGTCGAGTGGTGCTAGCTGAACGTTACGCCGCGCGACGAAGTTTCAGTATACCTGCCTCCGCGGCTCCGTGGGAGGCAGCACTCTGCCGCGAGCCCTCAGCCGCCCGAAGGAGCAATTCGCAATTCGCAATTAGCAGTTTGTGGGAATGCCGCGTCCATACCATCATCACGAACTGCTAGTTGCAAACTGCGAATTGCCGCCATGATCAGCCCGGCCGCTGAGGGCTTCAGTACTTCAGCAGCCAGCGGGCGGCCTTCAGGATGTCGTCGGTCTGCGGCAGCACGTAGTCTTCCAGCGTCGACGAGTACGGGAGCGGCGCGTCCCGGGCAGTCACCCGCATGATGGGCCCGTCGAGCCACTCGAACGCTTGTTCGTTGACACGAGCCGTGATCTCACCCGCCACACCGCCGGTCCTGGTATCCTCATGGACGACGAGCAGTTTGTTGGTCTTCTTCACCGAGGCCACGATGGCAGCATCGTTCATGGGGAGGAGCGTGCGGAGGTCGAGCACCTCCACGGCTGCCCCATCCTTTGCCTCGATCTCCTCAGCAGCCTCCAGCGCCTTCCATACCATCGCCGACCACGTGACAATGGTGAGGTCACCACCCTCGCGGGCTATCCGTGCCCTGCCGATGGGCGTCAATACCTCCTCGCCGTCGGGCAGGTCCTCCTTGATTCGACGATACAGGTACTTGTGTTCAAAGTAGATGACGGGATCCTCATCACGGATGGCCGCCTTGATGAGACCCTTAGCATCACGGGCGGTGGCAGGGCATACGAGCTTTAGCCCAGGGGTGTGGAAGAAGGCGGCCTCCGGCATCTGGGAATGGAATGGCCCGCCCCGTACGTATCCACCCGACGGTCCTCGTACCACGATCGGTGTCGATAGCCCGGCCCGGTATCGGGCCGTGGCCACGTAATTCGTCAGGATGTCGTAGGCGCACGAGATGAAATCGATGAACTGCATCTCGACCACTGGGCGCATTCCCATGTGCGCCGCACCTGCTGCTGCGCCGACGACCGCGGCCTCGCTGATAGGTGTGTCGACGACACGCGAAGCTCCGAAGCGTTCCTGAAACCCCTCGGTGACCTTGAACGCCCCACCGTACGCGCCTACGTCCTCACCGAGGATGAACACACGCTCATCCCGTTCCATTTCCTCCCACAGTCCCTGGCGAAGGGCCTCAAGGTAGGTCACCTCAGCCATCGGGCCTCCGAACCAGGAGGTGGACACCTATGAGTCGTAAGGAATAGGAAGTGTCGACCAGCTGCAGGCGAGGACCGGCAGGGACGGTGCTACGGTCGGCGGTGCCGGTCCCCATCCTCAATCGGCAAGCTTCGCCCCGTACCCCGCTACCTCCACCGCCTCAACCAGCGACGTGGGCGCCACTTTGGCACCATCGAAGTCGACTTCGGCGGTGCCGCCCGGGAGATCTACAAAGGCCCCGTAGACCCCGTCGACACTCTTCAGTGCCTCTTCAACCTTGCTCTGGCAGTGACCGCAAGTCATGCCGGTAACAGTAAGCCGGAGGGAAGCCATGGAGTTACTGTCAGCCTTCAGCAGTTCGTGTCAGCAAGCGAAAGGGCACGTCAGGCTGGAACATTTCGAACGGCACTAGTACGCCCCCCTTGCCAAGTGGCCTGGCTCTACCTGCTGGTGCACCA
>WVYX01000249.1:0-169 GCA_011772755.1 Gemmatimonadales bacterium
CAGCCGCTCTTGGCAAATCCGACGCTGCCCTTCTTCTGGTTCCTGGTGGGGATGGCGAGCCGGCGACTGCACGTGATGGAGGCCGAAGCCGCTCCTGAGCCTGCGCCGCGGTCAGACCTCCTTCCCGTCTCCGCCCATGATTGATGTCGGCGGTTCGGCGGTTCGGCGG
>WVYX01000249.1:239-4855 GCA_011772755.1 Gemmatimonadales bacterium
GTACCGCGCACCGCTACCTGACTTGTTCGGCATCTTGTTAGAGGTACCTTGAAGGCCGGGCGGGGGTTGGCGCTGCTATGCCTGGTGGTCGTCGGGCTCTGCTTAGCGTGGTATCCCCCCGCCATCGCGATTGAAGACGAGGCCGCCTACCTGGCCCAGGCCAGGATCTTCGCTCGCGGTGACCTGGTTGGCACTGAGCCCCTAGATCGGACCATATCCATGCAGCAAACGGCGGATGGCGTGGCTGCGAAATATCCGCCCGGTCACCCGGCACTGCTCGCGCTATCGCAGAAGGGACCCTGGCGCATCGCGTTCGCCGTGCCCCTGGCGGCGCTCATCCTCACATGCCTGCTGGCTGCCCATGCGCTGCAACGTGATGGATACGCCTCGCTCTGGGCGGCACTGATCCTACTGCACCCCACCTTGCTACTGTACTCGCGAACCCTCATGGCCGAGCTGACGGCCGCCCTGGTGATCACAGCCGGATTCGTGTGGAGCGATCCCCGTCGTCCCAGGCCGTTGCTCGCGGGCTTGATGCTGGGCGCTGTACCAGTGGTGCGGACCGCATTACTACCGGTGGCCCTCTTCCTCGGCGGCTTGCTGATCTGGAGACTCTGGAGAAGCGGTAGACGGGACGCCGCGGTTCGGGCCGTCGCTGCGGCGCTCGTGCCCCTCGTCGCCCTCGGCATTTACAATCTGACCGTGTTCGACAACCCGATCGAGACGCACGCACAGGTCACGGGCTATTTCGACTTGGCATCCGCACCGGCTCGCCTTGTCTTCTACCTCGTGGCCCTGAACCTGGTGTGGCCGCTCCTTGCCGTCGGCGTCTTTCTCTCCAAGCACGAGCGGCGCCTGGAAGCACGGGTGATCTCGATCCTCTGCCTCGCGCTGTTCGGAGCGTACTACTTCGTGGACCGGCGCTTCGGGCTGCCTGCCGATCTCGTGGTGGGGCTGCGGTTCTTTGCGCCGGTGGTTCCGTTGCTCTGCATCGTGTACGCGGAACCGCTACGGCGGTGGCTCACACTGGTGAAGCAGCGGAGGGCAGTGGCCGTCGCGGCGCTCGGGTTGGTGCTGGCGGCGGATGCCTTGCTGGTCGTCCGGCACCAGGATTACCTCGAAGAAACCGCGCGACGGCGGGACCTCGCGGTGTCTGCCGCCAAGTCGGNNCTGGGGAGCGCCGCCCTTCGCCCTTGTCGACAGTATCGATGACTTGCTCCAGCAGGCAGAGGACGCTGCTTCGGCAGGATCCAGAACGGTCGTCGTGGCACAGGGTGCAGCGGCTGATTCCCTCACCCAACTCACCGCCCGTCCGCACCAATCCATTCCCGGACTCACGCTCGTGTTGCTCGAGCCGTCAGCAACGGCACCGCCCCCGTGAAGCGTCGTCGCGTGGTACTGGTGATGACGGAGCCGCCCCTCCCCTTTGGGAACGCGGCGGCCCGCTGGTACTACGTGCTGTTGAAGGGACTGGTGGAGCGCGGCCATCAGGTCACTGCCCTGGCCGCCGCTTCACAGCAGGAGGACGTGGTCGCGGCAGCCGACCTGTTCCCGGCAAAGCACTACGATCTCCGTTGCTACCGCCACTTCTCGCGGCGGGGGATCGCCGGCAAGTGGCAATCACTGCGGCGCCCGCACTCTTACTTGTTCGCACCGGAGCTCCGCCGGGACCTGAAACGAGAGCTCTCCACCGGGATCGACGTCCTGCACCTGGAACACAACTGGAGCGGCTGGCTAGGGCCCGACGCGACGTCCCCCTCGATCCTAGCAGTGCACTATCTGGTACAGATTGACCTAGCAGAGATGCCGGCGTCTTCTATTGGCGATCGACTCCGCAACATGGCGATATGTCGGGCAGAGCGGCGCTTGCTCCAGCGATATCGCACCATCGCGACCGTGACACCAGCGCTCGCGGCGCGGGTTCGAGAGATCGCTCCCAATGCCACGGTGCACACGGTGCCCCTGGCCTTCGACATATCCCTCTACCCGTTCGAGCCGGAGCCACCACGACGCGGTACGCCCGTCGTGAGCTTGATTGGCTCGTTCGCCTGGCAGCCGACGTACACTGCGGCAGAGCGGCTAGTAACACGGCTCTGGCCTGAGATCAGTCGCCGAGTACCGGACGCACGGCTTCAGATCGTGGGTAGGCAGGCTGGTCGCGCCGTTGCAGCACTTGGAGCCATCCCTCACGGCACGATTCACGAGGACGTGCCCGAGATCGCACCGTACTTTCAGAACACGGACGTCATGCTGTACGCACCTCTCCGTGGAAGCGGGATGAAAGTGAAGGTGATGGAGGCGTTTGCCTTTGGCACCCCGGTTGTGACGACCACAGACGGGATCGAGGGCATCCCCGCGGAAGATGGCATCCATGCCGAGATCAGCGACAATGACGAAGAGTTGATTGAGCGGACCGTCGCGCTGCTGCAAGACGGCGAGCGCCGCCAGCAGCGGCGACTCGCTGCCCGGAAGCTCATCCGGGAGCACAGTGACCCGACGAGAGTGCTCGAGATTCTCGAGGGGGTCTACGACGCGTGCGCATAGCGTTTGACGCCCGGTCCCTCGCGTCCCCGGTCATGCGAGGGTGGGATCGATACACAACCGGCCTGGTCCGTGCTCTCGTCGATCTCGGCGTCGAGGTATCACTGCTCCATCGCGATGCCCATCCGTTGCACCCGACGCACGTCGCTGATCTCGACTGCGAGGTCGTGGGGTTGCCGGACAGGGGCGGACTATGGTGGGAGCAGGTCACGGTTCCCCGCACTCTGCGCGCTCGGGGGTTCGATCTCTATCACGCCCCAGCCGAGCATGGCGTCCCGCTGCACGCAACCAGACCGCGCGTCCTCACCATCCACAGCGCGACGGTGCACAGCTATGTCGACCTCGTGCGGCGAGGTGTCCTCCAGGGCCCGGTGCAGGCGTATCTCGGTAAGGACGCGAAGGGTGGTTGGAGCGCCACCGGCCTCTACTGGCGACTCCAGGTCCGGGCCGCCGATCACATTCTCACGCCGTCCCGATTCTGCCGGGCCGAAGTGGTAAACCTCCTTGGCGTGCCTGAAGACCACGTCACTGCCACGCCCCTCGCCGTGCATCGCCAGTTCCTTCGTCAGCCATCTCCCCCGTCGGTTCGAGAGCGCGTACTCGAAGAGCTGGGCGTGCGCTCGCCCTACCTCCTTTACGTGGGCGGGTACGAGCCCCACAAGAACGTACCCGGAGTGCTGCGCGTATTCGCCACGGTCCAGCAGCAGCGACCTGACCTGACCATCGTGCTGGTCGGATCCAAGTCCGTGCCCGGAGATCTCCCGGCTTGCGCCCAGTCCCTTGGTCTCTCGGAGGGGGACGATGTCGTGTTCCTGCTCGACTTGGGGACCCGGCTCACAGACCTGTACGACGGTGCCGCGGCCTTTCTCACCCTGTCATGGCGTGAGAGCTTTTGTCTGCCGGCCCTGGAGGCGATGACGCGAGGCCTGCCTGTCGTATGCAGCTCCTGGGGGGCAGGTCCCGAAGTGGCGGGCGACGCGGGCATGCTGATGGATCCCCGGGATGAAGGCGCCGCGGCCGCGGCCGTATTGCACGTGCTTTCAACCGAACGGCGCAATGAGCTCCGGGACCGTGTGCGACAACGGGCAGCCATGTTTAGCTGGACCAAGACGGCGCAACAGACATTACGGGTGTACAATCGACTCGTGGGGAAGTAGGTGTGAGGTGCGAGGTTCGAGGTGCGCGGTAAGCGGTGGATCACTAGTGGGGAGCGGGGAGAGGGGAGCGGGACCGACAACGAAACGTAGGTGCGCGGTACGCGGTGTGCGGTAGGACCGCCGATCCGCCGAACCGCTGATGGAGAGAGGGGAGCGGGACTGACAATGAACGTATGGTGCGCGGCACGCGGTGCGCGGTAGGACCGCCGATCCGCCGAACCGCCGATCCGCCGATGGGGAGCGGGTAGAGGGGAGTGGAGGCAGCGTGCCGTTAGCAACCAGTATCCTCATCCCCAGCTTCCGCAGACCCGAGCGGGTGACGAGGTGTCTCGAGAGCCTCGGCAGTCAGACCACGCTCCCAGACGAGGTGATCGTGGTTTGGCAGGGAGACGATGTTGCAACCCGGCATGCGGCGGAACATCTAAAGGGCACCCTTCCCTATCAGCTCCGGACACTGCACTCACCCAAAGTTGGAGTGGTGCCAGCAGAGAACACTGCCGTCCAGGCTGCGTCCGGTGACATCGTGCTGCTCATAGACGATGACGCCACGGCCCCGGAAGATTGGATCGAGCGGCACCTTCGCCACTACAAGGACCCCACGGTGGGTGCCGTCGGCGGCCCGGCCGACAACTTCTTGCCAGATGGGAACGCGTATCCCACACACGCGGCGGAGCCCCAAGGCCGTCTCACCTGGTACGGCAAGACCATCGGCAACATGCACGACCAGCCGGAGACATGGCGTAGCCGTCAGCCCACGGAGGTCCACCACCTGGTTGGCTACAACCTGAGTGTTCGACGGCCAGCGGTGAAGATCTTCGAGGCGGGACTCAGACCATATTGGCAGCTCTTCGAGCTGGATGCGTGCCTCCAAGTCCGAGCAGGTGGCTACCGGGTACTGTTTGACTACGGAATCGTGGT
>WVYX01000219.1 GCA_011772755.1 Gemmatimonadales bacterium
CGGTGGCCTCGGGAGATCAGTTCCTCATCTTCCCGTCCCAGAATCTGGGCATGGCTGGTGTGGCGATCGCCTTGGACGATCCGTGGCTCGACCCGTTCGTGAACCCCGCGAAGGGGGCACGGATCCCGCAAGCGCACGTCACCGCGTCACCGACCTTCTACAGTATCTCCAACCAGGCGGGAAGCGCGAAGACGCTGCCCACCGGTGCCCTGTTCAGCTCGGGTGAGTGGTTTGGCGGTGGCTTCGTGGCGCTGCAGCAGCTCAAGCGTGGCGATCCGTTCTTCGGGCCGGTGCGGTTTCGCGAGATCCTGCCCCCCAACGCGCTGAGCCAGCAGTCCGCCACCAACAAGTACGCGTTTCTCACGCTGGGCCGGAGCCTCCCCGGCGGTGTCACCGTAGGCGGCAGCGCGTTCCTTGCGGACTTGAGCGCGATCGATGGGGTGGAGCATCTGTACGCGTCGGCTGCCAACATCGCCCAGTCGGGAGATCTGGAAAACGTTCGCTTCGGCGTCATGAAGGAGTTCGATGGCGGGCAGACATTCGAGGCGTTGGCGTTGTACAACCAGTTCGACATGACGCATGACGTGACATACGTCGATTGGGTGCTGGTTGACTCCACGAACTGGGTCTGGGAGCCAGAGACCCGCCTCGAGACCAACCTGGACAAGACCAGTACGTGGGGCTTGCACCTGGGCTATGTGCAACCGGTCGGCACCAGCGGGTGGCGGGTCGGCGGCATTATCACGGGCAACCGCAAGTCGCATCCCAAGATCCCCAACTACGAGATCATGAACATCCCGCGGGATCCTGGCCACAGCTGGGCATACAACATAGGTGTGGGACTCTCCAAGGTCGCGGGTCCCACGACCTTCGGCATCGACATGGTATACGAGCCGGCGTGGAGCGACACCTGGGCCGAGGCGGCGGAAGCGGTGGAGACCGCCAGCGGTGACACTATCCCTGTGGGTGGGAAGACCGTGGAGAATGCGTTCCGGTTCTCCAACGCATTCGTGAATGTGGGTGTCACGCACCAGGTGGAGCCTGCGGCCTTCCAGCTGGGTCTCCAGGTCCGTTCGTACGACTACCATCTGGACCAGTGGGACAACGTGGCCGAGACCTCCCGCCGGCAAGACGAGCAGTGGATGGAGTGGACACCGAGCTGGGGTGCCCGGGTGCGCTTCTCGGGTCTGGAGCTGCGGTACCTGGGGCGGGTCACCACAGGGAGTGGTCGGCCCGGCGTCGCCTGGATGGGTGGCGCCGCCGAGCGCGCGGCCGATATGGCGGCCGCCAACGATATCCTGCTCCCTCCCAGTGGGCCGCTCACGCTGCAAGACGTGAAGGTGGTGACACACCAGCTGTCGATATCGCTGCCGATCAGGTAGGCGCCCAGGTGGGAGTTGATCCCTGGGCGCATGAGTGGGTCCCGCCGTCCCCAATGAGAAGAGCCGACCGTGAGGTCGGCTCTTCTTCTCCGGGTGGTCTCAGCAGGGAGTGCCGTTTGCCGCGGCAGCCTTCAGCTGCCTGTCTTCCGCAGGATGTAGTACCCCCCGATCTGGTCCGCTCGCAGCCCCGTGATCTCTCGGCCCTCCCGCACGAACGTGTAGAGCGACGTGCCGGCCGAGAAGGTGAGCCCGTCCACATAGCTCAAGTCTTGAGCGTCACGGTTGCCGACCTTGAGGGTGAGACCGGCTGAGTCCAGCGCCACGGTCGCGGTGAACTCTCGTCCCCGTCCCGGACCCTTGTACGTCCCGGTGAACTGCTCGAGATCGCCGGCAAAGCTGCGCCCTGCCGGTTCCTCCCACTCCCGCAGGATGAGCTGTTCGATTGCGGCCGCGATGCTGGCGGGCGATACGGAGCCGCCGTTGATCAGCACCGCGATGATGAGGTCGTCGTCGGGGTAGTACCGCAAGTCGGTTACGTAGCCGAAGATTCCACCGCCGTGGGCGATCTGTCGCCGCCCGCGAATCTCGGCGACTGTGAGGCCCTTCGCGTAACGCAATCGCGTGCCGTCGTTGAGCGTGTCGGGGGTGATGAGCTGGCGGTAGGCATCTTCGCTCAACAGGTCACCTCCGTCGCCGTGTCCGTGTACTGCACGGACCCAAGCGACGAGATCGCCGGCAGTCGAGCAGATGGAGCCCGCGGCGTAGGGCCAGGTGTGATCCAGGAAGGGAGCGTTGGTCGGGCCTTGGTTGCCGAACTGGTATCCCTTGGCGCGATGCTTGATCAGCGCCCGCTTGCTACAGTAGAGAGAGCGCGTCATGCCGGCGGGCTTGAACAGATGCTCTGCGATGTACTCCTCGTAGGGCTGCCCGCTGGCTTTCTCGATGACGAGACCCAACAGGAAGTACGCCGAGTTGTTGTAGATCATCGCCTCGCCCGGCGCGAAGTCGAACGGCTCGGCGGCGAAGAGGGCGACGAGCGAGTCCCGCGGCAGCCTTCGGCTCACCATGGTGCGCCAGAACACCGGCATCTCCGTGTAGCCCTTGATGCCTGACGTGTGGTCCAGCAGTCGCCGGATCGTGATCCGGTGTCCTTGCGTTGGGTAGTCCGGCAGATACTTGGTCAGCTCATCGTCCAACGAGAGGAGACCCTGCTCCTGAAGCTGCAGGACGGCCGCAGCCGTGAACTGCTTGGTGACCGATCCGATCTCATACACCGCGTCGTCCGGCGTCGGCACCTCGAACTCTAGGTCCGCGTAGCCGTAGCCCTTGATACGGAGGGTGTCCGCCCCGCGGACCACAGCCACCGAGATGCCGGCCACTTTGCCGGAGTCGACGGGTTCCATCACGATCGAATCGATGGCCGCGATGAGTGCCGCACGGTCGCGCTGCTGTGCGTCGAGCGGCTGGATGGCGCCGAAGGCCGCGCACAGGACGGCGTAACCGAGGCGTAGTCGAAACCTGTGGGAATCCATAGTAGTGCTCTCAGCTTTCTTCGGTGGGCGTCTCTTCCACATACGGGCGGGTCGCCGCGCGTGTTTCGGAAATCTTCTCATGATTGACCGGCGTGGTAGGCTCAAGACTGCGACGCGTTGTCGCGATCCCGCAAGCCCGGTCACGTAAGCGTAACGGTGCGTCGTGGATAGGGGTTTCGGCGGGTACCGCGCTGAAGGGCGGGCTCGGCCAAGAGCGGCGTCCTGTAAGGACGCACTTCTCACCGTGGGCAGCCGAAGGACGCGCTACCCGTCTTTCAAGACGATCCGCCGCGAGGCGCCGAGCCGAGGCTTCAGCCTCGGATTCGGCGGTACTAGACAGACGACCACAGTCGGTACATCGTCCGTCGTCTCCATGGAAGCGACGCGAGTCGAACAGATCTACGCGCGCCAGCGCTCGCACGCACCGGCCATGGCGCGCACCACCGCTGCGGAGCGCCGCAGGCGGTTGCGGCGGTTGCGCTGCGCCATCTTGGCGCGGCGCCGGGAGATCGTCGACGCCATCTACGAAGACCTGCGGCGGCCGCCGTTCGAGTCCGAGATCGCCGAGATCCATAACACCCTGCAGGAGATCGACGTCGCCATCCGCCGCCTGCCTCGTTGGATGCGGCCGAAGCGCGTGCGTCCCACCATGCTGCTTGCTGGCACATCGAGCCGCCTGGTGTTCGAACCCCGCGGGGTCGTGCTGATCATGGCCCCGTGGAACTACCCGTTCGGCCTCGTGATCAATCCGTTGGTGGCAGCCATCGCGGCAGGCAACTGCGCGGTGCTCAAGCCTTCGGAGAAGGCGCCGGCCACGGCGGCGCTGCTGGAATCGCTGATCGACGAGGTGTGCGACGCATCGGAGGCCGTCGTAGTACAAGGGGGGCCTGAGGTTGCTGCGTCACTACTCGAGCTACCCTTCGATCACTTCTTCTTCACGGGCGGCTCCCACATCGGCAAGATCGTCATGGCCGCCGCAGCCAGGCATCTAGCGACGGTCACGCTGGAGATGGGCGGCAAGTCGCCGGCCATCGTGGATGCCTCGGCCGATGTGAAGGCCGCCGCCGAGCGCATCGTGTGGGGGAAGTTCTTCAACGCGGGCCAAACGTGCACCGCGCCCGACTACGTGCTGGTCCACGCTACAGTGGCCGACGAGTTCGTGTCGGCCGTGGAGCAGGCGGCCGCACGGCTGTACGGCCGCGACGAGGCCGAGCGACGAGCGTCGCCGGACTTCGCACGGATCGTCGATGAGCCACACTTCCGCCGGCTGGTGGATCTCGTCGAGCGTTCCGTGGCGAGCGGGGCGCGTGTCGTGATCGGCGGCAAGTGGGATGCCGAGACGCGCTACGTTGCGCCGACGGTGCTGTCCGGCGTCACCCCCGACGCGCCCGTCATGGAAGAAGAGATCTTCGGTCCTGTGTTGCCGATCCTCACCTATCGCGACCTCACCGAGGCAATCATGCACGCGCGCGGCCACGGGACGCCGCTCGCGTCGTACATCTTCAGTCGCGACAAGGGCGTCATCGGCGAATTCCAGCGCGGAGTGCCCGCTGGCGGCACCCTGGTGAACAACACGTTGCTGCACTACGTGAGCTCCGAGCTGCCCTTCGGCGGTTGGGGCTCCAGCGGCATGGGCGCGTACCATGGCTACCACGGTTTCCTGACCATGTCTCACGTGCGACCGGTGGTGCGGCAGCGGGAGCCGGCGCTCGCCAGGTTCTTCTACCCGCCCTACAGAGGCAGGCTGCACGACCTGGCGCAGCGTGTGATTCGCTGGCTGGAGTAGGGGCCGGCGCTGCAGGCTCCCAGTCCTGCCGCCGGCTTACTCCGCCTGCAGCGCGGTGAGGGGGTCGACTCTCAACGCCCGCCAGGCCGGGATCAGACAGGCTATCAGCGCGATCAGTGCCAACAATAGGCTCACCGCCGCGAAGGTGGTGGGGTCGGTGGGTTCCACGCCGAAGAGCATCCGCTGGATGAAGCGGGTGACCCCGAAGGCTGCAGCCACCCCGAGCACAATCCCGACGGTGACCAGGCCGACGCCGCGTGTGAGGACGAGCTGAACGACCTGAGCAGCGCGTGCGCCGAGGGCCACCCGGATGCCGATCTCGTGGGTGCGCTGACTGACATAGTACGCGAGCACGCCGTATAGGCCGATCGTGGCCAGGAGCAGCGCTGCGGACGCGAACAGCGTCAGGGAGATGGCGATGACTCTGCGTCGCGCCGTTGATCTCGCGAGCAGCTGGTCCATCGTCGCGAGTTCGGCAAGGGGAATGTTCCGGTCCAGCTCCCTCACGGCGAACCTGAGTGCCCGGGCCACAGATGTGGGTTCGCCCGCAGTCCGGATCGCGAGGCGCATGGTGTAGTACGGCCGCTGCATGTATGAGCCGTACATGGCCAGGCGCGGCCTCCATGCGAGTCCGCTCATCCGGACGTCGCCCACCACACCGACGACATCGAGGGTCACCTCCTCACCGTAGTCCACTACGACTTGCCGGCCGATGGGATTCTGGCCCGGGAACAGCGTGTCGGCCATGGTCTCGTTGATGACGAGCACGCGAGCGGCATCGGGCCCGTCCGAGTGCTCGATTCCACGGCCGGCCAGCAGAGGGATGCCCATCGATTCGAAGTATCCCGGGAACACCGTCCGCTGGAACGCGACATTCAGCCCCCTGCGGTCGGTGGGCGGATTGTCGGCGGCGTACACGTAGATGTTGTTGCCGGGGTCACGGATCGGAAGCTGGTTGATCGCCGCAACGCTCACGACGCCGGGGATCGCACGGATGTTCTCGAGCAGGCTGGAGTAGAACTGGATCCGCCGCGGCGCCTCATCATAGTCCGTGCCGGGCAGGCGAATCTCGGCCGTAAGTAGGTTCGCGGTGTTGAAGCCAGGGTCCACGCTGCGCAGGCGTGCAAAACTGCGGATCAAGAGCCCTGAGCCGATCAGCAGCACCAGAGAGAGAGCTACCTGGGCGATGACGAGCCCGCTGCGGAACCGAGCACCGCCGGTGTCGGTGGTCCTGGCTCCTGCCTTGAGATCCTCGACGATGTTCATGTGCGCGCCGCGAAACGCGGGAAAAACCCCGAACACCAGGCCGGTGCCGAGCGACAGGACAACGGCGAAGGACAGCATTGGAATCGAGATTCCGGTGTCGGCGATTCCGGGAATGTCCATCGGTAGTAGCCGGAGGATCAGGCGCTGAAACCAGATGGCCAGCACCGTCCCCAGGATTCCGGCGGCAACGGCCGTCACGACGCTCTCGGTGAGAAGTTGACGCACCAGGCGCGCTCTGGACGCGCCCAGTGCGGCACGTACGGAGAGCTCGGTGCGGCGGGTGGAGCCGCGTGCCAGTAGCAGGCCGGCGACATTCCCGCAGGCGATCAACAGCACGAGGCCCACGGTTGCCATGAGCAAGAAGAGACTGGTGCGGTAGTCCTCGACCAGGGCCTCCCGGAGATCGGTCAGCAGTAGCGCCTTGTCCTGGTTCGACTCGGGGTATT
>WVYX01000124.1 GCA_011772755.1 Gemmatimonadales bacterium
ATGTCGGCCATGCAGGCCTGCTGCTGGAGTGGCCTTGTTTAAGATGGGGCCCGCAGCGATACGGGGCTACGGAAACGGATCAGTCGGGATTGGGAAGGTTCTTGGGAAGGTTTTGCTGCAAAGGGACGCAACCAGATGCAAAGAGACGCAAAAGCTCAGCGCCCCAAGTGCTCAGAGCTGCTAACGGATGCAANNCTCCCCACCACTCGCGTCTGCTTGCGCAACAAATCCGCCCGGCGCCTCTGGGCGGGCGGGCAGGCGGTCGGGCGGTCAGGCGGTCAGTTCGAGGGGACGGTCCCGAGACAGTGGACCGTCCCCTTCGTGTTTCGCTACTGCAGTCGCGGCTCGGCTGGTGGGTCGCTCAAGCGACATCGGGTGTCAGTTCACTGACAGATAGCCGNNACGGTCCCAAGACTGTGGACCGTCCCTTTCGTGTTCGCGACTCAAGTCGCGGCTCGGCTGGTCGGTCGCTCAAGCGAGTTTGGGTGTCAGTTCACTGACAGAGAGCCGAGCCGCGGGTTTACCCGCGTTCGAGTCCGCCCTCTGGTTAAGTGACGCGCGAAGCGTAGCGCGGCTGACTCAACCGAACGTCAACACTTGTGGGCAAAACTTCAAACTCCGACAAAACCCGTCCAAGATCACCTTGCGGAGCCAACCCACGCGGGAACATTAGCGGTATCCGTCGAACTGCCGATGGCCTCGACGGCCACGCCGCTAGAGCGACTCCCTCCACCTGGACGCCCGCCCGACGACGAGACCCGAGCCACCGGCGGGGAAGTGATACGTCTCGTCACAAGGAGGTCACCATGTGTCGAATCCTCCTCACTGCTGCGGTCGCCTGTCTGCTCGCCGCCGGCTGTCAGCCCGCCACAGTCGAACTCACGGATGCGGAACGCGCCGCGATTGCCGATTCCGTGAACGCGATCAACGCCGAGGCGTGGGATGCTTGGAGAGAAGTGGACCTCGACCGAGCGCTCTCGTACTTCCATGACTCACCGGACTATTGGTTTGCGCTGGAGGGGCAGGTACTTCGCGGATACGCCGAAGCGGACTCTTTCTGGCGAGGCAGCTTCGCCACCGCTAACCGCATAGACATCACCATATCCGACTCGCGGACCATGGTCTTGACAGCCGATGTTGTAAGCGTGCTGGAACAGGGGGTCTTCAGCGTGACGGATTCTGCCGGGGTGACCAGCCCCGAGACTGCGTTCGCACTCAGTACGACCTGGGTACGGCGTGATGGTGAGTGGAAGGTGCTGTACGGGCACGAGTCCTGGCTCGAACCCGAGTCCATGTAGGGGCGGGATCAGACTAGATGACGTCGCAGCGCCCGGTCCCGCGCCGGGCGCTGGTGTTCTAGCCTCGCCCGACCGAGGACCCTACCTTGGACAAGTCCCAGCCGAGGTCATCACATGACCGACGTTCTGGACCGCCTCAAGGCCGCCATTGCGATTCTCTTGACCTGTGCGGTGACTCCGTTCGCTTGTGGAGAGGGACCCACCGAGCCGTCGTTGGTCGTCGCGGTGACTCCCGCATCTGCCACACTCGTCTCTGTGGGCGAGACGGTGCAACTCACAGCCAGAGTGCTGGACGCGGACGGGAATGAGATCGTCGGCAACACGTTCACGTGGTCGTCATCTGACGAAAGTGTCGCAACAACCGGCACTCTGGGCTTGGTGACGGCGGTGGCGAGCGGGGCAGCGACGATCACGGCAACGACGGATGGCATCTCGGGCTCGGCCTCCGTGGCCGTGTGCATCGCCTGTCCTGTGGCGGTCATGCCCACGGATACCCTGGTGATGGCGGGTGATACCGTTCGGTTCCGGGGCGTGGCGCTGGATGACAACGGAGATACGATCCCCGGCGTCACGTTCACCTGGCAGGCGGGAGCGGCTGATGTAGCAACGGTGGATGAAGCGGGTCTGGCCCACGCGGTGGGCATTGGCGTGACGGCGATAACGGCTCTAGTCGGGGGCGACACGGCGCATGCCCTCTTTGCCGTCGGCACGCAAGGCGGCCCGCCCCCGCTGTACGACCACATCGCGTTCAACTACCGCGGGGACATCTGGGTGATTCGGCCGGACGGGTCGAATCCGGTCAACCTCACGCGAGCAACGTGGGGGCCGGACTCTGCTGATCACCAACGTACCGAGCCCCTGACCTGGTCGCCCGACGCCACCCAGCTTGCGTTTGTGTCAAGAGAGTCTGATCAACCACTAGACTCTGCTGCCGTCTATGTAGTCAACACGGCCGGAACAGGTCTGCGGCGGCTGACCCATGGTGCCGGGGTGAACTTCATCACGTGGTCGCCCGACGGAAGCCAGATCGCCTTTGACAGCTACACCGGCGCTGTGCAGAGCGAGACTTGGGGCGACATCTATGTGATGAACGCGGATGGTTCCGATCCGGTGAATCTCACTCCGGGCACGGACCGCGGATTCTATCCGGCCTGGTCGCCGGACGGGGTCTGGATTGCCTTCATGGCAGGCCCCGGTTGGTATAACATCTACGTGATGCAGCCGGACGGCACGAACCGCATCAGGCTCACCAATGCCGACTCCACGGGGTTCATCTACGGAGACCCTGCTTGGTCCCCGGACGGGAGCAGGATCGCGCTATGGTTGAGCGCCTCCGGGGGTCTTGGGGGCCTCGCTGTCATGGACAGCGACGGGTCAAATCTGCAGCAGCTGAGGGATGAGTGCTGCGGAGGGTTTCCCAGTTGGTCGCCCGATGGTGGTCGGATCGTCTACGTTGAGTGGATTCCTGGTATCGGTGACGAGCTGATAGTCATCGGGGCAGACGGCTCGGACCCCGTCAGGCTGGCACCCGAGTGGACCTGGGCCTGCTACCCAGTGTGGTCGCGACGGCCATGACGGGCGAGATGGGATACACCCGGCAGGGAACGAACCCCACCTAGCTGGCTGCGGCGCGACAGCCCCGAGCGTCAGCGGCGTTCGGGGCTTCTCCGTTTGCACCGACTAACTCCGACAAACCCTCTACAACATCACCTTGCGGAGCAAAGGCACGCGGGAACATTAGATGTGTCCATCGAACCGCCGATGGCCTGAAGGCCCCGCCTCGCCAGAGCGAGCGCCCTCCTATCCGGACGCCCCACCGACGGACGAGACCGTAGGACCACCGACGGGAAGTGAGTAGCCTTCCTGATTCGGAGGTGACACCATGCGCAAGCTTGGCGGATGTTTCGTTGCGCTACTCTGCACGACCGCGCTCCTCGTGGCCTGCTCGGACCAGCCCACACCGACGGAGAGTGCCGTCATCGATCCGCCGCTGTTCAACTGGATGAACAACCCGGACAACGGCAATCCTCGCATCTGGCGTTATCAAGATCACTTTGCCTTCGGGTGGACGGACCCGAGCACTCGCGTGCGGGCGTTCCACACCACGTACCCGCTGGCTGACCCGGACTGCAGCCCGCTCGACTTTTTCGAGCCAATGAGCTTCCAAGACGTGGCCGACCTCGACCCCGACGACTTCCTCCGCAGCCGGTTCAGAGATCTCGCTGATGCCGACGAGATCTGGATCCTCGTGAGGGACCTGAATGAGCCGGGTGTCTGCTTCGGTGCGAAGCTCTTGGCACAGGGTGTCGGCAAGATGCACGGAACGGACAACGACTTCTTCGCCTGGTATCCCAACGATCGGAACAACGCGAACGCGTATGGCTACGTCGCTCAAGGCAAGCTCACGAGTCCGGGCGGTGATAAGAGGCACTACAACGGCGTGTTCCGCTGCCATTGGGATGACGATGGTGTCCCCGAAGCCAAGTGCAAGGCGAAAGTCAACCTGAAATAGACTTGTTACACACACGTGGAATCTTGTCCAGCGCCCGGCCCCGCGCCGGGCGTTGTGCTTGCGGGCCCCACGCATCCGAGCCGCGTTCGGGGCTTCGCATTCTGGCAGGGGCCGCTCGCCCAATGTCCCAGATGAGGCACATGATGCCGCAATGGCCCTCTAGCGAGCGCCCCAGCGCGGAAACGGATCAATCGGATTTGGGAAGGTTCTTGGGAAGGTTTGGCTGCAAACGGACGCAAACAGACGCAAAGAGATGCAAAAGCTCAGCGCCGCAGGTGCTCAAAGCCGCAAACAGATGCAACGATACGCAAACAGCTGCAAACGTTCTGAGAGAACTGCAAAACCTCTATTCGGCGGTTCGAATCCGCCCGGCGCCTCTGGTTACTGCAGGGGGAGGNNGCAGGGGGAGGTGGGGGAGAAGGGGCAGGAGGGGCAGAAGCTCTCAGGCACGACTGACGGGCCTCCGGTGTGGACGCCCGTGGTGTGACACCTTGTTTGTTCGACTGTCGCCGCTCACACGTCCAGCGCCTGTTCCTTCTCCCGAGCTCGCTCGATAAGCGCCTGGAAGCGCGAATTCCCGCGCAGCGGCGCGAGGAACGGGCAGAGTTCAGCGAGGAACCGATGATTCGTGAAGCCGAGCTCGATGCCTCGCTCAACGCAATCGAGGGCAGGGCTGGCGTCGCCCATGTACGCAAAGGCAGACGCGAGCAAGATAGCCCAATATGAGTCCCGCTTCGCGATGTCGATGGCACCGGTGTTCTCGAGAAGGTCGTCGACGCCGCTCCGGTCGCCTCGTAGGACGCACCGGAGCACGTCACTGCCCTGCGACCAGATCGAGTCACCTCTCGTCGCATTCAGCGCAAACAGGTCGACCGCTTCTTCCTTCAGACCCGCGCAGGCCATGGCGTAGGCGAGGCAGAAGGTCGGCCAAGGCACACCGGGCGCAAGCTTCTCGACCGAACCACGGAGTCGCTCGATTGCGGCCTCGAAGCGACCGTCCATAACGTCGACGTGGGCTCGCGCGCCGGACGACAACCACGTCAGCGGATCGAGCGTGATGGCCTCGTCGGCATAGCGCCGAGCGTCCGCTATTCGGCCTGCTTGAGCGAGATACCAGCCGAGTACTGCCAGCGTATGACTGTCGCGCTGCAGCTCGAGGGCACGCTTCCCGTAGCGCACGAATCCGGCGAGATCCCCCCGCCGCTGCAGAGCAAGTCCCATGGCGAATTGAGCCCACGGCAGGTCGGGCTGGAGTGCCGCGGCGCGTTTCGCGTGTTCTTGAGAGAGCTCGAGTGCGCTGTCGTCACTGACGACGTCGGGATACGAAAGGGCATGGAGCCACGCGAGGGTCGCGTGCAGCAACGCGTTGTCGCCGATGACCCCCAGCGCTTGGTTGATAAGCGCAAACGCGTGATCGATTCCTTCCTTTGTGAGGCTCAGAGCGGCCTGACGCGCTCGGAGCCAGGCGTCGTATGCCTGCACTTCTCGGATCGGGCGGACGGCAAGACGGCGATCCTCGTCGGTCGTGAGAGTGATTTCCAGCTGCCGGACGATCTGCCGTGACAGCTGCTCCTGCAGGTTGAACACGTCGTCGAGCGTGCCTCCGTACTTCTCCGCCCAGAGGTGTTCGTCGGACTCGGCATCGATCAGCTGCGCCGTGATGCGCAGGTTGTTGCCGGCGCGGCGCACGCTGCCCTCGAGCGCGTAGCGCACGTTCAGTTCCCGGGCGATGGTGGGAGCGCCCTTCTTGGACCCCTTCAGCGACATTGCGGATGCACGGGAGATGACCCGGAGCGATCCCACCTTGGAGAGATCCGCAATCAGTTCCTCGGTGAGCCCGTCGGCGAAGAACGCGTTGTCGGGATCAGGGCTCAGATTCTCGAACGGGAGGACGACGATGGACTTCGTCTCTGGTTCTGCCTGGACGGTTTGCGCGACGAGCGCGTCCATAAACTCGTTCGCGGTGGAAAACCGGTCTGCGGGGGCTTTCCCGAGCGCTTTCGTGATGGCGGATGCAACGGGTCGAGACACACTCGCGCGCGCCGTCGTAATAGGTGGCACTGGGTCAGTCACGTGGCGCGCCAGCACCGCCTGCGCGGTCGCTGCGGTGAACGGCGGCTGTCCCGCTAGGGTCTCGTACAGCACGCACGCCAGCGAGTAGATGTCACTCCGCGCATCGATCTCTCGCTCTCCCGCCACCTGCTCAGGGCTCATGTACTCCGGCGTCCCCACCGAGAGCCCGGTCTCGGTGAGCCGTTCCCCTCCTGCTGCAGTCACGGCCAGGGCAATCCCGAAATCCGCCACCATCGCCTCGCCCTCGTGCAACAGGATGTTCTCGGGCTTGATGTCGCGATGAATCACCTCGTGCCGGTGGGCATAGTCGAGGGCCGCGGCCACCTGCTCGGTGATGCGCAGCGCATCGTCGATCGGGAGCTGGGTCTCGCGGTTCAGCCGGTCGCGCAGCGACTCGCCTTCCACGTAGGGCATGACGTAGTACAGCAGGCCGTCGGCCTCGCCCGAGTCGTACAGCGGGAGGATGTGAGGGTGCTGGAGTTTGGCGGTGACTTTGATCTCGCGAAGGAAGCGATCTGACCCGAGCGCCGCAGCGAGTTCGGGAAGGAGGACCTTCAGGGCGACTTGGCGGTCATGCTTCACGTCGTGGGCGAGGTAGACGACCGCCATCCCACCGCGGCCGAGTGCCGGCTCAATCGAGTAGCGGTCGGCGAGGGCAG
>WVYX01000084.1 GCA_011772755.1 Gemmatimonadales bacterium
CGCCGGCTGATGTCGTGATAGCGGAAGACCCCCTCCAGCAGAGGTGGTACGCCGGATCCGTGGACGTCTGGCTGCGGAGTTACCACGATGCCCGGCAATACCTCTACACAACCGACGGTGCATTCCGCGACATCTATGTGAGCAGCATTTTCGCGGGATCTCGGTCCATGCTGGATTCGCTTGTGGGAGCGGCCACCGGACGAGCGTGGCTCATCACGTCTGGAGAGACCTACCCCGCGCGAGCCTACTTCCTCGAGAGAGACCAACGGGCGTGGCTCGATTCGATCGAGCACTCCATTCCCCCTGCCTTTGTCGCACGTGACGGCGTGACAACGGTGTACTGCCTGAACTGCGCGTCCGCCGCGCACGAACCACACGCCGGACCCAAGTCACCGATGCGCTGACCCGCCTCACAGACGCCTTCGACCGCCTACGACGTACTGTGACCTGTGTCACGGTACCCTGAGCCAACGGACCCCCAAAGTGTGGTGTGCGCCCCGTCAAGTGTGACCGATAGAACGGGCCACAGATTACAACACACGTTGCTGCCCAGAGCAAAGCCGCCGAAAGGCGGTGACGCAGAGCCACGGGACTAGAGCGCAGTAATCGCGACGTCCGCCGGGCCGCCAGCAATTCGACACCACGTCGAGGCTGGCGGCCCGTTTGTTATGCCAACACCTGTCTGGGGAGGCCAACATGCCGTTCAAGCACAAGCTGTCGCGCCGGTTGGCACTCGCTCGCCACGTCATCGCGCTGCCGCTCCTGCTGGTCACGGCCTGCATCGACGTGGTCGATTCTCCTCCCGAATTCACCCAGCTCATCATCAGCCCGCAGAACCTGCTGCTCGAGCCACTCGAGACCGTGCAATTCATGGCCTCCGGAATCACCTCCGCAGGCGATACCCTCTCAATAGACGTGGCCTGGAGCGCCTCCGGGGGCGACATCTCATCCGACGGAACCTTCACGGCCTCCGCCGAGGACGGTCAGTACCTGGTGTCGGCCACGAGCACCAAGAACGGGAAGCTCAAGGACGAAACACAGGTCGAGGTGCGCAGCCCGCTCAGCGACCTCATCATCACCCCAGACAGCAGCGATCTCGCTCCAGGTGAAACGCTGCAGTTCGCAGTCTACGGCCGCCGCAAGGGCGACAGCGTGGCCGTCGCCGTGACCTACACTGCCACAGGCGGCACGATCACCGCCGGCGGAGAGTACACGGCGGGGGACACGCTGGGCCGCTATTGGGTGGTCGCCACCGAACAACGCCCCGCTTACCACAAGAACAACCGCAAGCCCAAAGTCGACTCCGCCACGGTCACCGTGAACAAGGAGTCTTCTGGCCTGGTGATCGCGGATCTCGAGC
>WVYX01000055.1:0-14579 GCA_011772755.1 Gemmatimonadales bacterium
CGCTCCAGCCGAAGAAGACATCCGTGGCGCCGCAGCTTGCACCTTCCTCCCACGCCGCGACCAGCGTCCAATACTCGCGGCGCAACGCCATCCACTGCACGTCGAGATGCCACACCACGTGGCCCGGAAGCGACAACTCCACCGACGTGGCATCGGACCAGCGAACCCCATCCTGGGACCGACGATGGGATACGGTCGTCATCGTTGCGCGACATCCGCCGTCTCGAGCGTCAACTGACCACATCTGCCAGTCGTTCTCAACCACCACGGCTGGTGACAGCAGGCTTGCATACGGACCCCGCAGCACCAGCTCGGCTTGAGACCACTCGACACCATCCCGACTACTGATGCGGAACAGGAAGTCGCTGTCGGTCGAGTAGCGGTAGTACAGGTACAGTCCGTCGTTCCACACAATGTCGGGGTCCGAGAAATGCCCGACATACCCCGAGCGATCCGTCTGGGCGAGTCGCTGACCGGCTTCGTCCGGGAATGGGGGCGGCGAGGCCGATTTGAGGTCTTCCTCCATGGTGTCCGGGATCACGAGTGGATTCTCCAGGCCCCGCGGCGCGTCCATGTACAGCGCATTCATCGACGCATAGACCGAGGGATTCTCGAAGTGCGCGTCGCCACCCGGATAGGGAGTGATGCCGAGCCAATGGGTTTGGCCGTCTGGTCCGAAGCCGTCAGGCAGGTACACCACGTCCGGATGGACCGTCTGACCCGAACCGTCATATGTCGGGATGTCAGCCAACCGGAGAGCGTCGAAGGGAAGAGACACCGTGGAACACCACGGATCGCACTTGTAGGGAGGGCTGGTGCCCGGCGGCGTCCCAGGATCCGTCCCCGCGTCCGTGCACCCCACCAGCGCAACCACGAGCAGAAAGCGGTGGAGCAGCGGCGCCCCTCGCACATTCCTCTCCTGCAGGCCTCACACTTGGATACCTGGCCAAGGGATCACCGGTCACACGACGATGGATCGTCGGATCAACCGCCCGCCCCTCGGCGCCCGCCGGTTCGGCAGTCTAGGGCGGACAGGGCCTTACGTGACGGCCTGACGGCGTGGCCCACCAGGAAGCTGCGTCGTTCCGGGCGCCATGGTGGCAGGCGAATCACAGCACTCGCGCGCTGCCGACACTACGTTGCCGTCGCAAACGCCACCCAAGACAGCACTCGCGACCGAACGGCTAAGAGTCGCCCCGGCCCGACGGGGGTGACGGTGATTGAAGCGCTGACGGGCCGCGACCGAATACCAGGCCTTGCTCAGCGCCGTTCCGGCACCTTGTGCACCACGCCGCGACGCGCCTGAGCGAACCGCTCGGTGGCGCCGCCGTCACCGCCCACTAGAGCCACCGAGGCAATGGTCACCTGACCCGGCACCACCTCGACCTGGATGGTTTCCGTCCGCTCCATACCGTTCAGGCCGACGTAAGACACCTCGATCACGTGCCGTCCTGCGGGCAGCGTCGACCGCACGAGGGAGATCTCGCCGGGTAGCGTGGACCAGGTACGTGTGTCAGCACGCTCCGTGGCCGCTGCGGCTGCCCGTGACGCCACGCGGGCGAGGAAACCACCCACCTCACCACCCAGCTGCTCTCCCTTCGCCTCGGCCACCGCGATCCCGGCTTCCTTCAACAACCCTCGCACAACCATGCGCAGCATGACGGTCGTCTTGCGCTCCTCGAAGTCCCGCACGGCGACCGCCGAGAGATCTTGCAGCAGGTGCGGCACGCGGGCGCTACCGCCGTCCACGGAGACGCGAGTATCGCGAGCGATGAAGGCCTCGAGCTCATACACGGGCCAGGCCAGGGATATGAGGTCCAGGCCGACCGCCGAACCAACGGTGGCGATGATGACGCCGTCCTCGTGCCGCGGAAACTCTCGACCCGAACGCGCCAGCTCGTTCATGATGATGACGGTTCTGGCCAGCACCAGAACCGCTGCCGCGACGGCGGACTCCGCATCGCCTTCGAGAATCGAATCCTTCTCCTCCGCCAGTATCGGGATGTAGAGCTTCTGTTCGGCACGATGCGCAACGAACCCTCTCTCAATGAGAAGCACCAACTCGCCGGTGTCCTCACCGGACGGCGGCCGGTACTCGGTGCCGGGATCGTCTAGGTACGATCGGCGGACCTCAGCCGCAACGTCGTGGAGTCCTAGCTGTCCGGCGACACGCACGAGATCCTCCGCCACCGCAGTGGGTGGCGGGACGCCGAACGCGTCTTCGTAACGCTCATACGCGGCCAGGGACTGCCGCAGTGACACAACGGCGTCATTCAAGTCGCCGGCGCTCCACTGGAGGATCCCCGCCATGTACTGCACGGCGGCGTCGACGGTATAGGTCCGTCCGGGGTTGTCGTTCGCGTAGCGTCGGACTAGCTGGTTGGCGCGCCGGGCCTCCACGAGAGCGCTCTCGCGATCGCCGAGCTCCAAGTAGTTCAGCATGCCGTAGAAATGGAGCATCGACCACTCGAGGGCCGAGGGATAGAAATCCAGCGAGTTGTCGCTGACGAGAAAGGCTGCGAGGTTCTGGGAGATGCTCTTGGTGTACCGCTCCCGTGCCAGTCGGTCGGCTTCCTGGAGCGCCACGTTGCTCCGCTCGAACTCTCCAAGTCGCCGCAGGACCAGCCCCCGCTGCATTGCCCGGAGCAACGCATCCTTCGGACCCGCCTGCAACACGGCGCCCAAGGCCGCCGAATCCCGCCCCACTAGGTAATGGCGCAATGCGGCGTCGTACGCCGAGAGCGTCCCGCCGGCAAAGGGAGACAGCGCCGGGACCGGGGGGAGCATTGCCCCCCCGCACCCGGACAACAGGACCAGGGCCACCGCAATACCCCAGCGCCCGCCAAGGCTATCGGTCGTCACAGCGGGTTTCGCGGAACGGCGTAGCGGAGTGTCTCGGAGGTTCATTCACGAACTCGCGGGAGGCCGGTTGGCCCCTCCGGACGCTGCCGTACCGGCGGACTCGACACTCGCACCCGCGCGGCACCGGGTCAGTGTGACAAGTGCGGTGCCGGGACTGCCGGTACGGACGCGCCCTTCGCGGCCAACCGGCCTCCCGCAATTACGCAACGAACCAGTGGGACGGTACACTAGAGCGGCCGTGACGAGCCGCCGGACCGTGTTACCGCCGCGTCCGGCGCCGCTCGACGTACTTCTTGATCTTGTGTTGACCGATCCAGACGCGCTCGTTGCTTTCGAGGTCCGTCATGTTGAGATCGACTTGATAGAAGATCACCTCGCGATTGCCCTCGATGTCCTCGATCGACGTGATCTCCCCCACGACGATGTAGTCCGCACCCAGCTCGTTGCGGAGGCGCGCGCGGGATTCCGGAGACGCGTACCGTTGCTGATCTTCCCGTTCCTCACGCACCTGCTCCCGCTGCTCTCGGTCGGCCACGATCCGAGCCTCACCCGACCGCATCAACGCGCCCTCGAGATCGCGCAAGAACGTGTTCACGGCGATGTGCTCAGACGTCCGGTTGATGACAGACCCGATGATCACGGCGGGAAGCTCTCCTCCGTGCTGCTGCTGGTGCCGTCGCGACCACGGGTAGCTCAGCGCATCCTCGATCAGCGCGTCCGCCACCATGCGCGAGTCCGAGTCATTCCAGAACCCAGACAAATCGACGGTCTCGTCAGGAGAGATCCGTGTTACCTCGGTTCGGCCCGAGCACGCGGCCACGGCCAGCAAGAGCAACCACGCGCTACGCCTGATGAGTACGGGTTTCATGGATACATACCTCGTTCTGGTGAGAGCGACGGAACTCGAACGCGGTCGCGCGTCTTGCCTGATCACTATCGTCCCTCTGCGCTAGCCGCGTACACGGCGGCGCCCGCAGCTCCAGTCGGCGAAGTATCGCCCCTGGCCTGGAAGGTGTCCAGCGACACGCATGCGACTTTCCGGAGCATCGGTCCCTGGTGTCTCGCAAACCACTCAGGATGAGCGGTCAAACCCCACACCGCCCCCGCCGGGTCTGGCCCAGCCGATCTCCCCAACTGTTCCGGCATGCCCCGTCCAAGCGCCACCTCACGGGAGCAGCAGCGCCCCTCAGATGCTAGAATTGAGGGACGGACTGGGACCGCGGTTCGTACAGGGAGCCCATTCGATGCCAGCCAACCTCACGCCGGCGTACAAGGAGGCCGAGGCCAGGTTCCGCAGCGCGGTGACGCGGGAGGAGAAGATCGCCGCCCTGGAGGAGATGCTCCGGGTGATCCCCAAGCACAAGGGGACGGAAAAGCTCCAGGCCGACTTGCGGTCCCGCCTGTCGAAGCTCAGGCGCGAACCGAAGAAGAAGGGCCCCACCCGGAAGCACAGTCACCGAGTCCCGCGGGAGGGAGCCGGACAAGTGGTCCTGGTCGGTCCCCCGAACGCCGGGAAATCCAGCCTCGTGGCTTCCCTCACCCGCGCCGAGCCGGAGGTCGCCAGCTACCCCCTCACCACCCGGGAGGCCACGCCGGGGATGATGCCCTTCGAGGACATCGCATTCCAGCTCGTGGATCTGCCGGCTCTCTGCGAAGAGCATGTGGAGCCCTGGGTCTACGATCTGGTGCGAGCCGGGGATCTGGCTTGGCTCGTGGTTCCCATTGACCGCCCGCTCGCCGGCTTCGACCTGGTGATGGACCTGCTCGGCGCAAAGGCCATCGGGCTCTATCCGGCAGCAACCGTTGCGCCGACGGACGCCCGGCCGGGATGGCTGCTCAAGCCTGCTGTTCTGGTGGTCACGGGAATGGACCGAGAGGGTTCCGAGGGCGATCTGGCGGCGCTCGAGGAGCTGCTGGACACTCCGTGGCCCATCGTGCCTGTGTCATCCGTGACGGGTGCCGGGCTCGAGGAGTTGGGCAAGCGAACCTTCGCTGCCCTGGACATCATCCGGATCTACACCAAGGAGCCCAGGAAGGACCCGGACCGCGATCGGCCGTTCACGCTAGCGAGGGGCTCCACCGTCGGGGACCTCGCCCGGACCATTCACAAGGACATCGCCGACGGATTGAAGTTCGCCCGAGTCTGGGGACCCAGCGCATTCGACGGTCAGTCGGTCAAGGCAGCCCACGTGCTGGAAGAAGGTGACGTGGTGGAGATCCACTGGTGAGGGTCCCTCGACGACCCCCAGGTGACTGCCTTGGCGCCGAGGGCAACTCCCCGCCCCAGGCAGATGCGTGACCGGAGCGCTTGACCTGGTGGGGCGAGGCTGTTTCAACGAAGGGGAGAACGTCTTTTTCTACACATAGGGGGAACGCCGGCGTTGTTCCCCCATCGTACAATGATTCTGGACCGCCTATCTGGGTCCTGGGAGGCTGGAAATGGACCGTAGACATTTCGTAGCCTGCTTGGCCGGTGGTACGGCGCTATCCGTCACGTCACTCAGCAGGCTCAATGCGGCCGTCTATCGAAGCATCGAGCAATTGAATCGGGCCTACCAGCAGGATGATTCTCCCGACGGAGCGTACTGGGAGGCTCTCCGGAAGCATTTCATCATGCAGGACGATCTCATCATGATGAACAATGGGACGGTGGGTCCCATGCCGGAGCCCGTGTTCAACACGCTGGTCAGGTACTTCAAGATTCAAGCCACCAATCCGTACGACTGTTACAACTTCCTACCCCAAAAGAAAGATGAAACCCGGGCGAGGCTCGCGAGCTTCATCAACGCCTCGCCTGATGAAGTTGCGATCAATCGGAACACCACCGAGGGGATGAACCTCGTCGCTAACGGTCTCGACTTCGAGGTGGGCGACGAAGTCATCATCTCATCGCAGGAGCATCCGGCCGGCTATTACCCCTGGAAGGTCCAGGAGAAGCGGCACGGCATCAGAATCGTCGAAGTGCCGTTGGGAGCGCCCCCTAGCGACGAGGGCGAAATCCTGGACGCCTTCGCCGCCGCAATCACGCCGCGCACCAGAGTCATCAGCGTCAGTCACACGGTCTACATCACGGGGCTCATCTTCCCTGTGAAACCGCTGAGCGAGATTGCCCGTGAGCGAGGCATCCTCATGGTGGCTGACAGCGCACACGGTATGGGGATGCTCAATCTGGACATGCGAGACCTGGGAGTGGATGTCCTCGCGTCGAGTCCCTACAAGTGGTGCGGTGCGGCTGCCGGGTGCGGTCTGTTGTACGTGCGACGAGAGGCCCAGGACAGGCTGTGGCCCAGCATCGCGTCCTCCGGGTGGGATACGCACGAGAGCGCCAAGCGATTCGAAACGCTGGGCCAGCAAGCCGACCCCCTCGTCTTTGCACTGGGCGAAGCGATCGACTTCCAGAACAAGGTGGGCAAGCGCCGTATCGAACGGCGGATTGGGACCCTCGCGGATCATCTAATGCAAGGGCTGGCCCCGATCCCCAAGGTCCGGCTGCACACCCCTGCTGATCGATCTCTCAGGGCAGGGCTGGTAGCCTTCTCGGTTGAGGGCGTCGATCCAGGCTACATCGTCAACTACCTACGAGAGAAGTACAACATCGTCATCCGGACCATCGGCCGAGAACGGGACAACACCCTGGGGGTGAGGGTCTCGACACACATATTCGTGTCCACCAAGCAGGTCGACATGGTATTGGAGGGTGTGGACTACTTGGCGCGGCGAGCGGCGTGAATTCCCCAGCTTCGCCCTTAGTTCCTAAGAGAAGTCCGTCGACCGCGCGGTCGGCGACGGCGGTGGAGAGCCGGGCGGTGATCTCCGTCATATCAACCGCAGAGTATCCAACGCAGAATGTTCAATGTCCAAGCGGACTTGGGACGCCAATCGTCGGTCCTTACGCTACCCAACTCGCGACGGCAATCTTGGACAGGATCTCTTGGGTTTAGCGAAGCACACAACAGCGCTCCCGGCCGCGGCGTCGAGGAGCTCCACCACTCGCCCTGTGTGGCCGCCCCGTCGCCCGACCCATACCTTGAATAGGACCCAGTCGAGGTCACTCCATGGCTGACCTGCTGGACCGGATCGAGGCTGCCCTCGCCGACCGCTACCGCATCGAGCGGGAGCTGGATAGCGATGGGATGGCGCTGGTGTATCTCGCCCACGACCAGAAGCTCGATCACTCCGTCCTGCTCAAGGTTCTCCGTCCCGACCTGGCCGCTTCCGTCGGCGTCGAACGGTTTGTTGGGGAGATAGAGGTGGCGGCGCAGCTCACGCATCCCAACATCCTCGCCCCGTACGACTGTGGAGAGGCAGACGGTCTGCTCTACTACGTAACGGAGTGCGTGGAGGGCGAGTCGCTGCGCCGGTTGCTGCGGCGCAAGAAGCGGCTCCCCACCGAGGACGCCGTGGAGATCGCCAGCCACGTGGCGGCGGCGCTGGACCACGCTCATGGCCAGGGTGTCGTGCACCGCGACATCAGGCCCGAGAACATCCTGCTGCCGGTGGGCCAGGCGGTGGTGGCCGATTTCGGGGTCGCCCGGGCCGTGAGGATGGCGGGGGGAGAGCAGATCACCGAGATGGTGTTTTCCAAGGCCAAGCCACACTACATAAGCCCGGAGCAGGTGTTGGGCGACGAGGTCGACGCGCGCTCGGACCTGTACTCCCTCGGCGCAACTCTGTTCGAGGTGGTGACGGGCGAGAAGCCGTTCGAGGGAGAGACGGCACAGCAGATCGTGGGACAGCACATCGCGAAACCGGTGCGCGAGCCCCGGGAAGTGGAGCCCGACGTTCCAGCCTGGATGTCCGATCTGATAGTGCGCTGCCTGCAAAAGGAGCCAAACGATCGGTTCCAGAGTGCCGCCGAGGTCCTGGATGCACTCGAGACCGGAGGCGCGTCGTTGGAGTCCACTGTTCCGAGATCAGGAACAGAGGAAGACATCGGCGTCCCCAAGATCGTCCAAGGAGCCGGCTGGGAGTTCGACGAGGTGCTCACGCCCGAGGTGAAGCCACCGCCACAGCCCGTCTATGACGTCGGTCCCGTCGAGCAGACCGCGCCTGCGCCCACACCGCCCGAGCCGGCCACCCCGGGCGGAGACCTGATTCTCGGTGCCTGGGTGGAGATGGCTCAACCGGAGCCCGCGGCCGCCGCACCCCCTCCGCCTTCCGAGCCGCCGGCCACTCCTGAGGAACCGCCCGCCGAGAGCGCTGAACTATCAGAGGTCGCGGATTCGACGCGTGATGTGGTCGAGGCGGAGACGCCCATCGACGCCGAACCGGCGGAGCCGGCGCCGGAGGAAGAAGTCACGCAGCCGCGCCGGGTCCCGCCATGGCTGATGCAACTGTATGGCATGGGCCCGGAGCTGCTCGTACGGCTCTCCCGCCAGCGCGAGACGTGGTACTACGTGGGAGGGGGCTCGGGGCTGGTTCTCGGGGTGGTTCTCGTCTGGCTTGCAGTGAAGAGCCTCTTCTTTGGCCCGCCCAGCCTGCACTACCAGTTTGTTCGGAACGCCCTGGTGGAGCCGGTTCAGATTCTGGTAGACGGGCAGACAGTTCACTTCCTTCAGCCCGGGGAACAGGACTCCCTGCTCCTGCCGCAAAACAGGCCAATCGAGGTGGCGTGGCGGCTGATCCGCCCGCGGCAGGGCCGCCAGGAAATGGGTGAGGAGTTTGAGGTGGTGTTGTCGACCGGACGGCGGCGGGGCGAGGACGCGCGTTCCGTGATCACGGGCGTCACCGCCGATCGAGCCATGTTCGCCCCGCGGATCACGAACCGGACGAACCGTGACCTCGTAGCGCTAGTCAACGCTGGTCTGCCCATGGAGTTGCGGTGCAACTGTGTCATCCCGTCGGGCAGCCGGGACCTGCACATCGGGTATTATCCCCTGTTCGAGAGCTCGGCGATCCGCTTCTTTGACGCCCGGCGGCCATATAGCGGAGAGTACCAGGAGATCGGCGACATCTCCGGGCGCGTGGATACGCTGTCAGGTTCGGTCAACCTCACAGTAGAGAGGCGGTAGCTCCGCTGGGTGTCGGGTAGTGATTTGACCTCGAGGAGTGACTCACCTGCCGTTCCCTAGTTCAGCGAGTCTGAAGCTTGTGACTACAACCACGCGCCGAGTAGTCCCGCAGCGTGGGTGGCGGTCCGGCGGGGCCACGGATGGCTACGCGGATCAACACTGATCGGTCATCCGTGGTAATCCGCGCATCAATCCGTGGCCCCGGCNNGTGTACAATGCAACGAATCTCTGACTCACAATACTAGCTGTGGACGCCTCGAGGTGCCGAGATCAACCGGGAGCCTGCGTGTACCGGGGCCGGTCGCGCAGGCACTCCCCCTAGCGTGGCTCGTTCGAGACGTAGAACGGCACCTCCACGATCCTGTGGCCACGGATCACTGACGCGCCGCGGGGAGTCGCCAGTTGGTCAGCGGTGCTTGATGAAGGTGCCTTGGCGCAGCTCGTCGTAGGCCTGACGCAGCTCTGCTTCGGTGTTCATCACGATCGGGCCGTGCCAAGCCACGGGCTCTTCTAAGGGCTTCCCCGAGACTAGCAGCAATCTGATTCCAGTCTCTCCAGCCTGTACCGTCACCTCGTCGCCCCTGTCGAACAGGACGAGCGACCGGTTACCCGTCAGCTCCGGCGCCGCGTCGGCGACCGGTCCCACGCGCTCCGTGCGGACGCCCACGGGCGGTGAGGCATCACGGAAAGTGCCACTTCCCTCGAAGACGTAGGCAAACGCGTGCCGCGTGGTTTCGACCGGCAGGGTCTTGCGCTGTCCCGGCGGGACCCACACGTCCAGATAGCGGGGATCCGCCGCGATGCCGTCCACCGGGCCGGTCTTGCCCCAGAAGCTCCCACAGATGACCCGGACCCGGGTGCCGTCGTCGTCCACCACCTCGGGGATGTCGCGCGACGAGACGTCCTGATAGCGAGGCGCGGTCATCTTCAGCGAGGAGGGAAGGTTCGCCCAGAGCTGGAAGCCGTGCATTCTCCCCTGCTCGTCGCCCCGCGGCATCTCTTGATGAACGATCCCGCTTCCAGCCGTCATCCATTGCACGTCGCCCGCTCCCAACGTGCCACGGTTCCCCAGGCTGTCGCCGTGACTGACCGTTCCCGAGAGCACGTAGGTGATCGTTTCGATGCCACGATGCGGATGCCACGGGAATCCGGCGAGATAGTCGTCGGGGTTCTCGTTGCGGAAGTCGTCGAGCAGAAGGAACGGGTCAAAATCGCTGGTGTCTCCGAACCCAAAGGCGCGGCGCAACCTGACGCCCGCCCCTTCAATGGTGGGCCTTGCTTCGATTACCCGCTTGATCGGTCGTAGCGACACGGCATTTCCTCGCTGAGTTCTCCACCCTACCCCCCAAGCACTCCAAGGTTCGGCCTCTGTGCCGTTCTGCCGTCCTGCCGTCCTGTGCGGGGCCATCACTAGCGAGCACACCTCGGTGGAGCGCACCCCCCTGTTCGACATGCTGGTCCGGCTGAGATACACCGGCACCTGGCCTATCGCTCCCTCCAACCGCATACTACTGGTCGGTAACCGATCAACCGTCGAAGGGAGTCTCATCATGTCGGTCAACATCGCGCGCCGAACTTTCATGAGCGATATGGCGGCCGCCGCCGCTGCCTTTCACATCGTGCCGCGGTATGTACTCGGTGGCCCGGGGTTTCGAGCGCCAAGCGACAAGCTGAACGTCGCCTGTATCGGGGTCGGCGGCATGGGTCACAGCGACGTGCGCGGGGTGAGCGGCGAGAACGTCTACGCCCTGTGTGACGTCGACGACAGGCGGGCCGCCCGCTCATTCGACGAGCATCCCCGCGCCAAGCGCTACAAGGACTTCCGGGTGATGCTGGAGCGAGACGGCGACAATATCGACGCCGTCACGGTCTCAACTCCCGATCACACACATGCCGTAGCGGCCATGATGGCCCTGAAGATGGGCAAGCACGTGTACTGCCAGAAGCCGCTCACGCGAACGATATGGGAGTCGCAACAACTTGCCGGTGCTGCACGGGACGCGCGCGTCTCGACGCAGATGGGCAACCAGGGGCACTCCTGGGAAGGAACACGTCAGATCCGTGAGTGGGTGGAGGCAGGATGGATCGGCACAGTGCGGGAGGTCCAGTACTGGACGAACCGCCCGATCTGGCCCCAGGCGATCGACCGGCCGCTGGAGGCGCACCACGTGCCGCAGCGCCTGGATTGGGATCTTTGGCTCGGCCCGGCACCCCCACGCCCATACCATCCGGCCTATGTGCCGTTCAGTTGGCGCGGTTGGTGGGACTTCGGCACGGGAGCCCTCGGCGACATCGCATGCCACTCCATGGACGCGGCATTCTGGGCGCTGGATCTCGGGTATCCCAGCCGCATCGAGCCCGAGTCGACGACGCTGTTCGAGGAAACGGCGCCGGCGGCTTCACGCATCACGTATCACTTTCCAGCGCGCGGGAACCGTGTGCCAGTCACGGTGGTGTGGCGTGACGGGAATCTCACACCGCCACGCCCCAAGGACCTGGCCGACGGACGCAGCTGGCCATGGGGCGACAGCGGCCAGCTCTGGGTGGGTGATGAGGGAACGCTGGTGGCCGGCATCTACGGCGACGACCCACGTCTCGTCAATGCGCAGCGCCAGGCGGAGCTCATGGCCGACCCGCCCGAAGAACGCTACCCGCGAACCGAGGGGGTCTATGCTGAGTGGATCGACGCCTGCAAGAGTGGCGGCACCGGCGGCTCGGACTTCGCGGCGCACGCCGGTCCCCTGACCGAGATGGTCCTGCTGGGCAACCTCGCGGTGCGGACCGCGAAGGTCCTGGAGCTCGATCCGCAGACCGGGCGAATCACCAACACGACGATTCCTGAGGAGTACATGAAACCGGAACTACGTGAGGGTTGGAGCCTCTAGGCTGAGGATCCGCCTATCAGCGCATCTCGAAGGTCAGCGTCGCCCATCTCGACTCGTAGTCCAGGTCTTCTTCAGGCGACGGCACCACGTTGATGAAGTTGCTGTATCACCTTCCGGGAGAACCGATGACGAACGTAACCACCGCTTCGTCGTCGGTTCTCCGCGGCACCTCGCTGAAGAGGTCGTCGCTTTGCTCAGGTGCTGAACGCACCGCACGCCGTACGACTTGGTGACGATTAGCCGCGCTCAGCCGACCTTGTAGCACACGAGGTAGCCCACATAGCTCGATCAGCCCCTGCCTTGGGAGACCCAGCGAAACCCCGTACCGACGCGTAGTTTTGGGCAAATCCCTCGGCCCGGCGGCGCGCCGGGTCCAATCCATCAGCTAAGATCAACGGATGAGGTCGACATGCTCACTTCCCATCCCCGCACAGTCTTCACCGCGATCCTCACCACCGTCGCGGTGGCTTCCACTCTAATCAACCCGAACATCGCCCAAGCCCAGCGTGGCCGCGGAGGAGCGGCCCAGTCCGACACGGGCGACCAGCGCGACCCGTTGGCCGCCGCGGTACGCGGTCTGCGGTTCCGCTCCATCGGACCGGCGGTGATCTCGGGCCGCATCTCGGACCTCGCCGTTCACAAGGACAAGAAGACCTGGTACGTCGCAACGGCGTCGGGCGGCGTGTGGAAGACCACCAACGCCGGCACCAGCTTCTCGCCCATCATGGACGGCGAGGGCTCGTATTCCTTTGGCGTGGTGGTCATCGACCCGAACGACCCCGACGTGATCTGGGTGGGCTCGGGCGAGAACAACCCGCAGCGCTCGGTCGCCTACGGCGACGGCGTCTACAAGTCCGTGGACGCCGGCCGCACCTGGCGCAACGTGGGGCTCCCCAATTCCGAGCACATCGCCAAGATCCTGATCGACCCGCGCAACTCCGACGTCGTGTACGTGGCCGCCCAAGGGCCGGTGTTCAACAGCGGCGGCGACCGCGGGCTCTACAAGACCACCGACGGCGGCGAGACCTGGACCAGGATCCTGGAGGCCAACGAGTGGACCGGCGTCACCGATGTGGTCATGGACCCGCGCAACCCCGACGTGTTGATCGCCGCCACGTGGCAGCGCGCCCGGCGCCAGTGGGGCCTCATCCTCGGCGGTCCCGGATCGGGGGTGCACCGCTCCACCGACGGTGGCGCGACGTGGTCCCGTTCCCAGCGCGGCTTGCCGAGCGCCGAGCTGGGCCGCATCGGTCTGGCGATGTCGCCGGTCGACCCCGACGTGGTGTACGCCATCATCGAGGCAAGGGAACGCTCCGGCTTCTACCGCTCCCAGAACAACGGCATCAGCTGGCAGCGCATGAGCGACCGCAGGACCAGCAGCAACTACTACCAGGAGATCTTCGCCGACCCCGTGAACGTCGACCGCGTCTACGTGATGGACGTCCGCATCTCGGTGAGCGACGACGGGGGGCGGAACTGGCGCAGGCTGGGCGGGAGTAACAAGCACGTGGACAACCACGCCCTCTGGATCGATCCGGACGACACCGACCACCTGCTCATCGGCTGCGACGGCGGGCTCTACGAGACGTTCGACGGCGGCCAGACCTACGACTGGTTCCAGAACCTGCCACTGGCCCAGTTCTACCGGCTGGAGGTCGACAGCGTTGAGCCGTTCTACCGGGTGTTCGGCGGTACGCAGGACAATAGCACCATGGGCGGACCCTCGCGCACGCGCACCTCCCGCGGCGCCGACAACGGCGACTGGTTCCTCACGCGGGGCGGCGACGGGTTCTACACGCGGGTCGATCCCACCAATCCCAACATCGTGTACTCCGAGTCGCAGTACGCCGGACTCATACGGCTCAATCTGGCCACCGGCGAGCGCGTCTCCATCACGCCGCAACCCGAGCCGGGTGAGCCGGCGCTACGGTGGCACTGGGACTCGCCGCTCATCATCAGCCCGCATGCGCCGTCGCGACTCTACTTCGCGGCCCAGCGCGCGTTCCGCAGCGACGACCGCGGCAGCAGCTGGACGCCGGTGAGCGGCGATCTCTCGCGCCAGATCGACCGCAACCGCCTCAAGATGATGGGCCGGGTTTGGGGCGTGGACGCGGTGGGGAAGAACCGATCCACCTCCACGTGGAACAGCATCGTGACCCTCGCCGAGTCGCCGTTGCAGGAAGGACTGCTGTGGGTGGGGACCGATGACGGGCTGATCCACGTGACCGAGGACGGCGGCGAGAACTGGCGCCGCATCGAGTCGGTGCGCGGCGTGCCCGATACCACGTTCATCTCCCGCGTCACCCCGTCCGTCCACGACGTGAACACGGTGTACGTCTCGTTCGACAACCACAAAGCGGGTGACTACAAGCCGTACATCGCCAGGAGCACGGACCTCGGTCGCTCCTGGAGGGTGATCTCCGAAGACCTCCCCGAGCGAGGAACGGTGTACGTGGTGCTGGAGGACTACCAGAACCCCAACCTGCTGTACGCCGGTACCGAATTCGGGGCGTTCTTCTCGCACAACGGCGGGGAGGACTGGACACGACTCAGGAGCGGACTGCCCACGATCCAGGTGCGGGACATGGCGCTCCAGACGCAGCACGACGATCTCGTGCTCGCGACCTTCGGGCGTGGGTTCTACATCCTGGACGATCTCGAGACGCTGCGTCGCTTGACGCCCGAGGTGGTCGCCAGCGACGTGACGCTCCTGCCGGTGGACCGCACGCCGTTGTTCGTGCTCTGGTCGCCCGATCCAGGCTGGCAGGGCGGGCGCTTCTGGACGGCGGACAACCCGCCAATGGGTGCCAGGATCTTCTAC
>WVYX01000055.1:14610-20785 GCA_011772755.1 Gemmatimonadales bacterium
TCGCTGCGGGCGGAAGACCGCGAGGAGGATCCCACGATGATCCTCACCGTGACCGACTCCGAGGGCCGCGTGGTGCGGCGGCTCACCGGCCCCGTCTCCGCCGGCCTGCATCGAGTGGTGTGGAACCTGCGGTATCCCTCCGCCGCCCCGATCCGCAGCACGACTGCCGCACCCAGCGGCTTCGGCGGGTTCGGCGTTGGCAGTGGTCCGTACGTCGTGCCGGGCACGTACACCGTCTCGCTGGCCAAGAGCGTGGACGGTGTGGTGACACCGGTGGGTCAGCCGCAGAGCTTCGAGGTGTACCCGCTGGACGGCGAGGCGCCGCCTCGCTCACCGGCGGTGCTCGCTTTCCAGCAGCAGACGGCGGCGCTCCAGCGTGCCATGCTGGGCGCTAGTGCGGCGGCGGGTGACGCGGCAACCCGCATCGGACTCCTGAAGCGTGCCCTCAGGGAGACCACCGGCGACGTGTCGCAGCTTGATGCCGACGTGCAGGTGCTGGAAGACAATCTGCAGGCACTGCGATGGGAGCTGAGCGGCGACCCGACGATGCGGCGGCGCAACGAGCCCAGCCCGCCGTCATTGCAGCAGCGACTGGGCGGCATCACAGGTGGTGCCTGGTCGAGCTCGCTGCAGGACGTCACCGGCACGCAGCGGCGTCAGTACGAGATCCTCGCCGGTGAATTCGGTGGCATCCTGGACCGCCTGCGCCAGCTGATCGAGGTGGACCTCAAAGCCATCGAGGATGCCGCCGAGGCGGCGGGCGCGCCGTGGACCAGTGGGCGCCTGCCAAACTGGAAGCCGTAGGGTCGATCGCTGAACACGATCGGGGAGGAGGGGGGCTCACGCCCCCCTCCTCCCACACCACCGCCTCGAGAACATTCTTGAGCCGGACAGCCCTCGGCGTGTAATGAGTCTACCTGGCCTTCTCGAGGGCGTCCTTTCTGATCAGCGCATACCCCGCGTTGTTGAAGTTGTTGTACGCGAGCCCGCTGATGATCTCTTGCGCTGCCGCGGCGTTACCGGCGCCCTCGTGCGCAAGACCAAGGTGATACTGGGTGTAGATGTTGTTCGGGTTCGCCTGCTCGTAGTGCTCGATGGCCCCTTCATGGTCGCCTCTGAGGAGGCTCACCAGCCCCAGAAGATCGTGCGCAGGCTCGTTCTTCCTGGGGTTGGCATCGGGTTCCATGAGCGTCATGAACTCTCGCGCCTTCGCCGTAGCGGTCCTGTAGTCGCCTTTCCGGGCCGCGAGTACCCCCTCGAAGTAGGCGATGTTCGCCCGGGCACCCCTGATGGCCGCATCGGTACCTACTTGCTCCGCCTGTTCCAGCTGAAGGGCGGCGCGCTGCTCGAGTATCGACTCCGCCGCGTCAAACATGTTGTGGTGCAGCGCGATCTGGGCGGCGTTGGTGAGGGCGAAGATCTTCTGGCCGAGCGGGCCAGGGATATCCATGCCATCGATCTCCGCCACGAGCTCGTTCAACTCGTCCACCGCCGCACCGGGGTCGCCGGCGTGCACACTCACCAGGGCTCGATATACTGCGAAGCTCGCCTTCTGATTGCCTCTGCCGCGCGCGATGGCTGCGTCGTAGTCGGCGCGGGCCGCATCATAGTCACCGAGGAACGAGTTCACGTGGCCCCGCTGCTGGAGGGGCAATGCATCGTCGGGAGCCAGCTCGGCGGCTCTCGTGTACGAGTCCCTCGCGTTGGCCAGGTCGTTCTGTGCTCGGTACGCATCGCCCATCAGGTCGTGGGCGTTGGGCTCTTCGGGCTCGAGCTCGACGAGCCGTGACATGTACTCCGCGGCTGTGTCAAAGTCCTTTGGCTCGTTGAAGATGTACGAGTTGCCCAGGAGCACGTAGGCAAGCCCGAAGTCGGGAGCGAGCTCGGCGGCCCTCAGCATAGCTTCACGCGCCGCCTCCATGTTGTTGAGCCCGGACTGAATTCCCGCCAGCTGGAGCCAGGCGCGGGGGCTCTCCGGCTGGATCTCGACAAGCTGCTGGGCCAGCTGCAGCTGACCCTCGGCGTCGTTGTCCAATCCTCTCCGGGCAATCTCGATCAGAATCCTCTCCGCCTCAGTGACGCTCGCTGCGCGTTCCTCAGCCGCGTCCAGGCTTGCCACGAACTCAGCCGCGGAGTTCGCTATGTTGGCTAACCCCAGATGAGCCAGCGCGAAGTCTGGGTCAGCCTCAACCGCCGTTTCGAGGTACTCTCTGGCATCGAAGAAGCGACCCATGTCCATGGCGTGCTGACCTCGCTTGAAGTCCGCCAGCGCCGCGTCCGAGGATGTGGTGACAGGCATCACCATCACGTCGGTCTCGCGCTCCGCTGGCTCGCCGGCGCATGCCGCGATAAGCACGACGAGCGGTAGAGCCACTGGGAGGTGTTTGGTCCTCCTCATTGCTACCTCCGGGTTGAATGCGATCGTCAGGTTGTCGGCCTGCCTATCGAATCAAGCATGCGCGCCTTGGCAGGTCGCCGCTAGGGCGACAAGCCTTGCTACGGCCCCACCCCAGCCACCTATTTGGCGGCATCCGGACGTGACAGCAGTGAAGTCTCGCACCCTGCTCGGCGGCACGCGGGCCTTCGTAATGGCCCCGGCGCTGCTTCTGAGCCTGCCTGGCCTCGCAGCCGCGCAGGCACGAGTGGTCGTCCCGCGCGCCACCGGGCCCATCGCACTCGACGGTCGCGTCGGCGAGCCCGCGTGGGAGGCCGTCGCGCCGCTCCCCGCCGTGCAGCAAACGCCCACGTTCGGCGCTCAGCCTTCGGAGCCCACCGAGTTCCGTCTCGCCTACGACGACCGCTACCTCTACTTCTCGTGCCGGAACTACGACGCCGACCCCGAGGGGATCCGGGCGACGTCGCTCACCCGCGATGACGGCAGCTTCACCAACGATTGGTGCGTCATCAACCTCGACACCTTCAACGATAAGGAAACGGCCCTGGTCTTCGGCGTCTCCCCGGCCGGCGTGCGCACAGACGCCGTGTTCGACAACGACGGCGAGAGCGCGCCGAACTTCAGTTGGAGCACGTTCTGGGATGCCTCCGTGCACCGCGACGAGCACGGCTGGTACGCGGAGATCAGGATTCCGTGGTCGAGCCTCCGGTTCCAGCAGGACGCCGAGGGGCATGTGGTCATGGGGCTCACCACCTGGCGCCGCATCGCGCGCAAGAATGAGATGATCACCTTCCCCGCCGTCTCGCCCCAGTGGGGATTCTCAAGCGTGTTCAAGGCGTCGCAGTCGCAGGAGATCGCGTTCCAGCAGGCGTACAGCCGTAAACCGCTCTACCTCACGCCGTACGCCCTCGGCGGACTCGGCCGCACCAACGACCTCAACGAGGCCGAGACGGAGTACGTCACCGACGATCAGCGCGTCGGAGAGGCAGGCCTCGACGTCAAGACCGGGATCACCGAAAACCTCACCCTCGACCTCACGGCGAACACCGACTTCGCGCAGGTCGAGGCGGACGACCAGCAGGTGAACCTGACCCGGTTCTCGCTGTTCTTCCCCGAGAAGCGCCTGTTCTTCCAGGAGCGGGCGAGCATCTTCGAGTACTCACTCGGCGGGTTCGACCGGTTGTTCTACTCCCGCGCGATCGGCCTCGACGAGGACCGCCGCCAACTGCGGATCTACGGTGGCGCGCGTGTCGTCGGACGGGTCGGTTCGTGGGACTTGGGGTTCCTCGACCTGCACACTGACGCCCCTGCGGCGCTCCGGTCCGAGAACTTCGGCGTGCTTCGGTTGCGCCGCCGAGTGTTCAACGTGAACTCCACCCTGGGCGGCATCCTCACGAGCCGCATCGCCGCTGACGGGAGCTACAACGTCGCCTACGGGGTGGACGGGATCATTCGCGTGTTCGGGCAGGACTACGTGACCCTCAACTGGTCCCAGACCTTCGACGACGACGAACCCGAGGCTGGGGAGCTTCTCGACCGCGGCTTCGTGCGCGTCATGTGGGAACGACGCGGGATCGACGGGCTGACCTACAGCGCGTCGGCCTCTCGGGCAGGGGCGGCGTTCAACCCGGAGATGGGGTTCCTCAGGCGGTCGGATTTCCTCCACAGCTCCAACCGCATTGCCTACGGGTGGCGCCCGGGCCCCGAGTCGGTCCTGCTGCGGCATAATCTCGGCGTCGCGGCATCCCTCATCCGCCGCAACGACCTCGACCTCATCGAGACGGTCGAGATCCAGCCGGCGTGGGAATTCGAGACGAAAGCCGGTCACACGCTCTGGTTCGAGGGGGCCGTCATCTACGAGAACCTCGACGAGGAATTCTCGATCTCCGACAGCGCGGGCGTGCCCGCCGGCACCTACACCTTCATGAGCGGCGCCGTGGGCTACGGTCCGCCAACCGCGAACCTGCTGCGCACATCTCTCAGCATCTCCGCCGGGCAGTTCTACGACGGCTGGCGTGTCTCGGGCGGCATATCGCCGACGTGGAACGCCTCTCGCCACCTCCAGATTAGTGGGAGCTGGGGGCTCGACATCGTGCGGTTCCCCGACCGCAGCGAGCGGTTCACGGCGCAGATCGTGCGATTCCGTACGCGCCTCATGCTAACGAGTGCACTCACCGCCACTGCGTTCGCTCAGTACAACTCGGCTGCCGACGTTGTGATCGGGAACTTCCGGGTGCGCTACAACCCCCGCGAAGGGGTGGACCTCTACCTGGTGTACAACGAGGGACGCAACACCGACCGGTTCCGTGACGTGCCCACGCTCCCTGCCGTGGATGAGCGCACCCTGGTGGTGAAGTACTCGCACACGCTCAACCTGGAGTTCTGAGGGGCGACGGCGAGCACGAGTCGCCGGCAGACGCGTCGCTGCTTTCTCCCCTGCCCTCAGACCTTCCTGATCTCCGCCAGCACCCGCTCGGGCGTCATCGGCAGGCGACGCACGCGGGCGCCGGTGGCGTCGAACACCGCGTTCGCGATCACCGCACCCACGTTTACAATGCCAGGCTCGCCCCCACCCTTCGGTGAGAGGCCATCGTTGGAGACGAGCACGGTCTCGATCTTCGGCACCCAGGAGAACCGGGGTAGCTCGTAGCTGTCGAAGTTGGAATCCAGGATCTTGCCGCCCTCGAACCGGATCTCCTCGCTGAACACGTAGCCCAGCCCCATGGTTATGCACCCCTCCACCTGCATCCGGGCACCGTCCGGGTTGACCACGTATCCCATTTCCTGGGCGCAGACCACACGGTCCACTCTTACCCTGCCCGTCGCGGAGTCCACGGTGACATCGGCCACCAGCGCCACATAGGTCTCGGCGTCGATCCCGCAGGCCAGGCCGCGGCCGGTGCCGTTCTTTCGGGGGGTGGCAGCCGGTTGCCAACCGTAGGCATCCCCCACCGCCCGGAGCACCCGCACCATCCGCTCGTCCTTGGTGTTTCTCAGCCGGAACTCCAGCGGGTCGATCCCGGCTGCCGCCGCCATGATGTCGATCTGCTGCTCGGCGGCGAACCGGTTGGTGTTCGCCGCCGGCGCGCGCCACGCCCCGACGGCGAAGGGGTGGTACCCGTCCGGAGCCCCACGCCACTCGCCGTACACCCTGACACCCCGGTGCGGGATATCGTAGAAGACATCGGAGCCCCGGGATCCGGCTCCATAGACCTGGTAGTCCCACAGGGTGATCTTCCCGTCCCCATCGATTCCCGACTGGAGCTTCACAACCGCCGCGGGCCGGAAGGTGTCGTAGAAGAACTCTTCGGCCCGAGTCCAGCAGACCTGCACGGGCCTGCCGGTGATCTTCGCAAGCCGTGCGGCCTCGACGGCCTGCTGCCCCGGTACCTTGCCACCGAACCCGCCCCCCACGTAGGGCGTGATCACCCTGACGTTTTCGGGGCTGAAGCCTATCGCACGGGCGATCGTCGTCTGCTGGCTGAAGGGAGCCTGGGTGGACGACCACACAGTTGCCTTTCCTTCCTTGACCTCGGCCACGGCCGTGTGCGGCTCTATCGGAGCGTGAGCGACGTAGCTGTTGTAGTAGGTCAGGTCGAACGTCTGCGAGGACAGACGACGGCCCGCGTCCAGATCGCCCCCCTGCTCCCGTGTCTGGGGTGAGGGAGCGGCCTCGACCAGGTGGTCGAAGATGCTCTCGCTGTCCACCGTCGGCGTGGGCACGTCGAACTCGGCCTTCACCAGCCCCAACGCCTTTTCCGCCGACTCGGGATCAGAGGC